>DIXO01000076.1 GCA_002428735.1 Syntrophaceae bacterium UBA6078 | reverse complement strand
CAAAAGTTGGTGGTGGATTACGGTCAGAGGATTTCATTGACCGTTATTCCAAATTGTGTTATATGGAGATCCGCTAAAAATCATATTACACGGGAGAAGCATAGGAGTGGCAATGCGCATGTTTAAGGTAGGAGATATGGCAGTATATCCGGCGCACGGGGTCGGGGTTATTGAGGCTATCGAAACCAGGGAAGTCATGGGGAGCGAACAGCCCTTTTACGTCATGAAGATTCTCGGAAATAACGCAACCATCATGATACCGCAGGGTAGCGCCCAGTTCGTCGGACTGAGGGATATCATCTCTGAGGAAGAGATCCCTGTGGTCTATAAGATATTGCGTGAGAAGAGCATTGCGGTGGACAAACAGACCTGGAACAAACGATACAAAGAGTACTGGGAAAAGATCAAGACAGGGTCGGTGTATGAGATAGCTGAGGTGTTGCGCGATCTTTTTACCCTGAAGGTCGACAAAGACCTCTCCTTCGGCGAGAGGAAGATGATGGATACGGCTAAAAATCTGCTCATACGAGAGATATCGATAGCGAGTGACTGCGAGGAAACGGAGGTTGAAGAAAACCTCAATGCGATCTTCACGGCGTAACTCAGCGCTTCGTTCTTTGATATAATAACTGATTCACAGGAGGTGATATTTGGTCATACGGCTTTTACTTGTCGTGGCCTGTTCTACGGTTGGTTATTTCATAGCTTTAAAATATTATACCTTTCCTCATTCATTGTTGGGTTTAGCAGCGGGGCTTTTTCTTTCAATCCTTGTCATTAAAACGGAACAGGCTATACGAAAACTGTCATTACGGATTATATTCGGCGGCGTTATCGGAACGGTCATCGGGCTCCTGATCGCCCTTCTTTTTACCTTTGGCTTGCGGTTTATCCCCGGGCTGGAGGGACACGAGATAATACCGCTCGGGTATCTCTATGTCTTCATTACCTTCATTCTGGGATATCTGGGGCTCGTTCTGGGATCCAAGAAGAGTGAAGATTTCCGCTTTCCCCGATTCTCCGGTTCGAAGGGTGAAAACCCGGATTACCGTATCCTCGATACCAGCGCTATCATAGACGGCAGGATGGCCGATATATGCGATACCGGATTCATCAACGGCACCCTGATAGTTCCCCGTTTCGTTCTGGATGAGCTGCAGTTGATTGCCGATTCATCCGACCATATGAAACGTTCACGGGGGAGAAGGGGGCTGGATATACTCAACCGGATGCAGAAAAATGACGGCGTAAAGATTGAAATCGCTGATATCGATTTTCCGAAAATAAAGGGGGTGGACTCAAAGCTGGTCGCCCTTGCCAAGGAAAGGGGGGGCAAGATCGTAACCAACGACTATAATTTGAACAAGGTAGCGGAACTGCAGGGGATAAAGATCCTCAACATCAATGACCTTGCGAATGCCCTGAAGCCCCTTGTTCTTCCCGGCGAAGCAATGAACGTGCGGGTCATCAAAGAGGGGAAAGAGGCGGGACAGGGTCTTGCATACCTTGATGACGGAACCATGGTGGTTGTCGAGAACGGGATCAGGCACGTGGGAAAGAATATCGATGTGGTGGTAACCAGCGTTCTCCAGACTTCGGCGGGGCGCATGGTCTTTTCCGCCCTCAAAGATGAAGAGAAAAAAAGCGCTTCCGCCTAGACGCGGTCGATACTGCCCCACCCCGGATATTCCTTGGACATCACCTCGCGAACACTCGAAGGGACGGGAAGTTGATGCTTCAATCAGTCGCAATCATTGTCGCCGGGGGTTCCGGGAAACGGATGATGCACGACCGTCCCAAGCAGTATGTTCCTCTCAGCGGCATTCCCATACTGGCACGCACCCTGATTGTCTTTGAAAAAACCTCCTCTGTGCATCGCATTATCCTTGTGGCTCCCGGCGCAGACCGGACGTATGTCAAGGATGAGATTGTTGAAAAATATCATATCCGCAAGGTACAGCAGATTCAGACTGGCGGGGCGACACGGCAGGACTCTGTCAGAGAGGGTTTGAAGTTGATTAATGACGGAGATGATATCGTCCTTGTCCATGATGGGGTCCGACCCTTCATTACGAGTGAGTTGATAGAACACTCCATCCGGGAGGCCGCTCGAAACGGGGCGGTTGTGCCGGTCGCCCCGATAACGGACACGATCAAGATGATCGGCGAAGACGGGGCTGTCCACCACACGATCGACAGAGCGGGGCTCCGTCTTGTACAGACCCCCCAGGCATTCATGAGGAAGATCATCTCTGAGGCATTCGATCACGCAGATCGCACCGGCTTCTCAGGGACGGATGACGCCTCTCTTGTTGAACATATGGGCGTGCCGGTATGGACGATTCCCGGCCCTCCTTGGAATATCAAGATTACCACACCGGAGGATCTTGTCCTCGCCGAGCTCTTACTGAAAAGAGACGAGCCGACCACATGAGAATCGGATTCGGATATGACAGTCATCGACTGGTGGAGGGGAGGAAACTGATCCTCGGCGGGGTGGATATTCCCGCCCGCAAGGGCCTTCTCGGTCATTCGGACGCTGATGTCCTGCTCCATGCCCTCTGCGA
This sequence comes from Syntrophaceae bacterium UBA6078, assembly GCA_002428735.1. GTDB lineage: Bacteria > Desulfobacterota > Syntrophia > Syntrophales > UBA2210 > UBA6078. The sequence continues at coordinate 21,245 of DIXO01000076.1, read as the reverse complement.
TGCAATCCTCGGCGCCATCGGTGAGAGAGACATCGGGTGGCACTTTCCGGACAGCGATCCCGCATACAAGGATATTTCGAGTATCAAACTGCTGGTCAGGGTCAAAGAACTGGCGGCCCGGCAGGGGTACGTCGTGAATAACGTCGACTCGACGCTTGTTCTGGAAAGTCCACGATTGCGGGAATATATTTCTACAATGGTTTCGAATATAGCCCATGCGCTCGATATTGAGCCGAACCGGGTAAACGTGAAGGCCTCCACCAATGAAGGGATGGGCTTCACTGGACGGTGTGAAGGGGTGGCCGCCTTTGCTGTGGTTACGGTGAACCCCCGTGACCTTTAAGACCACCCAATGTTCCTCTTTCGCTGATAAAAATTTCCACTGCCCCGAAAAGGGGGAGTTCTGACTTGACCCCGTCACATGGGTAGTATATATGGCCACTCGCTGGGCCAACCTTTTGTACGGCATGGAGGAACACATGAAATACATACAGGATATAGACATCAAGGGGAAAAGAGTGCTGTGCCGATTTGATTTGAACGTTCCGCTGGATGAGAATCTGCACATTACCGATGACAGAAGGATCAAGGCCGCTCTGCCCACGATCAACTATGCTCTGGATGAAGATGCGAAGGTCATCATCATGTCTCACCTTGGCAGACCCAAAGGACAGAGGGTGGAAAGTCTCAGCCTCGCTCCTGTAGCCAAACGACTGTCGCGCCACTTGGGGAAGGATGTGATTCTGGCGGACGACTGCGTTGGCGACGATGTGGAGAAGCTGATCCGGGATATGGAGCCCCGCACGGTTGTCATGCTGGAAAACCTTCGTTTTTACAAAGAGGAGACGGCAAACGACCCGGCCTTCGCAAAAAAACTGGCGAGTTACGGGGATGTATACGTGGATGACGCCTTTGGAAATGCCCACCGAAAGCACGCGTCCAATGTGGGAATTACGAAATACGCGAAGGTCTGTTGCGCGGGCTTGCTGATGAAGAGAGAATTGAACTATTTCGGCAACGCCCTGGAAGACCCTCTGCGTCCTTTCGTGGCCATTATCGGCGGGTCAAAGATTTCGGGCAAACTGGAGGCCCTCGCCAATCTTATCAAGAAGGTTGACAAGATGATCATCGGCGGGGGGATGGCCTATACCTTTCTCAAAGCCATGGGGTACGAGGTGGGCACCTCCCTGGTGGAGGATAATCTCCTGAAAACAGCGCGACGGGCGCTCCATGTTGCGAAGAAGAACGGCGTGAAGTTGTATCTCCCCGTCGATTGCGTCATCGCTGAAGAGCGCGATCCAAAGGCGGTGACAAAGATCGTCCCGATCCAGGAGATAGATCCGCACTGGATGGGTCTGGATATCGGACCTGCCACAATCGCCCTCTTCAGGGAGGTGATCAGCGACGCGAAAACGATCATGTGGAACGGCCCCATGGGTGTCTTCGAGCTCGACGCATTCAGTATGGGGACTTTCTCCCTGGTCCATGCGATTGCTCAGTCCCATGCCCTGACCATTGTCGGAGGTGGGGATACGGATGTGGCGGTTCACCGGACGGGGCAGAGCGACTACATTACCTATATATCCACCGGAGGGGGGGCGTCTCTCGAACTTCTGGAAGGGAAGAAGCTCCCGGCGGTCGAAGCGCTTCACCGGTGCTCAAAAAGAATGAAATAACCGATGGATCGATCGGGATGAGGAACGTCAAAGTTGTCTGCGAATATGACGGTACTGCCTATCATGGATGGCAGCGGCAACCGAACGGTCTGAGCATTCAGGAGGTGCTTGAGGAAAAGATCGGGATCATCACGCAGGAACAAATATGTCTCACCGCCTCGGGACGGACGGATGCGGGCGTTCATGCACTGAATCAGGTGGCGAACTTCAGGACAGGATCAACCATTCCATGTGGAAATCTTCAAAAGGGGATCAACAGTCTTCTTCCCGGAGATATTGTTATCAAAGACTTGCAGGACGCGGATGATATATTTCACGCTCGATACAGCGCGAAGAGCAAGATATACATATACCAGATATTCAATAACCCGGTGCGGAGTCCTCTCCGGAGGAACCGGTGCTGGCACATCCGGGTTCCCCTTGATGTGAGCGCAATGAGCGAAGCCGCGGCCTTCCTGGAAGGGACCCACGATTATTCATCTTTCTGCGCCGCGGGGGGTGATGCGGAAGATCATGTGCGGACCGTAACCGTTGTCTCCATTGAAAGAGAGGGGAGCGAGATCTCCTTTTCCATTGAGGCGAACGGCTTTCTGCGATACATGGTGCGAAACATCATCGGCCTGCTTGTCGATGTGGGGAGAGGAATCATCACGCCGACCGAGTTCAACGAGATCATGGAAGCCATGGACAGGACCCGGGCCGGTATCACCGGCCCCCCGCAGGGATTGTTTCTCAAAGAGGTCAGGTACTGATGAAGATACTGGTGCTGGGATGGAAGGGGATGCTCGGGACCGATCTGATGGCCACCCTTGGCAGGGGGCATGATGTGACGGGAAAGGATGTGGAGGATTTCGATATCGCATCCCCTTCAGAGTGCGGCGATGTAGTTCGGGGGTCGGGCGCGGATATGGTAATCAACGCGGCCGCCTACACGAATGTCGATGGATGCGAAACTGAAGAGGCTGTCTCGCTCTCGGTGAACGCCGAGGGCGTGAAGAATGTTGCCTTGGCGTGCCGGAAGTCAGGCGCCACATTGGTCCATTTCAGCACCGATTATGTCTTTGACGGGACCAAGAGGACCCCGTACAGGGAAGATGACCCATGCTGCCCCATCAACGCCTACGGGAGGTCCAAGCTGAAGGGGGAAGAGTACCTCCGGGAGTTTTCCAATGATTACCTCCTCATCAGGACTTCCTGGCTGTTCGGGGAGCATGGAAAGAATTTCGTCAAAGCAATCGTGAAGCGGGCTGAAGAAACCGGTGTATTAGATGTGGTCGATGACCAGACCGGCTCTCCCACCTATACGGTAGATCTGGCGGCTGCCGTGCGGATGCTCATCGAGGAAGGTCATCGGGGCGTCTTCCACGTCACCAACCGCGGGACATGCACGTGGTACCAGTTTGCCCTCAAGATCCTCGATTATACGGGTATGAAGGGTGTCACTATTACACCGATACGATCCGCGCAGCTCGGCAGATGCGCTCCCCGCCCGGCATACTCAGTACTCAGCTGCAGGAAATTTGCCGATGCCACCCGGCGCACGATGCGGTTCTGGCAGATAGCTCTCGAGGAGTATATGACTCGCCCGAGTTAAAGGGGGACAAATGGGCGCCGCGGGAATACGCGATCTCCAGAGGGTACATCCCGTCCCGAACACGGGTTTTGCCCGAGCCTACCTGATCGAAGGCGACGAAGGCCTCATGGCTGTTGATGTGGGAAGCATCGGATGCGCTCAGGATATTGCCGACTACATACACCATAATCTGAGTCGTCCCGTGGACGACCTCCGTTACATTACGGCCACGCACTTTCATATAGACCACATCGGCGGGATCGGACACCTCCTCTCTTTGTCTTCCCCTCGAACACGGGTTCTCTTTCACGCCATGATAGAGGATTATCTCACGGGTAAGAAAAAAATATCAGTGATCAGGAACTGGTTTGTGAGTATTCCTTCTGCGACAATGGTAAGCGCGCGGTACCTGAGAAGGTTTTCTCATCTCGCCGTCGAGAGCCTGGCAGGAATCCCCCTCCCGGGGTTGAGAGGCATTGTACGGCTCCCCTTCAGCACGGACCGCATCAGCTATTTCGGAGATGCGGATGAAACGGATTCTTCTCTTGGGGATTTCGGTTTCGGAGAGTGGAATGCAGTGCGCACCCCCGGTCATACGGAAGATTCCCTCTGTTTCTACAACGGGCGAACGGCGGAATTAATCTCTGGAGACCTGATCGTTAATGTGTCACCGGACGGTACGGGAGAGGTGAACCGGTTCTGCTGGAGCAGAGAGCGCATCCGGGCATCATACGAATATCTGTGTGGAACTATCAACCCGGCCCGTATCTATCCCGGACACGGCGAGGTGATAACCGGAGATGCCCGCACGCTCTCACAGGTCAGAGACGTTGCTCATGAAAGAAAAGCCCGGAGTCTGTCAAACTGAGGAGGCATCTTGCAGGGGAAAATAGTCGTCATGCCCGAGGCGCTGTCCAACCGGATAGCCGCCGGCGAGGTGATTGAGAGGCCCGCGTCCATTGTGAAGGAGCTTGTGGAAAATTCTCTTGATGCCGGGGCGACCGATATCGTGGTTGAGCTGGAAGGAGGCGGCAAACGGTCGATCAGGGTTGTTGACAACGGAAGGGGGATTGACCGGGATGACGTGGCTCTTGCCTTCGAGCGGCATGCCACGAGCAAGATATACACATTTGAAGACATACATCGGATCCTCTCGTTCGGTTTCCGCGGGGAGGCCATGGCGAGCATCGCCTCCATATCCCGTATCGAAATGCTGACGAAGCGGGAAGATTCCCTCTCGGGAACGAGGGCGATAGTCCGGGGCGGAAAGATCGAAGAGATTGTCGATGTCGGCTGTCCCGTGGGTACATCGGTCCGAGTGACCGATATTTTCTATTCCACCCCTGCCAGAAAGAAGTTCATGAAGGGAGATTCCACCGAGCAGACTCACTGCATGGACACGGTGGTGCGCCTCGCCCTCTCCAGCCCCGGTGTCAAGATGCGGGTTGTCGCGAACGGCAGGACTGTTCTCGCCGTCCCGTGGACGGAAAATCTTGCCGACCGGATCGCGCTCGTCTTCGGAGACGACTTTGGAAAACACACCCTGAAAGTGCGGGGAGAACGGGATAAGGTGCTTCTCACCGGCGTCATCTCCCTGCCTGATCGGACACGATCGAACGCCAAGGGACAGTACTATTTCGTCAACGGCCGGTTCATCAGGGACAAACTCCTGAATCATGCGGTCACAACCGCCTACCGGCGACTGATAGAACCCCGGAGGTTTCCTTACGTGGTCCTCTTTATAGAGATGCCCACCGACGACGTGGATATCAATGTACATCCGGCCAAGATGGAGGTGCGTTTTCAGAATCCTTCCGACATATACGGTCTCATCAGAGAGACCCTCACACGCTCCCTGGCCGGGATGTCCGTGTCCCTCCACGGGTTTCAAAATCCTTCCACCGACAAAGGGGCGGGGATATACCGTGAACGGGTCGGAGAAACCCTGAAACAATATGTCCTCCAGTCAGGTGTCGAAAAACGCACATTTGATATGCCCGTTCCTCCGGCCACGAGAAGCGCATTGCCGGGTTTCCCAAGCCGGAGAGAAGCAATCGGAAGGCAGCCCGTTTCTTCCGGCGAGCCCTCCGCTCCGGAAGAGACAATATCCTTTTCCACCCTTGCCTATCTGGGGCAGGTTGCCGGAACGTATCTGATATTTTCATCGAGCAGCGCCCTGGTCCTGATGGATCAGCACGCCGCGCACGAACGGGTGCTTTTTGAAAAACTGAAGGTTTCTCAGGGGGGAAAGCCCAGTACCCAGGGGCTCCTGATTCCTGAGGTGGTCAATTTGCGCCCCGGCCGCGTGGCTCTCCTCATGGGTATTGCCCACATCCTGCAATCGCTGGGCCTCGGCGTGGAGGAGTACGGAGAGAACACGGTTGCGGTGAAACAGGTCCCCTCTTTCCTCTCCGGGTGCAACCTTGAAGAGCTGCTCTCCGATATCATGGAAGAGATTGATGACACCGGACGGACATATCACCTTGATGAGATGCGCGATAAAATCCTTGCCGTCATGGCGTGCAAAGGCGCCGTGAAGGCCAGCCATGCCCTCACGGAGCCGGAGGTGGCGGCGCTCTGCAGAGACCTGGATGCGATTCCATTCTCCGCTACCTGTCCCCATGGGAGGCCGCTCTACACCGTGATAGGGGTGAGGGATCTGGAGAGGATGTTCAAGAGAAAATGATAACGGATACGCTCACCTCCGCCGGAAATGCTTCGCACCCGAAACCGTTTCTCACGATCATTACCGGTCCTACCGGGGTGGGTAAGACCGCCCTGGCGGTCAGGCTCGCCGGAAGGTTCGGCGGGGAGATCATCAGCGCTGATTCCATGCAGGTGTACCGGCATCTGGATATCGGCACCGCAAAACCCTCGCCGGAAGAGCGGGCGCTGGCCCCCCATCACCTGATCGATGTGGTCGATCCCGATGAAGAGTTCAACGCCGCCATGTTTGTCGAACAGGCTGATGAGGCGATTCGTGCTCTTCAAAAAAATAAGAAAAGTATTTTTGTGGTGGGAGGGACGGGACTCTACCTGAATGCCCTCCTCGGCGGGCTCCTGCAGGCGCCCGGCGCCGACGGGAGACTTCGTGATTCATACAAAGAAGCGGCCGCTCGGTATGGCTCAGGCTACCTGCATGAGCGCCTGAAGCGGATTGATCCGGAGGCGGCCGCGGGTATCCACCCGAACGATCTCGTCAGGATAATCAGGGCGCTTGAGGTGATAGAACGGACCGGACATTCGATTGTCGCGATCCGGGAGGAGCATCGATTCGAGAGGAGATCTTATGAGTATATCAAGATAGGCCTCAGAATCGACCGTGCTCTTCTGTATGAAAGGATTAACACCCGGGTCGAACGGATGGTGGATGGCGGGTTGGTCGACGAAGGGAGGCGACTTCTGGAGATGGGGTATGACGAAGAAACCCTCCCCCTCCAAGGAATGACCTATCGCCATATCCTCTCCCATATCCGGGGAGAACAGACACGTGATGATATGGTGAGGCTCATACAACGTGACACGAGACACTTCGCCCGGCGGCAGATGACCTGGTTCAGGCGGGATCCGGACATCAAATGGTTTGCCCCTCGAGATGAAAGTATGATAAGCAGGGCAGTCGAATCCCGGGTACCGGGGAACTGATCCCCGCAACTCGAATCGCAAAAGGCAGACAAGGATGTATCATGGGAAGAGAAGAACTCAGTAAGGCATATGAATCTCGAGACGTTGAAGAAAAGTGGTACCGGCGCTGGCTTGACGAGGGCCTTTTTCATGCCGAGGATGTAAGCGACAAAAAACCGTTTTCCATAGTAATTCCACCACCGAATGTGACGGGGATTCTCCACATCGGGCACGCGCTCAATAATACCCTTCAGGATATAATCGTCCGCTACAAGAGAATGCTGGGGTATAATACCCTCTGGATGCCCGGAACCGACCATGCGGGGATCGCCACCCAGAATGTGGTGGAGCAGGAACTGGCCCGCGAGGGGACGACGCGGCATGACATCGGGCGGGATAAGTTCATCGAGCGGGTGTGGGAATGGCGGCGGAAATACGGCGGCGTCATCATAAATCAGCTTCACAAACTGGGCTGTTCCTGCGACTGGTCACGGGAACGCTTTACCATGGATGAAGGGCTGTCCCGGGCGGTGCGCGAGGTGTTCGTCCGGCTTTACAATGATGATCTCATCTACCAGGATGACTACATTGTCAACTGGTGCCCCCGCTGCCACACAGCCATATCCGATCTGGAGGTCGAGTACGAGGAAGAGGCCACCAGCCTGTGGCATATCCGGTACCCCTATGCGGAGGGGGAAGGGGAAATCATTGTGGCCACTACCCGTCCGGAGACGATGCTGGGGGATACCGCTGTCGCCGTCAACCCCGGTGACGAACGATACGCGGACATCATCGGGAAGGAGGTAATCCTTCCCATCGTGAACAAGCGGATACCAGTTATCGCGGACGATTATGTCGCCAAGGAATTCGGGACCGGCGCCGTGAAGATCACCCCGTCGGCCGATCCCAACGACTTTGCCATGGCGCAGCGCCACAACCTTGAGGTTATTTCCATCATGGACGGTGACGCCATTATCAATGAAAACGGGGGGATTTACCGGGGACAGGACTGCTACACCTGCCGGAACAATATTGTGGAGGACCTCAAGGCAGGGGAATATCTGGTGAAAACGGAGCCCTACGCGCATAACGTGGGGCGTTGCTACCGGTGCAAGACCACCGTGGAGCCCATGGTGTCCAAGCAGTGGTTCGTCAGGGTCAAACCGTTGGCCCGGTCCGCTATCGCGGCGGTCGTCAAGGGTGAGACAAAGATCGTCCCCCCCATGTGGGAGGCGACCTATTTCGACTGGATGGACAACATACGGGACTGGTGCATCTCACGGCAGATATGGTGGGGGCACCGGATACCGGTATGGTATTGTGACGGATGCGGCCAGACGATTGTCTCAACCGAGGATCCCGACACCTGTCCGGGGTGCGGGGAGACTTCTCTCAGCCAGGATGAAGATGTCCTGGATACGTGGTTCAGTTCCGCCCTCTGGCCCTTTTCGACCATGGGATGGCCCGACAAGACCCCCGCACTTGAAACCTTCTACCCCACCTCTCTCCTCATCACCGGCTTCGATATCATCTTTTTCTGGGTGGCGCGGATGATGATGATGGGGCTCTATGTCATGGGGGATGTCCCCTTCAGGGATGTATATCTCCACGCCCTGGTGCGCGATGAAAAGGGCGAGAAGATGAGCAAATCGAAGGGGAACAGCGTCGATCCGATCGAAATGATCGACAAATATGGCGCCGATGCCATCCGCTTTACTCTTGCAGCCTTTACCGCGCAGGGGAGAGACGTCAAAATGTCCGAGGATCGGATTCAGGGGTATGGATACTTTATCAACAAGATATGGAACACGGCGCGCTTCTCCCTGATGAACCTTGAGGACTATTCCGGACAGGCCCCGGAGAAGGGGGATTTTTCGCTGTGTGACCGGTGGATCATGGACAGCCTCAACCGCGCCGTAGGCGACGTGAGGCAGCACCTCGACGAGTACCGCTTCAATGACGCCGCAGGGAGGATCTATCAGTTTTTCTGGCATGAGTTCTGCGACTGGTATCTTGAACTGATCAAGCCGGCCCTGTACGGTAAACAGCCAGATAAAACGAAACGCGCCGCGCAGTATACACTCCTTAGCACCCTGAAAACGGCCCTTCAACTCCTCCATCCTTTCATCCCCTTTGTCACTGAGGAGATATGGCAGAAACTCACGGAGGGTGAAGGGTACATCATGGTGAGCCGGTTCCCCGAGCCGGACGCCTCCCTCGAGGATGAAGATGCCCGCTCCCGGATGGAAATCATCATGAACGTCATTACCAGCGTGAGAAACATCCGGGGTGTCATGAATATCAGTCCTTCAAAGAGGCTGAGGGTCCTCGTTTCCGCGCCGGACGCCAATCGGCTTTCCGTCATGAACTCCGGGAAGGAATACATACGGGACCTTGCGAACCTGGAAGGGTTGGAGATGGACGTGAATGTTCCGGAACCAAAGGGATCCGCGACGGGAGTCGTGGGCTCTATCAGGGTGCATGTGTTTCTGGAGGGGGTTGTGGATATCGCGGCCGAGAAAGAGCGGCTTGAAAGGGAGATCAAAAAGATTGAGAAAGACCTTTCTTTCGTTTCCAGGAAATTGGGGAATCAGGATTTCCTGAAGAAGGCGTCCCCCGAAATCGTGGAAAAGGAAGAGGCCAAGTTCAACGCCCTGCGGGAAAAGAATCGGGTGCTTGAAGACGCCCTGGCCAGGCTTCGAGATATGGGATGAGGCTTCCTATGCTTGCAGATGCCGGCGTGAAAGAACTGATCGGAAAGGCCCTTGAAGAAGACATCGGATCGGGCGACCTGACGACGACGGCCATACTGACCGGCCGGGAGACCGGCGCCGCCCAAGCGGTTTCAAAGGGGGGTATCGTTATCGGAGGGATCGATGTCTTCAAGGAGGTATTTCTTACCCGTGACCCCACTCTGGCCGTTGAGGCTCATTTCTCCGACGGCCGGTCGGCGGGGAGGGGAGACATACTTGCCTGCGTCTCGGGGAGCCTGAAGTCCATTCTCATGGCGGAACGGGTGGCCTTGAACTTTTTTCAGAGGATGTGCGGAATTGCCACGTTGACCCATCGATATGTTGAAGCGGTACAGGGGACGGGGGTGAAGATCATGGATACGAGGAAGACCACGCCCACCCTCAGATGCCTGGAAAAATACGCGGTCACGGCTGGAGGAGGCACGAACCACCGGTTCGGGCTCTACGACCAGGTTCTGATCAAGGACAACCACATCAGCGCCGCGGGAAGCATCTCCCTGGCCGTTGAAAAAGTAAAGAAAACCCTCCCTCCGGGGATACGGATCGAGGTGGAGACGAAAAACCTTCAGGAAGTCGACGAGGCCCTCGCAGCGAAGGTTGATATCATCATGCTGGACAACATGGGGGTCGACGCAATGAAAGAAGCGGTTACCGTCATCAGCGGAAGGGCGCTGGTTGAGGCTTCGGGGAATGTCACCCTGTCAAATGTGAGGGAAATCGCCCTGACGGGGGTCGATCTCATCTCCGTCGGAGCCTTGACTCACTCCGCCCCCGCAGCCGATATATCACTCCTCTTCAAAGAGACGCGGAAATAAGAAAGAACAGGCAAGTCGTTTCAGTGTACGGAACTATGCATCAGGATTTCAGCAAAGAATCTCTCGAGAGAATCACCACCGGCGGTCTCATAGGCAGCAGGATTCATTTCTTCGAGACCATTGATTCAACAAACAGCCATGCCGATGTTCTTGCCACCCATGGCGCCCGTGAAGGAGAAGTGGTGGTAGCCGACCGCCAAACGGCCGGAAGGGGAAGACTGAGGGGGAGGGTATGGCATTCGCCTCCCGGCCGGAATCTCTATACCTCGGTTATCTTGCGTCCCCCCATACCCCCCGCCTTCGCCACAGGGCTGGTTTTTGTTGCCGGAGTGGCCGTTGCCGAATTGCTGAACGGTTATTGCCCCGTCGCCCTTAAGTGGCCCAACGACGTCCTGGCGGGAGGGAGAAAGATCTCCGGCATTCTGACGGAGATGAGAAGCAAGGGGCCTGAGGTAGAGTTTGTGGTTGTGGGTATCGGCATTAATGTCAATATGGAACCGGACGACTTTCAGGAAGATCTTCGTCCCCTGTCTACATCTCTCAGGGAAGAAACCTCTCGCGAGGTCTCACGCCTCGACCTGACCGCCGGACTGTACCGGCTCTTGGAACAATGGTACCGAATTTTTCTGCGAGACGGTCTCGCACCCGTGAGAGACCGATGGCTGGAATATTCGGGAATGGCCGGACAAATGGTGGAGGTAACGGACGGAACTGTCAGGCACAGGGGGCGATGCCAGGGGATAGACGATGAGGGCATTCTCCTGCTCCTTGATGAGCACCATAGAAACATTTCAATACGATTCGGGGATGTAACAATACAGAAAGACGGGTAAACGCCAATGCTGCTGGTCATCGATGTGGGAAACACCAATACCGTTATCGGTATTTATGAACAGGACAAACTGCTGAACCACTGGAGAATTCGTACGGTGGTTGATCACACCATCGACGAATACGGGATGCTGATCCTGAACCTCTACAAAACCAGTAAAATAGGCTCGCGCTCTATCAGTAATATCATCATATCCTGCGTGGTTCCTTCCATGCTGAACATACTGGAGCCCCTCTGCAGGAAGTATTTTCATGTGACTCCCCTTATCGTGGGGCCGGGGATCAGGACCGGCATGCCCATATTCTATGATAATCCACGGGAGGTTGGGGCCGACAGGATCGTCAACGCCGTTGCCGCTCATGATAAGTATGAGGGGGATCTCATCGTTGTCGATTTCGGTACGGCTACCACCTTCGATTATGTGACAAAGAAGGGGGAATATATGGGCGGGTGTATTGCCCCCGGAGTTGTCATATCGAGCGAGGCGCTCTTCAGGCGGGCATCTAAACTTCCTCCTGTCGAATTAACCAGACCCCGGCAGGTGATCGCCAGAGATACGATCAGCAGCATGCAGGCGGGAATCATCTTTGGTTATGCAGGTCTTGTCGATGGAATTGTAAATCGTATCAAGAAAGAGGCGGGGACTGAGTGCACGGTTATCGCGACGGGAGGCTTGGCGGGGGTTATAGCCGACGAAACCAGCACTGTCCAGCATGTTGACGAGATGCTGACCCTGGAAGGACTCCGGATCATCCATTCACGAAACGTATAATTCCATCCAACTTTTCAGCGCGGTAAGGGAGCGCTTTGCATACTGCCGTCCCCGTTCCTTCTTCCGTACCCGGCCTTCGAGAGGATCAAAAAGGCCAAAATTCACGTTCATGGGCTGGAAGGTTTTGTAATCTGCGTTGGTAATATGATGAAGAAGCGCCCCCAGAGCGGTCGTTCTCGAAGGGGGCGTCATATCCTGCCCCGCTGCGTGCCGGCAGACATTTAGCCCCGCCATCAGCCCCATGGCCGCCGATTCCACGTACCCTTCGACCCCCGTGATCTGTCCCGCAAAGAAGATATCATTGTTCGATTGAAGCTGGAGCGTCTTTCTCAGCAGGGCAGGGGAATTGATGAAGGTATTACGGTGTATGCTGCCGTATCTCGCGAAATCCGTCTTTTCGAGCCCTGGAATTATCCTCAGTATCCGCCTCTGCTCGGTCCATGTCAATTTCGTCTGAAATCCCACCATATTATAAAGAGTCCCCTCGCTGTTTTCCTGCCTGAGCTGCACCACGGCGTAAGGACGCTTCCCCGTTTTCGGGTCGATGAGCCCCACCGGTTTCATAGGACCGAAGAGGAGGGTCTTTGGTCCTCTCCTCGCCAGGACCTCGATGGGAAGGCACCCCTCGAAACAGTGTCTGTCTTCGAAACCCCTGAGAGGCACCTCTTCTCCCTTCATCAGTTCCGTCCAGAACCGCTCGTATTCCTCCTGGGTGAGGGGGCAGTTCAGGTAGTCTCCCCTTTCGTTCTCCTCTCCGTATCTTGATGCCCTGAAAACACGGGTATGATCGATGGATTCGGCTTCCACGACAGGAGAAATTGCGTCATAGAAATGGAGGTATTCCCCGCCGGTGAGCGTTGAGATCTCCTGCGCCAGAGTGTCTGACGTGAGGGGCCCTGTGGCGATGATAACGATAAATTCATCGGGTATTCGGGTGACCTCTTCACGTACTATGTTGACTCCCGCCGAAGAGAGCCGTTCTTCGATGTAGCGTGAAAATAAGGTCCTGTCCACGGCAAGAGCTTTCCCTGCCGGAACAGCCGTGGCGTCGGCTGCCTCCATGGTGAGGGAGCCCATCATGCGCATCTCCTCCTTGAGAAGACCGACGGCATTCTCAGGCGCATTGGAACGAAAGGAGTTGCTGCATACCAGCTCCGCGAGGAGCGCCGAGGTGTGGGCGGGAGAGAAGCGCGCGGGCTTCATCTCATAGAGAAGGGGATATATCCCCCTTTTCGCTGTCTGCCAGGCAGCCTCGCATCCCGCGAGACCGCCACCGATGATGACAACGGGTTTGATTTCCCTGCGGCGATTCACTCGTTTCCCTGTTCCTTGTAACCGCATCCCTTGCTGGGGCACACCTTGACCGGTCCTCTTCCCCGGTAGAATTTTTCCACGAGGAAGGGGTGACCGCAGACGGGGCAGCTTTCCGGTATGGGACGGTCCCACAGGGCGTAGGTGCACTTCGGGTAGGATGAACAGCCGTAGAAGGTTTTTCCCCTCTTGGATCGCCTTTCGCAGAGGGTACCATCGCACCCTTCCTGGGGGCACTTGACTCCCGTGTCGAGCGGTTTCGTATTCGTGCATTCAGGATATCCCGAGCAGCCAAGGAAACGGCCGAACCGCCCCTCCTTGATCACCATGGGTTTTCCGCATACGTCGCAGATGACGTCGGTCGTTGTCGCCTCCGCCTTGGCGATCTCGCCGTTCTCGTCCTGCGCGATGTTCCCCGTGTTCTTACAGGCCGGATAGTTGGAGCAGGCCAGGAATTTCCCGTTCTTCCCCCATTTGATCACCATGGGGCTTTGGCACTTGTCACAGACGAGATCGGTGGGTGTCTCCTCCCGCTTGATGTTCCGCATCTCTTCGCCGGCCTTCTCCAGCTCTGCCTTAAAAGGGGTATAAAAATCTTCCAGCGTTTCGCGCCGCGTGACCTTTCCCTCCTCGATCATGTCCAGCCGGTCTTCCATGGAAGCGGTGAATTTCACATCCATAATGTTGGGAAAATTTTCCACGAGGAGTTCGTTGACCACGGCGCCGAGGTCCGTGGGATGAAATCTCCCTTTTTCCAGACTAACGTAATCTCTGTTCTGTATGGTGCTGATAATGGCGGCGTACGTGCTGGGCCGCCCGATCCCTTTTTCTTCAAGCTCTTTGACCAAGGTTGCCTCTGAGAAGCGGGGCGGCGGCTGGGTGAAACTTTGCTGCGGCTCCAGCGAGAGCAGTCGGAGATTCTCTCCTTCGGAGACATGGGGGAGTCTCGACCCATTCGAATCTCCCGCCTCTCCACCGCCGTTATCATCATCCTTGTCGCTGGATTCGGTGTAAACGGCAGTAAATCCGGGAAACTTCATGATAGAGCCCTGAGCATGAAAGAGACATCGGCCCGCCAGGATATCGACACCCGTCTGATCGAAGACAGCGGGATTCATCTGGCTCGCGATAAAGCGATTCCATATGAGCTGATAGAGGCGAAATTCGTCCCCTTTGAGGTAGCGTTTAATCCTGTCCGGCGCGTACGCTGTTCCCGTCGGCCGTATCGCCTCATGGGCATCCTGGGCAGATTTGGATGACTTGAAGACCCGCGCTTTGGGAGGGAGAAACTCTTTCCCGTAGGTCTTTCCGATATAGTCTCTCGCCTCTTCGAGAGCTTCTGCGGCGATGCGGACCGAATCGGTCCGCATGTAGGTGATGAGACCGACAGGGCCTTCTTCTCCCAGAGCCATCCCCTCGTAGAGCCGCTGCGCTACGCTCATCGTCTTTTTTGCCGTGAAGCGCAGCTTCCGCGACGCCTCTTGCTGGAGTTTGCTGGTGGTAAAGGGAGGGGCCGGCGAGCGCTTGACCTCCTTCTTTTCCACTGTGCCAACGATAAAGGGGACGCCCTTCAGTTCTTCGAGAGTCGCCCGTGTCTGCGCCTCGTTTTTCAGGTCGATTTTCTTCCCCCCTATTCTGGTCAGTCGCGCCTCGAAGGGAGGGGGATTGCCCCCTTCGAGCAGAGCGGTGATGTTCCAGTATTCTTGCGACACAAAGGCGGCGATTTCGGCCTCCCGGTCGCAGATGATCCTGACTGCAACCGATTGAACCCGGCCTGCGCTCAAGCCCCGCCGCACCTTCTTCCAGAGGATGGGGCTGATCTGGTATCCTACCAGCCGGTCAAGGATGCGCCTGGTCTGCTGGGCCTCGTATTTGTTGCCGTTCAGTTCGAGAGGATTGCGAATGGCCGCCATGACGGTCTTCTTCGTGAGATCGTTGAAGAGGACACGGTAGATCTTTTTCTTTCCGTCTATCTCGCTTGCCACATGCCACGCGATGGCCTCCCCCTCGCGGTCGGGGTCGGGGGCCAGAAAGATTGTGTCCGCTTTCTGCGCCGATTTTTTGAGGTCGGCAATGACCTTCTTCTTTTCGTTGATGACTTCATAGATCGGCTCGAAGTTATTGTCGAGATCGATCCCCAGCCTGCTCTTGGGGAGGTCTTTGATATGTCCCACGGAGGCCTTCACCTCAAATTCAGAGCCCAAGTATTTCTTGATGGTTTTGACCTTGGTTGGAGATTCAACAATGATGAGCGAGTGAGGCACGGTTACTCCTTTGCTACAAATGTCTTGCCGGGAAGCTGCGTGACGCGGCCTTTCAATTCCAGCGACATCAGGATTCCCAGGAGATTCTGTATCTGATAGCCCGTATCGGCTGCCAGGGTATCTATGTGTATCGGTTTGGTGCCGAGTGCCTTGAGAATAGTCTGTTCGACGTCTTCGAGTTCGCCGAATGACATTGCTCCTTTTTCACTGGCGGCATCCACGGCCGGTTTGTCCTGTATTTGCGGGAGATCAATCTGGGGGAGAATCTCATCAAGGATATCCTGCGTACTTTCAACCAGCTTCGCCCCTTCCCGTATGAGCCGGTGGGTCCCTTTCGTCCCCGGCGAATCGATACTCCCCGGAACGGCAAAGACCTCTCTCCCCTGTTCCAGGGCGACCCGCGCCGTGATCAGGGAACCGCTCTTTTCGCCCGCCTCCACCACCACAACCCCCAGTGAGATGCCGCTGATAATCCTGTTCCGGGCGGGGAAGTTGGCGGCCAAGGGCTCGGCTGAGAAGGGGAATTCGGTTATTACGGCGCCGCTTTCCGCTATCCTTTCAAACAGCCCCCTGTTCTCGGGAGGATACACGACATCCAGCCCCGAACCCAGAACGGCGATGGTCCTCCCCTTTCCCGCGAGGGCCCCGGTATGGGCAGCGGAGTCGATGCCCCGCGCCATGCCGCTGACAACGGTTACCCCCGACAAGGCAAGTTCACGGCAGAGGCGCTCCGTTGTGAACCTTCCGTAGGTGCTCGCCATCCGGGAGCCGACCACTGCGAGAGGTACGTCGCGTTGAGAGAGCGTTCCCTTCACGTATAGAACAGGGGGAAAATCGTATATGTTCAAAAGCAGCGGAGGATAGAGGGGAGAATCGGAGGTAACGATCGAGACACCCAGCCTGTCCGCCATTTCCAGTTCCCGTTCTACCGGCTGCCAGGCCTTGAAGTCCTCGATATTCCGCGCCACTTTCTGCGTGATGTGGGGAACCTGCTGGAGGGCCGCCACCGACGCTTCGAAGACGGCGCGTGGAGAACCGAAGGCCGTGACAAGATTTTTGAATCCCACATTCCCAACGCCCTGTGTCAACTTCAGCGCAAGCCAGTATTTCAGATCGGGAGGATTCATTTTTTATCGATAAAAGAAACGGGCGTAAGGGTTCCCTGTTATGGGTGATTGCCAGGGCCGGGACTATATATGCTCTATTCGAAGGGTGTCAAGTCTTTTTGATCTCCCCTTTTCTTGACATAGTCCGCCACTTATAATAATTTCACCAATCTGGCGCACGATGGAAATGGCGGTTTCGGTACCGTGGGGTGCAGCCGTTCGTTGTGCGTCATGAAAATGAGGAATACGAGAGTGTTGAAAATAAAAAACATTATTTTTGTTGCCCTGATCCTGATTCTGCTTCTTCCGGGATCGACGGCAGCCTTTTCTCTGACCGGGAGTCCCGTCCTCTCCATAACGCCCGAATCCATAGATTTTGGTGTTATGCGAAATTCCGAGACCGCGGCCCGTTCAATTACGATTGGCGGAAGGGGTGAGGTACGATGGGGGGTCAAGTGGATGGAACCCTGGCTGACCCTTGATGCCTATTCGGGCGTCGTGGTGAACGATATACAGACCCTGTCGGTCACGGCGGACCCGCGCGGTCTTTCCCTGGGGCGCCATACCACTCACATAATCATTGTCACCTCTTCCGGGACCAGGACGATCCCGGTTACTATCACTGTCCTGCAGGGAAGTGACGCCGCATCCCCCCCGGTATTGAGAAGCATCGCTTTGGTGCCGCCCACCGTTGCCGCGCAGGTCGGGAGAAAGGTGCAGGTGGGCGCCATCGGTTTGTACTCGGACGGTTCGAGAAAGGAAATAACTGATACGGTTCGTTGGATCTCGGAGAACGATCGGGTGGCTTCTTTCCTCGACGAAGACGGTCTTCTGCTCGGCAAATCGGTGGGGAACGTGCGAGTGTTTGCGCGAGAAGGGGGAGTAACGAGCCCCTCCTCGACCATACCGGTCGAGGCCCTCGACGGTCCGCTCCTGAAGGTATATATGCCGAAGATCACCCTCGATCGCATGGAAAAAGATTCCCGGGCAACCCTTTCCCTCTCCGTGCGGAACGCCGGTGCGGAGAATCTGGAGTGGGAGGTTACCGGCAGTGTTCCTTGGCTCATAGTGGGAGGCGGTACGCCCTTGCTTCACGGGGAAAGCCCGCTGCGCGGCACAGATTCCGGGCAGGTGAGTATTGCCGTGGACACCTCCGGTCTGCCGGATGGAAAGCACGAAGGGGCTATCATGATACGGTCAAACGGAGGGGATGAGCGGATAACCTTCCCCATCAACGTTCTATCCCTGACATCCATATCCCTCACCCCGGTTTCCATCAGGATGGCGGTTCATGACAGGATGCTGTTTCGCGCGACCGGCATCTGGTCGGACGGGAGCAGGACCGATCTTTCAAGCGGATCCGGGTGCAGGTGGATTCTCTCTGATCCATCCGTTGGATCTTTCCTGCGCAGGAAGCCCATCTTTATAGCCGGCGCTCCCGGTCAGACGGAAATCAGCTGCCTGAAGGGTGAGGTGAAGAGCAATGGGGCGGTAGTCACTATCGAAGAGCCTCCTGCCATTCCTGTTCTTCTCGTATCCCCGCGTGAACTGGATTTAGGCGCCATCGGACCCGGCGAGTCATCCAAGGCAACCATTGCGCTCAGGAATGTGGGGGGAGGGGAACTCCTCTGGCAGGTACAGGGAGTGGACGGCTGGTCCTCTGTAGATGGCGAAATCCTTTCCGACACGGCGGGAAGATCCGGGAATCGGCTTCGCGTCTCTGTGGAGTCCGCTGTGGTTGAGAACGATGGTTTATCTACGGCGGAACGGTTGAACGTCCTGATACGCCTTGAGACAAGCCTGAACTCAGTGTTCTTTGAAAAACAACTGCCTGTAGGGGATTATAACGAAGAGTTAAAGTTGCATTTTAAGAACGGAGAACGGACCGTGTTCCTGAAATTTACCTTGGCGGAAAAGAAATCCCGTTCCGCCATGGTGATACATCCCCTCGGGATAAACTTTGGCAGGGTTGCGGCCGAGGGAAAACTGGTAAAGAAGATCGAATTGCGAAACAGGGGGGAGAAAATCCTCACATGGAGCGCGATTGTGCAGGGAGGGAGAAGAACCTTCCGAGGGATCGCATATGAAAAGGGGCGATATATCTCCTTCGCGAATGAGGCTGTTTCCGGAACGCAGCGCTATCAGGTGCCCAGCTATCTGAAAGACAGCGCTTACACCTCCGGCGATTGGACGGAAAAGCGAGGGTATCCATCCAGCACCGGGGGAGACGCAGCATTCCGGTATTCCTTCTCAGGGAGCGGTATCACTGTATTCCTGTGGAAGGATATTCCCGGCGGCACCGTGGAGGTTTTTGTCGACGGTCGTTTGACGGGTGAGATAGATTGTTACTCCGATGAGAGGGAGCGAGTCGAGTTCGCGGCGGCAGAAGGCCTCAAAGAGGATGAAACGCATACACTGGTCTTGGTTGTGAGAGAGGGGACTGCGGAGTTTGAAGGTGTGCGGCTGTATACCTCGGACCTCATGGCAGGGAAAAGGGGATGGATCAGGGTTTCACCTGAACGGGGAACGACGGCCAATGAGGTGGATTACATTACCGTCACGGTGAACCCTGAAGGATTGCTTCCCGGTTTCTATGGCGAGAACATCATATTTTATTCTGACGAACGGGTGGAGATCGTTGATGTGTCGCTTGAAGTTGCCAGCCTTAAAGGGCCTGAATTAATAGATATCTACCGGTACACAAAAGGGGCGGATATTCGTTTGTCCTCCGGGGATGATCAGGGTGAACTTGTCACGCAGGGATATCGGAGAGACGGGCCGCTTTTCAGGCTCTTCCGCAAGGGGACAACGGGGACCGCGGAATTTCTCCAGTGGCACAACCCGATAAAGGGAACTCATTTTTACTCTTATGACCCGGCGGGGGGGAAGCGTTCCATGGCGGGATACATACTGGATGGCCCGATCGGAAACATTGCGACCCTGAAGCTCCCCCATACCCGGGATCTGTACCGATGGTACAATCCTCAGACGGAATCGTACTGGTACACAACGGACGCCAAGGGAGAAGGTTCAGGCAGAAAGGGGTATGTGTACGACGGGGTGGCGGGGTATGTGCGGTGACGGTGCGCGCCGTGTTTTGTCTTGACAAATACAGGCAAAGTGTCTACAAGAACGTTCTTTTTACGAACCGTGCGCCAGTAGCTCAGCTGGATAGAGCAACGGACTTCTAATCCGTAGGTCCCGGGTTCGAATCCCTGCTGGCGTACCATACAATATCAGGGGTTTACGAGTCTCAGATGTGACTTGTGACCCCTGTTTTTTTGAGGGTGTGATAAATTTGTGATAATCGCCCCCTCAAAACGGTCCATAACCTCTATGGATGCCCTGAGACTTTCGATATTATGATGGGCATATCGCATTACCATTGAAGGACTCTTCCATCTTCCCAGCCTCTGTACCTCGTAGATGCCGACCCCCGACTGAACAAGACGGGTTGCGAACGTGTGCCGCAGATCATGGAAACGGAAGTTATGAACCTCCGCTTTTCTCATTACTCTCTTGAAGGCCCTGACGAGGTTCATGTTGTCGATCCTGGTATTATTGGCACTGGGAAACACATGATCAAACTCCGAAGAGCGGTGGCGATACCGTTCAGTTAAGACACTTACGGCTGTCTCATTCAAGGGCAGGGTGTCGATCCCCCGGTTCTTCTGTTCGAAGATTGTCATCGTTCGCCGTACCAGATCAATCTGCGACCACCTTAGATCAAGTATCTCGCTCTGGCGAAGCCCCGTATGGATGGCAAATATGATTATATCCCGAAGCCACGGCGCCGATACGCAAAGAAGCCTTTTCTCTTCCTCAGGAGTCAACCAGCGTTCAATAAAGTTGTTTACCCGGTCTTTCCTGACCCGCCTGACAGGATTGTCCTTGACCCATTCCCATTCCAGACTGGCAAGATTAAAGGCATGACTCATCATCGTCAGTTCATAGTTGATAGTGCGGGGCGATACCCCATCCTTTCGACGTTTAACCTTGTAATCAGAGATCATGGCAGAAGTAATATCTGTCAGATTCCTGTTTTTGAAAAAGCTGAGAAGGTTTTTCGCCATCCCTTTATCCCTGAGGTGGGATTTTTTCACCTTATTAACGGATGAGTGCTCTTGCAGATACTTGTCCATAAGTTCCCCGAAGGTATGCTTCTCAACAGGCACTTTCTCAAACCACTTTCCTTCTGCAAGCTCCCCTTTTAGTTTGTCAAAGATCCGTATGGCCAGCTTCCTGTCTTCCGTCTCTGTTGAGCGCCTGAACTGCCGACCATTTTGAGAAAAACTCATCCACCAGACTGATCCTCTTCTATATAGACCCATTGTGTATCTCCTTTATGGGTCCCTTGATCAGGTCTGATTTCCCGTGAGAAGGATTATAGACTTCAATCGTGCCTTGGTCAATTATCTTTCCGATTATTTGTCAGGAGCACGTAATATGTCCGGGTCTGTAGCACGCAATCTGTCCGGTTTACAATAGCCGCTGTAAGGAGGAGGTTATGAGGCGGACG
>DIXO01000065.1:27781-51502 GCA_002428735.1 Syntrophaceae bacterium UBA6078 | reverse complement strand
CCGGGGGATTACTCAGAAGAATTTACTCTGACGGATAGGAATTGTTCCCTTTCCTCTCATTGCTTCCGACCGTCTTGTGATCGATCCAGACAGCGACACTTTCGCCAACGTGCCCTTTCATGGGGCTCCGGGCAATGCTCCCGCTACCGCACGAACATTTTTGATGGAAGCCACGTGCTGATCTCCGGGAATACCGCAAAAAGTATCAGTCCTCCTATCATGATGATGAAAAACGGGACGGTGCCGCGCATCACGTCCATAAGAGAAGCTTTGGTAATCCCCATAATGACATACAGATTCAACCCCACAGGGGGCGTCAGAAGCGCCATCTCCATGACCAGCGTTACCATCACGGCAAACCATATCCCGTCGAACCCCAGAGAAATAATCAGGGGATAGAGGATAGGGAGCGTGATCATCATGGTCGAGATAACCTCGAGAAACATGCCGAGCACCGTTAAGAGGGCGAAAATGGCGATCATCACCCACCAGCGGGAGATTTCGAGGCTCGAAACATAATCCATCGCCATGTTCGGAACCCGCATCATGGTCATGAAAATGCCCAGTATCATGGCGCCGATAATGATGCTCAGTACCATGGTTGAGCTCTCCGTGGACTTCCGCAGAGTTTCCGGAATATCTCTGAATTTCAGTTTGCCCCGCCCAACCACCATGCATAGTGCGTACAGTACCGCAATCGCTCCCGATTCGAGGGGGGTGAACACCCCCGAATAGATTCCCCCCATGATGATGATAGGGGCGGCGAGTCCCCAGAGACCGGTCTTCAACGCCTGTAATCTCTCCGGCCAGGTAACAACCGGCGGCGCTTCTTGCTCTCCTTTATATTTGCAAAAAATGATCGCGTAGCAGATGAACGCACCCGCCAGTATGAGCCCCGGGAAGAGGCCCGCGATAAAAAGCTTTCCCAGAGACTCTTCGGTCATCGCCGAATAGATGATCATCGACCCGCTGGGGGGAACCATGATTCCCAGCGTACCCCCCGCGGCGAGAAGTCCGTAAGAAAAAGATGTATTATATTTCCGAAGCGCCAGAGCGGGCAGGGCGATCAGGCCTATGGTGATCGCCGTAGCGACACTCGACGTGGAAATGGCGGCAAAGACTGTACAGGCTACAATAGTTGCTACGCCCTCTCCCCCGGGGAGCCAGTTTGTCCATTTGCTCGCCATGTTGTAGATTTCCTCGCCCACTCCTCCGCTCTGAAGGATCTGCCCCACAAGGATGAAAAGAGGCAGACACAGAAGCGAAAAAGACTCGAGGGAGCTGAACGAGACACGGGCGAGAGACGCCTGCAACCCGCTCATGCCGCCGAAGATGAAAAATATCCCGAACGCCCCCACGATACCCAGAGAAGGAAAGATGGGAAGCCCGAAAAAAAGGAGAACGAGCATCAGTACCACCATCCCCAGGACCCCGTTCAGAGGGAAGAGCATGACGCTGGCAATAACGATGGCAGCGAGAAGAACGGTGACAGGTATGGTTTTTTCGAGAAACGTCTCACCCTTCGACCAGGGAATGGTCTGAAACAAGCGCAGCTTCGAGACAACCTCCTTCGCCAGATATAACGAGAGAAGAAAAGCACCGGCAGGAACGGCCGCCTTGATGGGCCACATGATCACCTTCCACATGTCGCGGCTGTATTCGTTGATCCGGAACGATTCATAGGCGTATTTCGCCCCGAAATACAGAATGATCAAGGCAAAGAAGAGGAATATAAGAATTATAACGAGATCCCATAGGCCTCTCGTCTTGGGTGGCAGACGAGAGACAAACACATCCACATACACATGCCTTTTCTCGCGCTGCACATAGGCCATGGATATAAATCCAAACCATATAAACAGGTAAATGGCAAGTTCGAGCGTCCAGTGGGTAGGCGCATTAAATACATACCGCCCGATTACCTCGTAACAGGTGATGAGGGCACAGGCCAAGAGCGCGAATCCCGCCACATATCCGCCTCCCACCGCCAGCGTGTCAACCCACCCGGATGGGTTTTCCTCTCTATTATCATGCATGAATCATCTCCTCTTCCGGTTGTGCGGTCAAGAAATTCCCCGTGCAAAGCCTGTGGGATGGGCGGCCGTGGCTGCCGATCCCACAGGGCTGCTCCATACCTAGAATGTTCTCGTCTGCAGCATCTTCTTCCAGGGGGTCGTCCCCTTCTGGGCATTCTGAAGGGCCTTCATGGCATCATTCCAGGTTTTTTCGCCCACATCACCCTTCACGACGCTTCCCACGGCTCCAAGGCCTATTTCGGCAATCTTCGCCCTGTCTTCCGCGGAAAACTGCCATATCTCCAGCCCCGCCTTTCTCATGATCTCAAGAGATTTCTCGTGTTCCTCCTGAGAGGCTTCGACCGCCCATATCTCCATCTCCCGAGAAGCTTCCTCTATCGCCTTTTTCTGCTCCGGGGTGAGTTTGTTCCAGAACGTAAGATTGGCGGCAAAGCCGAAGGGAATGTTGCCGAGGGAAATGTGCTGGACATAATTGGCAATCTCGTACCATTTTCTGCTGGTGAATGAAGAGGTGCCGCTCAGTGCCCCATCAATAGTCCCTCGCTGTATAGCGGTGTACACCTCGGAGGATGCCATCACTATCGCCTTGGCCCCCAGCACTTCCAGTACGGCTCCCAGTGATTTCCCGGAGGATCGGATTTTAAGGCCTTTGTAGTCAGCGAGTGTGCGAACCGGTTTGTTCGTGATGGTCGCGTAATCGGGCGCGTAGTTGAGAGTGGACAGAAGATGCATATTATCACGGGCAAAGGCCGGCTTTAAAATAGAATAATAAATTCCTGCCCCTCCCTCCTTGTCGTACCACCATCGATAGTAGGGATCCTCGCTCACGAAGTAAGGATAGATGAAATTACCCTCGGGGACACGCCCCACGTGACGGTCCAGACCGATCTGCGCCATCTCGACCCCTCCGGCGGGAAGAACATCCGCCAGTTCATGCTCCTTATAGAGCTGCGCAGCCGGATAGTAGGTAAATTTGAGGGATCCCTTGCTCAGCTCCTCGGCTTTCTTGATGAATCTCTCGACAGCGATGCTGTCGAAGTGAGCCGCCGGCATCTGGCAAGAAACCCGTACTTGGGTTGGTTTTTTTTGTGCTATCGCAGCGGGCGCCATACCCCACAACAACAGTCCGACAGCCAGAAAAAACACCAACAACACATTCCCTACACTTCTATTGCTCTTCATTGCTTTCTCCTTTCTCATTTTTCTCTCCCCCCATTCAGCGGAGAGTGTGATCTCGTTTATACAACCCTCTGAGGCCGACCTCGGCCCCACCCACATTTCCACCAATGGAGTTACGAACGGTCCCGCGTTCCTTCCCGGTCTCCGATTACACTCACAGGAAGCAGATCGCCTATATTCTCCATGTCCTCCATATGCCGCAACCGATCCAAAATACGGTCGATCTTCGTTGTTTCGAAAAAGGGACTCACAAGACTCCTGAACTTATCCTCCACCTGAGTATCAGTCAGCGGGTGATCCGGATCACCGAGGGGACCGTTGATTCTCTCGACAATTTCTCTGCCGTCTCGAAGGCGAATCGTCACCACCGCCTCCGCATCGCTGAGCCTGTCATCCCGTTTTACCGTGACCTTCTCCATGAGAGACCGGATGAAAGGGTCCTCAACCTTTCCGTTTGTAAAGAGATCTTCCCCTGCCCTGCCTTCCACAAGCGCCAACGCGGCACAGAAGGAAGTGCTGAACTTCCCCTCCAGGCCCGTTGTCAGAGGTTCGGGGACACACGCCGCATTATGGCAGAATTTTGAAACGTCGCAGGTAAGGGCCGCCACGTCATCCGGCACAATATGCTCCCGGTCCCTTATCCGGATAACCCCGTCAATCACTGGATGGGTATACAGACAGGACGCATAGGGCTTAATGCTGATCCCCTCGATCATGTAACGTTCTCCGAGACCTTCAAGGCCCCGGGCAGCGTTAAAATCTGTGGAAAAGCACACTCCCAGGCCACCGTCTCCTTCGAGGATATCCACTGGAGCCGTGTAGCCGTTCTGCGCCAGGACAGCGGCAAGAAGGCCGTCCGCGGCAGCCTTTCCGGGATGGAAGGATTTTGTCATAGTCCCGAAGACCCTTCTGATGCCTGACGCCTGAGTTCCCGCAAGACCCAGCGCCTGAGCCATCTCCGCTCGCGGGAGACCGATCATCTTCCCAATCCCGGAAGCCGCCCCGAAGCGCCCCATGGTGGAAGTGGAATGCCAGCCCCTGTCGTAATGGGATGCGCCCATGGCGACGCTGATTCTCGTTTCCGCCTCGAATCCCATCACAAAAGAGAGCAGAAAATCCTTTCCCCCTTTTTGCTTCCACTCGCCGTATGCGAGGATGGCAGAGATGAGAGGCGCGCTGGGATGCATGAGCGCTCCCAGATGAGTGTCGTCATAATCAAGGACATGGGACATGGCCCCGTTGACCAGGGCTGCATTATACACCGAAGTCTTGAAATCGGTGCCAAGGATCGTTGCCTGCCGGTTTCCGCCCAGTTCTTTGATTGTTTTCAGGAGCACCGAGGCCACGCTGTGCGAAGACCCGCCCAGGGTTACTCCCCACCAGTCGATAACGCTTCTCTTCGCCAGTTGCGTGACATGAGCAGGGATATCGTCGAAACCCGTACGCGAGATAAAAGACACAAGCGTCTCGATCATTCCGTGATGACTCTTAGAAGCAACGTTATGCTTTTTCCCCATGCCGTTGACCCCCTTCCGTGTATCTCATCCGCTCCTAACCTTCCAGGCCATGACCACAGCCTACTCAACCCAGATGATACAGCCGGCACCCTGGGTCAGCCCGCCGCAGATGGCGCAGGCCGCGTATCCGCCGCCATGTTCTTTCAGGTTATAAGCGGCCGTCATCATCACCCGCGCCCCGCTTGCCGTGTTCGGGTGGCCGATGGCGATGGCGCTTCCATTGACATTCAATCTTTTTTTCAACTCCCGGTACCGCCCTTCGTCATTATCCAGAAGGGGACCTGCGGACGCCTCCTTCACCATCTCCCCGTAGTCCGAGGAAATAAATCGCGGGTTGGACAGAAGTTTCGTTGAGACAAGGGGCACGCACGCAAACGCCTCGTTGATTTCTATAAATTTCATATCGTCGATGGTCATCTTCGCTTGGTCCAGACATTTCTTGATTGCAAAACCCGGCGACACCGGCATGATCCGGGGCTGAAGGGCAACCGATGACATGGCCACGACAGTATAGATGACATCCAGCCTCAGCTGCTCCGCCTTCTCTCTTCTCATGATTATCTGGGCGGTTGCGCCGTCGTTCATTCCCGGCGAATTACCGGCTGTGCAGGTTGGATTACCGAAAACCGGTTTCAGCTTCGCGAGGGCTTCCAGTTCGATATCGGGGCGGTACTGCTCGTCGATGTCCAATAGTTTCGTGGATGCCACATTCCCCTTTTTATCTTTCTGGACTATTTCAAAAGGCTCCATTTCATGCGTGAAGAAACCGCGCTTCCATGCCGTGCCGTAATTGGTGTGGCTTGCGAACGCAAACTCATCCTGCTCCTCCCTCGATACACCGTATTCGAGAGCCACGTTGCCGGAATCGACTGCAACGGGAGCGTAATCTTTATATCCGAGGGGAATGATGGGATCCTCTACCAGAAATGAGCTGTGGCGCCTTCCTTCCCATCGTATTCCGCGCAATAAGAAGGGGACCGTGCTGAAACTGGTTGAACCACCGGCCATGACAATCGCGGCCTCCCCAAGCTGAATACTTCTGGAGCCGTATTTCGCCGCATCCATTGCGGAGATGCACGCCTGATCAAAGGATATTGAAGGCCGCTCGGCGGGAATCCCCGCCTTGAGCATGGTCTGTCGCGCCACAACCGGAGTATAGGGGTCTTTCGTATTCGTCGTATCACCATTCCCCCACCAGACCTCATCGATCAATTCGGGGGCCAGGTGTATCCTCTTCAGGCTGTTTTTCATGGCAACAGCGCCCAGATCATAGATATCAATATCCCGCAATGAACCACCGAACCGTCCAAAGGGGGTCCGTACCGCGCTTACACACACTATATCGTTACTGCTTTTCTGAAAACCCATCGTATTGACTCCTTTTCTCTCGTATCTCTATCAGATACAGATTACATGGCAACCCACCCGCCATCGACGCTCAGGATAACCCCTGTCGTATAGCCGGCGCCGGGCGATGCCAGAAACAATGTCGCAGCCTTCAATTCATCCTCCCCGCCGAAACGTCCCATGGGAATAAAACCCTTCATTTTTTCTCCACTGCTGTCGAGAACCCCCTGACTCATTTTTGAAGGGAACCACCCGGGGGCGATTGCATTGACCGTAATATTGTACCTGGCCCATTTGACCGCCAGGTCCTTTGTCAGGCCGGCAACAGCCGCCTTGCTGGTCTGATAGGCGACTGCGTCCATCACATCGGCGGGGGCGCCCACGAAGGCCGCCAGAGATGCCAGATTGATGATCCTCCCGTACATCTGTTTTGACATGATCCGGCCCGCTCGCTGGCACATGAGCCAGGTGCCGTTGACATTGGTGTTTATCACCTTCTGCCAGGCCTCGATCGGATATTCCAGGGACGGGGCTCCCCAGGTTGCGCCGGAGTTGTTTATCAGGATATCAACCCGCTTGAATTCACGCATCACCTGCTCATAGAGGGCATCGATCTCCTCATGGATTGAAACATCGCATCGAGCGGCAAGAACCCTGATCCCCAATTCCTTCTCCATTTTCCGCGCAACTTCGGTGCAACGATCCAGTTTCCTGGCTGCCAGGACGACATCGGCGCCCGCTTCCCCCATGGCGTATGCCATCTGCAACCCGATGCCGGCCGCCCCTCCTGTAATTATAGCCACCTGACCGGTTAAATTCAGCAGATCTTTCACATGTCTCATCGATTTGATGTCTCCTTTTCAACGCATCACAGGGAAAGTGACCGCTCATATTCGTAGAACCCGCGGCCGGTCTTCTTCCCCAGCAGCCCTGCCAACACCCTTTTTTTCAAAAGAGGATGAGGCTTGTATCCTGCCCCGAAATCACGCTCCATTGTCTCCATGCCATGCATGGCAATCTCAGCGCCTACCAGATCAAGGAGGCGACAGGGTCCCATGGGATGCCCGGCGCACAGCTCCATTGCCTTGTCGATATCCGCGGGCGTATTCCCCTCCTGAATCAGCTTGATCGTCTCATTGAACAGCACATCCAACAGACGGCTGACGATGAATCCCGCGAAATCAACGGCTTCAATCGGATCCTTGCCCAATGTTTTCACAAAATCAATAACCGTCTTTCTGGTATCCTCGGAGGTAAGCTGCCCGGATATAATCTCGACCCCCTTCATCAGAGGAACCGGATTCATGAAATGAATGCCGATAATGTTGCCGCCGCGATTCGTAACACTGGCAATTTCGGTGATGGGAAGGGCAGAGGTGTTGGTCCCCAGAATAGCATCTTTCTTGCATAATTCAGACAGCGTGCGGAACATGTCCTGCTTGATCTCAAGGTTCTCAAAAACGGCTTCCACAACAAGATCCGCCTCCTTGCAGGCATCTTCCAGGCTCGTGGTAAACTCTATGCGGTCAAGCGCTCCGTCCCTGTCCGCTTTCGTCATCTTCTCCTTGCCGACCAGTTTGTCCAGACTCTTCTCAATGGATACCCGGGCTCTCCCAAGGGCATCGCCGGACACGTCCTGCACGACGACATCGTACCCCGCCACGGCGCTCACCTGAGCGATGCCGCTCCCCATCGCGCCGGCGCCAATAACTCCCACCTTCTTTATTTTCATAGATTTCGCTCCCTTCCCTTATCAAGTCCTTGTTCCATGGGGTTCCCGTTTTCAGGTATCAACCCAACCACTGCACCTTTGCCCTGAACCTCTTTGTCTCCTCCAAAAAGATACGAAATGACCGGTCTCCTGCAACCCGTCCAGCAGATGAGCCCATCAAAAAGTATCTTTTATTTTTTCGCTTTCTTCATAGCGAGAATAATGTCCACAACCCAGCGAGTGGCATTGCCCACCACTGACGGGCATTTGTCATTATGGCCTCCCGCTTTTTCAAAGGCCTGAAACTGTTCGGGATCGAACAGGTAAAAGGATCTGCCCATGAGCTTCGTCTGGATTTCCCCGCACACCACCGCCCCATATTCCTGGAGAAATCTCTGCACCATCTTTTCCGCCAGTTTGTGTGCCCGAAACCGTGTTCCGCCGGGATCTTCCAGGTTGCCCAGCTCACGGCCACAGAGCTGTCCGATGATCATAACCGCCCCGGAGAGGGCCCCACACTGCCCGTGGGTGCTCAAACCGGTTCCAGCTACCAGGGCGCTGGCCGAACGGAAGATATCCTCATTGTACAGCTCCGGGAACAGATCGTATACGGGGCCGATCACGCATTGCGCGCATCCGTGGTACTTCTTCTCAAATGCGAATCCACCATCAAATGCCTGCTGCAGGATATCATCATTCATGCGCCACGCCTCCCATTCTCACGCAATGATTCTCTATCCGGGATGTCAGTCCGAAAAATACGCCGCCTTCATCTCCACCGTCAGGCCGTCCGTTTCCATCAGACGCCGTATCAATCCATCCGCCTTGGGAAGCTCATAGCCGAAGAAGTATCGGAACGTGTACATCTTGCCATGGTAGAAAGCGACATCCGTTTCCGAGAGACCGTCCGTGTTTCGCAAGGCCTTCTGCACCGGGACAGCCTGGAGCAGCCACTGCCAGGCAATGGTAATAATCCCGAACAGCTCGAGATACAGAGTCGCGTCGGCAAGAAAGACTTCACGGTTCCCCTCTTTCGCAATATCCAGCAGATGAGCGGTTACCCCCTGCAGCTTTTCCAGCGCGTCACGCAGTTTTTGGGCAGAGGGCTTGAGTTCATCCAGTGCCTCTGCCGCACCGATGGTTTTCTGAACTTCTTCCAGAAATAACTGGAGCGCGCGGCCGTCTTTCATCGTCACATTCCGCCCGAGCAGCGTTGTACCGTGAATGCCTGTCGTTCCTTCGTGTATGGGATGAATCCTTGTGTCCCGATAGTATTGCTCCAGGGGAAATTCATCACAGTAGCCGTATCCTCCCAGAATCTGAAGACCCTGACTTACGGACAGGATGCTCATCTCGGAAGGATAGCTCTTGGCGACCGGCGTCAACAGATCCAGCAGGAGTGAATACCGTTCCTTCTCATCTCCCTCCGAGACGATCGCCAAGTCGCTGTACTGGTAACACTGGGCAATAAGGGAGAGCGATCCCTCCACGACGGACCGCTGGAACAGGAGCATCCGCTTCACGTCGGCATGCTCGATGATGGGAATCTGGGGGGTGGCGGGGTCTTTTTCCGTCATCCGCCTTCCCTGGAGGCGAACCTGAGAGTATTCCAGGGATGCGTAATACGCCGCCGAGGCGATAGCCGCCGCGCCGAGCCCGATGGCGAGCCGTGCCGCGTTCATCATCTGGAACATATAGGCCAGTCCCTTATGGGGCTCCCCCACAAGATAGCCGCGGCAGTCATCCGCTTCTCCCATGCTCAACTGGTTAATGGGGCATCCGCGGTACCCCAGCTTGTGGTACAGCCCCGTCACATTGATGTCGTTGAACACCAACTCACCGTTCTCGCCGACCCGTTTCTTGGGAACCACAAAGAGGGAGATGCCCCGCACGCCGGCGGGCGCTCCCTTGATTCGCGCGAGCATCAGATTGACCACGTTGTCCACACCGTCATGATCCGATCCGGAAATAAATATCTTCTGCCCCCGCATCCTGTAGTACCCCTCATCGGTGGGCTCCGCCACCGTCGCAATATCGGCGAGGGAGCTCCCGGCCTGCGGCTCCGTCAGGGCCATGGTTCCCTGCCATTCGCCGGAAAACATCCTGGGGATGAACGTTTCTTTCAATTCATCCGACCCAAAGGACTCAATCAGATGAGACGCTTCGGAGGTGAGGAGGAGATAGACGCTTGCCGAATAGTTGGCGGCGGCAAAGATACCATTGGGGACAAAATTCACGATGCTGGGAAGCTGCTGCCCTCCCCGTTCCATGGGGGCAATGGCGGAAATCCAGCCCCCTTCTCCGCACTCCCTCATGAAGGTCCTGACGACCGGGTGAACCTTCACATGATCGCCGGCGAGTTCGGGGGGGTTCTTATCCATCTCCCCCAGGGTGGGATACAGCATGTCCTTCCCGATCCGCATGGCGGTCTCCAGGACCATGTCGAACATCTCCCGGGAATGATCCGCGTAGTAGGGGTACCGGGTCAGCGAGACCGCATCGAACACCTCATAGAGCAAAAACCGGAGATTCCGCTCACTGATAAATTTCTCTCCCATAGAACAAGCCTCCTGCATGCTTCAATCGGCATGGTGATGTAACCGAAACTGTTTGAGCAAGACATATACCACCGGAAACTTCACAGGATGGAAAAGAGGATATCGTAACTATTCAAAGGAGTTGAACGGGGGAAAGCCGAAAATATTTCTCAGAGGGGTGGCGAAATTGTGTCGCATGAAACAGAAGTGTTGCGCTACATATCTGTTGCACGCAACACATTCCCTTCGGTTTTGGAAAGCCGGTATTTATGGATTTTTCTATACAGGGTGCTCCGGTCTATGCCGAGAAGGCGCGCGGCCTGGGCCTTGTTCCAGTACGTCCTGTCCAGAACCGTGAGGATCTCTTCCCGTTCCTCCACCGGCAGCCTCCTGTTCATTGACTGGACGGGATCGTGGCGCCCTCTCATATCTACTGGCAAATGGTCCGGGCAGATGATCGGACCGCGGCAGAGGACAAAGGCGTGCTCTATGCTGTGCCGCAACTCTCTGATGTTGCCGGGCCAGGGATAGCGCATGAATATCTCCATCACCTCATCGGAGAGTCCCTGAATGCTCTTCCCGAAACTCTTGTTGAAGATGCCCAGAAAATGGTCGACAAGGAAGGGGATATCATCGGTCCTCTCCCGGAGAGAGGGTATCTTTATCTCCACAACCTTGAGACGATAGTACAGATCCTCCCGGAATTCGCCCAGCCGTACCTTTTCTTTCAGATCGCGGTTCGTGCATGTAATGACACGGACATCGGCCTTGATGGGAACAGACTCACCCACCCGCTCGAACTCCCTTTCTTCAAGAACCCTCAACAACTTGAGCTGTATCCGGGGCGGTATATCCCCGATCTCGTCCAGGAGGATGGTCCCCCCGGACGCGGCCTGAAAACGGCCCAGGGCGTCTTTGACGGCCCCCGTAAAGGAACCCTTTACATGGCCGAAGAGTTCGCTTTCGAGGAGGCTTTCGGGAAGGGCCGCGCAGTTCACCGTCACCATCGGTTTCTGGGCTCGATTGCCGCTGTAGTGAAGGGCATTCGCCACCAGTGATTTCCCCGTGCCGCTCTCACCGGTGATCAGGACCGTCGTATCTATATCCACCAGACTGTTCAAAAGCCCGTAGAGATCCTGCATCTTGCCGCTTTTGCCGACAATGTTCCGGAACTGATTCCGTTCCCGCAGTTCCTGCTCGAGATTGCTCAGCCGGGTTATGTCCCTCACCACAAGAACGGTCCCCACAAACTCGTTATCCATACTCAACAAACGCGAACCGGTGATAATGGCCCTCTGCTGGGGCCGGTCGCGGTGGTTGCATTGTATCTCGCGTTCCATAATCGCGGTTTTATTCCGCAGTGATTCCTGAATGGCATCGAGACAGTTTCTGTCACAGCGGGTCAGACAATCAGGGAGGACCCTGCCTACATCTTTTTTGGCTGTAAGCCCGCAGATGTCTTCCGCCGCCTTGTTTGCTTCCACCAGCACCATATGGGAGTCGAAGGTGATGATCCCGTCTTTGACGCTCTCGAAAATGGCCTGCAGATGGCCGCGGTGCCTCTCCAGTTCCTCTTCAGCCGCCTTCCGGGCGGTGATATCGCGCACCACGCTCCGGAACCCGATCTGGCGGCCCTTCGGGTCTCTGATCAGCGATATGGAATTCTCTATGGTCCTTCTCACCCCGGTCTTTGTGATCACCTCATAACAGAACCCCTTGTTGGGCACCCCCGTCTTGTAAACCGTATTGTAGGCGGCAAAGACGGTCTCGGCCACGTCTTCGGTCATATATTCCCGATAATTCAACCCTGGAAGCTCGTCCATGGGATGGCCGATGATCCGGCCGTACGCTTCATTGCAGAAGACGACGGTCCCCCTGAGATCGACCTCCACGTACCCCTCTTCGATGCTGTCAAGGACGGTCTGATGCCGTTCTTCGAGATAGCTCTGACTCGTTTCGTCCGCCTTCCCGTTGAAATACTGGCCCGGTGCTGCATGCAGGCTGTGTCCTGATTCGCCCGTCCCTTCTTCCCTCTTCATCGAGAGTCGCCTCCTTCCGGCCCGGCACCGCTGTGAACGGATGGGTGCCCGTGTGTCTCGTGCAATGACATCAACAAAAGCCGATATATGCGGAGCTTATCGAAGAGGGAAAGCGGTGTCAAGCGATTCCCCTTCGCCTTTTCCTTCTTGAAGGCCCCGGCGGCGGTGTGGTAAGAGCAGGGCCGTGATGCGCTGATCACGGGGAGGGTGCGCCATGCGGGAAGTGGAGACAGTCATAGCGGGAGGGACGGTCCTCACGTCGGACGAAGAGGATGCCATCATTCACGACGGCTCGGTTGCCGTCAACGGCAATACGATTGTCGCCGTCGGCGGCGCGGAGGAGATGGCGAAGCGCTTCTCGGGCCGCACGACCATCGACGCCCGGCAGTGCCTCGTCATGCCCGGCCTCGTCAACGGCCACACCCACGCGGCCATGACCTGCTTCCGGGGGCTCGCCGACGACCGGGAACTCATGGACTGGCTCAACAACTACATCTTCCCCGCCGAGGCAAAAAACGTGGACCCCGAGCTGGCCTACTGGGGGAGCGTCCTCGCCTGCGCCGAGATGATCCGGTCGGGGACCACCACCTTCTGCGACATGTAT
The DNA here is from genome assembly GCA_002428735.1 of Syntrophaceae bacterium UBA6078. Classification (GTDB taxonomy): domain Bacteria; phylum Desulfobacterota; class Syntrophia; order Syntrophales; family UBA2210; genus UBA6078. The sequence goes on along the minus strand of DIXO01000065.1, from coordinate 38,532 downwards.
CTCTTCGAGGACGAGACCGCCCGCGCCGCCGGCGAGGCGGGGATGCGGTGTCTTGTGGGCGAGGGGATCTTCGATTTTCCCTCCCCCAGCACGAAGACCCCCGAAGAGGGGCTTGCCTGCACACGCATGCTGATCGAGAAGTGGGCCGGCCATCCCCTCGTCAGTATCGCGGTGGAGCCCCACACCCTCTACACCTGTTCCCCCGAGGTCATCGGAAAGGCCAAGGCCCTGGCGGACGAATACGGCGTTCCCTTCGCCATCCACCTCCTCGAAACGAGGGGGGAGGCGGCGCAGCTCGCGGAGCGGTTCGGCATGAAGGCGACCCGGTTCCTGGAGCGGATGGGCTGCCTCGACGAGCGCTTTATCGCCTTTCACTGCGTCGCCATGGACGACGAGGACATGCGGATCTTTGCCGACCACGGCTGCGCGGTCGTCCACAACCCGGAGAGCAACATGAAGCTGGCCTCGGGGATCGCCCCCGTGGCGGCCATGCTGGAACAGGGAATCACCGTGGGTCTGGGGACCGACGGCTGCGCCAGTAACAACGACCTCGACCTGTTCGGCGCCATGTCCGCCGCCGCCCTCCTGGGAAAGGTGGAACGGCTCGATCCCACGGCCCTCCCCGCCCCAACGGTGGTCCGCATGGCCACGCGCGACGGCGCGCGGGTCCTGGGGATGGGGGACATAACCGGCTCGCTCAGGGAAGGGATGCGGGCGGACGTCATCATCATCGACCTGGACAAACCCCACCTCACCCCCCTCTACGACGAGCACTCCCACATCGTCTACGCCATGAAGGGAGCGGATGTGAAGACGGTGCTCATCGACGGCAGGATCGTCATGGAGGACCGCCGGCTCCTCACCATCGACGAGGGCCACGTCATGGAGCGGGTGCGGGGGATCGCCCGGAAGATCTCCCGGAGCCTCAAAACCTGACGACCCCCCGGCGGATCAGTACGCGCACTCGACCCTCGGATCATCAAGATACATATCACCGTCGCTGGACCAGAGCCGCTGCAGCCGGATCGCCACGTTGTCCGTCCCTTCATACCCCGTAACGGTCCCCGTGTCGCAGTTCCATCCGTCGGCTGCCGTGGTGTACCTGCTTGCCGTAAAGGTCTGGAGGAGGGTCCCGTTCGCGTAGAGGCCGATCACTTTTCCATGAGCGTCTCTGTTGGAGTCCAGATGAAACCGGACCCGCACGGGCCGGTCGATGTAGAGGACGGCATAACTGGAGGTAGAGCCGAGGATGATGTTGTTCGCTCCCGATGTCCCCGACAGGTATCCGGCCGTACTCAGCGAGACGGAGCCCCCGGTCATGCCGTTCAGCTCCCGGGTGGAGGAGGGATTCCCCGCCATGATGGTGGCGTAGTCGAGGGTGTCGCAGTTGTACTCCCAGAAGGGGAGCGGGGGGAGGGTCGTGGTCGTCGTGGTGGTTGTCGTCGTGGTGCTGGTTGTGCTCGTCGTCGTGGTAGTTGAACTGGTAGTGGTCGTCGTGCTCGTGGTCGTGGTGGAGGTGGTGCTCGTCGTGGTGGTGGTCGTCGTGGCGGGAGGGGAGAGGGGGTTGCCGGCGTTTCGCGGATTCACGTAGGCGCTCAGGACGAAGGGGGCGGCCCCGCCGATGGAGTGATCGAGGGCGAGGTCGATCCGGATGGTGGAGAGTTCCCGGTAGTCGTCGGCGATGGTCCACGCCGAGCCGTCCTGTTTGTAATAGGTGAGGGTGAGACTGTTCACGCCGTCCACCAGGGTGTCGCCTGTCCCCCAGGCGGCCGATCCCACGGACATCTTCACCTCGCCCGCCGACAGGCCGATCCCCCGGGGGCCGGAGGGGCTCGCCCCCCGGGGGATGGTGAAGACGATGGAGGAGGAGGCGGCCGTCGTCATCCGGGCGGCCTGCACCATCTCGCGCCGCATCCGTTCCATGGCGAGCTGGGCCTTCTGGTTCAGGCGCGCCGTCTCCTTTGCCAGGATATACCCCTCGATCCCCCGGACGATCCCGAGCCCCGCCGCGGTGGCCAGTATCGCCGTCAGCGACAGGGCCACGATGATCTCGATGAGGGTGAATCCCGCCTCTCTGTGCGCTCGTCTCTCCATGGCGTCTCTATTCCGTAAAGATCGTGATCAGCCGCTGCCCCCCCTTGCCGAGGGTCAGCTTCCGCACAGCGGGGTCGGTCCCCGACTCGGTGAAATCCGCGGACGGGGCGGGGTCGGCCGCGAAGGCCGTGGCCGCCACCTGCACATCGTCGATCTCCGATCCGTAGAGGGCGTTCACCTCGTCCGCCGTGTCCCGTGCCGCCATGAAAACGGCCAGGTCCAGGGTTTCGCCGGAGAGCTCCTCCCGGTAGTCGGCGATGATCTTTTCCATGACCGTCGACAGTTCGAACTCGTCGCGCATCCACTCGGCGGTCCTGCCCCCCTGGGAGAGCTGCGTCCCCAGAAAGGAGACCATCATGGCCCCCACGGTGGCGATGAGGACAAGGGTCACGATAATCTCCAGGAGGGAAAATCCCCTCTGGCCGATCCCCGCCGGAGCCGTCCCCGGCCGTCTAATTCGGCGTAAAGTACTGGGCCACATGGCTGCTGTCTCCTCCGCCGATCCCCTGGAGGTCCTCGTCATAGTGCATATCGACGCCGTTCCCGAGGGTCACGGTCTCTCCGATCAGCGAGCCGTAGATGACGGCGCTGTTGGGGACGGTGATGTCCGCCGCCGGGGCGTAGACCGCGCCGTACGTGCTCCCCCACCCAACGGACTGGCAGCCGGCGAGACCGTAGACGAGAAAATGGGACGGGATCGCGTCGGGGGTGAGGATGATGTTTTCCGACAGGTCCAGATCCCCCCCGGCGTAGATGATGAGCGACGCTCCGGCGCTGATATTCAGCGTGCTGGTGGGTTGCGCGACCGTGGTCCCCGCCACGTAGAGAACCACATCCCCCGTGATGGTGACCGTGGAATTGTTGGTAAGGTAGATGTCGGCCGTGTAGTACTCCCCCTCGCCGAGGGTGACCGCCTGGGCGGGATTGGCCATATGGAGTTCCGCCGTCTTGTCCTCCCACGACGCCGCCCCGGACGGGAGCCCCTCCGGGGTCATGTCCTTGTCGGCCTGGACCACCAGGTTGCCGTGCACCTCCGTGGACCCGCTGATATCGTCCAGGGCGTCGCCGTTGGTCCCCACGTCGCCCCCTTCGCCGTCCGTCGCCTCCCCGGACGAGCTGTAGCTGTCGATGAGCACGGTGTTTCCCGTCTCGACGCTGCTGTCACCGAAGAGGGCGTGATCGAACCGGCTCCCCAGCCGGTAGGTAAGGGTCACCCGCGCCTCGAGGCCGCCGCCTTCGCTCACCACCCCCGTGGAGGTGAAGAGGCCGGCGGTGATCTTGTCGATCTCGAAGAAGGAACCGCCGTCGCTGAACTTGAAGGCGTGGGCGCCGAAGTCGAGCTCCTCCAGCCGGGGGATCGTGTACCGTCCCCCCGCCTCGGCGAGATAGTAGGCCCGCATGGCCCCGCTCGCCGACACCTGCCCCATCTGGGTGGAGGACAGGGTGGGGAGAAGGGCGGCGCTCAGGGCGGCCAGGATGACGATGGCGATGATCAGGGTGAGGAGCACGCTCCCGCCGTTCCCCCGCACAGGGGACAACGCCCCTCCCCTGACGGAAAGGACCGTCGCGCGCCCTGTTCCGAAACCGGATTGTCGCTCCATGCCGGTCACCCGCCCCCTTACTCGATATGCCCGGTGTTCTGCGTCACCACGATATCGCCCGCGCTGGTCGCGATGGTGACGGAGGCCGCCCCGGGACTCCCCCACTCGTCAAATTCCACCGCGGCGACGGTGCTGATCTCGAGGGGCCACGTCCCCACGGAGCCGTCGCTGAACACGACCACGTACCGGGCGTCGTCCTCCACGTGAAAACTCACCGGAGTTCCGGCGTCTCCATTGGTGAAGAGCCAGTAATTACTGTACGTCCTCCCCTCATGGCTCCGCGTGCCGGAAAAGTTGATCCCCCACGCCGCATCGGAATGGATGGCCCGCGCCTGGGCGTAGCGCAGATGGCTCTTCACCATGGCGAGCTGCGAGCGCGTGCTGTGGGTGTCCGTCGAGCGGATCGCCATGGTGGCAAACCCGGTCACCAGACCGATGAAGACAAGGACCACGATGATCTCGATCATGGTGAAGCCCCCGCTCCCGCGCACTCCCGTGGCTCGCATCCCTTCCACCCGGTTCTTCCCTTTCCCCACAGAGGCTCCTGCGCCCTTGTATATGGGTATGATGTTGTAATGTCAATATCTTTTCCAGAATCTCCTTGCAAATAACGCGCCATGTGTATATCTAGACCTGTCACAGTCTTTTTCTCTGAATCGAGCCAAGGGGAGGTCCGTGCCATGCCGGAGATCACCATTGTTATTCCAGCATACCGCGAAGAAGAGGCGATACGCGCCGTGGTGGAGGAGACGCGCCGGGTCATGGATGAAACGGGGCGCAGTTACGAACTCCTGGTGGTGGATGACGGATCGGACGACGGGACCGCCGAAGAGGCCCGGCGGGGCGGCGCCCGCGTCCTCGCGCACCCGTACAATATCGGCAACGGGGCGGCGGTGAAGACGGGTATCCGCGCCGCGCGGGGGGAGATCCTGGTCACCCTCGACGGGGACGGCCAGCACCCCCCCGAAGACATCCCCCGCCTCCTTGAGAAGATGGACGCCTACGACATGGCGGTGGGGGCGCGGCGGAGCGGCTCGGAGGCCTCCTTCCTGCGCCGGGTGGCAAACCGGTTCTACAGCCGGTTCGCGGGCTACATGTGCCGGCGCCGGATCGAGGACCTGACATCGGGGTTCCGGGCCGTCAAAACGGAGATCGCCCGCGAGTTTCTCCCCCTCCTCCCCAACACCTTCTCCTCCCCCACGACCATCACCATGGCCGCGGCACGCTCCGGATACAGCTTCGCCTCTGTCCCCATTACGGCGCGCCGCCGCGCGGGGACGAGCAAGATCCGGCCCCTGCGGGACGGCTCGCGCTTTCTCCTCATCATCATCCGGATCGCGACCCTCTTTTCCCCCCTGCGGGTCTTCCTCCCCGTGAGCGGGATCATGTTCCTCCTGGGGCTGGGGTACGGCCTCTTCAAGATATTCGTTCTGGGGACCCGGTACGGCCCCACTTCCGCCATGCTCATGACCGTGTCGGTGGTGATCTTCATGGTGGGGCTCGTGTCGGAGCAGGTGGCCCAGCTCCGGTTCGACCGGACCGACACCCGCGCCGGGCGGGACGAGACCTCACAGCCGCGAGAGCGATGACGATCCCTTCTTCCCATAGAAAGAGACCGGCGACGGTATGCTACGTCCTGTCGTACCGGTTCCCCCGCTACGTGCGGACGAAGACCCTCACGAGGGCGTTGAGCGGCATGGACAATGTCGTCCTCGTCGAGGCCGTCAATACGATGACGGGCCCGCTCCGCTACCTCCAGACCCTGGCGCGGCTCTCGGCCGTGAGGATCATGCACGACCCCGATTGCTACATCCTGGGGTTCCGGGGGCATGAACTCTTCTGGCCCGTGCGGCTCCTGACCCTGGGGAAACCCCTCATCGTCGATCATATGATGTCCCCGTGGGACAGCCTGGTAAACGAAAAAAAGCGCTTCCGAAGGGGGGGCCTGATGGAACGTCTCCTCTACCGCTACGAGCGGCTCCTCCTTCACGCCGCCGACGGCATCCTGACCGACACCGATCTGCACGCCGATTTCCTGGCGGACAGCTTCGGCCTGCGGCGGGGCGCGATCCGCTCCGTCCCCGTGGGGGCCGACGAGGAGCTTTTTGCCCCGCCTCCCCCCGGCGCGGTGGCTCGGAGGGATGATCTCTTCCATGTCTTCTTCTACGGCACCTTCCTCCCCCTCCACGGCGTTCCCGTCATCCTGGAGGCGGCGGCCATGCTGCGGGACCGGCCCGTCCGCTTCACCCTGGTGGGGGGAAAAGGGACGGACCTTGCCGACTTTCACGCCATGCGGACCGGACTGGGGCTGGACCGGGTGACCCACCGGGAATGGGTCGATTATGAGCGCCTGCCGGGGATGATCGCCGAAGCGGATCTGTGCCTCGGCGGCCCCTTCGGGGACACGGGCCAGTCGCGCCGCGTCGTGACGGGGAAGACCTTCCAGTTCCTCGCCATGGGGAAGCCCACGGTGGTGGGGAGGATCGACGGGGACTTCGGGTTCGAAGACCGGAAGAACTGTCTTCTCGTACCCCAGGGGGACGGAGGGGAACTGGCGCGCATGATCCTCTGGTGCCTCGAACACCGGGAGGAGCTGGGCGGGATCGGCCGGCGGGGGCGGGAACTCTACCGGGCCCGGTTTTCCACCGGCCCTATCGGGGAGATCCTCCGGGAGCTCCTTGCCACATGCGCGCCGCAGCGCGGGCGGGGGTGAAGGGATGGGCATAAGCCGGCAGCTGGTGAGAGACGGCTTCATGATCATGCGGCGCTTTGGCATGAGACATGCATTGGGAAGGGCCCGTGACCTGCTCCGCGTCAAACGGGAGGAGCGGAGGAGGACGGCCCTCTACGACCGGATCAGGCCCGAAGGGACCATCGTCCGGGAGATCTTGGGAAACCGGATGACGCTGGACATGAGCGACCGGGGGATACACCGGGACCTCTTTCTGGACGGGATACGGGAACCGGCGGCGACGCGGCATCTGATGAGCGTCCTCACCCCCGACGATGTGGTGCTCGATATCGGGGCCAACATCGGTTACTACGTCCTCATGGAGGCGCAGCGGTGCCGGAAGGTCTACGCCGTCGAGCCGGTCCCCCGCAACGTGGCCGTCCTCACGGAGAACGTGCGGCTCAACGGGTACGACAACGTGGAGATTTTCTCCCTGGCCTTCGGCCGGGCTGCGGGTATGGAAACGATGTACCTGTCGGCAAAGAGCAACTGGCACAGCTTCCACCCGGCGCCGGACACGGTGGGCAGGCTCGATATCCCCGTCGAGACCGTCGATGCGTTTCTGCGGGGCAGAGAGTGCCCGACCCTGGTCAGGATGGATGTGGAGGGGTACGAGATCAATATCATCGACGGCATGACGGAGACGCTGCCCCGGATCGGAAGGATGTTCATCGAACTCCACGCCGATATCATGAGCCTGGCGGAGACGAGGCGGCTCCTCGATACGGTGCGGGGCGCGGGATTCGCGCCGGAACTGATCGTCAAATACGACCGGCCGGGCATGAGCCGGGTCCTGCCCGACGACTATGTGGACACCATCTACGAGGGGGACAAGGGATCATACGAGATCTTCTTCAGAAAACGGCCGTCGCCCTGACGCGCGGGGTCCCGCGCCGACCGGCATATCCGGAAACGCGCCTATGAAAACGAAACTCATCTGGCCGCTCGCGGTGACGGCGATCTTCGCGGTCCTGGCGATCCTGTTCCTGCGCCATCACCCCGCCGCCCTGGAGCCTCTCGCGGATATCCGGCCCTCCATCCTCATCTGGCTGGTGGCGAGCAGAATCCTCTTTCTCATCCTGAACGGCCTCACGCTGCGTGACGCTGCGTCAAAATTCCGTGTTCTCCTGACCCCGAAGGAGTGGATCGGCCTCCCCTTCGTCACGGCCATGGGCAACTACGTCACCCCCTTTTCGGGAGGGATGCTCGCCCGGGCGACCTATCTGAAATACCGACACCGGTTCCCCTACGCGCGGTTTGTGTCGGTCCTCGGGGTGAGCCTCCTCATCCTCTTCTGGGTCGCCGCCCTGGCGGGCGTCGTCATCCTCATCGCGACCCCCCGGGGGGCGGGGAGCCACTGGGAGTTCAAGGCCCTCTTCGCGGCGATCACCATCGGCGTTTCCGGCCTCCTTCTGCTCCCCACGGTCAGGGTCCCCGGCACCGGCAGGCTGTCGGCGGCCGTCAACAGCTCCCTCGAAGGATGGGACGCCATCAAGGGCGATTCCCGTCTCCTAGCCCGGCTCGCCCTGTGGGCCCTCGCCGGTCTTGTGATGAACGGCATATCCTTCTGGCTGGCCTTCACCGGGCTCTACGGCGCGTCCGTGCCGGTGGACGGGGTGTTTCTCATCAGCCTCTTTTCGATCTTCTTCATCATCGTGAGGATAACCCCCGGCAATCTGGGGGTCTTCGAGGGCGCGGTCATGCTGGGCGCCGGGATAGCGGGGATCGGCGCCGGGGCCGGTCTCATGGCGTCGCTCCTCATCAGGGCGGCGTCCCTCATCCCCGTCTTTACCCTGGGCCCGATCTTCAGTTACGTCCTGACCCGTGAATTGACAGGAACACAGGAATGATCACGAGGGCAAACGGATTCGATCTGCATACGGAGCGCCTCTTCCCCGACGGACGGCGCTACGCCTTCGTCTGCATCGCCCTTCTGGTGTTCCTCCTGGTCATCTACTCCAACAGTTTCCGCGGCGCGTGGCAGTTCGACGACACGCCCAATATCGTCGAAAACCGCCATATCGCCCTCAAAGTCCTGGACCGGGACGGAATCACACAGGCCCTTCGCGCGCCGGGGAGCGACCGCATCTCCCGCCCCCTGGCATACCTCACCTTCGCCCTGAACTACCGTTTCGGCGGCCTCGACCCGGCCGGGTACCACGCCGTCAATTTCATCATCCATTACCTCACGGCCGTGTTTCTCTTCCTCTTCCTCTACAACACCCTCCGGCTTCCCGCGGTGCGGGACCGGTACGGCCCCGCGTCCTACGGGATCGCCCTCCTGGCCACGTTCTTCTGGGCCGCCAGCCCGGTGCAGGTCACCGCCGTGACCTACATCGTCCAGCGGATGGCGAGCATGGGCGGGCTCTTCTACATCATGGCCCTCTACTTCTACCTCGCGGCGAGGACCGCCGGACGGCCGTGGAAGGCCGCCGCCTTCGGGGGAGTCTGCCTTCTGACAGCCCTGGCCGGGTTCGCCACCAAGGAAAATGTGGCCATGCTCCCCGTCACGCTCTGGCTCTTCGATCTCCTCCTCATACAGGGGGCGACGCGGGAGAACATCAAAAAGAATATCATGATCGCCGTCCCGGCGGTGCTGCTCGTCTGCCTGATCGGCATCGTCTACCGGGACGTGACGACCCTTCTCTCCGGCTACGAGAACAGGCCCTTTACCCTGACGGAACGGCTCCTCACGGAGCCGCGGATCATTATCCTCTATATCACCCTCCTCCTCTACCCGGTCAGCTCCCGGCTCATGCTGCTCCACGATATCGAGCTGTCGCGGTCCCTCTTCACCCCCTGGACCACCCTTCCGTCCATCGCCCTCATCGTGATCCTGATCGGCATCGCCCTCTATCTGGCCCGGAGAAGGCCCCTCATCTCCTTCTCCATCCTCTTCTTCTTTCTGAATCACCTCATCGAAGGCTCGGTTCTCCCCCTCGAACTGATCTACGAACACCGGAACTATATCCCGTCCATGCTCTTCTTCGTCCCCGTGGCCGTCTTCCTCCTCACGGTGATCGACTATTTCTCGTACAGAAAGGCGCTCCAGTGGACCGTCATCGCCCTCGTTGTTTTTCTCCTCGCGGCGCAGGGGCACACCGTCTTCGTCCGCAACGCCCTCTTCGAACAGCCCCTGTTCCTCTGGTTCGACAACGCGGAAAAGACCCCCGCCCTGAGCCGCCCCCACAACAACCTGGGGGCCGCGTACTGGAACCTGGGCAGCTACGACAAGGCCTATGAGGCGTATGCCACGGCCCTGTCCCTTGGCCGCCAGACCAACCGCTCCAACCGGGGGGTCAACCTGTACAACCTCGGCATGTATCATTTTCATGTGAAGGGGGATATGGAGAAGGCCCTCGGTCTCTTCCGCTCCGCCATGGCGGCCTATCCGGGATACTGGCCCGCCCATCACGATTACGCCGTCTGCCTCATCCGGAAAGGCGACATGGCGGGCGCGAAGGAGACGATCCTGGCGACCCTGTCGTCGTGGCCGGACAATGCCCGCTTCCATCACACCCTGGGGTATATCCTGCTCAGGGAAGGACACTCCGAAGAGGCAATCCGTGTGGCCCGCCGCGCCCTCGCCCTCGATCCGGAGCTGTCGAACCCCTTCTGCGTCCTGGGGGAGGCCTTCCGTCAGAAAGGGGCCTACGGGGCGGCGATCTTCTACTGGAACCGCTACCGGGAGAAACACCCGGACGATATGGAAGGAAACCTGGCCCTCGTCGAGCTCTACGCACGGCAGGGCGACCGGGACGCCCTTGCGCGGACCGTGGGAAGGCTTCTCCGCCTGAAGGGATCGAAGAGCTGGGATGAAGTGATCGGGGAGGTCCTGGGAGGGGCGCAACCGGCCGCCTACCGGCCGGACCCGGCGAAACTGAAGGCCATTATCGCGGAATATCTCAAGGACGAGATCCCCCGGTCAACCAGCGGGGGAAACGTATGGCGGCGCAGCGTGGTGGGATGACTCCCTGTCCGCCGCGGCTATCCTTTCGGGGAAACGTGGGGGAAAATCGGGTAGCCGGGGGTTTTTCTCCCCCAGCCCCCACACCACCCGGCATGCGGGTCCGCACCGGGCGGTTCACAGAGATTACTCATGTGGGTCGAACGGTTCCACAACGCGCCCCACGTGCACTCCTCCGTACGGATTCATCGTGTCATGAGAGCTCATAGAGGTTCTTCCCTTCTCTGTGTTCGGCCCTTCGGCGGGGTAAGTCTTTCCCGGCTTTTGTTCTTTTTTTTTCACCGGGCTTGTTTCCTCGCGCCTACTATGGCCTCTGCTGACTCCTGTCCGGTCCCCCGGCATGTTGCCATGACGGGCG
>DIXO01000065.1:0-27642 GCA_002428735.1 Syntrophaceae bacterium UBA6078 | reverse complement strand
CACGCCCATGCCGGGCGTACACAAACGAAGGGGGGAGGGGGGGGATTACAACACCCTCCCCCCCCGGAGAACCGTGATACGGCACGCCCATGGCGCCGTTACGGCAGTCTCCATGTCTTGGTAACGGCGGTGGCGCCCGCGAAATCCGAACCGGCCTTGCCGCCCACCGTCACCAGTATGCCCGATCCGTTGGCCGCGAAGGTGTAGCTGAACTCGTCGCTCCCGGGCGGATTGGCGTTCGCCTTGGCGGCAATCTGGGCGGTTGTCACGGTGCCGCTCTGGGACAGCATGAGCTTGCCGTATGCCATGCTGACCGTCGACAGACCCTCCGCCCGCGCGCCTTCAAGGGCGCGGGCCTGGGCGTCCGTGGTGAGATCCATATACTTCGGAATGGCCACCGCGGCGAGGATCCCCAGGATAATGAGGACCGCTATGATTTCGATCAGCGTAAAACCCTTTTGATTCTTCAAACCGTCTTCCATGACGTAATCCCCCTTTGCTGAGATCCTTCGATGTCCTGTCATTATTGCACTATCCGTACTGCAATATCCGTACAAGATATCGGACAATTTCGAAAAATCTTTAGCTCTCAGGATGAAAAACGTGTCAGTGCGTCATTTTTGTGAGATCCCACATGGGGAGAAAGATGGCCATGGCGAAGAAGCCCACGACGGCGGCAAGCGATATGATCAGGATCGGCCCCACGGAATCGGACAGTCCCTTGACGGCGTACTCCACTTCGTCATCGTAGTGTTCCGCGATCACGTGGAGCATTTCTTCGATCTTCCCCGATTCCTCGCCCACCGCGATCATATCCACCACCATGGGGGGGAAATACTTCGACGACCGCAGGGGGGCCGATATTCCTTCCCCCTCCCGGATCTTGTCCTTCAGACCGGACAGCTCCCTGCTGATGGCCGTATTGCCGATGGTTCCGGACAGGATATCGAGGGCGCTGAGGGCCGTCATGCCGCTCGCCTGGAGAATGGAAAAGATGCTCGCGAAACGGGACATGGCCGCTTTGAGGAAGAGGACCCCCACCAGGGGTATGCGCAGAATAAAGGCGTCCCACACATACCGCCCCGTCTCCGTCGTCACCCAGTACCGCAGCGCCAGTATGGCGAGGACGAAGAGCCCCATGAGCAGATACCAGTAATTTTCCAGGAGCTGGTACATGTAGAGACAGAGCAGTGTGGGGAGGGGGAGATCCAGGCCGGCCTTCGTGAATATCCCCACGAAGCGGGGTATGACGAAGGTGAGGAGGACGAAAAAGGCGACGGCCAGGGTGATCATGACCATGACCGGATACTGGAGCGCCGATTTGATATCCGACCTGACCTTCTGCTCGTGTTCCAGTATATAGACCAGGCGGTCGAGAACCTCGGCAAGGGTTCCGCTGGATTCACCCGCTTCGATCATGCTCACATAGAGGCGGGAGAATATCCCCGGGTGATCGCCGAAGGCCTCATTGAGCGCCCGGCCTTCCCGTATCTCGACCCTCATGGAGGCCAGGGCTTTTTTGAGCTTCGGGTTCTTGTTCTGGTTCTCCAGTATTTCCAGCACCTTGATCACCGGCAACCCGGCCGTCAGCATGGTCTTGAACTGCTTGGTAAAGAGGATGATCTCCTTGATGCTCACGGTGGAGAGGAGCGTTTCCAGCCCGGCCAGAAGATTGCCGGATGAGGCGGTCTTCCCCTTCACCGCCGAAGGGATGAGCCCCTGTTCCACCAGCATGTTCTGGACGGCCTCGACCGACGTGGCCTCGACGGCTCCGGTGATCTCGACCCCTCTCTGATTGATGGCCTTATAGGAAAAATACGCCATCGGCCCTCCCCCGCTATACCGCCATAATCGTTGACGCCGCCTCTTCGAGGGTCGTGACTCCCATCGCCACCCGGTCGGCTGCGTCATCCTTCAGGGTGCGGAGTTTTCCCGATTCCTTCGCCCTGCGCGTAATATCCTGCGCCGTTTTCCCCTGAAGAATCATCTGCTGGACTTCCTCGTCGATTTCCAGGATCTCAAAGACGCCGGTCCGCCCTTTGAATCCCGTGTTCATGCACTGGGGGCATCCCGCCCCCCGCTGGTACCGGGCCCCTTCCAGCGTGTCAAGCCCCCACAACCGGAGGGCCTCCCGGGAGGGCGTATAGGGCTCCCGGCAGTAGGGACAGACGACCCGCACGAGACGCTGGGCGCATGAAACAAGGAGAACGGAGGATATGAGGAATGGTTCCACCCCCATCTCCATGAGCCGCGTGATCGCCCCCGCCGAATCGTTCGTGTGAAGGGTGCTGAGGACCCGGTGCCCGGTCAGGGCCGCCTGCACGGCGAGGTTCGCCGTTTCGCCGTCTCTGACCTCCCCCACCAGCATGGCGTCGGGGTCCTGGCGCAGGATGGATCGCAGCCCGCTGGCGAAGGTCATCCCCGCCCGGCGGTTGAGCTGGACCTGGCGTATGTGATCCAGCCGGTACTCAACGGGGTCTTCGAGGGTGATGATATTGAGTTCGAGTTTGCTCAGTTCCTTGAGGAGGGCATACAGGGTGGTGCTCTTCCCGCTCCCCGTCGGCCCGGTGCTGAGGATCATGCCGTAGGGTTTGGAAACGGCCTGCCCGATCTTTTTCCGGTCCCCGTCGGACATCCCGAGCTGTTCGAGGGAGTAGATCATGGTGCTCATGTCCAGGAGGCGCAGAACGATATTTTCCCCGTAGATCGTGGGGAGCGAGGAGGCCCGCACGTTGATCTCCTTTTTGTCCATCTTGACGGTGAAGCGCCCGTCCTGCGGGATGCGCGATATGGCGATATCCATGTTGGCCAGGATCTTGATGCGCGAGGCGATGGGGAGCATCAGGGATTTCGGCGGGGACGGGACCTCGCGGAGCTTTCCGTCGACGCGGAACCTGATCTGGATCCTCCCGGCCTCCGGGCTGATATGGATGTCGCTCGCCCCTTCCCGCACCCCCTGGGCGATGATGGAATTCACGATGCGGATCACGGGGGCCTCTTCGGCCATCCCCTGGAGGGAGCTGACGCGGATATCCATTTCCGTGGCGGCCGTATCCTTCTCCACGGCCATATCCGCGTCCTCCATTCCGTCGAGAACCTGCTGCAATCCCCCCGCCTGGGTTCCGTAGGTAAGGGTGATGAGCTGATTGATCTCCTTTTCGGAGCATACGACGGGGAAGACCTCCATGTTGGTGAGCACCTCCGTCGAATCAATGGCGGTGATGTCCATGGGGTCCGCCATGGCCACCGTGAGGAGGTGCATCTTTTTTCTCAGGGGAACCACCTGATATTTCTGGGCCATCCAGAAGGGAATGAGCCCCGCCAGCGACTGATCCACGGGATACTTGTTCGAGTCGTATTTCGCGATCTTCATCTGCCGGCTGATCTGGTCGATGATCTGCTCTTCCCTGACGATCCCCTCCCGGATCAGATACTGACCGAGCTTCAGGCCGGTCCCCTTCTGGCGGCTGAGGGCCTGGCGGAGCTGGTCCTCGGACAGGAGCCCGGCCTCGATGAGCATTTCCCCTAGTTTTTTGCGTATCTTCACCGTGAGATCCTTTCTCTGTGCGCTGTTACGTCTCCGAGTCCGCTGGTATGGCGGAAAAGAAAACCGTGTCCCGGGCCCACTCAGTGATAACGCGCGCTCCCGGCGATACGGACGGAGGCAGTGCGCCAATGGCTCTGCGCGCCGCGCCTTCGCCGGCGAACCGCCCCTTCAGGATGAGTTCGAAGCGCAGGCCGTCACGGCCGTTCCAGTGGGAGCAGACCTGAGCGGAGAGCCCCTGCTCGCGATAGCCCCGGTAGAGGCCGTAGGCATCCTCAAGGTTGTCGCTCCGGTTCAGCGCCACCCAGCATCCCCCTTCCGCCGCAGGGGTACCATCGGCAGGAACCGCCGGAAGCTTTAACATCGCCCCCGGTTCGATCCGGTCGGGGTCCCGGACGTGAGGATTGGCCCGGCGGATCAGCGCGACCCGGCTGTCGATGCAGTCGATCCCGTACACCCCCCGGATCACCTTGCAGATTGTTTCGCCCTTCCTCACCACCAGCCACCCCAGCGACGCAGGACACTGTTCCGACTCCGAGGGAGCCGCTTCCGCGGCGGAGAGCCTCTGCGGCGGCACCCTGAGAGGAATGGAAACCTCCGCCACCGGCTGCGGGGCGACCACGACCGCCGGTTCTTCCGGCGCCCGGGCGACGAAGAGATGCTCCCCGAAATCGGGGCCGATGAGGGTGATGGCGATCCCGCCGAGGATGCCGGCCAGCGCCATCCGCCACGCCCGCCGCGGGGGCTCTCCTCCGCGGGCGCAGGAACGGACCAGGGCGTACCCGGCCTTCAGCCGTTCCCGGATGATCAGGGCGAGAATGACCCGGTGGCAGAGCCCCACGATCTTCCGCGGATACCCGCCGGTGGCCCGATACACGGCCCACAGGGCGGGGAGGGTGAAACGGACCTTCCTGCCGGCCGTCTCCCCCCGGGAGGCATCCAGGCGAAACCGGACCATGGCCCGCACGTCGGAGAAGGTCATGGGGGGGAGATCATAGGAGAAGTTGATGCGATCGGCGAAACCGGGGTGCGCCTCCAGGATGGGGGCGAACTCTTTCTGGGCGAAGATGATGATCTGGAGCAGTTTGTGGTCGTTCGTCTCGTAATTGAGAAATTCCCGCAGGATCTCAAGGGAGAAATCGGCGATCTTCTGCCCCTCGTCTATGATGAGGACCAGGGTTTTCCCCTCCCCCACCCCCCGGTCGAAGAGATGGTTCTTGATCTTCTCTTTCAGGCGCCACTCCGCACGGTCCGCCGCGTCCTCCCGTATCCCCAGCGTTTCCACGACGGCCCGGAGAAACTCCATGGGGCTGTCGAAGCCGGGATCGAGCATGAGGAAGGTCTCCACATTTTTGTCGCCGGCGAACCGGCGGATGATCTGCCTGCAGATCGTCGTCTTGCCCGCCCCCACATCCCCGATGACCGTGTTCAGCCCGCGGCGCAGGCGCACCGACAGCTCCAGTTTCTGCAGGCACTCCATGTGCTGCGGCGACTGGTAGAATAAATCGGGCTCGGGAGAATTGGAGAAGGGCTCCCGTTTGAAATTGAGCATGGTGAAATAGTCCATATCATGCCTCGCTGCGATAACCGTTATCCGGGGGCGTTCGTCTTCTGTGACAGGACCTCCGGCTTGAGGATGCGGGGGGTGATGAAGATGAGCACCTCTTCCATCGTCTCGGCCCTGCTGTCGGCCTTGAAGAGATACCCCAGCCCGGGAACGTCCTTGAGCCCCGGAACACCGCTGTCTCCGCTGGAATTCCTCTGCTTGCTGAGCCCCGATATGACGACGGTCTCTCCGTCCCGGACCATCAGCGTCGTATCGGTCTGTTTCTTGATGATGAAGGGGTTTCCCGCCACGGTGCGCGACGTGTCCACCTCATCCTTCTTGACCAGTATCTTCATCTTCAGGGTCTGGCCATCGATCACGTGGGGCGTGATCTCGAGGCGGAGGACCGCGTCCTCCCAGCTCACCTCCTGGTCGCCGTCGGAATAGGAGACGAAGGGGACTCGCTCGCCATTCTCGGTAAAGGCCATCTGATTGTCCAGGGTCGTAATGGAGGGACTGGACAGGATATTCAGCTTGCCTTTTGACTGGAGGGCCGTGAGCTGCATCTCGAGAATGTTCCCGCCCACGGTGCCGAAGGCCAGCCCCAGCGCGGACACGCCGCCTGCGGTCGTTATGGCCGCATCCCCCACGGGGAAGTCAACCGCCATGTTGTTGCTGTTGACGGTAGCCGATCCGGCGGTTCCTCCGGAAACTGAGTAATTATAGGGACCTGTCGTTCCCCCGTAGGACCCGCCCCACTGTATGCCGAGTTCTCGGGCGGTCTCCTTCGTCGTTTCCACGATATTCGCCTCGATCCGGATCTGGGAGGTGGGCTTGTCGATCTCGTCCACCATGGGAACGATCCGTTCGAGGTCGTTCCTCGTGGCCTGGATGACCAGCGAGTTGGTATGCTCGTCCACCCGGATCGATCCGTAGGGCGTCCCCTTGTCGTCCCTGGTGAGGAAGCTCTCGAGGTTCTTCTTCAGCTTCTCGGGATCGGCGTAATTGACCGGCACGACCATCGAGAGGAGCGGAGACAGCCGGTTCGTCATAATCCGCTGTTCCCTGCGTTCCCGCGCGATCTTTTCCAGCGCCAGATCGTTCTGCAGATCCGCGGCCGTGGTGATCCGGATGATATCCCCGTCCCACACGTAGGTGAGCATCCGGGAACGCATGATACTGAGAAATGCCTCGTCCCACCGCACTTTCCTGAAATCAACGTTGATCTTGCCCTGCACCTCCGACTTGATGAGGATGTTCCGGCCGGCCGCCTTGGCCAGCGTGAGAAGGGCGACGCGGATATCGGTATCGCGCATGACAAGGGTGACTTTCATGGTGGGGAGGGCCTTCTGCTCAGCCGTGACCCCCACCGAACCCGGATCGTCCGGAATCTTCAGGGAACGAACCTTGGGAGCCGGTGATGTGCCTATGGATTCCGCGGCCTTGAGCTGCCACTTTTCAAAGAAAGGATCCTTCTTGATCTCCTCTTTCGGACCGGCACACCCGAAGACGAGTATGCCGGCCATGACAGCCAGGGCCGTCCGCGCCAGTCTTTCTATTGTGGGTATCTTCAAGGGATCATCTCCTCCATGCACGTTCACTCGTCCACCAGGGGGATCGTGATGCTTTTCCCCGTCCCTTTTTCACTGATCACGACCGCGGAAGACCGTATCCGCTTCACCACGTATCCCCCCAGCTCCAGTTCGTCCCCGGCTTCATAGCTCATGCCGTTGATAATGGCGATCCGTTTCGATCCGATCTCCACGTACCCCGTATAGGCCAGGGGACCCAGATTCGCGGCGCTTACGGCGGGGGTGATTTCCGCGTGGAAGGGGTCCCGTTTCCACTCGGTCCCGGCGCCGGACACAATGGCGGCATAGACCGGCGCCGCCGTTCCCGTCTTCAGGATCTCCGAGGCCTCCTTGAGCAGCGTGTCCACCTGAGCCGTGCGCTCCCGGCCTCCCGTATCCCGCCATTTCGATGAAGCGGCGAGGAAGAGCTCGTGGACACCGTACAGAACCGCAACCAGCATGACGGCAACCACCACTATCTCACGCTTCGATACCGTGACCCTTTTCATGATTCCCATCCGCCGAGTTTTTGTTCACGGGCTTACCACTCCGGCGTCTCCTATGCGATGGCGAGACGCACCGTCACGTAAAACTGTTTTTGATCGTCTTCCTGGGTAATCTCTATCGTTTCCACCCGCTTGAGAGAGGGAACGCCTCCCACCCCCACCAGAAATTTTCTGAAGTCGAAAAACACTCCCCGCAGGTGAATGGTAACGGTCATATCCGTTGACTGCTCCGTCAGTTTCAGCACATCGGGCCTGATGGAGACAACCTGCATGCCGCTCTCCTCGGCTATGGCGCTGAAGAGGGGGGAAACCGTCTCCAGCTCTTTCCGGGACAGCGCTTTGGTATCGGGAACCGGCAACGTCCCCCGGATCCGGTGCTCGCCCTTCTTGACCAGTGCTTCATAGAGGGGGGAGAGGGATTTTTGCTTCTCCATCAGGTTCGCGATCCGAGCCGTCTTCGCGTTGACGGCCTCAAGGGCGCGCTGGTGGGGATACACGGCGCCGAAGTAAAAGATGACAAGGATCACGGCGCAGATCACGAAATACATGACGCTCCGGCCGGGAATCCTGGTTATGTTTTTCGGGATAAATTTCATTTTATACCTTCGAAAATACAATGGTTATGCTGAAATGAAGCGCTTCGCCCCCGCGAAAGCGTCCCATGGCGTTTCTGTCGATCGTCACCGTTCCAAAGAGCGGGGAATTTTTGAGATGAAAGACATAGCTCGCCAGGATGGCCTCCTGGGAGCCGGGATCGCCGGTGACAACGCCGACGATCGTGGCGTTCTGAACGGATCCCGCCACCGTTCCTCCGGCATCCGTCCCCTTTTGAATGGGCTTGACGGCGGTGTTCTTGGCCGGCTTTTCAGCCTTTTCGCCCGCGCCCTCTCCTTTCATGGATACCGTCACGCCGGTGAGACACACCTCCCGGGGGGTCAGTTTCGATAATTCCTCTATCACCGCGACGCCGAAATAGCGCTCTTTGAACCCCTGCAGCACCACGCGGTTTTTCCGTATCTCGGAAATGATCGAGCGGGCGGTCCCCTCGGCTGTTTCCGTGCCCCGCCGCGCCTGCTGCTCGAGTTTCGCCAGCGCGGCCTCTTTCTGGTCGACGGCATGGAGCGTCCAGAAAAAGAGGGCGGTCAGAATCAGCAGGGCCGCGGTAAAGACGGAAACGATAATGCCGTTTCCCCGCCGGATGCTCGCAAGCTTTTCCTTCTCGCCGTGGGTGAAGAGGAGATTCGGGGTGTGTTGCAGGCTCGAGAGTGCCAGGCCGAGGGCAGGCGTCAGGGAAGCCCTCTGAGATGTGGATGTCCGTTCCATGTCGCGGGATGAAAAGGGGTGCTCCGGGGCCATGGGATCCAGCATGTCATGATCGACCCGGAGCTGATCGCCCACATAGTCAATGATGGGCCGGTACACGCCGAAATCGGAGAACACGTATATGAAGTGTATCCCCGCTTCCCCCAGGATGACGGTCAGGTGCTCAATGGTTCTCTCCACCTGCCGCACCAGCCGCTCCAGCGCGGGGTTGACGATTTCGAATATCTCTTCCCTGCTGAGTCCGAAACGGTCAATCTCCTCGCGGGGAAGGGAGGAATCGAACCCCATGCTGAATACCAGATTCTTCGCATCCTCTATGGTCATGCGGTCCTGCGCGGGCTCCAGGTTCGTTACGCCGATCCTTTCCCCCCCTATCCCGCCGAAGGCGGCGTAGGTGGTGTATCGTTCCAGGAGTGTTTCAGCCATGCTGTTGATCCCCGCCCGTATAACGCGCGTCATGGCCAGATTCCCTTCAGAGAAGACATCGATGCGCGACGAATCATCTCCGATGTGCAGTATGGCCGTCCGATCGGGAGGGGACACCCAGCCTGATCTGAACAGATTCTGCAGCGCGAAGGGGGGAGCGACAAGCCCGGTGAGGGGAAACCCGATGCCGGTGAAAAGGCTGCCCGTCTCTTCCACCTCCGGTTTCGAGGCGGTGCATATCACCACCGACAGTTTCGCCACCCCCTCCTCGACCACGTCCCCCTGAACCTCAAAATCAAGGATCGTTTCCTCTTCATCAAAGGTTGTATTCTTTTTAGCGGTCCAGTAAACGGCGTTTTCGATCTGTTTTTTACCCACCTTGGGGATGCGGACGCTCTCCACATCCGCCTTGTCCGACCGGATCAGAGCCCACAGGTTGAAGTCTCTTCCCGAACCGCAGAACCGTTCGAGCTCGGCCTTCAGGAACCCGGCAAATTCGGCCGTGCCTCTCGACATGCCGGATTCGATAAAAACCTTCCTGCAATCGAGGAGGGTCCACTGGCCCACCGAAAGCTGTTTCACCTTCACCAGCCGCAGCTCATCGGTTCCGATATCAACACCCACGGATATGGTCTTCTTCGCGAGAAACCTTCCCTTCCCCGCTTTCCGGGCCTTTCCCGGCGGAGAAGGAGCCGGATCGTCAGGGATGGTCCCCGGCTGTTCGTTATCCCGGATCAGCTCCAGCAGTCGTTCCGTTGAAGAAATGTCTTTTTGAGAAGGCATCCCGATAAAGCCTCCACCTGCCCGTTACCACAGAAGTTCACGTTATTACACGCTGTCGACTTCCCCGCATAGAGATTCTCAGAAAATGGTCAGCTGTTTGTCTTTCCTGAGCGTCACCTGCTGACGGCGATAATTCTCAAGGATCTTTTTGGCCTTTCCCATGTAATCCTGCGGAAAGTGCTTGAAGGTGCGCAAACCCGATTGAACTTCCGGAGGCTCCGGGATAATCCCCTTGTCTATATAGCTCCGTATCGTTTTCGCTGAGACACCAAGGGCCTTCGCCGCGTCGGCCGTCGTGTAATACGTTTTCCCGTCGATAATAACCATGAGATCCCTCGCACAGTATGGATTTTCCTTACCATCCATTCATTTTGATAGGTCCGCTCCTATCAATACGTTAATCAGGTACTCACATACCGCACCTTCCGCACCCCTGTCAAGTATTTTTTACCGCGGCCCATTCGGTTCAGAAGGCAGGGATTTTTTCGTAATGGGGATCAAAAACGCACCTGCCCTCCGGCGGAACCGGAGGGCTGTTTTTCCTGCCGAAATATCGTGATAACTGTTGACACGCGCGCTCCCCCGTAATAGAAACACTCCCTATGCGGCGCGCGCCCCGCACGGGGCGGGGGGAGCGTCAGGCGGCGCCGCCTGTTATTACTATCTATCTGATATTGTTGGTTCTAACAGCAATCTCCCGGAACACGGGAGCAGTACAGGGAACCGATCGCGGCCCGTGCCGCCCTGCAGAACCGCATCCTATACAACACCCAAAGGAGAGGACCTATGGCCGGCATCACGTCTTACGGTGCCTACATCCCCTGGTACCGGATGAAACGTTCCATCATATTCGAACAGATGGGGTGGTTCAATGCGGGCAATGCCGCCGTTGCCCGGGGGGAGAAGGCAGTCGCCAACTATGATGAGGACAGCGTCACCATGGCTGTAGCGGCCGCTCTGGACTGCCTGGGGGAAAACCCGCGGGACCATATCGATGGGTTGTACCTGGCATCCACCTCGTTCCCCTTCGCCCAGAGACAGAACGCGGTGATCGCCTCTCAGGGACTCGATCTGCCCCCGGCGGTGAGGACGGCCGACTTCGGCGGTTCGACCAAGGCGGGAACCAGCGCCCTCCTCGCCGCCCTTGACGGGGCGGACAACCGGCGGCTGATGGTCTGCGCCGGCGAGAATCGGCTTGCGAAGCCCGGCAGTTCACAGGAGTATACCTACGGCGACGGCGCGGCGGCCTTTCTCACGGGGGAAGAGAATGTTCTGGCGGAATTCAAGGGCTCCTACTCCGTCTCCGCCGATTTCATCGATTTCCGGCGCACCCCGGAAGAGAGATTCTCTCACGGCTGGGAGGAACGGTGGATACGGGACGAGGGGTATTCGCGGATCATCCCGCAGGCGGTCGCGGGACTCCTGAACCGGTACGACCTGAAGATTTCAGACTTCGCGAAGGTCGTCCTGGCCTGCCCCGCGGCGGGCGCCATGAAGGGGCTGATGAGGGCCATCGGGGCCGTCCCGGAACAGGTGCAGGACACCATGATGGATACGATCGGGGATACCGGAGCCGCCCTCCCCCTCATGGTGCTGGCGGCGGCGCTGGAAGAGGCCAAAGCGGGGGACAGGATCCTGGTCGTCAGTTACGGGAGCGGGAGCGACGCCCTCTGGTTCGAGGTGACTCCCGCGATCGAAGGATTCCGCACCGGCGGCAGGAAAGGGATCGCGGGACATCTCGCCCGGAGAAACGACCTGTCCGTGTACGGGAAATATCTGGTCTTCAGAAATCTCATCCCCCTGGAGGTGGGAATCAGGGGGGAGGAAATAACCCCCACGGCGATGAGCTCCCTCTGGAGGGACGGGAACGCCATCTCCGCCCTCGTGGGTTCGCGGTGCAGGGCCTGCGGAACCCCCCAGTTCCCGCAGGAGCGTGTCTGCGTGAATCCGGACTGCGGCGCCACGGACAACATGGAGGAATACCCCTTCTCCGACAAGGCGGGGACCCTCGCCTCCTACACCGGGGATAATCTGGCCTTCAGCTGGGACCCTCCCCAGATCTACGGTCTGGTCGATTTCGAGGAGGGGGGGAGGATACTCCTCGATCTCACCGACTGTTCGCTCGATGCCGTCAGGGTGAAGATGCCGGTAACCATGAGTTTCCGGAGAAAGTACGCGGACCCCCGGAGGGGATATTACGGCTACTTCTGGAAGGCGGTCCCCGCCGCATAGCAATCGCGACCGATCTATCCGCGCAAAAGGAGCGTATCAATGGCACAGGGAATCAACAATGAGGTGGCCATCATCGGTATGGGGTGCACCACCTTCGGCGAGCTGTGGGACAGGAGCGCGTCCGATCTCATGGTCGACGCCTTTCAGGAAGCGCTCGAGGACGCCGGCATCGAGAAGAAAGATATCGATGCCGCGTGGTTCGGCACCTGCTTCGACGAGGTCAACGTGGGAAAGAGTGCTCTGTCGCTCACGAAGACACTGAAGCTTCCCTTTATCCCGGCGACCCGGGTGGAGAATTTCTGCGCCAGCGGGACGGAGTCCTTCCGCGGCGCCTGCTACGCGGTCGCCTCGGGGGCCTGTGATATCGCGCTGGCGATGGGGGTCGAAAAGCTGAAGGATACGGGGTACGGGGGCCTCCCCGATTTCGGCAATCTCCTGGGTTCGCAGAACCGGGCCATCTTCGCGAACCTCACGGCGCCGGGGGGGTTTGCCATGCTGGCGACGGCCTACTTCGACAAGTACGGCCTCTCCCCCGAGGAGGGGAAGCGGGCGCTGGCGCACATATCGTCCAAAAGTCACCATAACGGGACCCTGAGTCCCAAGGCGCACCTGCGGAGCGAGGTGTCCATCGAAAAGATCATGAACGCGCCGATCATCGCCTGGCCCCTCGGGCTCTTCGACTGCTGCGGTGTGAGCGACGGGGCCGCGTGCGCCATCGTCTGCCGGGCGAGCAGGGCCAGCGAGTTCAGAAAAGATCCCGTCTACGTGAAGGGGCTTCAGATCGCCGTCACATCGGGGGAGGAGATGGCGCACCAGAAATGGGACGGCACCCACGTCATCCCCACCTACCGGGCCGGATGCGCGGCCTTCAAAGAGGCCGGGATCACGAATCCACGGGAAGAGATCAGCATGATGGAGGTCCACGACTGTTTTTCCATCACGGAGCTTTCCACGTACGAAGACCTCCAGATATCCCCCCGGGGGAAGGCGGTGGAAGACATCGAGGCGGGCTTTTTCGATCTTGACGGAACGATCCCCTGCCAGACCGACGGGGGTCTGAAATGCTTCGGCCACCCCATCGGGGCGTCGGGGATCCGGATGATCTACGAGGAATACAAACAGCTCCAGGGGAAGGCGGGGGAGCGGCAGGTCGCAAGCCCCCGGATCGGGCTGACCCACAACTTGGGAGGATTCCCCTGCATGAGCGTCGTCAGCGTGGCGGTCTTCGGAAATACACTATAATCATTCAGCGCCGAAGTCTGGGTTCCGTACAGGGGAGTTCGGGGCTCTCTCCGGCCGGCAATCCTGAAAAAAGGAGGAAACGATGGAATTAAAGAAGGTATGCGTCTTGGGGGCGGGCCTGATGGGGAACGGCATCGCTCAGGTCTGCGCGCAGGCGGGGTATGCGGTCGCCATGCGCGACATCGAACAGCACTTCATAGACAAGGGCATGGACACGATACGAAAGAACCTCGCCAGGAACGTATCGAAGGGGAAGATGGAGCCGAAAGAGATGGATGCCATCCTCGGAAGGATCACCCCTACCTTGGACCTGCAAGAGGCGGCGGGTGACGCGGATGTGGTCGTCGAGGTCGTCGTCGAGGTGATGGATATCAAGAAGAAGGTGTACGCCGAACTGGAAGAGATCGTGCCGGAACGGTGCCTCTTCTTCACCAACACATCCGGCCTGAGTATTACGGAGATGGCCTCCATCACGAAGAGGCCGGACAGATTCATCGGCACCCATTTCTTCAATCCCGTGCCGGTCATGCGTCTCCTTGAGATCATCAAGGGGCATGAAACATCGGAAGAGACCCTTGAGACGGCCAAAAAGTGGGGGAAAAAGATCGGCAAGGAGATTATCATCGTCAACGAGGCGCCGGCCTTTGCCGTCAACCGGGTCCTGTGCACCATGCTCAACGAGGCCTTCTTCGCCCTGGGGGAAGGGGTCGCCAGCGCGGAGGACATAGACACGGGCATGGTCCTGGGATGCAACCATCCCATCGGCCCCCTGGCCCTTGCCGATCTCGTCGGCCTCGAGACGCTCCTCAACGTGATAGAGGGGCTCCATCGTGAGCTGGGTGACAAGTACCGCCCCGCCCCCCTGCTCAAGAAGCTGGTGCGGGCGAAGAGATATGGGCGGAAGACCGGCAAAGGGGTGTACGATTACACCGGGGAACAGGGATAACCGGCCAGGTAGAGCCGTAGAAAGAATTATATAAAGCAACCCTTTAAATTCATACTAAAGTGGTATTTACAAACCGTCGGTATCCTACGATACTGCTGCCGTGCTTGGGGATTCCTGCGCGACAAACAAGGGTACGCGATGGAAACAGGAGGAGAAGATGGACTTTGAACTGCCGGAAGAAATGAAGATGCTCCAGGACATGGCATACCGGTTTGCCCAGGCGGAGATCGCCCCCGTCTCGGAAGAGTGCGACCGGGCGGAGAAGTATACCCCCGAGCTGCGGAAAAAGGCCGGGCAGAACGGTCTCGTCTCCCCGTGGATTCCTGAAGAATACGGGGGAGCGGGGGTCGGCATCCTGGGCAACGCCCTGGTCATGGAACAGTTCTCCCGGATCGACACGGGGATCGGTCTCAATATCGTGGCGGCGGGATTCGGCTGCGAGGCGGTCCATGCCTTCGGGACGGAAGAACAGAAAAAACGGTACCTCCCGCCGGTGTGCAGCGGTGAGCAGGTAAGCGCCGGCGCCTTCACGGAACCCAACGCCGGAACGGATGTGGCCGGATACGCGACGAGGGCCGTGCAAGACGGCGACGACTACGTGATCAACGGCAGCAAGATGTTCATCACCAACGGGACCGTCTGCGACTGGATGGTATGCCAGTGCGTCACCCACCCCGAGGATAAAACGCACCACCGATTCAGCCAGATTATCGTCCCCGCCGATGCCCCCGGTGTTTCCCGCACCAAGATCCACGGCAAGATGGGAATCAGGGCCAGCGATACGGCGGAGATCGCCCTCGAGGACGTCAGGGTTCCCCGGGGAAACCTGGTGGGAGATGAGGGGAAAGGGTTTTACCAGTTGATGCATTTTTTCGATATCACGCGGATCATGGTGGCTGCCCAGGCCCTCGGCCTGTCCCAGGGATGCCTCGATGAGGCCGTCAGATACGCCCGGGAGCGGACCGCATTTGGCAAACCGCTCGGGAGCTTCCAGATCACCATGCAGAAACTGACCGAAATGGCGATCAGGACGGAGGCCCTGCGAAGCCTCGTGTACAAGGCCGCGTGGTCCGTCGACGCGGGCCACCCCGATTATCACCTGGGAGCGATGGCCAAATACTTCGGGGGGCAGACCGCCGTCTTCTGCGCCAATGCCGCCGTCGAGATTCACGGAGGGTACGGCTACATCGACGAATACCCGGTCCAGAAGTGGTACCGGGACGCCAAGATACTCGAACTGTACGAGGGGACAAAGGAGGCCGAGATCCTGACCATCGGGCGGGTTCTGCAGACCCGATAGGCAGAGGCGGCTGAAACCGGCCGGAAAACGGTCGGTTGTCTGGCATATAACTTGCTTTAATGATTGAGGAACAGATTCGAGGATTTTGTTCCGTCAGCACGATACGAGGCGCAGCGGGGAGAAGGAATGATCGATAGAGACAAAGAAGATCGTTGCTCTCAGGATTCTTCCGACACCGGAACCGAACGCGGGAACGGCGCACAGGCTCCCGGGGAGCCTGCCGACCGCGGGCCCCGCGGGGAGACCGGAGAAAAGGCCCTCCTGCCGCCGCCTCTGTTCAAGCATCGCGATCTCACCAAGATCCCCAAGTCCGCGCCCAGGATAGAAAAGCGCAAGCTGACCAACATCATCAACCATCTCAATTTTACGGACGGGTACCTCTGGGTTCACCTGCGAGATCCCCGGTATGAAGAAGACCTCTTCGTCCACGCCTATCCACAGCCGTGCACGGGAGAGACAATCACCTGCCGGTGGTCCCAGGAAAGCGTGACAGGCTTCGAATACCACCGTTTCCTCAATCTGGTTATCGATGACGGGATGGCGGTAACCCTGATCCCGGTGAAACTGCTCCACATCAACCGGGAAGGCTTTACGATTCAGATGCCCGACGCGGGGCATATCCTTGGAAAACGGGAGGCCAGACGATACGCGTGCCAGGGGGTAACGGCCGAGCTTGCTCAAAGCGGTTTCCTCGCCCGGGGGACTCTCCTTGATTTCAGTTCCCTGTCTTTCCGCGTCAGGGTCGCCCCCGCCCTTGAAGGATCATTCCACTGGCTCAACCCCGATGAACCAGCCACCCTGACCCTTTACCAGGGGCAGAAGATCGTCTTCTCGGACCCCTGCCGGTTCATTGATCAGACAAGCAGCATGTCGGTGAAGGAGATCGTTCTCGCCCCTCAGAAAACGAAGTTTCACCGGTTCAGAGGGAGAGAAATAAGGAGCCCGCGGGTCAACCTTGCGCCGTCCTCCAGCGTCACTTTCGTACACCCCCTTGTGGGGAAGGATATACAACGTGACATTATCGACATCTCCGTCTCCGGACTTTCAGTGCTTGAGAATATGGATGAATGTGTTCTGATTCCCGGTATGATTATCCATCATCTCACGATTCGATACTCCGGCGCATTGAAACTATCCTGCACTGCACAGGTTGTGTATCGACGAAAGGAGAAAAAGGGAGGGTTCCGCTGCGGGCTTGCCATCCTGGATATGGATGCCTCAACATACGGAAAGTTGAGCAATATCCTGGGCAATGTGCTGGATCCACATTTACACATCTCAGATGAAATAGATACCGATGCCCTCTGGAAGTTCTTCTTCGAGACCGATTTCATCAATTCTAAGAAATATGCCCTCTTGGAATCCCATAAAGACAAGTTCAAAGAACTGTATCGCAACCTGTACCGGAACAGTCCTGAACTTTCAACGCACGTCACCTATCAGAGAAACGGCAATATATACGGCCATGTGTCGATGATGCGGGCGTATCACCGGACATGGATGGTGCACCATCTCGCCGCCAAACCGATGCCGGGAAATACCAGTCATACCGGTCTCAAAGTGTTACACCAACTTTTAAACTATTTTGACGGGTTTACTCATCTTCCATCCGCAAAAATGGACTACGCGATGTTCTATTTTCGGCCGGAGAACCGGTTCCCCAATTTCTTCTTCGGGGGATTTGTGCGGGACATGCACAACCCGGAAATCTGTTCACTGGATCTATTCGCATATAAAAATTACGGGGTAAAATCGTCGCAAAACCCGCTCCCGAACACGTGGTCGTTGAAGGAATTTTCAGCCGCGGACTCATATAGTCTCGAACAGTTTTACCGGAACCACTCTAAAGGTCTGCTGCTGAGGGCGTTGGACATGGGGCCCAAACCTTCTGGAGACAGCGAATTAAAAGAAGTATACAAAAAGCACGGATTTAAAAGACAATGGAAGATGTTTTCGCTCACCCGCGCGCAGGAACTGAAGGCAGTCCTGATCGTTGATCAATCGGATATCGGCCTTAATCTCTCCGAGCTTCTCAACGGCATCAAGATTATCGTCACCGATCCCCACGGTCTGCCATGGGATATACTGACGAGCGCCATCGATCAGTTGACCAGCGTGTATGAGGTTGACAGCATACCTCTTCTGGTTTACCCTCATACCTATCTTGAAAACAGTAATGTTTCTTATGAAAAACAGTATTATATGTGGATTATAGATATCCAATATGCAGCGAAATTCCTGGACTATATGAAGAAAAAAACAACTATAAAGCTTCGATATGCTTTGAAATTCTTTTTTAAGAGATTCCTGAAAAAATGAGCGATACACCCCTTTACAATGTACGGATTACCAAATCCTACCTTGAATACGCCAAAAAATTCTATCCAGAGATAGATGTTTCCACCCTCTTGGAGTACGCGGGGATTACCCCCTATCAAATCGAAGACGAAGGCCACTGGCTGACGCAGGAGCAAGTTGACCGATTCAATGAAATCTTGGTCCGGCTCACAAAAAATCCTCACATCGCCCGCGAGGCGGGGCGCATCGGTCCATCCTCCATGGCCGCAGGCGCCGTCAGGCAATATATAAGAGGATTTATAACTCCCTCGTCTGCCTATCAGTTTTTAGGAAAGCTTGTCTATCCTCAAGTGAGCCGCCACGGCACAATCACAACAAAGAACATTGGCAAAAATAAAGTAGAGATTGTCTTTGTACCATCTCCCGATGTTGTCGAAAAACCCTACCAGTGCGAGAATCGGATGGGGATGTTCGAAGGGATAGCCAAATTGCTCACCGGCAAGTTGGGCGCCATTGAGCATACAACGTGTCTGCATACAGGCGGATCGGAGTGCCGCTATATCATTACCTGGCAACGTTCACGGGCGTTTTTCTGGAGGATGATCCGTAATTATTTCATTCTTCTTGCACTGGCGGCCGTCGTCGCCACCTTCTTTGTTTTCGATCATCAGCATGATCGGCTCACGTCATTCCTGCTCATCTCTCTCATCTCGGTGGGAGCAGTTCTTACTTCCGTATACACCGAAAAGCAGGAACTTGCTTCAACCATCCAAGATGAGGGAGAAATGGCGAAGCATCTCCTCGAGGAGACGAATCTCCGGTACAATCATGCCCTTCTTGTTCAGGAGATCGGCCAGGGAACTTCTTCCATTTTGAATGTTGATCGGTTGCTCTCCCATATTGTGGATGTCCTTCAGAAACGTCTCGACTTTGACCGGGGAATGATCATGCTTGCGGACGAAGAGAGGCTCCACCTTGTGTATGCCAAAGGCTACGGATACAACACGGAACTGGAGGATATTGTAAGAAAGACGGCTTTCCACCTTGACAAAAGAGAATCCCTCGGACCGCTGGTAGTAGCCTTCAAGGAACAACGGCCTTTTCTGATAGACGACATAAATCAAATCAAGGAAAACGTGACCCCCAGGTCTCTCGAATTCATGAAGTTGCTGGGAATCCAGTCCTTTATCTGCGTCCCCATAATCTATGAAGGGAGGTCCGAGGGGGTGCTGGCCGTGGATAATCTGCGATCGAAGAAACCGATCAGCCAGAGCGACATCAACCTCCTCATGGGCATTGCGCCGCAGATCGGTATCAGCATGAACAACGCCAGGGCGTACCATAGAATCAGGGAGAGCGAGGAGCGATTCAGAGCTCTGGGGGAAAACGCGCCCGATATCATCTACACACTGGATGCCGACGGGGCGTTCAACTATCTCAACCCCGCGTGGGAGGGTATATTAGGGTACACGCAGGAAGAGGCTATTGGACAATATTTTATCGATTTCCTCAAGAAAGAGGACGTGGGACGTTTTTCCCGGTATCTGGACCAGATAAAAAACAAGAAAGAAACGATCACCGGCGCCACGGGCGTTCTTCTCACCAGGGATGGAAAAGAGCGTCTCTTCAATATCAGCTGTTCTCCGAACTTTGGGCCGGACGGCAACGTCATTGGAGCCATAGGCACCATAAAGGATATTACCGAACTTGAAAAGAACGTGGAAATCCTGGAGACGACCCTGCAGAGCACCATCGATGCCATGGCGGTCATCGTGGAATCCAAAGATCCTTATACATCGGGCCACCAGAAAAGGGTTATGGGCGTAGCAACGGCCATCGCCGAAGAGATGCATCTCAGCGAGGAGCAAATCCAGGGTATCCGCATGGCTGCCATGATTCACGATATAGGCAAGATAAATGTTCCGGCAGAGATTCTCAACAAACCGGGGAAGCTGTCTGATATCGAATTCAAGATCATACAGACCCATTCCGAGGCCGGCTACCATATCCTGAAGAACATTGAATTCAGATACCCCGTCGCGCAGATCGTTCTTCAACACCACGAAAAGATAAATGGTTCAGGATATCCTGCGGGGCTTATGGGGGATGAAATCCTGATAGAAGCACGGGTCATAACGGTCGCTGACGTGGTGGAGGCCATGGCTACCGACCGGCCGTACAGGGCATCTCTGGGCATGGCCGAGACATTGAAGGAAATAGAGCAGGGGGCGGGGACCCTTTACGACCGGGATGCTGCGCATGCCTGCCTGAGGCTCTTTGAAGAAAAAGGGTTCCGCCTTGATCAGACGTGACGAATACTGCGTAATAAGACCTTCGAGTAGTTTCCGGTAGAGGCGATGGTTTGACGCCCGCACAACTATAGATTAAAGGAATGAATCATCCTGAGAGAGTGATTCGCTATTCCTGCTTCTGCAAAATCATAGCCCTTCATGTTTTTAGTCAAGCCATCTTCACCCCGCCTATCTTCAAACAAAAAGGAAGAAAATCCTTCGAAGTGAGCAATATTGGGAGAAACAAGGGCGAGGGCTTGACCTGCCCTGTTGAGAATATTCGTCTCTCCAACGTGCGCGCCCAACTGAAAATCGACTCCCCTTGACAAGGCAAAATCGGCGATGCTCTTCGACTTGAGCAGCCCCCCGCATTTGGAAACCTTTATGTTGAGCATGTCACACGCGCCTGAGTTTATTAACAACTGAGCATCAGACAGCGTGCACATTGACTCATCAACGATCACGGGTATGCCCGTACTCTCCCTGATCTTTTTCAATCCCTCCAGATCACCGCTGGATACAGGCTGCTCCACAGCCACGATATCAAATTCCTTAAGCCTGTTGAGATTCTCCATAGCCTGCGCGCGGGTCCATTTGCCGTTCGCCTCGATGCTGATTTGCGTGTCTGTCCCGAATATGGCTCTGACTAATTCGATCCGTTCCCTGTTCCTGGTGACTGATTCTTCCATCAGGACTTTTATTGAACTGAATTCGATCCCCGCAAGATATCGCGGCAGTTCACGTATCACATGAGCCGGGAGAATAGGTATGGGAAGGGTATAGGTTATTGCGTCCCTCACCACCGGACCCAATAAAGCGCTCACAGAGATGTTCAGGCTTTTGCCGAGGGCATTCAGCAGGGCTATATCCACAGCCCCCAGAGCGGAGAGATAGGCCGCAATGTCATTTTTACGGCATTCATCTTCCAATGAACAGAGTGTCCGCTCGATGTCATTGACGGATGCGATTTCCTGCCCCAGAAGGAGCCGCGAAAAATGATCGCGCATAAGCACTGCGACAGACGCAGTAGTCTCTCCTGTTACATACAGCCGCGGCGCGCTTTCTCCATATCCGGTAATATCATTGTCGAATTGTATATGAATAATGATTGATTCTGCCGACAATCTCAAAAGATGGGGCGAATGAAAAGCATTCTTAAAGGGTGTATCACACTGAAATACGGTTATCCTGTTTATTTTCACCTGCCGCGGTTACCCCTTATCGTGACCATTCACCATCGCCATTGACATCATCAACCGACAGGCGTAATTCATTCAAAAACTTCCTGTAGACATCAGGCTCCTCCGTCTGATCGAGGGCCATCCGTTTCAAGGCGTCATCGCGGGTCATCAGGCCCTCTCTGATCATAACACTGTTTTTGATGGTCTCCTGGGTTAATCCGTACTTCCTGTATTTCAGAAACTCCTTGATGGGAAACAGCGCGCAGTCAAAATGGCTTCCGTGTCCATTCGGTGGTTGCCGCCACCCGATAGTGTCAGCTAAAATCTGCGCCATGTTATTGAGATCCCATGGGAGATAATCCGGCAATTGTATGAAGGTGCTGACCAACCGTTTGAATTCCCTTTGTGTTGCTGAATAGGTGTGCGTCTGCCGGGGATCATTCAACTGCATAAATATGCGAACAGCATCCTCTTCGATGAAGGGTTGCGCCACTAATTCTTCGAACAGCTCCGGAGTGAGGTGGTTGAAGAAGTACTGCATGGAGGTAACGGAAACACCGGGCTGATACTCGTATTTTTTAGTCCAGCCGCCCACGGCAAGCGGCGCATATCCATGTAATCTCTGCTGATTAAAACAGAAACTTCCCACGAGCAGATAGCCCAGGTTATTGCAGACCGAACAGAATTCCCCGTTTCTGCGTAAAAAATGTCTGTATAACGTATTTAAGAAAGCCTTCTTCGGCCTGATCGTCAAAAGATCGATTCCCAGGGTATCGCACACTATCTCTAAATTATTGATCGCATATTCGGAACGATAGCCATTATCAAAGTTGATACCCAAAATCCTGAGGTTGTATTCTTTCTTTAAATAATAGGCGGCATAGGTGCTGTCTTTCCCCCCGCTCAGGCCAACCACGGCGTCATATTTTCCCTTGCCCTTATGGGATCGGACAATCGTGTCCAGCGTGTTTTTGAGTTCCTTTTCCGAAGGCGGATTTTCCGCTTGCGGTTCCGAACAAAAACTGCAAACGCCCTGTTCGTTGAAATGAATATCGGGATATGTCTCGGGCAGAATGCATCGTGTGCACCGCTTCACGTCTTCAGCCATTTGCACACACTCCAGTGCAGTCGTCATTGATTTGAACCCGTAAGCCTGCCCATGAAAACCGCCTTCAAGATTCACCAACTCACTACTATTCTTACTCAATGTAGATGGGTATAGGGTCACAATATATCTTGTATGTCAAGTGAAAAACACCACCAGATACTGTGGTTATACAATCCAGGGGTATAGCCTTCAAGGGTTCTTGACATTCCATTTCAGTTCCGCCTTCCCCAGAATGCCCGTCACGACAAGGGTCGGTCCGGTTTGATCTGCCGCATCTTTCCGCTTTAGTGGTGATCCCGGGGGGAATTTTACGCTGTAGAACTTCCCGTAGGGTTTTACATAGGGGAAGAACTTCGTGACGAGGGGCGTGGTCTCAATCTCCCGTATTTCAAGAGGTTCCATCCTTTGTCCCCCCTCGTGAAAAGAAAACACCTTCCAGATGGAGCGGGCCTTTGCAAAATCATTGGATTCCCGGTCGGGAACATACGCGTAAAAGAGGAACTCTCTGAGATCTGAGGAAGCAGCAGAAATAATATCCCTTTTCTCCTCCCTGGCCGAGGTGGTCAGATCATAGAGTCTCGCATGCTCAGAAAGATACGCGTCCGTGAATTCTCGGCTTTTCCAGGTCGCTACAACGCGTATGCGCGTTTCGAATTCCGAATAGACCGTCTTCTCCTGCGTGTACGTGTTCAAAGCATCTACATATGCCGTCGACAGGGAATCGCTCCGAGCCATGTCAACATATTCCTGCACATGGGCGCATCCGAAAAGTCCTGTCAGGAAAAACAGCGCGGCAAACCATTTAAGCGCCTTCATGGTCCCCTCCAAATACCCGGTTAAAGATGAAGTCCACATGGCCGAGAAAGTTCTCCAGCCTGAACACGTTTTCGATATCCTCCCTGCTCAGGGTGGCCATAACCTGCTCGTCTTGAAGAAGCAATTGTTTGAAGTCCAGCCCTTCGCTCCACGTTTTCATGGCGTTCCTCTGAACGATGGCATAGGAATCCTCCCGCGACATCCCTCTTTCTATGCACGCGAGCAAGACCATCTGCGAAAAGACGAGTCCCCTGGTCATATTCAGATTGGCCAGCATCCGATCCGGATAGACGAGGAGGTTCTTCACGACACCGGTAAACCGGCTGAGCATGAAATCAAGGAGAATCGTGGCGTCGGGGGCGATCACCCGTTCAACGGAAGAATGGCTGATATCCCGTTCATGCCAGAGCGCCACGTCTTCCATCGCCGCCAGGGCATAGGAACGCATCAGCCGCGCAAGACCGGACAGATTCTCGGAAAGGACGGGGTTCCGCTTATGCGGCATCGCCGACGACCCCTTCTGACCCGGAGAGAAGAATTCTTCGGCTTCCCTGACCTCCGTCCTCTGGAGATGCCGTATCTCCGTCGAAAACTTCTCGATGGATGCGGCTATGATGGCAAGGGTGGAGAAATATTCCGCGTGCCTGTCACGCTGGACAATCTGCGTGGATATGGGTGCGGGCTTCAACCCCAGCCGTTCGCACACATATGCTTCGATCCCGGGATCGATAAAGGAAAAGGTGCCGACGGCCCCCGCGATCTTCCCGCAACTGATGGTTTCGCGGGCACTGACCAGCCGCGTCCGGTTCCGGCGCATCTCCTCATACCAGAGGGCCATCTTGAGGCCGAAGGTGATCGGCTCCGCGTGAATCCCGTGGGACCTCCCGATCATGACGGTATCTTTGTATGCAAAAGCCCTGTCCCGCAGGACCGCGAGCAGTTCATCCAGATCCGCGATGAGGAGTTCCGATGCCTCTTTCAGGAGAACCGCCAGTGAGGTATCCAGGATATCGGAGGACGTGAGCCCCATATGAATATATCGTGCGTCTTCCCCGACCTTCTCCGAGACCGAGGTCAGAAAGGCGATCACGTCGTGTTTCACCGTTTTTTCGATCTCATCGATCCTCCCGATATCAAAACCGGCCCGTTCCTTGATGGTTTTAAGCGATTCGGCCGGGATCTTCCCCTGGTCGGCAAGGGCCTCGCAGGCCAGTATTTCTATGTCCAGCCACTTCTGAAACCGGTTTTCAGGGCTCCAGATATATGTCATCCTGTCTCGCGAATACCGTGGAATCAATTGAGGTCCTCCTCTTGACCATGATAGAAGCTCTCTTATTACGGGCCGTGGGAACGAGTCAAGTTTTTTAGACATCTTGATCCAGGAAGAATGGTGATGCATTGGGGCGCTCTTTTCACCCTGTTTTTCAGTAAAAGAAACTGCTCCATTTTTCATGCGTTTTTCAGAAAGCGCCGCCCTGCATCAAAATTTTTCTTGACGACATATTGTATTCGTACTACTATCCGACCACAATATCTTGTGTCCACATGACAGAGGGAGAAACGATCCATGCACAGCAAGATCAGAAAGAGAGACGGCCGGCTGGACCGGTTTGACGCGGGGAAGATTACGGCTGCGATTGCGAAAGCGGGGGCGGCAACCGGCGAATTCGGCGAAGATGTGGCAAAGAGACTGACGATCAAGGTGCTCGGCATGGCCGAAAAGCTCTTCGACGGTAAGATCATGACTGTGGAAGAGATACAGGATATCGTGGAGGAGGTGCTCCTCGGCTCCTCATACCGCAAGACTGCCAAGGCATACATCATCTACCGGGATCAGCACGCCCGGTTGAGGGAGATTGCCGATAAAATGGAGGTCGATCTGGTAGACCAGTATCTCAAAAAACTTGATTGGAAGATAAACGAAAACAGCAACATGGATTATTCCCTGCAGGGGTTGAACAACTATCTTTCCTCTGAAGTAAGCAAGGTGTACTGGTTAAACAAGATATATACCGATGAAATCAAGAAGGCCCAGATGGATGGTGATTTTCACATCCACGATCTGAGCATCCTCTCCGTTTACTGTGTCGGGTGGGATCTCCATGACCTCCTCACGGAGGGCTTCAAGGGGGCGTCCGGGAAGGTGGAAAGCAAGCCCGCGAAGCACCTGCGGAGCGCCCTCGGTCAGATCGTCAATTTCTTTTACACCCTTCAGGGGGAGGCGGCCGGCGCGCAGGCCTTCTCGAACTTCGACACGCTCCTCGCCCCGTTCATACGGTACGATGGACTCGGCTTCAAAGAGGTAAAACAGGCGCTTCAGGAGTTCATCTTCAATATCAACGTGCCGACGCGGGTCGGTTTCCAGACGCCATTCACCAATGTCACGCTGGATGTGAAGGTGCCGCGGTACTACGCCGACCAAGGAGTGATTATCGGAGGCAAGCAACAGGACAGGACATACAAGGAATTCCAGGAAGAGATGGTCATGTTCAACAAGGCCTTTCTCCAGGTCATGGCCGAGGGGGACGCCAAGGGACGCGTCTTCACCTTCCCCATCCCCACGTATAATATCACGAGAGATTTCGACTGGGACAATCCCGATCTCGATTACCTGTGGGAAATGACGGCGAAGTACGGGGTCCCCTACTTTTCAAACTTCGTCAACTCGGACATGAACCCGGAAGACGCGCGCAGCATGTGCTGCAGGCTCCGGATCGACAACCGGGAACTCGAGAAGAGGGGGGGCGGCCTGTTCGGCTCCAACCCCCTGACGGGATCCATCGGCGTCATCACCATTAACATGCCGCGTATCGGATATCTCGCGAAGACTGAGGATGAATTTATCGAACGGGTGGATCGCCTGATGTCCCTGGCCAGGGAAAGCCTGGAAACAAAAAGGAAGGTCCTCGAAAAATTTACAGACAGGGATCTGTACCCTTACACGAAATACTACCTCCGGGATGTGAAGAAGCGGTTCGGCGAATACTGGAAGAACCACTTTTCCACGATCGGGCTCGTGGGGATGAACGAGGCATGCCTCAATCTCATGGGAAGAGACATCGCCCATCCGGAGGGACAGGAATTCACCAAACGGGTGCTCGATTTCATGCGGAACCGTCTGGTCCAATTTCAGGAGGAAACAGGGAACAACTACAATCTTGAAGCGACCCCGGCAGAGGGAACCTCTTACAGCCTCGCCAAAAAGGATAAGGAAAAATTCCCCGGGATCATCAGCGCCACAGGGAACGGTTCGAGAGCGGAAGGGGTCGAGGTGTTCTACACCAACTCCACGCAGCTTCCGGTCAACTTCACCGATGACATCTTCGAGGCGCTGGATCTTCAGGATGAGATCCAGACCCGATACACCGGGGGAACGGTCCTGCATATCTACGCCGGGGAACGGATCGAAGATCCCTCCGCCGTTAAGCTCCTGGTGCGCAGGATCTGCGACAAATATCATCTCCCCTACTTCACCTTTTCCCCCACCTTCAGCGTCTGCACCAACCACGGGTATCTCAAAGGAGAAGAACAGATATGTCCCACATGCGCGGCACCCTGCGAGGTCTTTTCCCGTGTAGTGGGATATCTGCGCCCGGTAAAACAGTGGAACAAAGGAAAGCAGGAAGAATTCAAGGCAAGAAAGCTGTTCCGGGTATAAGATGAACATAGGCACTATTCAAAGGTTTTCCCTGATCGACTTTCCCGGCAGGATCTGCGCCATTGTTTTCACCCAGGGGTGCAATTTCCGGTGTCCCTACTGTCACAATCCGGAACTGGTCGAACCGTCTCTGTATGGAAGGGGCATGGCGGAGGGTGATCTCCTGGCCTTTCTCGATCGGCGGCGGGGAAAACTCGACGCCGTGAGCATCACCGGCGGCGAACCTCTTCTGCAGCGCGGTCTGACTGGGTTTATCGAGAAGGTCCGGGCGCTGGGATATCTGGTCAAGGTAGACACCAACGGTTCTTTTCCCTTAGTCCTGAAAGATATGCTTGACAAGGGGCTCCTCGATTACATAGCCATGGATGTCAAGGCGCCTCTTGAGAAATACGAAGAGGTGGTCAAGGCTTCAGTAAAACCTGAGAGTATAGCCCAAAGCATCCAACTGATAATGAATTCTGGAATTGACTATGAATTCAAGACCACCGTCCCGAGCTCACTCCTGACAGAGAAAGACTTAGAGAAAATCGGCACACTCATCAAGGGGGCCAAACGGTATTATCTCCAGCAGTTTGTTCCCTCAAAAACCCTGGACCCTGCGTTCATGAACGAGAAGCCCTGGGATGCCGACCTGCTCGCCGCCACGAAAGAACGGCTGGAGAGATCGGTTTCATCCGTCATTATCCGTTAATCTCTTTTTTCCCGAAACACCCGTCTCCTGCTCGAGTCTCGGCGTCCTCTTTCTGTCTGTCAAGAGCAAATAGAACTGTCCGGGTTTGTAGCACATGAGTTGTCCGCTTTGTATCGGTCAGAAAGGCTGCGGAAGTCGGAGACTGAAGCAGCCTTTCTGAAGGAACGATGAGCGGCGGAC
>DIXO01000074.1 GCA_002428735.1 Syntrophaceae bacterium UBA6078 | reverse complement strand
CGGACATATTACGTGCTCCTGACATCTGGGAAATCGTATCTTGACTTTTATCCTATGAGTTGGCATAATCACTCTCCAAAAGGATGCTTGAGTAGAAAAAGAGAGGATTACCGTGGAGTTAGAACGTTTTGCAGAGCTTGAACGAAGGATCAGGGGAATCGTTGAGGCGTGTTCCGCATTGAAGAATCGGAATCAGGAGTTGGAACGCAGAGTGGAAGAGAAGTGCTTACAACTGGAGGAAGCGCAAAACAAGGTACGAATTCTCACCGACCAGACGGATGCTGTGCGTACCAAGGTGGACATGCTCCTTGATATGCTTCGTGATATAGAGTCTCCGCAGCAGGAAACACAGGGGAATCTCGTTTGAAAAAGCGTTTTGATATAATGGTGATGGGACGGGGGTTTTCAGTCCTGAGTGATAAAGGGGATGAATATGTAGAAAGGATTGTCCAATATATCAATGAGAGGGCTAAGGAAATAGGAGAGGCCTCAGAGAATGCAACAGCTTCAGATATTGCTATTTTAGTTGCTTTAAATATTGCCGAGGAATTGTTCAGGGTAGAAGAAGAAAAAGAGAATCTGCGAAGCAGATTCGACGGTGACGTTGAGGAATTAATCAGGTACATAGATAGAAAAAGTACAATAATCCCCTGCGATGTGCGTGATGGCTTATAGTTTTTTTGAACCAACACCTTATGATTGAAGTGCCCTTCCTTGCTTGTGGTGTGCATGTCCGCCCTTTCCCGAGAGGGATCAGGCGGAAAGCCTGAAGCGGCAACAGGGTGCTAATTCTTTTATAAGGTTCAAAAGCATGGCTGTCACGGCATAGGCGGGGGACCAATCCGGCAAAAGCTGTTTCATCTCTTCCATGGTCTGGGGCGCGACGTATCGAGCCCCGTCTCCAGCGTTGCACGTCCTGTGTGGCGTGGCGTTTTCCTGCCCCCTTCCGTTCTGAAAATTGTGATCATCCTGTTCGTTTTGTGAGAATTACGGGGGGAGGTACCAGACTGTGTCAAATATCAGTTTTATAATTCTTGTCGTATTACTGGCTGCCGCGGCGGGCATTGCGGTGGGATATTGTGTGCGTAAAAGCATCTCCGGGAGGATGGTTGAATCGTCCGAGAAACTGGCTTCGAGGATCACGGCCGAGGCCAAGAAAGAGGCGGAGAATATAAAAAAAGAGGCTATCCTCCAGGCCAAAGACAATCTCCTGAAAGCCAAAAATGAATTTGAAAAAGAGACCAGGGACCGAAGGCTGGAGCTTGAAAAGCTAGAAGAACGGATCCATCAGAAAGAAATTAATCTGGACAAGAGAACCGACATGCTTGCCCAGAGAGAAGACGCCATCGAGAAAAAGGAAAAGGCTGTTGTCGATCAGGAAACCCTCCTCCGTGAAAAACATGACAGCGTGAATAGAATCATCGCGGAACAGAGGGCGCAACTGGAGAAGATCGCCGGCATTTCTTCGGAAGAAGCGAAGGAATCACTTGTCCAGTTGATGGCGGATGATGCGCGGCATGAAGCAGGCGGAATCATCCGCCGAATAGAAGAAGAAACAAAGCGGGAGGCGGAAAAGAAATCCCGGGAAATATTGGCCTACGCGGTTCAACGGTATGCATCCGATTTTGTGGCGGAGAATACCGTCTCGGTGGTCAATCTTCCCTCGGATGAGATGAAAGGGAGGATCATAGGCAGAGAGGGGAGAAACATCCGTGCCATAGAGGCGGCGACCGGAACGGATCTCATCATAGATGACACACCCGAGGCCGTTGTTATCTCGAGCTTTGATCCGGTCCGGCGGGAAGTGGCAAAGCGGGCGCTGGAAAACCTGATTCATGACGGGAGGATTCATCCGGGAAGAATCGAGGAAATTGTCAAAAAGGTTCAGGCGGAGGTCGATAAACTGATCAGCGAGACCGGAGAACGGGTTTCATTCGATGCGGGCGTGTATGATGTGCATCCCGAATTGCTGGCTCTTCTCGGACGATTGCGATTCCGGACCAGTTTTTCACAGAATGTTCTGGAGCATTCCATGGAGGTCGCGAACCTTGCGGGGATGATGGCCGCCGAACTCAAAATGAATGTGAAAGACGCCAAGAGAGCCGGGCTATTGCATGACATAGGAAAGGCGGTCGATCATGAAGTCGAGGGGGCCCACGCAGCCATCGGAGCGGAGTACGCGCGGAAATTCGGCGAATCTGAGCGGATCGTGCAGGCGATCGCGCAACATCACGATGACGGACACAACAACACTGTTCTAGGTGTCATCATCCAGGCGGCAGACACTCTGTCGGCGGCACGCCCGGGCGCGCGCCGGGAAATGCTGGCGACCTATGTCAAACGCCTGACCGAACTGGAGGGGATCGCAAATTCTTTCAGCGGTGTCGACAAATGTTATGCCATACAGGCGGGCAGGGAGATACGCATCCTCGTGGAAAATGAAAAAGTGTCGGACACTGATGCGGTTATGCTCTGCAGGGATATCGTGAAAAAGGTGGAATCCGAACTTACCTACCCGGGTCAGATAAAGGTCACGGTTATACGGGAGATGCGCGTGTCCGACTTTGCCAAGTAGCACGGAAAGATCTGAAGCGTGAAGATACTCTTTATCGGAGATATTGT
This sequence comes from Syntrophaceae bacterium UBA6078, assembly GCA_002428735.1. Taxonomy (GTDB): domain Bacteria; phylum Desulfobacterota; class Syntrophia; order Syntrophales; family UBA2210; genus UBA6078. Next base: position 16,822 of record DIXO01000074.1, on the reverse strand, counting down.
AGGAAAGCCGGGGCGGAAGGCAGTTCAGACCCTCCTTCCGGGCATTGTGGGGAACCATGGAGTGGACATGGTCATCGCGAACTGCGAGAATGCTGCCGGCGGGTTCGGTGTTACCAGAAAGGTCCTGGATGAACTCTACGAAAGCGAAATAGATGTCATGACTTCCGGGAACCATATATGGGATAAGAAGGACATAGATGATCTGATTGACGACTATGAGACCCTCCTGCGGCCGGCAAATTACCCCGCGGGGACCCCGGGCAGGGGGAGCGTGATCGTGCAGACTAGCTCGGGTATTTCCCTGGGTGTTCTGAACCTGGAGGGAAGGGTCTTTATGAAACCCCTCGACTGTCCCTTCCGGGTCGCCGAAAGGGAAATTGATGCCCTGAAGGAGAAGACAGATATCATCCTTGTCGATATCCACGCCGAAGCGACCTCCGAAAAGGAGGCGCTGGGCTGGTTTCTGGATGGCAGGGTCAGTGCCGTGGTGGGAACGCATACGCACGTGCAAACGGCGGATGAGAGGGTTCTCCCCGGTGGAACGGCGTATATAACTGATGCAGGAATGACGGGCTCCTTTGATTCGGTTCTAGGGATAAAAAAGGAAGTGGCACTTGATCGGTTTCTGACGCTCCTTCCGAACCGGTATGATGTCGCGAAGGGGGATGTACGAATGCAGGGAGTGCTGATAGATATCGACAATACAACGGGCAAAAGCCTTTCGATTGAGAGGCTGTCTGCTGCCTTGGAAAGTTGATCCATATGAGCGGAAAAAGTGCGTATGATGTACTGTATGAGAGAGGCTTCATAGAGCAGGTAACCGATGAAGCACCTGTCAGAGAGCTTCTGAATGAAAAAAAGATTACCTGTTATATCGGTTTTGATCCCACGGCGGCGAGTCTCCATATCGGGAGCCTCGTTCCCATCATGTCTCTCGTCCACATGCAGCGCTGCGGTCACCGACCGATCGCCCTTGTCGGGGGCGGCACCGCCCTCATCGGTGACCCGAGCGGGAAGACCGAGATGCGGCGCATCCTCACACGGGATGAGATAGACGTCAATGCTGAAGCCATACAAAAACAGCTGTCCCGATACCTTGATTTTAGCGAGGGGAAGGCGCTCCTTGTGAACAACGCGGACTGGCTGGTACAACTCAATTATGTGGAATTTCTGCGGGACATTGGCCGCTGCTTCAGTGTCAACCGGATGCTCGCCGCCGAGAGCTACCGAATGCGGCTGGAAAAGGGGCTTAGCTTCATTGAGTTCAACTATATGCTTCTCCAGTCCTACGATTTTTATTACCTGAGCAAACACTATGATTGTATCCTCCAGATGGGGGGGAATGACCAGTGGGGAAATATCGTGGCTGGAGTCGATCTGACGAGAAGACTCGAAGAAAAAAAGGTCTACGGGATAACCTTTCCTCTTCTGACCACATCCCAGGGGCACAAGATGGGAAAGACCGAAAAAGGAACAGTATGGCTGGACGCCGCCCTGACCACCCCATACGACTATTTTCAGTACTGGATTAACACGGAAGATGCCGATGTGAAGCGCTTCCTCGCCCTCTTTACCTTTCTGCCGATGGAGGAGATCAGAGAGACGGACAAACTGGTTGATGCAGAGCTGAACATGGCGAAAGCCGTTCTGGCGTTCGAGGCGACGCGGATTACCCATGGACAACAGGCAGCGGTTGCGGCCTGGGGAGCAGCGGTGAAGAACTTCGGTCTGAAACCGGTACGCCTCGGCCTGCTCCCGTCAAGTGCCATTCCCAGAGCCGATGCTGCCGTCGATGTATCGGCCATTCCCACAGTGGAAAAAACCCGGGAAGAATTCGTGACGGGCATTCCTGCCTTTGAGCTCTTTCATGATATTGATTTATGCGCAACAAGAAGTGAAGCGCGAAGATTAATTCAACAGGGTGGTGCCTACGTTAACGATCGACAGGTGGGTGCCTTTGACGAGAAGATCGGGATTGGCGATATCGGAAACGGCGTCATCCGCCTGAGGAAGGGAAAAAAGCAGCACGTTCTCATTCGGGTATCATAGGGGAGGAGCGTTCCCGCCTGACGAACCCCACGCGGATCATCACCTGCCGGTCCCTTTTGTATCCACCTGATCAATTCCGATCCCTTCCGCCAGCGACCTGTTGATAAGAGCCTTGTTATATGCCGAGAAGATATCCCGCCGCGAAAGAATGCCGACTATCTTTCGCCGATTGTTTTCAGCGACGACCGGAAGTTGTTCAATATTTCTCAGCCCTATTTTTTTAAGCGCCTCATCCAGAGTCTCTTTCTCTGTGATGGTGATAACATTGGTCATGGCGATATCCTTTACCACGACAAGGTCCCCCAGCCCCTCTTCAAAGACGACCTCCTTGAAATCCTGAAAGGTGACGATGCCACTGAGGAGCCCGTCTGAGTCAAGGACAGGAAAACTCGAGTGCTTGCTGGCAAAGGTGTGTTCCAGCAGTTTATTCAGATGCATGTTTTCAGATACCGTCTCCACATGCGGTGTCATGGCATCCCTGACGAGAAGGGATTTCATGATGTTGACCTCTCTCCCCGCCTGTATGTCTATCCCTTTGCGAACGAGTTTCAAGGTAAAGATGGATTCCCTCTTGATATGGGATGCAATCAGGTATGCGGTGATACAGGAGAGCATCAGGGGAACAATAACCGCGTAATCACCGGTCATCTCAAATATGATCAGTATGGCATGAAGGGGTCCATGGGTGGTCGCGGCAAGAACGGCCCCCATTCCCATGAGGGTGTAAGCCCCCGATGGCGCGGTTATGGCGGGGAAGAGAAGATGCACGAAATACCCAAACGCGCCTCCGGTCATAGCCCCGATAAAAAGCGAGGGGGCAAAAATCCCTCCGGATCCCCCCGAACCTATGGTAAGGGAGGTGGCCGCTATTTTGACAAATATAAGGACGACCAGCAGGTACCATGCGAGATGTTCCCGGAGCGCGAGGGAAATGGCGTCATATCCCACGCCGTACACATGGGGCAGAAATATGCCGATGCAGCCCACCATCAGGCCGCCCACCGCCGCCTTTGCATAATCCGGAATCGGGATCAATGCGAAAAGATCCCTGTTTTGTACAGGGTCGCAGTGAACAGAACTCCCGCCAAACCGGCTGCGATTCCCAGGAGCATGTAGAAGGGAAGTTCCATCGGACTCACGAGGGTATACGAGGGGATAAGAAAGGCAGGGTAGTTCCCAAGATAGAGCCGGGATATCACGGTCCCCATGACGGACGATATGATGATAGGGCTGAAGGTGGCGATTCCGTAGTTTCCGATAATAATCTCCATGGAAAACATGACACCCGCGATGGGGGCATTGAACGTCGCCGCAATCCCCGCGGCCGCCCCGCAGCCGACCAGCGTCCGCATCCGGGCCGCCGGGACCTTCGCTATCTGACCAACAAACGAACCGATTGCCGAACCGATCTGAACGATAGGCCCCTCTCTGCCCGCTGATCCCCCCGAGCCGATGGACAACCCCGCAGTCAGGATCTTGATGGCGAAGACCCGTTTTCTGATCAGGCCGCCCCTCATGGCCACTGCCTCTATGGTTTCGGAGACACCCGGGCCCTGTACTTCTCTGGCAAAGAAGTACACGATGGGACCGACAAGGAGGCCGCCGATGATTGGGGGAAATAATTTTGCATACCAGGGAAGCAACAGCAGGTGGTCGAGAAAAGTGGCGCCTTCACCACCGAAAAAGAGGGATTGGAAAAAACGGATGACCAACCTGAAAACAACCGCCCCATACCCGCTGAGTGTTCCCACGATCATCGCCATGATCATCATGATGACATGTTCATTCGGTCTCAGTGGAATTTTCAGGGTATGGAGAAGACTGTTTTTCATAAGACTGTTTTTGATAGTGTGGATTTTATCATTCTATCTATCGTTGATATCCTTTTCCCGCAATAAAAATTTCGTACTTACGAGTGCATTGCTGCCACATAATATCTTTTTGCCTCTCCCCGCTGATGTGATATGGATACTACCTCATACTGATAATTCCCCTTCCCCGTGAGGCTGCCATGAAGATCGCATCAGCAGAGTTTGTAAAGAGTGCCGTCCAGGCCGTTCAGTATCCCGACGCCCTGTTGCCGGAGGTGGCCTTTGTCGGAAGGTCAAATGTGGGGAAATCCTCCCTCATCAACACCCTTGCGAACAGAAAAAATCTTGCCAAAACGAGTAACACCCCGGGTCGCACGCAGCTTGTCAATTTCTTCGTGATCAACAAGTCCATTTCATTTGTCGATCTTCCCGGTTACGGATACGCGAAGGTTCCCCTCTCCGTTAAAAAGGGGTGGCAGGCAATGGTAGAGGAATACCTTGAGACGCGACAAAACCTGCGTCTGGTTGTGCTCATACTGGATATCCGCCGTGAGCCTTCAGAGAATGATGATATGCTGATCGAATGGCTCCGCAGAAGGGATATCAATGTGGCATTTGTCCTTACCAAGGCGGACAAGCTTTCCGGAAATCAGCTTGCGGTGGCTCGCCGGAAGATCGGGGAACATCTGGGCGTCCCGCGTGACGCGGTTCTCCCTTTTTCAGCAAAGACACGCTCGGGCAGAGACGATATCTGGCGAGCCATCGAGACAGCCTGCCTCCCGGCACTATGATTCTGTGTTGTTTTACTGTCCGTCATCCAAAACCTTTTTCGTGCAGAACGGAAACCGGAGCGTGGAGACAACAATTATGTCTTGACATGAAGGGCAAAAGTTGCTACCCACCTAGCGTTTAAAAACTCGATGATCGACAGTTACATTATGATGTACCCCACAGGACCCGCCGGAGCAGGTCCTTACAATAAAAGTGAGGTGTGAAAAGCGGTGGTAAAAGATAGCGAAAAGATCGGTGCTGTGATGGTAGTCGGGTCCGGGATAGCCGGGATCCAGTCCTCTCTGGACCTTGCCAATTCCGGAATGAAGGTCTATCTCGTCGAAAACGATATCAGCATCGGCGGCATCATGGCCCAACTGGACAAGACCTTCCCGACCAATGACTGTTCCGCATGTATTCTCTCCCCCAAACTCGTCGAGGTGGGGAGACACCCCAACGTTGAGATATTAACGAAGAGAACCGTCAAGACGGTTGAGGGAGAGCCGGGGCGTTTTCAGGTCAAGCTGAAGAGTGCGCCGCGATTCGTCGATATCGACAAATGTACCGGCTGCGGCGACTGCGCCAAGGTCTGTCCGGTGACGGTGCCGAATATCTTTAACGAAGGGCTGGACGCGCGCAAAGCCATCTACAGGAAATTCCCCCAAGCCATCCCCAGCGCCTTCGCGATCGACAAACTCGGGACGGCCCCCTGCAAGGCGGCCTGCCCCACCCATATCAGTGTCCAGGGCTACGTGGCCCTCATTGCCGAGGGCAAGTACCGGGAAGCACTGAAACTCATTAAACAGGAAAACCCCCTCCCCGCCGTCTGCGGGCGAGTCTGCAACCATCCCTGCGAGGCGGCCTGTAAGAGGGGAGAGGTCGACCAGCCGATCTCCATCATGTACCTCAAGCGGTTCGTGGCCGACCTCGATCTGAATGACGAGACGAAATATGTTCCTGAGGTCAAGGAAAGGAAAGACAAGAAGGTCGCGGTCATCGGCGCCGGTCCCGCCGGACTGACGGCAGCGTATTATCTGGCGATTGAGGGATACCAGGTGACAATCTTTGAGGCGCTCCCCGTTGCCGGAGGGATGCTGACCGTGGGTATCCCCGAATACCGCCTCCCGAAGGCCACCCTGAATGCCGAAATCAGGACCATCGAAGAGCTCGGTGTCGAGTTCAGGTTCAACACGAGGGTGGGCACGGATATTACGATGGACGCCCTCCGGAAAGATTTCGATTCCATTTTCATCGGCGTGGGAGCGCATATCAGCAGTAAACTGGGCGTTCCCGGGGAAGACGATCTGGAAGGGGTCGTGCATGGCATCGATTTCCTGCGGCGGGTCGCTCTCGGCGAGAAGGTATTCCTCGGAGAGCGTGTCGCGGTGGTCGGCGGCGGTAACGTCGCCATGGACGCCGTACGGACGGCCCTGAGGACCGGTTCAAAGGAGGCCTTTGTCCTGTATCGGAGAACGCGCGCCGAAATGCCCGCCGCCGATGAGGAGATCGAAGAGGCCCTGCAGGAAGGGATCCAGATGGAGTTTCTGGCCGCCCCGGTGAAAGTGCTGGGGAGCGGCGGCAAGGTCACGGGGATCGAATGTATCCGGATGGAACTGGGCGAACCAGACGCGAGCGGGAGGAGACGCCCCGTTCCGATCAAGGGTTCGGAGTTTACCATCGAGGCCGATGCGATTATCCCCGCAATCGGGCAGACGTGCGACCTTTCCTGTGTCGATGAAGAGTGCAAAATGGCCATCAACAAATGGAGCACCTTCGATGTGGACCCGGTAACCTTCGCCACGAACGTGGAAGGGATCTTTGCCGGTGGTGATGATGTGACCGGTCCGGCAACGGTGATCGAGGCTATCAACGCCGGCAAGGAAGCGGCCAGATCGATCGATCGCTATCTGCGCGGCGAGGATATCAAACTGAGGCGCGCGAGGGACTGGACGCAGAATGTCGCCGACAAGGCCGACACGAGCTCCGTCGCGAAAGAGGGCCGCCCGTCCATGCCGGAGCTCGATCCCGGAACGCGGCGGACCAACTTTGAAGAGGTTGTCAAAGGGTACAGCGAAGAAGATGTCCTCAGGGAAGCACGGCGGTGCCTGAGCTGCGGCATCTGTTCCGAGTGTTACCAGTGCGTCGAGGCCTGCGTGGCCGGCGCGATTGACCACGAAATGTTCGAAGAGGAAGAGACTGTCGAGGTGGGGGCGATCATAGCCGCGCCGGGGACGGAACTCTTCAACGCCTCCCTCAGGGGAGAGTACGGCTTCGGCATCTACGACAACGTCGTCACCAGCATCCAGTTTGAACGAATCCTCTCCGCCTCGGGTCCCTATTTCGGTCACGTCCAGCGCATCTCCGACGGGAAGGAACCGAAGAAGGTGGCCTTCATCCAGTGCGTGGGGTCGCGCGATGTGAATTGCGGCAACAGCTGGTGTTCCTCCGTCTGCTGCATGTACGCCACGAAGGAGGCGATCATCGGCAAGGAGCACGCCAAGAAGATGGAGCCGACCATTTTCTATATCGACATCCGCGCCTACGGCAAGGACTTCGACCGGTTCGTCAACCGGGCAAAGGATGAGTACGGTATACGGTATATCCGGTCCATGCCCTCCTCCATCAAGGAGCTCCAGCAGAGCAAGAACCTGCTCCTCACCTACGTGAAGGAAGACGGGACGCTGATCGAGGAAGAGTTCGACATGGTCGTTCTCTCTGTGGGTCTGGCCCCGCCGAAGGAGGCGCGGGAACTGGCCGCAAGTCTGGGGATCGAACTGGAGGAGCACGGCTTCTGCAAGACTTCCCTTGAAAATCCCGTGCAGACATCGCGGGACGGTGTCTTTGTCTGCGGTGTCTTCGGAGGCCCCAAGGATATCCCGGAGACGGTCATGGAGGCGTCAGGTGCCGCTGCGTGTGCTGGAGGACTCCTGGCATCGCAGCGCGGTTCACTGACCATAGCGGAGCAGCTTCCCGAAGAGATGGATATGCGGGGGACTGGTCCCCGGATCGGCGCCTTCATCTGCCACTGCGGCATCAATATCGGGGGCGTGGTCAATGTCCCCGAGGTCGTCGAGTACGTCAAGACCCTCCCCAACGTGGTCTATGCCGAGGACAACCTCTTTACCTGCTCCCAGGATACGGCCGTCAAGATGGGGGAGATGATCAAGGAGCACAACCTGACGCGGGTTGTTGTGGGCTCCTGCTCGCCGCGGACGCATGAAGGGCTCTTCCAGGAGAACTGTGAAAAGGCCGGACTGAACCGCTACCTCTTCGAGATGGCGAATATCAGGGATCAGGATTCGTGGGTTCACATGAATGAACCGGAGGCGGCTACCGAGAAGGCGAAGGACCTTGTCCGGATGGCCGTGGCCAAGGCTCGGTATCTGAAGCCTCTGACACCGGGGCAGCTGAGCGTCAACAAGGCGGCCCTCGTCATCGGAGGGGGGCTTGCGGGTCTTACCGCCGCCCTGACACTTGCCGATCAGGGTTTCGAAACCCACATCGTCGAGAAGGAAGCCGAATTGGGTGGAAACTACCGGAAGCTCTATCACACCCTCGAAGGGCTCGACACGGTGAAACACCTTGCCGCACTTCTGGATCGGGTCAAAAAGAACGATCTTGTTCATGTCCATACCGGGGCGCGGATCGAAAAGATCGAGGGATTCATAGGCAATTACAAGACGACGATCAAGGCTGGCGGTAAGCAGGACGAGTTCGAGCACGGCGTGGTCATTGTGGCGACCGGTGCCTACGAGAATGAAACTACGGAATACCTGTACGGAACCAATGACCGGGTCGTCACCCAACGCGACCTTGAAGCTCTCATCCATGAAAAGAGCGAGAAAGTCGCGGGCTCCAGCAGCGTGGTCATGATCCAGTGCGTCGGTTCACGGTGTGACGAGCGGCCCTATTGCAGCCGTTACTGCTGCAGCGAGGCGATGAAAAATGCTCTTGCCCTGAAAGAGGAAAATCCCGACCGGGAGGTGACTATCATCTACCGGGATATCAGGACGTACGGCCTCAAAGAGGATTACTACCGGAAGGCCCGCGAGGCCAATGTCAGATTCATCTGTTACGATGAAGATCGGAAGCCGGAGGTGAGCGGCAACGGCTCGAAGATCCGGGTGAAGGTTTTCGATCCCATACTGAATCAGCAGGTGGAACTTGAGACCGATTTGTTGGCTCTGAGCGTCGGCGTTGTCCCCAACCCGGCCAACGAAGAGATTTCTAAAATGCTCAAGATACCGATCAATCAGGACGGGTTCTTCCTCGAGGCGCACGTCAAACTGCGGCCGGTGGATTTTGCCACAGACGGCGTCTTCATGTGCGGCATGGCCCATTCGCCGAAGCTGAGTGAGGAAACCGTGACGCAGGCCAACGCGGCCGTCTCCCGGGCCTGTACCATCCTGACCAAGGACTTTATCGAGGCCGAAGGAAAAACGGCATACGTCAACAAAGACCGCTGCATGGCCTGCGGGCTCTGTGAGGCGAACTGCCCCTTCGGCGCCGTTGCGGTCGACATGGCCCAGGGGTGCGCCGTTGTCAACGCCGTCCTGTGCAAGGGCTGCGGGGTGTGCACGGCATCCTGCCGGATGAACGCGATCGACCTCAACGGGTTCAACAATGAAGAAATCCTGGCGCAGATAAGCGCTCTGTAAGAGGTGGAATGAGGAGTATATGACAGAGAAAACGAATGAAAACTGGGAGCCGAAAATAATCGCCTTTGTGTGCAACTGGTGTACCTACGCGGGGGCGGACCTGGCCGGTATCAGCCGGTTGCAGTATCCCCCCAATGTCAGGCTGGTGCGACTCCCCTGTTCGGGGAGAGTGAATCCCTTTTATGTGGTAAAAGCCCTGCAGGAGGGGATGGACGGCGTCCTCGTCTCCGGATGTCATCCGGGGGAGTGCCACTATATCAGCGGGAACCTGTCGGCCAGGCGCAAGTTCGCCATGCTGAAGAACTTTCTCTCCTATGTGGGGATCGAGCCCGACCGGGCGATCTTTACCTGGGTTTCCGCATCGGAAGGCGAAAAGTTTTCACAGGTCATCAAGGGGGTGACCGAGAAGGTGCGGGCGCTTGGCCCGGCTCAAAAGCTGGTGAAGAAACTCTAAACCGTCAAATAACAGGAACGAGGAATCGACAACGGTGGAAAATATAGAGAAACAAGTGCGGGAACAAGCGAAGAAACTTCTTGCCGACGGGACGGTTGATATCGTCGTGGGATATGAAAAGGGGACGCTTCCCTTCCAGACGATACCCTGCTTCATAACAAACCCTGATGACGCGGAGCGGCTTGTCTGGAACCGGTTCTGCTCCGTGAATCTGGCAAAGTATGTCCATGACATCATCTTTGCCCATAAGGCATCCCAGGTAAGGACCAAGCCGGAGGAGCGGACAAAGAAGACCGTGGGTATCGTCGCCCGCGGATGCACGACCCGGTCTCTCGTGATCCATCTCCAGGAGAAACAATATGACCGGGATCAGGTTGTTATTATCGGAGTCCCCTGCACGGGATACATTGCCAATAAGAAGCTGTCCATGGCGGTAAACGGCGCAGAGATAACGACCTGCACGGTTGCGGGCGACGCCCTGTCCGTAGAGACGAAGGGCGGTAAGAGGGACATCACCGTCAACGAGGTGCTGGCGGACAGTTGCCTCACCTGCCGGTTCAACAATCCCGTCATATCGGATGTGATGATCGGAGATGCGGCCCCGCCCATGCCCGATGGTGAGAAGGAGTATAACGCGGTTGACGCCTTTGAAGAACTTCCGATCGATGAACGGTGGGCCTATTTCACCAAGGAGATGGCCAAATGCATACGGTGTTACGCCTGCCGCAACACCTGCCCTTCCTGCTACTGCAAGGTCTGTTTCGTCGAGCAGAGCCAGCCCCGGTGGGTGGGGGCCGGCATCGATGAAAGCGACACGCAGGTGTTCCAGTTCATGCGGATGTTTCACATGGTGGGCCGGTGCGTTGATTGCGGCTCCTGTGTGGAGGTGTGCCCCATGGGGGTCGACCTGCGGAAGTTCCTCAAGAAGCTGGACAAGGACGATCTTCAGCTCTTTAACCACCGGGCGGGGGAATCGCTGGAGAGCGCTCCCAGCCTGAGCGTCCACAGGGAGAACGATAAAGAAGAATTTATCTTTGAGCCATAGAATACGGAGACACGATGAGTACTTTTCTGGAAGAAGTGAATGGCAGGATGGGGGGAGTCCCCATTCAGAGATGTTTCCACTGCAGGAAATGCACGGCGGGGTGCCCCGTCGCATTCGCGATGGAGTACAACCCCAATGCTGTCATAAAAATGATACAAATGGGGATGAAGGATGAGGTGCTGACCAGCTCCACCATATGGCTCTGCGCTTCATGCGAGACATGCGTGACGCGGTGTCCCAATGATGTTGATATCGCCCGGATGATGGATACCTTGAGAGAGATGGCCATCGAATCGGGCGCATCGAAAGGAGAGAAGAATATTGTCAAGTTTCATGAAGCCTTTCTCTCCAGCATCAAGATGGGAGGGCGGATCAATGAACCCATGATGCTTGTTCAGTACAAGCTGAAATCGGGGGATCTCTTCTCCGACATGGGGCTGGGGCTCAGCATGTTCATGAAAGGCAAGATCAAGCCCGTTTCTCCCCGGACAAAGGACATGAAATCGGTACGAGAAATATTCAAAGCAACGGGGAAGTAGCATATATGCCCCATGTTGAAGGAGGCTGTAGTTGAAAGTTTCATACTATCCAGGATGTTCGCTCCACGCCACAGGGAAAGAATATGACCAGTCGGTAAAGGCTGTCAGCGATGCCTTGGGAATCGAACTGCAAGAGGTAGATGACTGGTCCTGCTGCGGCGCGTCTTCGGCCCATATGACCAATTTCAAGCTGTCCGTCGCTCTTCCGGCGCGCAATATCATCGCCGCGCAGAAAGATGGGCTGGCCACCATGATGGTTCCCTGCGCGGCCTGTTTCAATCGCTTCAAGAGCGCCCAGCACCACCTCGAAGAAGACGATTCCTTGAAGACTGAGATAGAGGAGATCGTGGGGGCGCAGTACGATGCCAGCGTCTCGGTGAGAAATCCCATAGATATTATCTATAATGATATCGGCCTTGAGCGTCTCAGAGAGGCCGTTACCAGGAATCTCGATGGCCTCAAGCCGGTATCCTATTACGGCTGTCTCCTCCTGAGACCCCCCGAGGTGTGCCAGTTTGATGATTACGAGAATCCCTACATGATGGACGGGATCATGGGAGCCCTGGGGGCTGATGTGCGCAACTGGTCGTGCAAAACGGACTGTTGCGGGGGAAGTCTGACCCTCAGCAAGTCAGCGATGGTCGTAACCCTTGTGGACAAGATGATGCGGATGGCCACGGAGGCGGGAGCAAATTGCATCGTAACGGCCTGTCCGGTCTGCTTTGCAAACCTGGACACGCGGGCCAGTAAAGACGTGAGACTCCCGGTATTCTACTTCACCGAGATTGTCGCCCTTGCCCTCGGCCTGAAGGGACCTGAATCATGGTTCAAGATGCACAATGTTGACCCGCGGCCCCTTATGACGTCACTGGGATTGTTATAGAGTCTTTACATGTTGATACTATAAACGAGGCAACTAAGGGGAGATATGGAAAAGAGAGTAATCAAGAAAGACGCCTTGGCCGGTATAATCAAGAAGATGGCGGAGAACATGGTCGTATATGCTCCCGTCCGGGATGAGGATAATGTTCTCTTCACGGTTCTGGAGGAGGAGATGGAGCCTCTCCTGGAGTTTGACAATACAAAGAACGCCCCGAAGAACTTCTTTTTCCCCCAGACTGAAGTGATGATGCGGTACATGAAAACTGAGCGGGGGAGGGAGCTTTCCACTGTGGAAGGAGAAGCGACCCCTGCGGTGCTGTTCGGTGTCCGCCCCTGTGATGCGAGGAGTTTTGTTCTCCTCGACAACGTCTTCAACGATCCCAAATATAAGGATCCCTACTACATCGACCGCCGGGAAAAGACGACGATCGTCTCCCTTGCCTGCGTACAGCCGCCGTACACCACCTGTTTCTGTACCTCCGTGGATGGACATCCCTTCTCAGCCGAGGGCGCCGATGTGTTGCTGGTCGATTTGGGTGATACCTATCTTGCTGAGTTCGTTACCCCGAAGGGAGAGGAACTCCTGAAGAAAATGGGTGATCTCCCGGCCGCGGACGAGGCGCTTGAAGCGAAGAAAGAGAAGCTGTCCGATGCTGCCGGAAAAGCGGTCAACGGGGTGGTGCCGGGGCGAGCGATAAAATCCTGGATGGATGAAAATTTCGAACATCCCTTCTGGGATACGATCCATCAGAGCTGCCTTGCCTGCGGGACCTGCACCTATCTGTGCCCTACCTGTCACTGTTTTGACATCACCGACGAGATCAAGAAAGAAGACGGCCGGAGAATCCGCTCGTGGGATTCCTGCATGTCGTGGCTCTTTACGATGGAGACATCGGGCCACAATCCCCGCCCCTCCCAGAAGCAACGGTGGAGGCAGCGGGCCATGCACAAGTTCAAGTACTTTGTGGACAATTATGATGCCATCGCCTGCGTCGGCTGCGGCCGCTGCGTCATGTACTGCCCGGTGAACATTGATATACGAAAGATCGTAACAGACATTTCAAACCTATAGTTTGTGGAGATACCGATGCAGAACCCATACATACCGATACCCGTTGATGTGGACAAGGTCATAACTGAGGTAACAACGAAGGACATCAAGACCTTTCGTCTGACTTTTGTGAACAAGGAGGACGAAGAGCGGTTTTCATATATGCCCGGTCAGTTTGCCGAGCTGTCGATTTTCGGGAAGGGGGAGTCGCCGATCGGGATCGCCTCGTCGCCGACCCAGCCCGGCTACCTGGAATTTACGGTGCAGAGGGCGGGGGTGGTAACGTCAGAGCTCCACAGCATCGAAGAAGGGTTTCGGATGGGCGTGCGGGGGCCTCTGGGGAACACGTGGCCGATCGACTATCTGAAGGGAAAAAACGTCGTGATCGTGGGGGGAGGTTTTGCCTTTACAACCCTGCGGTCCCTCATCAATTATATGATCCACGAAGGGAACCGGGCTGATTTCGGGAAGATCACGGTAGTGTACGGTGCCCGGGAACCCGGTCTGTTGATCTACAAGGACGAGCTTGCCGCCTGGGAGAAAAGAGACGACATCGACATGAACGTGACGGTGGATAAGGGTGACGCGACCTGGACGGGGAGAGAGGGATTTGTTCCCGCGGTTTGCGAGCAGGTGGCGCCGGGTTCGGAGAACGCGGTGGCGGTGATCTGCGGTCCTCCGATCATGATCCGGTTTACCCTGCCTGTCTTTTTCAACCTTGGTTTTTCGAAGGATAATATCTACACATCGCTTGAGATGCGTATGAAGTGCGGCATCGGGAAATGCGGCCGGTGCAATGTGGGAAGCAAGTACGTCTGCAAGGACGGCCCGGTCTTCTCCCTGGCCGAACTGGACAAACTGACAAAAGAGTATTAAGCGTTACGTAATCACCTGTACATCTCTTACATCTCCCCTGCTTTTCCGCATGGAGTCACCGTCTGCCGGGCTCCAATTAAGAAAAAGGGAGGTCCCGCATGAATCAAACCGCGCCCATATTGCTGACCGAGCGCAACGGACGCCACGTTATCCTTACCCTGAACCGGCCCGAGAAGCACAACGCCATGACCCTCGAACTGTGGGGGATGCTCCATCGCACCATTCTTGAGGTCAGGGAGGACAGATCCGTCAGTATCATCGTCCTCCGGGGAGCCGGGGGACGCGCGTTCAGTGCAGGTATGGATATTCGGGAAGAATATCAGACTTTCTGTTCCGCCGTGGATGAAATCGGTCGTGCCATCCATGGATGCTGCCGCGATCTGATGCAACTTCCCCAGCTTGTTCTGTGCGTCGTTGAAGGATATTGCTTCGGTGCGGCCCTGGAATTGATGCTCTCTTGTGATTATGTCATAGCGAACGATAAAGCCGTTTTCTCTCTCCCGGAAATGAAAGTGGGTATTCCCTGCATGGTGGAGTCGGCATTACTGGTTCCGGTGGTGGGACTTCTCAAGGCAAAGGAGATGTGCTATTTCGGTCGAAGCTACGATGCCTCTCAGGCCCTTCAGATGGGACTCGTCAACGAAGTGGTGGGTGAATCCGTGCTGGAGCAACGGCTCAAGGAACGGATCTCGGATCTGTGCGATATGGATCCGTCGGCCCTGGCTGTACAGAAAGATATCATCCACAAATGGCTCACCAGCGATCTAGAAACGGCAATGCAGTATTCGATTCTTGCCATGAAACCCTGTGAGGGGTCGGAGGCTCAACGAAACAGGATGCGGCAGGCGCTTGGCATCAAAGAAACCGACGGTGATTGAACGTACAGGCTTACCATTTTTGATGCTTTTCTTTGTCGTGCATAATGATGTCCGATTGGTTTTGTCCACCATATGACAGTCCACCATATGATACTTGCATTCCTCCCTTATATAGCTTAGAATCCAGTTATATTTCAGTCGAAACCTCCTTTCCTGCAATCTTTTAACTGATCATAAATGTTAAAGAGGTGGTTCTCTTGTTTTGTAAACGTCAATCTCCAACAGTACTCAACAGAAACGGCGATTTACGCGGAGGCCATTAGTTCAATCTAGATAGGACTATATTCTACGTCCTTTAAGGAGCTTAGTGATTTTTGTATGAGGAAAACGAGAACTGTTGAAACTTTTTTGAGGTAAAAAGATGTATGTAGCCCCTCTTCCGAGGTGATATCGTCTATTGTTTTGCAGTATCGAATCCACGAACGCCCCACCCTTTATCCGATGGAAAATAGACCCCAACAAACTGTGGACAACCCGAGCTAAACTCGTACTTTTAAGATAGCCTAAGGTAGTTTATTCCAAGTATTTGATCAGGAGGCGATGGTGAAAAAACGTAATATTAATATGATTTTGATCGCTCTTGCTGGCCCTATTCCTTATTCTACTATAACAAGTCAACATTTGAATGCAATCCGCAAGGCTGCACCTTTTGCGGAAATTGTCGTTGTCCATGATCAAAAAGAATGGGAAAAGCGGGCGGGTGAAATTGCTTCAAGAGTACAGGTGGCCTTTGCTCCGTGGACATGGCATTCTCGATTCAAAGAAATGCCCAATCTTCAATGGATTCAACAAACTGGGGCAGGTGCGAATTGGTTGTTAAAATACCCAGAAATTGCTGAAAGCGATCTGATCCTGACAAGTGGATCAGGATATAATGCCATACCCGTCGCTGAGCACATTATGTGCATGATCTTGACGCTTGCCCGCGGCATTCAACATCATATTAAATATCAGAACATGCACGAATGGAATCGTAGCGGAGTTGTCATCGAATTGGAAGGCACCACAATGGGATTGATTGGTGTTGGCAAGGTTGGTTTAAAAACCGCTGAAAAAGCAAAAGGAATGAATATTCGCGTTTTGGGATTGCGCCGCAACCCGGAAATTGTTGTATCCCATATTGAGAGAATGTATGGTCGGGACGGCCTTAAGGATATACTTGCCGAGGCAGACTGGGTGGTACTTACAGCTCCCATGACCCCTGAAACCATAGGAATGATAGGCGAAAATGAATTGAAGGCCATGAAAAAATCTGCGTATATTATCAACGTGGCTCGCGGTTCGCTTATTCAAGAAAACGCTTTGGTGAAAGCACTTCAGGAAGGCTGGATTGCCGGTGCGGGGCTGGATGTTTTTGAGAAAGAACCCCTTCCTGCAGACTCTCCTTTGTGGGACATGGATAATGTCATTATTACTCCCCATTATGGTTATGCTTCACCTCATAACAGAGATCGGTTGATTAAAATATTTACTGAAAATCTGCGCCGATTTCAGGAGGGGGAGCCCATGCTCAACTTGGTGGATAAAAGGTTGGGATATTAAACTGGTAAGTAAGCATCCATGTTTTTAGGGACATAATATCTTAGAATTCAAGCTCCGCTTGTTCTGTATTGACACGACCAGTAAATAACTGGTTTGGATACAAACCGTACTTGCGGCCACTGCCGATTTGCTCATCGTTGGCTGTTCAAAAAGTGAAGAACCTCACTATTAGTTTTATACTGATATTTAACTAAAATTAATTTAACATGTCAAGAGCAAATAGAACTGTCCGGCTTTGTAGCACATGAGTTGTCCGCTTTGTATCG
>DIXO01000059.1 GCA_002428735.1 Syntrophaceae bacterium UBA6078 | reverse complement strand
CTTAAACATGTGCGAAAGTTGAGTTGTTAATTGTTCTTCTGCTTCAAAATCTTTTGACGCAACAAGACTTCGTCTTGCAATTTTCTCTTATCGAACTCGCTTTTAGATGATGTTTTCACACCATCCCCCATTGCCATCTCTATGTTCCTTATGGCTCTAAACATTGATACCAACTCTCTTGCCTCTAGAGAGACTTTGTAGTCGAGACATTACATATCACACTTAAGTGTAAGATTTTTTCTACCACGACAGCTGTTTTTCTTCTTTATCGTATGTTTGAACTTCAAAACCGCAAAGTTCAGCTCGATGGATGTTTCCGTATCGGTTGTTTGCAGGTCGTCATCCAAGAGTTCAGCAATCATCTCTCCGCTTCTCTGCATGAGCGCTTTCTCATGAGCCTTATTTTGAACAATTGATAGTTCCCGAATGTTTCTTGATAGCTGTCTTATTTTTGCAAAAGTTTCAATAATTGCCAAGGTAGCCTGAACGGCTTGCGGACTTTTGAGAATGGTTGCCAGCATATACAAGCCTTTTTCAGGGAAGGCGCTTGGCAATTTAACTTTTCCGCCTTTTTTTGAAGTCGAAAATTTCGACTTCAACTCACCCCACTCTGTCTTATCCAGTTCGATGATATATCCGGATGGGAACTTGTCGGGATTATTTTTTACGGCCTCGTTAATTCGTTTTGTTTCAACACCGTAAATATCTGCAACATCAACATCCAGCAATACCTTTTGATCTCTGATTTCAATTATGCGATCCTGCAAATTCTCAAATTTTGCTACTGCGCTCATATCAGTTCATCCTCTTCATAGTCTTTTTGAGCGACTTGACCGATAATCTCATCCCAGCTCATAGGACTGATTCCTGTGCCGGGCCGTTTGACAGCCAGGTTTTCTTCTGTAAACGGATCCCCCTTACGTATATCCCGGGCAGCAACGATACTTTTGCGGGCGATAGGCCTGTTTTTCAGTTCCGAAGGTGATGGCCCCTTAATGCCGTCGCCAAGCGCCTTTTCAATGTTCCGGATGGCTTCAATCATGGCCTTGAGCTCACCCGGCTCTAAAGATGCCTGATGATCCGGTCCCGCCATATTTCTGTCAAGGGTAAAATGCTTCTCAATAACCGACGCACCCATTGCCACTGCCGCAATCGGGATTTCAATGCCCAATGTGTGATCGGAATAACCAACATGTACCTCGGGAAACGATGATTTAATAGTTAACATAGCCTTAAGGTTGACATCTTCAACAGGTGTTGGATATTCCGTATTGCAATGGAGTACCGTTACGTCCTTAAGTTTTGTTCCGGCACGGGTAAGTACGTCGAGGGCAGCTCCTACTTCACCCCAATCCGCCATTCCAGTGGAAATAATGAGTTTTTTCTTCAGGATGCCAATTTTCCGCAGATATGGAAGATTGGTAATCTCGCCTGACGGTATCTTGAATATTTCGAGTCCAAGCTCGTTCAGCAGATCTATGCTTTCGAAATCAAACGGGGAGGAGATAAACCGAATGTTCTTTTTTTTGCAGTAAGCAATGAGTATGCGATGAGCCGTTGCATCAAGTTCCAATTTCTTGATCATTTCAAGCTGGGATTCATCAACTCCGGTTGCTTTATTCTGATATTCAGCCTTTTGCGCGTATTTACTTACAAACTGCTCAGCTCTGAATGTCTGAAATTTAACGGCATCCGCCCCGGCTTCCACAGCCGCGTTGATCATTTCCTTCGCTATCTCCAGGCTACCGTTATGATTTACGCCTGCTTCGGCAATGATAAGGGTTTTGTTATTCATCGTTTTTTCTTTTCAAAGAATTGGCCTTAATAAAACTTTGAGCAGGTATGGATACATATTCTTTGGAAACTGCACCGCTGCCAAAAAAAGAGCCGGATCCGACTTTTACTCCGCCATTAACAATGGCTCCCGTTGAAATATGGCAATGATCTTCAATAACAACATCATGCTCAATTAAAGCTTTTGTATTAATGATGCAGTTTTTACCAACAGTCGCTCCTGCATTAATTACAGCATGGTGCATAACGATAGTTCCTTCGTCAATCTGAGCATGGGATGACACATAGGCATAAGGTGATTTGATTACAGGAAAACAAGCGCCCATCTGAACCAGATTATGGAACAGATCTATACGTGGCTTTGGTGATTTGATCTGGCCTAAGGTGATTAGGACATTATGGTATGTTTGGACTATTTCTCTTAAATCGGTATCTGACCCAATAATGGGGTATCTTAGAACCGTTTGCCCTTTTTTACCGGGCAAATCAACAATACCGGCAATAGCAAAGCGGTCTTCCTGCTCTATAACATCAATGCAAGACTTGCAATGCCCCCCGCCGCCGATGAGTATAATGGTTTCCTTCATACCCGTACACTACTCGGAATATTCACTAACCGATCTTCCAGCCATTGGGCGGTTACAAGCGCGTCGTTCTGGCAGTCTTTATACATCTCCAGTTTATTCAAGAGCCTCCAGGCAGGGCGGGTCATAATTCCTGCTTCGTTTGTCACTTTCAAAAACTCATCCCGGGCATTTCGATCGGGCATGATAATAGAGTTCAGCCAGTAATTCGATCGGGCTTCCATCGGTTCCCGAACAAACGGTATGCCCAGAGAACCAAAGAACTCTCCATACATTTCTGCGAGATTCCGCTTATTTTCTATGAAGTTTGAGAGTTGTTCCAGTTGCGCGCATGCAAGTGCTGCATTAATGTTGGGAAGACGGTAATTGTACCCAATCATGTCATGAACATATTCGTAAGGATGCGGCAATTTAGCTGTTGTCGTTACGTGCTTTGCCCTTGTTGCAAGGAGTTCATCGTTAGTCACAATAGCGCCGCCGCCGCCGCAGGTCACGGTTTTATTGCCGTTGAAACTGTAGACACCGAATAGACCAAAAGTACCTGTGTGCTGTCCTTTGTAAACACTGCCAACTGATTCTGCCGCATCTTCAATAAGGACTATATGATATCGATCACAAATCGCTGCAATCTC
Organism: Syntrophaceae bacterium UBA6078; assembly: GCA_002428735.1. GTDB lineage: Bacteria > Desulfobacterota > Syntrophia > Syntrophales > UBA2210 > UBA6078. The sequence continues at coordinate 146,532 of DIXO01000059.1, read as the reverse complement.
ATCAATTTTGCAGGGATGTCCAAAGGTATGCATGGGAATGCAGGCTGTAATCCGTTTTCCAGTTATTTTATTGTAACAAATATCTTCTTTGACACGCGTATGGGCTTGCAGGAAGTTTTTTAGTGCGATCGGATCAAGTCCCATCGTGTCCCGATCCACATCGAGGAATATTGGTTTTGCCCCACAGTGAGCAATAGAATTAGCCGTTGCCACAAAGCTGAGAGGCTGGGTAATGACCTCGTCACCCGGCCGCACACCTGCCATGTGCAGGGCAATATGCAACGCACAGGTACCGTTGACGACAGCCACCGCATATTTTGCGCCCGTATTTTCACATATCATTTCCTCAAAACGATCGACATATTTCCCAACGGATGACACAAACGTTGAGTCGATGGTTTCCACGACATATTTTCTCTCATTTCCTATAAATCGCGGGGCATGGAGAGGAACGGGGTCCTCACCGGGGTAGAGCGAATGTATGAAGTCTATTATGTGAGAAAAAGTGTTTTGTGACATAGATGTAAGGTCAAAGGTGAAAGAAAAGGAACTTTCAACTTCCCGGTATCAGTTGCCTCAACAAGTTCAATAACCTTAACTGCAAAATCTACAGCACGACCCCATACATCAAGATTTTCATAACGAAACTCTTTCATTTCTTGCAGCTTTGAGCTTTCAGCTTCTATATATTATAGATATCACTCTTGTATTTTTTTAAATTCACAGGATTTGAAAACCAGGCAACCGTTTTTTCGAGGCCTTCGCGAATCGTATATTGAGGTGTAAATCCCGTCAATGTATGGATCTTTGTATTGTCGCACCACAGGCGGTAGACCTCCGAGGTTCGAGGGCGAAGTCGTTCATCTTCTGTAACTGCCAAGGCATCGGATTTCATTATGTCCTTTATGATAGAAAACACGTCGCCAATAGATATTTCGAAGTTCGAACCGATATTAACCGTTTCGCCGATTGCGTTGTCACTCTCGGAAAGTACGACAAAGCCACGACAGATATCTTCAACATAAGTGAGATCTCGAGTTGGTGTAAGAGCACCAAGCTGAATCTCATCTTTCCCGTCGGCAATTTGAGTGATGATCGTCGGAATAAACGCCCTGGCCGACTGACGTGGACCGTAGGCATTAAAAGGCCGGGCGATGGTCAGGGGAAGATTGAAGGAATTGTAAAAACTGCCGGCTATGGCATCCGCCCCTATTTTTGTGGCACTGTATGGTGACTGCGGCTGAAGTGGATGGGTTTCATCAATGGGAACATATTTGGCTGTGCCATAAACCTCCGATGTTGATGTGTGAATGACTCTTTCACATCCGTTTTCAAGCGCGGCTTGGCATATATTCAATGTCCCCTTGATATTGGTATCAACATAGCTGTCCGGAGCGACATAGGAATATGGAATCGCAATGAGAGCAGCCAAGTGAAAAATAACATCTACATTTTTCGTAATGTGCTTGCAGTAATGGGGGTCTCTGACATCCCCTGTTAATACTTCAATGTCTTTTATACAATCCAGATCCTCCAGCCATCCCCAATAGTTGAAAGAATTATAGTAGCTCAAGGCTTTCACTTGCGCGCCGCTTTTAATCAGCATCTCGGTCAGGTGCGAACCGATGAATCCGTCGGCTCCGGTGATCAGGATCTTTTTTTGCGAGCGCTTCATATTGTTCCTACATTCATGATCAAACATGGACTCGTCATGTTACTCTCTTCCTGTTTGTCGCCTTTTTGATGTATTCGATGAAAAAGGCAAGGAAAGCAAAGAGAACCAGAGCGACTGCAGCTGCGAGGAGCGTGGTCTGTTTCATCCGTTGCTTAACCGGGTGCTGTGAGACCTCTGGTAAATTTATATGTGCTATATTTCTTAACATATTTTTCTTCGATTGCAGTTCCTCTATCAATTCCTCCACGTTACTTACGCTTGCCCGCAATTCTTCCGTTTGGACCAGGCGCAGTCTTTCCACCTCCATCTTGATTTTATCTATGTCGCTGCTAATCCTCTCGATCTTATAACCGATTTCTAGTTTCTTGCTTTCAAGGTCATAGATCTGATCGGTCAGCCTGTTCAGATACGCCATGTTTTGCTGCATAGCCCCCCAGAAGTAAGGAAGGGAAAGTTCCTTGTCCAACTGGTTCTCTTTGAGAAAAGTATCCATCCACTCCGCGATTTTATTTTTATTTTCTTGAGCGATCTGTATTTCAGACACTATTGTCTTTTTTCTTTCTGTGATATGGGCGAGGGTCTTCTTTTTCAATTCTATCAGATCCTTCTTCGCTCTCACATCGACCAATTTGGATTTTGCCTGGTTATCTATATCCTTCTGCTGCAAGCGGAGCTTGTCGATCTCGTAGCTTTTCGCGGCAATCTGCTTGTCATAATACTCTTTTCTGAGAGCAAGTTTCTTCTCATAATCATCTGAAACGAGTTGGATCAATTGACGGGTAGCCTTGAGACCGAAATCTGTTTCCCCTTCCACCCATTCAGAAGCGATCTTTATTGCGTTGGTTTCCGTGATACTCATAGGAGTAAATGTGATGCTCGTTTCAATACGATCCGGAGCCAATCTTTTTCGTATCTCGCTGTTGTAAAACCCTCCTTGTACTTTGGCACTGAGATTGGCTGCAGATTCAATAGGGGTGAACATTCCATCCTCTTTGACATCAGCGACACCCAGATCGATAGTCGCGGAAACCTCGTAAATTTTCGGCATCTGGAGGCTTATGACGGCCGCCGCGACAGCACAGATCAGAGTGCCGACAACGATAAGCCACTTCCATTTCCAGATTACCCGGAGATAGTCGAGCAGATTAATTTCATCTACGTCACATGGAGGATAGATCTGCGGGTCTGCCTGCTGTTTTGGCTGTGTTTCGCTCATTGTTCCTTCCTCCCATTTAAAGCGATGGATGGCCTGCCTTCTTGAAATATTGAATGGTTTTCTCAAGACCGTCTTTCAGGTCCGTTTCCGGCTTCCAGCCCAGTCTTTCTCCCGCCAAGGTGATATCGGGCTGGCGCTGCCGGGGGTCGTCCTGCGGGAGCGGCGCGTTAATAATTTTTGATTTTGAATTAGTAATTTTTATTACTTTTTCAGCCAGTTCAAGAATGGTTAACTCGTTCGGATTGCCGAGGTTGACGGGGCCGATAAAATCGCCGGGCCCGTTCATCATGCGGATCATTCCCTCTATCAGATCATCGACATAGCAGAAGGAGCGGGTCTGTGTCCCGTCACCGAAAACCGTTATATCCTCATTGTTGAGGGCCTGGACGATGAAGTTGCTCACCACCCGCCCGTCGTTCGGGTGCATCCGCGGGCCGTACGTGTTGAATATGCGGACAACCCTGATATCGACCTTGTTCTGCCGGTGATAATCGAAGAAGAGGGTTTCCGCGCAACGCTTCCCTTCGTCATAGCAGGAACGTATGCCGATGGTATTGACGTTGCCCCAGTAGTTTTCCTTCTGGGGGTGCACCGTGGGGTCTCCGTAGATCTCGCTGGTGGAGGCCTGGAGTATCCGGGCCTTGACCCGTTTTGCCAGGCCCAGCATGTTGATGGCGCCCATGACACAGGTTTTGATGGTCTTTACCGGGTTGTACTGATAATGGATGGGAGAGGCGGGACAGGCCAGGTTGTATATCTGATCCACTTCGAGCAGAATGGGCTCCACCAGATCGTGGCGTATGAGCTCGAAATTGGGTTTTCCCAGCAGATGGCTGATGTTCTGTTTGCCCCCGGTAAAAAAGTTGTCGAGACACAGGACATCGTGCCCCTGGGCAACAAGCCGGTCGCAGAGATGCGACCCAAGGAAGCCGGCGCCACCGGTAACCAGGATACGACTTTGAATGTTTAATTTTGAAGTCTTAATTGCAACACCCCCCAAATATAACCTTCACCGAAATGTTAAATTTTGAATTCTAAGCGTTTAATGGCTTTTCAAATTAATAATCTAACATTCAGAATTAAGAACTGATATTTTGTTGGCTTGTTTTTACGATGGCTGTCAATATTTTAACAAGTTCTTCTGCTTCATTGATTGCTTCTGTCAAACGGATTCCTGAGTATGTATCGCTGTCTTTCAACAATCTCAACCAATAATGAGTTTCTCTGGCTTCTTTCGAAGCAATCGACATTTTGGAAATAAATTCTTTTTTGCTTTGCGCGGCTGTTGCCTCTTCAACGTTTGCTCCGATGCTTGTTCCTGATCGGAGGAGCTGCTTGGACAGGACAAACTCCTTTCTGTCACACAACTCTTTATAAACCTGAATAATCCGGAGCGCAAATTGATACGCTTTGTCTTGCACAATGTTCTGTTTCATCCGGCTTTAATTCACCATTAAACATTCTCTATCAAAAATTATCCAGGTACCATCTGTACGTCTTTTCTATTCCGTGCCCAAGGGAGATACCCGCGTTCCATCCTTTAGCCTGTATCCGTGTGACATCAAGGAGTTTCTGCGGGGTGCCGTCAGGCTTTGTTGCATCCCACTCGATGGTACCCTCGTAGCCGATGATCTGCGCTATCTTCGCGGCCAGTTCTCGTATGTATATGTCTTTTCCGGCACCGATGTTGATGAATTCGCCGATATCGTTCGCGTTATACCGTTCCATGAGGAAGACAGCGGCAGCGGAGAGGTCGTCCGCGTGGAGAAATTCCCTCCTTGGCTCTCCCGTCCCCCACTGGATAACCTTGCCGGGATAGATGCCGAAACCAGCCAGGTGTGCGGTCAGGGAATCAGGCTCATCAGACGATCCTGGGGATAGATTGTTCCCGAACCGTTCAAGATCGCGTGAAATAGCCAGGAAGTCTTTCTGAGAGAGAAGTTTTGCCAAGTGCAACTTGCGGATCAGGGCGGGGAGGGCATGTGAGGTTTCAAAATTAAAGTTGTCCTCCGGGCCGTAGAGATTTGTGGGCATGACGGAGATAAAATTGGTTCCGTACTGTTCGTTATAGTATCGGCACAGCTTGATCGCCGCTATCTTCGCTATGGCATAGGGCTCGTTCGTTACCTCCAGCCTGCCGGTCAAGAGATACTCTTCCTTCAGGGGCTGCGGGGCCTCCCGGGGATAGATGCAGGAGGAACCGAGATTCAGGAGTTTTTTGACCCCGCATCTGTATGACGAGTGAATCACGTTGGCAGCGATCATCATGTTTTCATAGATGAACTGGGCCTTGTAGGTGCTGTTGGCAAGGATACCGCCCACCTTTGCGGCACACAGGAAGACATATTCGGGCCTCTCTCGTTCAAAAAAGGTTTCTACGTCTTGTTGCCTTGAGAGATCGAGCTCGGCATGGGATCTGAAAATGAGACTGGAATGTCCCTCCGCTTCGAGCCTCCTTACTATAGCGGAACCAACCATGCCACGGTGTCCAGCAACATAGATTGTGGAATCTTTCGGGATCATGAGTTCGTTCGTCTAAAACACCTTCTTGTCAGTAGCCGGCGTCTTTGAGGATCATTTCTTTCTTCGCCAGTTCGAGATCTGTTCCTACCATCATATCGATGAGCTGATCAAATCCCGTTTTCGGTTTCCACCCGAGGAGCTTTTGCGCCTTGGTGGCATCGCCGAGGAGCACATCCACCTCAGTCGGCCTGAAATAGCGTTCGTCTATTTCCACATGATCGCGGTAATCGAGATCGAGCTTTTCAAAGACCCGCTCCACGAATTCACGCACCGAGTGGGTCTCGCCGGTGGCGATCACGAAGTCATCCGGCGTGTCATGCTGGAGGATCTTCCACATGGCCTCGACGTAATCGCCGGCATATCCCCAGTCTCTCTTGGCGTCGAGATTCCCCAGATAGAGTTTGTCCTGCAGCCCCAGCTTGATCCGGGTTGCGGCGCGGGTGATCTTCCGCGTGACGAAGGTCTCGCCCCGACGGGGGGATTCATGGTTGAAGAGAATACCGTTACAGGCGAATATATGATAGGCATCACGGTAGTTTTTGATCACGTAGTAGGAATATACCTTGGCGGCGGCATAGGGGCTTCGCGGTTGAAACGGCGTCAGTTCGTTCTGCGGCGGGGGGGCCGCCCCGAACATCTCGCTGGACGAGGCCTGGTAGAATCGCGCCTTGATGCCTGTCTTTCTGATCGCCTCCAGGAGGCGGATCGTTCCCAGCCCGGTGATATCACCCGTATACTCGGGAACATCGAAACTAACCCGCACATGGCTCTGGGCGCCGAGATGATATATCTCGTCGGGCCGAATTTCGGAAAGGATATTCGTCAGGTGGGCGGAAACCGAGAGGTCCCCGTAATGGAGATACATGCGGGCATCCGGATCATGAAAGTCTTTGTACAGATGATCGATCCGGTCCGTGTTGAAGGTGCTGGCTCTTCTGATGAGGCCGTGTACCTCGTACCCCTTGCCCAGAAGAAATTCGGCAAGGTACGATCCGTCCTGTCCGGTGATGCCGGTGATAAAGGCTTTTTTCATTGTATTATCCTTATAAGGTAACTTCCATGTTTTATCCGGTCTGTCCTATCCATTCCTTATACCACGCCACGAATTTCCGGATGCCCGTTTCTATCGATGTGGAGGGTTTGAATCCCACATCCCGCATGAGGTCGTCAACGTCGGCGAAGGTGGCGGGGACGTCCCCCGGTTGCATGGGGAGGAAATTTTTTTGCGCTTTCATCCCTAGGGCATCTTCCAGCGTTTCAATAAAGCGCACCAGTTCGATGGGGTTGTTGTTCCCGATGTTGTATATCCTGTAGGGTGCGTAGCTCGATCCGGGGTCCGGATTGTCACCGTTCCACTCCGCGTCGGGCGCCGGTATCCGGTCCATTATTCTGACAACGCCCTCAATGATATCGTCTATATAGGTGAAATCGCGTTTCATCCGGCCCTGGTTATAGACATCGATCGGCCTGCCGTTCATGATTGCATCGGCAAAGAGAAAGTAGGCCATGTCGGGTCTCCCCCAGGGACCATAAACGGTGAAGAAGCGCAGGCCGGTGCAGGGAATCCCATAGAGAGACGCGTAGGCATGCGCCATGAGTTCATTCGCTTTTTTTGTGGCGGCATAGAGGCTGACCGGATGATCGACAGTACTTCGTACCGAGAAGGGCATCCGCGTGTTCGCGCCATACACCGAACTGGACGAGGCGAATACAAGATGCGGGATATTCGCGTGACGGCACCCTTCGAGAATATTTATAAACCCCGCCAGATTGCTCTCCACATAGGCGTGGGGGTTTACGAGACTGTAACGGACGCCGGGCTGGGCGGCCAGATGCACCACCCGTTCAAATGAATGATCGGCAAACAGCCGCTCCATCCCCTCCCGGTCCGCCAGATCCAGGCGGGTAAAGCGGAACTCACGGCGCGGTTCGAGCCTCTTAAGACGAGCTTCTTTGAGGCGCACATCGTAGTAACTGTTCAGATTGTCAAGGCCGACGACCGTGTGGCCGTCAGCAAGAAGACGTCCGCACAGATGAAATCCGATGAAGCCCACGGCTCCGGTAACGAGAATACAACGTTTCCTGTTTAATTTTGAGTTTTTAATTGTAAATCCCGAGAATGAAATGTTGATTGTCTAGTCAAGAATTAATCATTCAACATTAAAAATCGCCCTTAGATACAGCTCCGCCCCTTGAATTACAGCGGAAGTGAGCACCGGCCTTCTTCGCACGAGAAAATGTGCTCTGTTCAAAGTCGCAACCGACAGAAAAGCTACGGAATATCGAGAGCTGCTATTTCCGGACTTCTCTTTGCAGTTGTTCTATCTCTTCTTTCAAGCGGTCGTACTCTTCCATCTTCGCCCTGAGAAACCGGTAGGTAACCCGCGCCTTTTCCTCAAGACCATGGGGCGTTAACAGGTAAAAATAGGCCTGTTTGTTGTTATTTTTCTTGAAGGAATCTGTCTTGACAAGACCTTTGTTTATCAGCGCCTTGATGATATAGTTCACCTTCCCCAGACTGATATCCAGCCGTGAAGAGAGTTCCCTCTGTGTCACTGCGGGGGACCCTTCTATTTCCCTGAGCAGCCGGATGATTTCCCCATCCTTGAGATCATTTTTCTGAAAATCCGGCATTCTACCCCTCCACCAGGGAGCGCAAAGCAGATACGAAGGACTTCTTTGATCTGTTCATCTTGTGAACTTGAGGTAAATAAAGGAAACCGCAAGGAAAGTCAAGGGTAAAAATCAGAAAGAATTCAGTCTTTCATTATCACCGAAACGATACAGAGCAATCTGAGAGAACCGTGTGAAAGAAGTGTGGCAGGGATACCACGTTTGCGTCATTATTACGAGCATTTTCTGCCTTTCATCAAATCAGCCGGAACTCTTCAGAAAACGCACAGGGCCTCCTCATGGATTGCCCGCTATCCTTTGCAGAATCGAAGCATGAAGAGACGGTACAGCCGATATATTCCCTCATGTATGAGCTTGAAGCGGCTTTTCAGCGTATCATCGCATTGAACCGGCGCCTCGATGATCCGTGCCCCGTTGCGCCACGCCCGGTATATGATATCAAGGACATAGGAAGAGCCGCCATCGGCGGAATCGAGGTATGTCATAACCGTCTCTCTCCGGAAGGCCTTGCCGCCGATGGAATAATCGCCGTAGGGAAGGCCGAGCAGCGCTCTGACCAGGAGAATAAACACACGGCTTCCGATGATTCTGACAGGCGGCCGGTTTTGCGATCCCATCGTCTTGGACCCGATCACGATATCATATCTTTCCAGCAGCCCGACGGCTCGGGGAATAAAATCGAGTCCGGTTGTCAGATCGGCGTCGACCGTTACGATCCGGTCCGCTCCGGTGAGTAAAACCCCCCGCCTAAAAGCATGTCCCGTTCCCCGTTCGCGGGTGTGGGAAAAAATGATTTTCTCCCCATGCGCGGCAGCAAGGGCCTCGCCAGTCTTCACTGTCGAATCGGTCGAGCCGTTGCTCACGATCACCATCTCATAGTCAGTGATGGCTTCATCCAGATAACACATGAGGCGCGTGACCGTATCAGACAGGATCTTCTCCTCATTGTACACCGGGATAAATAGAGCCACCGAGGGCATCTCTCTTCTCCTGCCTCTCATGTTCATCTCATCATGTTCTGTTCAGAAACCTTCCGTCGCCGTATCCCCGCCCACCCCATCACAAGGACGATGACGATGCCCGCGCCGGTGGCTGCATATCCCGCGTAGTCCCACAGAGTTTTCCCATAGAAGAGGCGCACCGTGGTGCTATTCGGATATATCAGCATAAAGGATGGAGATGCGAGGTAGATCCCGTTCGCCCCTTCGACCTTCCAGTTGGGGTGGTAAGACATCTTTATCAGGAGGGGCACTCCCGGATCTGAGGTTGTGATGAGAATCTCCTCGCCCCGGACCTCTTCAGTAACCGAACAGGTCCGGCCCACAGGAATCCGGGGGAGCGATCCGGATACCCCCGCTTTGTCGAAGACGGCATCCGAAAGGGGCGGAGGAAAAGCGGAAACGGCCGCTTTAAAGCGTGACCTGTCGGTCTTTCCCTCCGGATCGAAAACGAGATGAACACCCCTGTGTTTCCCATACGACTGGAACCACCGGAAGGATGATCCTTTCCAGTCGTCCGCATCGCACAGCACCGGCTCGAATTGCAGGGGAACGACATACCGGTTCTCGTTTGTCGTCAGCTCATAAATGAAATACGGGGGAATCCCCCTCTTCAGTGTGAATTCGGGGAATTCCCGTATCATCTCCTTGATTGTGGAGCTGACCACGATATAATCCCGGACGTTGAACAGCTTCAGATGTTCGACCCCCGCCGCCAGATTAACAGGGGAGTAGCGGTACTGCGGGAAGGGTCTTGACGATTCTTTCGATATCTCGGACTGGATATAAAAAACGAAGGGAGACGAGATGGAAGACTGCATGTAGAGCCCCTCCAGCGTCGATCGCCCGGAAAAAAAGGGGAGGGATTCGAAGGCCCGGGTGGTGCCTGCCTCATTGTGGAGGGGGGAATGTTCGTATACCACCCGCGGATCGCTGACCGAACCTTCAAGATACCGATTGACCTCGCTGAAGGCCGGCCACAGCCCCTTTGTCTCAAAGCCGTTGTAATTCCATGGTATCCACGCACTCGCTTTCTTCTCAAGGTGGCCGACAAAGGGGAGGATACCAGCAAGGAGGATCAGCGGCACCACCCATTTCTGTTTGAGCCGTTCCGTCAGGACGCCGATGCCGATGGCACCCGCGAGCATCAGGAATATCTGCATAAAAGGGAGAAACCGGATATCAACAACGCCGATCCTTGGGGCAGCACAATAGCATGCCCAGCACAGGATAATTACGTAGGCACACAGGGCCGCAGGTTTTCCCGCTCCGGCGAGGCGCCTCACTGCATCCGGGGCGCGTGTGAAACGAAGACCGGCCATGCCGAGCCCGGCGGCGGCAAAAAACATGGCCGGCCACAGGATGGGCGGAAATATCTCCAGGAGTGATTTAATACGCCAGCGGTCGGCATAGGGCGTTGTGTACTCCATGTGTGCGATAAGGGGAATGAGCCAGAATCCGAGAAGGAGAAATCCCAATGCATGGACCGTGAACTGGTAGATGCCATTTTTAATAAAGGACACCCGGTCGAAAAGGAAAAAGGTCGACAGGGCAACGGCGAAGATAAGCGCGTACCCGTGACTGAACCCCGTGAGAAAAAGAAGCACCCCGTTCAGGATCAGGTATCGGCCGTCACGGATCCCCCGGTAGAGAGTTCCCGTAAAGAGGACGGCCAGCGACATGCCGATCCCATAGGCAAACTCACCGGCAAGGGTGCTGAGGATGTTCCCCCCCCACATGGAGTTGGCCTCCATAAAAAGGAAACAGAGGGACAGAATCGCGCCGGCCGCGGGAACGGGGGCCCGCTGATCCATGAGGCGCAGCGAGGCGTAGCAGCACAGAGGGAGGGTAACCACCCCCAGGATGGTGATCAGTTTGAAGGCGATCTGGAGAGGAATCACATACGACAGAAGAGCCATCAGCACGAAGGGAAGGGGGAAATAGAACTGGAACAGGGGGAAGCCTGCGTAGTTTCCCATCATCCAGCCGGAGATTCTTCCCTGAGGAAGGAGAACGTCGCGCATATACTGCGCCGTGGCGTAATGAGAACCGGTGTCCCCTCCCGTTGTTGTGGTCAGGGAAAACAGGTATTCCGGCCGGAAATAACTGAATAGAAACAGGATGACGAGGCAGAGGATCGTTACGTCGGTGAGGGTGTCCAGCTTTGATGTCCCGTCAGATTGCGTCGCCATACGTAACCAGTATGATTCTCCGGCAAATATGCTCCCCTGTACGTCCGTTACAGAAACGCCTTGAGCGTCTTTTCTATGTCTTCGTCGGTATGTGCGCGGGAAGCGAAGGAGGCCTCGAAGGGGGAGGGGGCAATCATGATTCCTTCCGCCAACATCATTCTGAAATGATTGGAGAACAGTCTCTGATCTCCCCGGGCGGCGGAGGCAAAGTCGGTTACCGCCGCGTCTGTGAAAAAGAGGGTGAACATGGACCCTGCCCGGTTGATCCGATGAGGGATCTTCCTGTTGTGAAGAATTGAGGCGATCCCCGCGCACAGCCGTTCGGTCTTTTCTTCAAGTTCTTTGTACACGCCGGGCTCGTGAAGAGCGTCGAGGGTCGCAATTCCCGCCGCCATGGCAAGGGGGTTCCCCGAGAGGGTACCCGCCTGGTAGATCGGACCAACCGGGGCCAGATATTCCATGATACCTTTTCTCCCGCCGAAGGCGCCCACGGGAAGCCCGCCGCCGATGATCTTCCCCAGACAGGTGAGATCCGGTTCGATACCGGCCAGATTCTGGAAACCGCCGTAGGTAAGCCTGAACCCCGTGATTACCTCGTCAAATATCAGGAGGATGTTCCACTCGGCCGTTATCTCTCTCAATCCCTCGAGGAATCCAGGAGCCGGGGAAACAACGCCCATATTCCCTGCAACCGGCTCCACGATAACGCAGGCGACATCATCACCGTAACGCCCGATCGCCGACCTGACCGCCTCGATATCATTATAGGAAACCGTGATCGTCAGCTGCGCGAGTTCTTCGGGAACACCGGGACTGCCGGGAATTCCCAGCGTCGCGACGCCCGATCCCGCCTTTACCAGAAGCGAATCGGCGTGGCCGTGGTAACATCCCTCGAATTTAATAATCTTGTTTCTTTTCGTGTATCCCCGGGCGAGACGGATCGCGCTCATGACGGCCTCAGTCCCCGAACTGACCATGCGCACCATATCGATCGACGGGATAGCTTCGACGATACGCCTCGCCATTTCGGTCTCCAGACCAGTCGGAGCGCCGTAACTCGTTCCCCTCCCGGCGGCTTCCCTGATCGCTTCCACCACCGGCGGGAAGGCGTGACCGAGGATCATGGGCCCCCACGAGCCGATATAATCGATGTACTCCTTCCCGTCGGCATCGTACACCTTTGAACCGGCGGCGCGTTCTATGAAGAGAGGATCGATTCCGACCGATCTACCGGCGCGGACCGGACTGTTCACGCCCCCCGGGATGTATTGCTGTGCCTCCTGAAAAAGCGATTGAGACTTCGTCATTTAAAAATACTCCATGCTGCTCTTTTTCAATTCCTTGAGCGTTCTGAGAATGCGGTATTCCCCGATTCCGATGGCCTGGGAGATTGACTGGATAAAGGTATCCATCCGATCCGGCTTTCCGGCCCCTCCAGAATCCCCGACCAGGTGCACCATCGTAAAAAGGTTATACACACCCTCAAACGGGGGGGTTCTCTCGTAACAGTGGCTGATCTCATTGTATGACGCCAGACGGGACCCGATCTCTTCGCACCGCTCCTCCGGAACGGCCCAGACAACCATGGCATTTTCTGAAAATCCCGCCTTCGTGTGCCGCAGCACCGCGCCGAACCTGCGGATGACACCTTTTTCCTGCAACCGTTTCAGGATGCTGACCACGCCGTCTTCCTTCATCCCAATCCGCCGGGCGATAACCTCAAAGGGCCTTTTTTCGAGGGGGATGTCCCCCTGTACCTGCCGTGCGACTTTTCGTTCCTCGTCCGTCATCACAACCATATCGATCCCATTATCCAGATCCTCATCTCTTTTATGGTTTTCCATACCATATGCGGACATTCGGTGACAAATATTTAAAATAGCGCTTGACAATGACCGCTATGGCGGTTAGATACGCGGTGTCCGTTTTTTTGTTAGTCCCGTTTCGGCGAATAAGGAGAGTCTGGAGCAGGACCGTATCGGGAAGAACGGGCGCATAATACATAACTGGCAGGAGGTACGTATCATGAGGAAATCGTTAAAGGGCATCACCATTTTCATGGCAACTGCAGGGTTTTTCTTCGTAACCGCAGCCGTCGCGCTCGCCGCAGAAGCATCACCCGATACGCTTGCGAATAACAAGGCTCTCGTTGTCGCGTGCAGCGTTATCGCCGCAGCTATCGCAATGGGTTTCGGGGCGATCGGCGCGGGGAGCGGCATGGGGCAGGCAACCGGTGGCGCGGCGAATTCCGTCGGCAGAAATCCTGACGCCCAGGGTAAGATCATGCTCACCATGCTCGTCGGTATGGCAATGACCGAATCCATCGCAATCTACGCGCTGGTTGTATCGCTGGTCATCCTGTACGCCAATCCGCTGATCAAGTACGTGGCGGGGTAAGCGTAAAACTCGAGAATGCATCAAAAAGGGGAGGGGCTGATACAGAGTCCCTCCCCTTTTTATATTTCACCGTGCGTATTCACAGGCCAAGGATAACCATATTCCTGCGTGTAGTGGAGGGGTGATGAAGATCACACATCTTCAGGGGGGATCTTCGATCGGAGGGCCTTTTTTTCCGACTGCATGCGCTTCAATCGGAGGACCTTCTCCTGGGCCCTCTTTGACCTTTTTCGCTTCTGACGTTTTATCTTTTCGATCTTCTGGCGCTGGAGACTGGCGCGTCCTTTCCGAATCCTTTCTATCCTGTCGACAAGGATGCGCCTGGCGATAAATCGGTTCAGCGCCTGTGACCGCTCGCTAGCGCATTTCACCGAAAGTCCGGTCGGGACATGGAGAAGAAACACGCAGGAGGAGGTCTTGTTCACCTTCTGGCCCCCCGGACCTGACGCCCTGACAAAGGTCTCGCGGATATCCTCTTCCCGGATGCCCAGTTTTTCCATCCGGGCGAGCAGAGCTTCCTCTTTGTGCTGCGAAACGGCAAACAGTCCCATGGCCGGGATGATACCCCACCAGCAAGGCGGTGTGTCAAGGGTTTTTCAATCCCTTGACACGCTTTTAACTCTTCATTTATAGTGAGACATGTTCAGCGCGCACCTGATAAACGAACCTTCCGGAGACCCCGGGGTCTATGTGAAGTTCAAGTATAGAAACGAGGCGCTCCTGTTCGATCTGGGCGAACTCCATCTCCTCGCGCCGCGGCAGATACTCAGGGCCAATCATATTTTCATCTCCCACACCCACATGGATCACTTCATCGGTTTCGACCATCTCCTGCGGATCTGTCTCGGGAGGGACATGCGCCTGTCCCTCTTCGGCCCTCCTGGATTCACAAAAAACGTGGAGGGAAAACTGGCGGCCTACACATGGAATCTTGTCCGCAACTACACCAACGACTTCATCATACGGGTGGTTGAGATCGATGAGGCGCAACGGCTGGAAACTCGTTACAGTTGCCGGGGCGAGTTCAGGGCTGAGGGAACAGCCGTGGAACAGCTCAGAAATCCGCTGGTCGACGAAAAGCGTTTCACGGTGCGGGCGGCCTTTCTTGACCACAAAGTCCCGTCCCTCGCCTTCGCGATGAAGGAAAAAACGCAGATCAATATCATGAAAAACGCCCTTGACCAGATGGGGCTCGCGCCCGGCAACTGGCTCGTGCGATTGAAAGACGATATCCGCGAAGGGAAAGGAGCTGACTTCCCTGTGGAGGCGCGGCTGAAGGACGGAAGTTCCCGCACTGTGCCCCTCGGCGAGTTCAAAAAGCTCGTCCGGATGACCCCGGGACAGAAGGTTTCATACATAGCCGATGCGGTTTACAGTGCCGATAACGCGAGAAAGATCGTTACGCTGGCGGAAGGATCTGACATGCTCTTTATCGAGGCCCCGTTTCTCGAGGAAGACGCCGATATAGCGGCCGCGAAGTACCACCTGACCGCGCGGCAGGCGGGGCGTCTGGCGCGCGAGGCGGGGGTGAAAGAGATCCGCATATTTCACCTGTCACCCAAATACAAGGGGCGCGAGCGGCTCCTCATGGATGAGGCTGCGGAGGCGTTCACCGGTTCTTCCCTCCGATGAACCGTTTAAAAAAACCCGGCCTCCCCGGAGATCACACCTTTTCTATCTGGAATTCTTCGAGTTTGATGGCGACGGAGCGCTGAAGCAGGTCTATGGACACGACAAAAAGATGGCGATGGTAATCGGCTTGCACCACGATCCCTTCGATCCCCCTGAAGGGCCCGTCCGTTATCATCGCCCGTTCCCCCTCCTTCGGATACAGACAGGGCTGTATCTCCACATCCGATGCTATCAGGCGTTTGATGGCGCCTATCTGGGCCTCGGGAACCGGAATCGGCTCGTGGCTGTCCGGCCTCCCCAGCATCTTGACTACGCCGGGGACGGTGAGGACGGTGAGCTTCCGTTCGTTGGTATACTCGGGGAAGTCCACGAAGAGATACCCCGAGAACATGGGGATCTTTATTTTTTTCCGTCTGTCCTTCCTCCGGCTCCACACCTCTATCTTGGGGAGGAATGTCTCCACCGACCGCTGGACCAGCCCGGCATGCACCCTGTCTTCGAATCGACTCTTTGTGTAGACGGCATACCAGGGCATCTCACCGTTCCCCTTTTCCTCGACGTCCCGTCAAGGATTTTCTCAGGTACATGATGATATCGTCTCCCTTCCGGAAGATCCGTTCAAAGCGAAGCGCAATGGATTCGTCCATCCGCTCTATTTCCAGATCGCCCACTGCCTCGATCCCGCAACCCACTATCTTCGGGGCGGTGATAACGATCATCCGGTCGAAAAGCCTCTCTCTCACAAATGAAGTGATGACCCTCCCTCCCCCCTCGACGAGGATCGAAGAGATCTGTCGCTTCCCCATCTCCGCCAGGAGCGCCCTGAGATCAAGGGAGCCACCAGCGTTCCTTTCGACATAAAGTGTCTCAATCCCTCGTTCCTTCAGTACAGAAGCCCCGCCCGCTCCACACGGAGTCCCCGCGACCATCAGCGTTCGTGCGGCATCCTGGTTATCGAGAATGCGCGCGTCCTGCGATATGCGGAGATCAGGATCAAGGACAACCCGCAGAGGATTTCTTCCTCTGACCAGACGCACCCTGAGGTCCGGATTATCAGCGGTAACCGTTCCGATCCCGACAATAACGGCGTCATGATTTCCCCTCAGGCGATGCGCGAATCTGAGGGAGGCATCCGAACTGACCCAACGGGAGTGGCCAGTGGACGTAGCGATCCGGCCGTCAATGGTCTGGGCATATTTCACGGTGACAAAGGGGAGGCCGGTTTTCATGAAGGTGAAAAACGGTTCGTTCAGCGCCTCGCACTGTGGCGCGAGAATTCCCACATCCACCGCGATCCCGTGATCGCGTAATCTTCCGATCCCCGTGCCGGCGACCAGGGGATTGGGATCGACACACCCCACCACCACCCGTGACACCTTCGCGTCGAGAACCCTGTCTACACAGGGAGGGGTTTTCCCATGGTGGGAACAGGGTTCCAGCGTCACATACAGGGTCGCCCCTTCGGCGCCTCCACCCGCCGCGTTGATCGCGTTGACTTCCGCGTGTGCCTCGCCGAACCGCCGGTGGTATCCCGTTCCCATGACCTTTCCATCCCTGACGATGACGGCTCCCACCATCGGGTTCGGGCTGGTCCATCCCTTCCCCCTGCGGGCAAGGGCCAGCGCTTGTTTCATGTAGTCTTCGTCTGTCATGGCATTACACCGGACCTGTTATATTCGCAACGCATATACTATAGGGAGGGGAACATGTAAAGAAAAGGAACGATTCCAAACGACTCCCCATTATCCTCGACGTCCCGTCAAGGATTATCCGGTTGTCACGATTCTCCCAAATATGTTATGAAGTGCCAGAAATATTAGGACGAGAGGAGATATCCATGAAAGGCGTTGTGCTCGCGGGGGGGCTCGGCACCAGGATGCACCCGCTGACGAAGGTCACGAATAAACATCTGCTGCCGATTTACGATAAACCCATGATTTACTACCCCATCACCACACTGGTCAATGCCGGCATCGATGAGATACTGATAGTAACGGGGGGGAACAGCGCGGGCGATTTCCTGAAACTGCTGGGAAACGGTAAGGAGTTCGGCCTCAGGCACCTGAACTATACCTACCAGGAGGGGGAAGGGGGTATAGCCGCCGCCCTGAGCCTGGCGGAGTTCTTCGCGGACAGGGACAAGCTCGTCGTTATCCTCGGCGACAATATCATCGAAAAAAATATCATACAGGCGGTCAGGGACTTCAAGCAACAGCAAGAGGGAGCCAAGGTGCTCCTCAAGGAGGTCCATGACCCCCAGCGCTTCGGTGTCCCGACGTTCGAGAACGGCAGGATCGTCAGAATCGATGAAAAGCCCACTCATCCCGCTTCCTCGTACTCCGTCATCGGCATCTATATGTACGACAACACGGTCTTCGATTTCATCAGGACCCTGAAACCATCCGCGCGGGGAGAGCTGGAAATAACCGATGTGAACAACTACTATATCGGCAAGGGGGCCATTACGCACGATATCCTGGACGGATGGTGGACCGATGCGGGAACCTTTGACTCTCTCCAGTACGCGGGGAATATGGTCGCCAAGACCGGCGCGAATAACGTATAAGGAGGAGGACATGATAGAGGGCGTAGCGATCAAAAAGCTGAAGGTCATTCCCGATGAGCGCGGGCGCTTGATGGAGATATTCCGCCGCGACGATGAATTGTTTTCCGGATTCGGTCAGGTCTACATGACAACCGCCTACCCGGGCGTGGTCAAGGGGTGGCATTACCACAAAAAACAGGACGACAACATGGCCGTGGTAAAAGGGACCATGAAGGTTGTCCTGTATGACGGGCGGGAGGATTCTCCCACATACCGTGAGGTCAACGAATTTTTCGCCGGAGAGCACAACCCGATCCTCGTGCACATCCCCCGGTATGTCTATCATGGATTCAAGTGCGTTTCGCCGGACGAGGCCATTGTTATCAATACTCCCACGGAAGTATACGACTATGCCCAGCCTGACGAGTTCCGCGTCCATCCCCATGACAACGATATCCCCTACGACTGGGGGAAAAAGGACGGATAGAGTGATCTTCCGCAGAGTATGTCCGGCTTTTTCGTTGTGACACAATGGACCCGTTGTACGATCCGGCCGTTACTTTCCCTGGAAAGCAGCCTTCCGCTTATTGACAAAGGCGTCCATTCCTTCTTTCTGATCTGCTGTTGAAAAACAGAGACCAAAAAGATCGGCCTCTATCGCCATTGCCGTGTCGATATCGACCTGTATGCCCCGGTTGATCGCAACCTTTGAGTTTCTGACGGCTACGGGGGCATTTTTCGCGATGCGCCGAGCCATCTCTCTGGCCGCATTCATCAGTTCCTCCGCCGGATGCACATGGTTGACAAGCCCGATACGATACGCTTCCTGGGCGTCTATCATGCCCCCCGTCAGGCAGAGTTCCATGGCCCTTCCTTCGCCAACCAACCGGGGGAGGCGCTGTGTTCCACCGTGTCCGGGCGTGATCCCGAGCCCCACCTCGGGCTGCCCGAATTTGGCTTTTTCCGACGCAAGCCTGATATCGGCCGCCATGGCAAGCTCGCATCCTCCACCCAGACAGAATCCGTTAACGGCGGCGATGACCGGTTTTTCCAGTTTTTCGATCTCCCGGAAAACCCGTTGGCCCACCATGCCGAACGCCCTTCCCTCCACGGGGGTGAGGGGCTGCATGAACTTGATATCCGCCCCGGCGACAAAGGATTTTTCTCCCGCCCCGGTGATGATCAACACCTGAATTTCATCATCGCCGGCGATATCGGCGATCGCCTGCTTGAGATTCTCCAGGACATTCACATCCAGGGCGTTCAGGGCTTCGGGACGATTGATGGTAAGAACGCCGATGCCCTCTTCCCTCTCCAGCAAAACATACGTGTACGACATCTCCGATACTCCTTTTCTGATGGATTTGATATTGCGTCCGGCAGGGGTGCATGCCCCCATGACCTGTCATTGTTCCTGATAAGTACGGGGGATTCTAAAAGTTCAGTCGCGGGATGTCAATGTTTTTAAAGAGGCGCGGCGTCAGATGCCGGGATCTGTGACTTTCAGGGATTCTTTGAGTATCTCCGAGGGGTCACAGGCGGAGATACCGGAAAAATATCCCAGCTGCATCTTGCACGCCCCGCAATCCGTCACCAGGATATCTGGATCGACGGCTTTGATCGCCCGCGCCGCGTCGGCCCCCAGTGTCGTCGAGGTATGTTCATTGCGTTTTTTAAATCCGTAGCTTCCGGCAAGACCACAGCAGTTGTCCTCCAGGATATGCACCTCAAGGCCGGGGATCTTTTCGAAAAGACGGGCGGCGGGGTATCCGATCCCCAAGGCTCGCAGGTGACAGGGAATATGATACGCGACTCGCCGTCGCAGCGGATCGAATACCGGCCTGATATACTCCTCGTCCATGAGCTTCAGGATATATTCGTGGAGGTTGTAGCTGTTTTCCGCCACCTTTTTGCCGTCAGCGATATCGAGGATGCCCGGATAGTCCCGCGTGAGGGAGAGGCCGCAAGAGGTGCACGTATAGATCACATCGAAGCCCTTGTCGATATACCCGGCGAGGATGCGGGCATTCTTCCGTGCAAACTTTCTGGCGGTCTCCAGGTCTCCATTGCCCAGGGCAGGGAGACCGCAGCAGACCTGCCGGGGGATAACGACCCGGACGCCGAGCGATGCGAGGAGATCGCGCACCCCTCGGCCGATATCGGGGCGATTGTAGTTGATAAAACACCCGTAGAAAAAAACTGCCTTCTTGCGACTATTACGGCTCCCCTTCCATCTCCAGCTTCTGTCCATGGTATGAAAATAATAGAGGGGGAAGGGGATGGCGATCGATAGGCCGAACAGCGACAGCACCTTTTTGACGAATGTTCTCGGGGTCAGCAGATTGACCACGGGCGCGAAAAGGGAGCTGACGATCCCCACCCAATACGTATGGGCGAACAGCCTCTGGGCAAACGGTCTGAAATGCCGTTCGCCATATCGCGTTTGCTCTCTGAGAATGATTTCAGCGGGATTCACTCCGTACGGGCAGGCTACCTCGCATCGCTTGCACTGGCTGCAGAGGCGTATCCAGCGGTCAATGGATGGCTCGTCATCCGAACGAAACCGCTCGGCGTCGGGACCGGACTGTTTGGGACCGGGGAACGCCGGATCCACCTTGAATACGGGGCAGTTTGCCACGCAGACGGTGCATCGTATGCAATGCTGAAAATCAAATGCCACTGTACGCCCCCATACACGCTTTCGCGGCCGCTACTCCCGTGGCAATGGCCATGCCGTGGCCGCACCGGTATTTCATCACCTCCGAAAAGGCCAGGATGCTCCCGCACACATACAGGTTTTCAATCTCCGTACCGAGCGGCCTGAACGATGCGTCCACCCGTATCCCTGCTTTCTCTATCTCATGCCCGACGGCAAAGAAATCATCCTGGAACCAGGCATCCCGTGTACCGGGGGGGAGATAGGAGGGCAGATTGAATACGGTCTCCATGACGGCATCTCTCGATGCCTGAAGGCCGCCGCTGACAAATGATCCGGTAGCAAGGATAAAAGCCTTCCCCTCCACGCGCGTGCTCCTGCCCGGACCTGTGAGGGTGACGGCCTCGATTTGGTTGCCGAGCTTTTCCACGCTGTATATCCCCCTCCCCCAGTACAAGTCTCCTTTCCGCCGGAGGAAGGCGTTTTTCAGGCCGCCGAACAATCGCAGCCCCGGCATGGAGGGAGGAAGGGTGGGAATCTCGAAGACCGTTCTGCCGCATTCGCCGCCTATCCGGTGGTACACCGCACCGGAGGAGCCCCTTCCCAGAACGGCCGGAACGGCAATCCTTTCTTCTTGTATGGCGAGTCCCCGCATCCATGTTGTGAATGTATCGAGAAAATCGCTGTCTTCAAAGCGCTCGGCAATACCCACCGTGGTGGTAACACCTGCGTCAAATGTTGAATATGCCGCCTTTGCGTACCGCGATGTAATGTACTGGGGATAGAAATCCTTCATCTTGTGAAAGGACAGGATATGAAGAGATTCATGGGGATCGATATCGCTGAAATCCATCGTCTCGGGGACAAGGCAGGTCACTTTGGACCTGCCCAGCGAGGTCAACACTCTTCTGTTGGCATGAACATCTCCCACATAGGGGATTCCCTCCGCGGACATGATCCCCCTGAACAGCCCCAGCGCCTCCGCGATGCCCTTATCGCCCACAAGGTGATAGGGGTGGTGCTCAGGCAAAGAACCGATCCCTTTCAGGGGATTTTCACCGTCCGCGAGCACGTCGACACACCCCGTGGAAAAACAGCAGACAGGATCACCTTTTGAAACAACCGCGACCTTTTTCCCGCACCCCACCAGCGTGATCGCCGCCATCATTCCCGATATGCCTCCGCCTATGATCACGACATCGTACGTGGCGTTCATTGTTCCTGCTCCATGTTCAGGATACCTAGGTAGATGCTCTCTATCAGCTGCTCTTCGCGGAGCTGATCGCCCCAGAGGGCGGGCTTGATCCCCTTGAACCTCCTCTGAAGGAAATCTCTGAGCATGCCCATCGATTCTTCAGGGGTCATCTTTCCCTTTTCCTGCATGATCCCCAGCGCCCGGTAAGTGCAGAATCCGCCCTGACAGGGACCCATTCCCAGGCGCGTGCGGTGCTGGATGTCTCCGAGATAACGGGTCCCGACCTGACCGGCCACCCGCTCCACGGCATCGGCCGTCACCAGTTCGCATTCGCACACGATGTCTTCCAGGCTTTTCAGCCGTTTCGAAAGAGGATATCCGCTCAGTTCCTCCTGTCCTTCAAGAGGAAGCTCCGCCGTCCGGCATGGTCTCTTCAGGCCGAAAACGGCTATGACGGTGTCGGTCATCTTTTCCGCCATAAGCCGATAGGTGGTGAGTTTGCCGCCCACGATGCTGAACAACCCGTCCCGGTGGTCTATGATCCGGAAACCCCGGGATATGGACCTCCCGTTCTCGCCGTCAGACTGTAATAAGGGCCGGACTCCCGCGTAGGTCCTGATCAGTCGCGTGGCAGCAAAATCGGGAAGCATTTCCTGCGCCTGGGTGGCGATTATATCAACCTCACCCGGGTCGACGCCGATCCCGTCGGGATCGGTAACAGGGATGGAGGTTGTTCCGGCAAGGCAGACTGCCTCGTTGGGGACGACAATATCGCCGTCGGACGCGGGTCGCAGCCGGTTGACCACCATATTGGTGATCCGGTGATTGGTGACAACCAGACTGCCCTTTGAAAGGGTTATGGGCACACTGCCGCCGGCCAGGCGCGCCACCCGATCCCCCCACGCTCCCGTGGCATTGATAATAATCTTTCCTCTGATTTCCTTGACATCGGATGTGATCTCTTCCCGGGCCGTGACCCCCACACACCTTCCGTGTTCCTTGATAATGGCCGTTACGGTGTGATGGGTCAAAACCAGGCCGCCCCGCTTCTGAGATGAGGTGATGTTGAGCATGCACAATCTGAAGGGGTCGATGGAACAGTCGGGAACCCTGATCGCCTCCTCCAAGGACGGGTTGAGCGCCGGGACGAGATCGAGAGCCCGGCTCGGAGAAAGCTCCTCGGTGGTGATTCCGATCGCGTCACACGCTTTCAGAAAGGTGTCCCGGTATCGCTTCGAATCGCCGGGGAGACGGACAAACAGCCCCCCTGTTCGCTCCACGCATTTTCTGCCGATCTTTTGCAGAATCGTATTTTCGGCGATGCAGTCGGCCCCCGCTTCAGGATCGTTCACCGCGTACCGGCCACCGCTGTGAAGCAGTCCGTGGCACGCGCCCGTCGCCCCGGCGGCAAAATCCCCCTTCTCGATCAGACAGTGATCTATTCCTCTCAGGGCGAGATCCCTCGCTATCCCGCATCCCGTGGAGCCTCCGCCGATAATTATGACATCCGTTCGTATCATAAGGATCATCCCATAGGAAAACTGCCCGATGCTGTTTTTTTACTTACTAAAATACCGGGAGCAGCGCAAGCCCGGAAGGGCCGCTTCAAACGATGTGAACGGTCATCCCTGTGTTTCTCGGAGCAGCTTGACCGCCCGCTGCGGGAAATCCGTGAACAACCCGGCCACCCCCGCCCGCGCGAACCGGAGCATTTCCTCCTCCGTATTCACGGTGAAGAGATTCACGGATATCCCCCGCCGGGCTAGATCGCGGATCTGGTCTTCGTTGATCAGGGCGCTCAGTACATTGTACGCCGTAAATTCCACATCTGTCTCCCAGTCCGGGAGTACAGATTGAGAATCACCGATCAGGGCTTGAACCGGGATCGAGGGGGCGCGTTGTTGAATCTCGCGCAGCCACTCGTGGTGAAATGAAGAGAGAATCACCAGTCCGTGGTCCACTTCCAGGACATCGATCATCGCCAGGACCCGATCAACAAGGGGATATCCCCGGAGGGGCGGGGGAAGACGCTTCAACTCCAGATTGACGGGGAATCCGTTATCGCGGGTAAACCGGAGGACTTCGTCCAGCGTGGGGACCTTCTCGCCGCGGTAGGCAGACCATGTTGCCTCCCCGACCTCGCCCGCCGCGATCAGGCCGAAAGGATCGGTCCGCGCGAACCAGGAACCGGCGTCCAGCGAACGGATCTCGTCCTGGGTGAATTCGCAGCTGTTCCACGGTTCGCTCCCGGGGAAGCGGTCCGGCGCATCGGTGGTACGCGCGAGGGTTGCATCGTGGAGCAGCACCAGTTCGCCGTCTTTTGTCACCGTTACATCCGTCTCCCAGCGATCGGCGCCGGCGGCGATGGCCGCTCGAGCGGCCGCCATGGTGTTTTCCGGGGCAATGCTGCGCGCGCCGCGATGGGCTATAATGAGCGTCATCTCTTTTCTGTCCTTTCCATGCCCTGAATCGCCTTCAGGTATTCTCCTGAACGATCGAGATAGAAGGAGAGGGCCTTCGAAAAATTCTTCCCCACCAGCCCGTCCACGAAGAGCTGGGTTATTTCCCGCTCCCGTTCAAGGACCAATTGGGAACAGATGAAAATCCGGCGCTCATCGACAGACATCTTCCGTGCCACGGCGCGCAGCGCGCTCACAGCGCGAGGCTGATACATCCAGAAGTATAAGAGATCGAGGGCGTTGATAATTTCCACCTTTTCCAGGTTACGTGCTTTTCCCCTGACGACGCGTATAAATTTCTTGGGAGCTGCCATCAAGGAGCAGACATCGGCCTCGGGCAACAGCAGTTCGAGTTCCACATACGTGCCGAACAACTGCGCCAGCTTGCTCCGGTAATCCCACATCCGGGTCAGGATGTTCTGGTACCGGTCGGCCGTCCCTTCTATCAGGCCGGCAACGCAGTCGGACGCGGCTTTGGAGATAATGGCCGCCCACTTCTGGAGAATGACTTCGACATGCGGCACATTCGCCATCATAAGCACGCTTCCCGCGGCCGCATTGAAGAGAAGGGCGAGAGGGATGGAAAGGACCGTCCTGAAAAGATTCGCGAAGGCAGCGCCCCGAGGCAGCCCGCGAAAGATATTATGTCCCGTCAGGTACAATCCGTTCGCCAGGGCGATGACTGTGTAGAGAAGGACAGGGCCGGTCGCTGTTGTGATCCCGAGCAGCCTGTCGAGAAGGAGCGTTTTAACGATGTAATCAAGGAGAGGAACGGAAAACCCTGTAAAGAGAAGGGAATCGGTCAGACGATCCCATCTGACAAAATCGTTCCATTTCAAGAGAGGGGACCGCCGGATACCCCCGCTTCCCAGGACGGATTGGAGGATATTGCGCGCCCCGGTGATCCCGAACCAGATAACGGCCCCGAACCATGCAAGGAGCCACCAGTCCTTGGTCAGATAAAAGGTGAGAAAGGCCGGGACAAAACCGGTCAGCACCTTGAGCCAGTTTTTCAGGGTGCTGTTGAGATATCGCCACGACAGCGCGGACCCGGTTTCCCGGACATCCTGAGTCTCCGGAAAAAGTCCCGGGGCGTTCCCCTCGTCCTGTCCTCCCAGGGCGACGACGTTTCCGGCGACACCGACACGGGTGGTCGAATACCGTTCGATCTCCCACTCCTCCACACGTCTCTTTCCGATAAAGCGCAGGCCGGGAAAATGTGACGCAAAACGGTACAGGGTGCTTGCCGCCTTTCCGGCACTCGGGCGCGGCAGGTAACTCGCGCGCAGATAGACGGAGGTGCGCAGCGGAAGAATCAGACGGGAGGAGGATCCCTTCCGTATTTCGCGCTGCGCCCTGCGGGGAAGGGTATCGCGTATGACAAGCCCCATACCGTACAGGCGGTGCGATCGACTGCTTGAATCGCTCCCCACGCGGCTTTTGAGGAGCGTTCCCTCATAGTATGATCGGAACGTGGCTATATCATGGAGTATCTTCGTCAGTGCCTCCACTCTGGTGGGGGCAACACCGCTGACGTTTTCTATTCCTTCGCGGATGATGCGCTTCAGGGCGATGACGTCGTCCTCATTGATGGCCCTCTGCAGATCGTTGATTGCGGCGTCATGGACTACCGTGCCGGTCACGTAATCCTTGAGATTGAACACTTCCAGATGGGTGATCTGACCATGGCATTCGTAGAGGAGTTCGATGACATCCTCGACGCTCAGCCCGCCGAGGGGAAGGGTGATACTGTACCCGGTGTTCAGACGACCCAGCCGTTCGAGAAGATCGCGCGGGGTAAGAGTCAAAAGCCACGGAACATCCTCTCCATCTGACGGCACATGGGGGTCCGGGACAGAGGGATTCTGTGCCGGACGCAGGTAGCGCTCCACGATCGCTTCCGAATCCAGCCTGTGGAATTCATCCACAGCCGCTCTCATTCGTTCACCTTCTTCCGGGCCGGCGTGGACGCACCTCTTCCACAGGTCCGCCACATGGCCCCGCATGGCAGGCAGCATGTTTGTGTAGGCAAATTCAGCCAGATGGAGGAGCGAGGTCTGCCCGGCTCCCACAAAAGAAAGAAATTCGTCGTGATCAAGGGAAGGAGGGAGAAACCCATAGGTTTGATGTATGGCGTGCCGGTGCCGTTCGTTAAACTGTTCTAAAACCGTCATGACATATCGCTGCTGATATTCCGAGACCCGGCGTCCTTCCGTCATGAAGGATTCCACGGCACTGTCCTGCAGAAAATTCAAAAAATCCTGAGCATCGATAAGTCCGCGCGGGGCCCATATGAACTGGACATACCGATTGTAAAATCTGGCCGAAAACTCAACGCCGATTCTGACCCTCATTTCCATAATGGCGGCCGCCTCCAGAAGTTCTCGGGCGACCTGCGGGGTTACATAATTATAATAGATGACCTTCAGCCTTCTGATCCCCTTGATCCAGGCGTCCATGATCAGATGAGTCGGGGATTTTCGCCCCTTGGTATTGACATCGTGGACATGATCGTCGGTAGCGATCTGATTCCATGCTTCCGGCATTTCAAGGAGGTGATACCGTTGCAACTGTGCGCGCACCACGCGAGGTTTCCCCGATGCGGTCATGCGGAAATCATGAGCCAGTTCCAATTGCCGGCGATAGTCACCCGTGGCCTGTACCAGTTTTTTCATGATCTGCAACAGGACCCTCGCCGTGTTCCTGCGAAGGAAACTCTCGGAGCTGTACAGCACCTCCTCCCGCAGGGAACGGAGCGCCACCAGACGATCTTTCGCCTTCCCTACTTCGAGAGAGTTGAGGAGATGGATAACCGCATAGGCGATGCGCAGCTCTTTCGGCGCCGCCATTTCCTTGATTCCATGGGGATGCAGGTAGGGATTGAGAAGATTTTTCAGATGTCCGCGCGACCGGTCACGGCCCAAGACCTCGTTGACGATCACCAGGAGCGCGTGGTCTTCTTTGTCAAACAGAAATCTTGAGGCACCCTGATCCATATGTCGTGGTTCCACTGTCACCGTATCGGCCATATATATTTTTCCCATAATATCAGATTTTGATATTCTATTCTACCCGGCAAAACAAATGCCAGCTCATTCTACAATATTGTAGCTATAGCCGTTCTCCGGCACCGCGCTGTACGATTTCCAGAAACCCGTCCTCTTAAATACACCTTTAGTATCATATGGTTAATGCCAGCTACCCGGTTGGCATCGTAATTGCAAAACTCGATGATGTCTCACATCATACATGTTTGGAGGTACAAGGGATGAACACGGGAGATACGGCATGGATACTGATGTGTACCGCTTTGGTATTTATTATGACGCCCGGGGTGGCTTTCTTTTACGGAGGAATGGCGAGGAGGAAGAATATCCTTTCCATTCTGACTCAGTGCTTCGCCATCATCTGTCTGGTAAGCCTGCAGTGGGTTCTGTTCGGCTACTCACTTTCCTTCGGCCCTGACGCGGGGCATGGCATTATTGGGAATTTGGAGTGGATCGGCCTCAGAGGGGTGGGGCAGGAACCCAGTTCGACGTACGCCGGGACGGTGCCCCATCTTGCCTTCATGATGTTCCAGGGTATGTTCGCCATTATTACCCCGGCCCTGATGGTGGGCGCCTTCGCCGAGCGGGTGAAGTTCTCCGCCCTTGTCCTCTTCACGCTCCTGTGGTCGACCTTCGTCTATGATCCCATAGCGCACTGGGTATGGGGAGCAGGCGGCTGGCTGGGGAGCATCGGAGCCCTCGATTTCGCGGGCGGAATTGTCGTCCATGTCAGTTCTGGTGTTTCCGCTCTGCTGCTGGCCATCCTGATCGGGAAACGGGTGGGGTATGCGAAACAGGCCTTCGCTCCCCATAACCTCCCGATCACCTTTCTGGGGGGAGCGCTCCTGTGGATCGGCTGGTTCGGCTTCAACGCGGGGAGCGCCCTTGAAGCGGGAGGACTTGCCGCGAACGCCTTCGTCACCACCAACACGGCGGCTGCGGCGGCAGGTATGGCGTGGGCCTTCATGGAGTGGAAGATGGACGGCGCGCCCACCGTTCTCGGCATCGTCAGCGGCGTCGTCGCGGGCCTGGTCGCTATCACCCCCGCCTGCGGCTTTGTCAGCGCCCTCTCCGCGATACCGATCGGACTGATCGCAGGGATCGGTTGCTATTTCGCGGTAGCCCGGCTCAAACCCCTTCTGGGGTACGACGATTCGCTCGATGTCTTCGGTGTCCACGGAATAGGTGGTATCTGGGGAACGCTCGCCACCGGTCTCTTCGCTGCGACGGCGATCAACCCGGCGGGAGCGGACGGCCTGCTTATGGGGAACGCGAAATTGTTCCTGGTCCAGATCTTCTATATGATTGTCTGCATCGCCTACGCCCTGATTGTTACCGGAATTTTGTACAAGGTTGTCGATCTGCTGGTGGGGATGCGCGTTGATAAACAGAGCGAACTGATCGGCCTCGATCTGACCCAGCACAACGAATCTGCGTACACCATTCTCGAATAGGAGGAATTGGCCATGAAATATATTATCGCGATTGTGCAGCCCCACAAGCTGGAGGAAGTCAAGAAGGCACTCGAAGAGGAGGAGGTGCACCTGATGACCGTATCAACGGTACTCGGCCAGGGAAGACAAAAAGGGCGCACCCAGATTTACCGCGGCGCGAAAGAGAGCGGCGGCCTCCTGAAAAAGGTCAAGTTCGAGATAGCGGTCAATGAAGACTTCGTCAACCGGACGATCGATACCATCAAGAAGGCGGCTCACACGGGACAGATCGGGGATGGAAAGATCTTTGTTCTCGACCTTCAGGACGTCGTACGGGTGGGTTCCGGCGAGCGCGGCAGCGTGGCGATCAACTGATCGCACGGGGATCGAGATGCATCCCCGTGTGAGGTGGCACCGCGAAGGGGGAGCGAGTATAAGGATCCCTCCATCTTCTTTATCCATCGGGTGCCCACATGCGGGCATGGCGGTGAGATACGAATTCACAAAAAGCAAACACGTCTCTTGATCGAGATAGGCTTACTCTCTTTTGATGTAAGTGCTGTAATGGAGACTAAGAGTTCTTAAGGGGTTAATTCGTGCAAAATCACCGTCGGGAGGGCGAGAAGTTGACCTGTGAACCCGGGTACGTACTGGCGATTAGTTTCTGTATCGCTCTTTGATCAGTTTCCTGTGTTATTGGCTCAACCGTGCTGATAGGGCGTCCTGCTGGATCGGTCCTCTGCTTCCATGAAACGATGTATCCGGGAACCCTGACAAAGGGCAAACACCCCGCTCCACAGCACGAGTTGTCGACAACCCCCACCCCTACCAGATAAAGAACATCCCGTCCGTTGAATGAGAGCGTCCCTTCCTCGAGATACTGATAGTACCCTGAGATGGATTGGATTTCCTCAGTCAGGTCTTGGTGCATGTATTCTTCCATGCGATAGCCATACCTTTCCATTTCTATACAGGCAATACATTCCCTTTATTTTCCGACGCAGAATCGTGCAAAAATCGTGTTCAGCACATCCCCGGCCGTTGTTTCTCCAACGATATCGGCCAGATGATTGAGGGCCTCTTTCAGAGCAAAGGCGGCCAGTTCCGGGGAATTCCCGCTTGCGAGGCTGGCCTGTGCCTCTTTAAGGGATGCCGCTGTTTTTTCGAGGGCGCTCTTGTGGCGGAGATTAGTCAGAGTGACATCCGATTCCGTATTGTCCCCGCTTCCCGTCGCCGTTGCGACAATTCTCTTTTTTAGCTCGGGAATACCATCACCGTATTTCGCCGATATCCAGAGGGGTTCCACGCCGGGGACGAGTTTCTTTAACCGGCACCGATCTATCTGGTGAGGGAGATCAGACTTATTGACAACCAATAGTATCTGTTTGCTCCTGTTTCTGTCGATAATTTCGAGATCATCCTCTGTCAGAGTGACGCTCCCGTCGATAAGAATAATAACGATATCTGCAGCAAGGATTTTTTCCCATACAAATGCGATGCCTTCCTTTTCTATTGGCTCCGATGATTTTCTTATCCCGGCTGTATCGGTCAGCGTGACAGGGATTCCCTCGATGCTGATGTCCTCTTCGATAAAATCTCGAGTGGTCCCCGCAATGGAGGTGACAATGGCGCGCCGCTCGCCGAGGAGTGTGTTGAGAAGGCTTGATTTTCCAACATTGGGCCGTCCCGTGATTACCACAGTGAGCCCGTCTCTCACCAGTCTTCCCTCCCGGTAGGTTGCGAGGAGGTGATCAATGCGGTTGATAATATCGCCTATGTTGTCAGATGTGACGGCATCATACCGGTGAGATATGTCTTCTGAATCGAAGTCTATTTCTGACTCAAGAGAGGATAATAACTCTATCAGAGTTGTGCGCAGGAAGCTGAGTTTCTTCGATAAATCGCCCTTAACCCCGGAGAGGGCGAGGGCACGGCCTCGGTTCGTTCGCGCGGTAATCAGGTCCATGACCGATTCCGCCTGGGTGAGGTCCATGCGGCCATTGAGGTAGGCTCGCCGGGTAAATTCCCCCCGCTCTGCCGGGCGGGCTCCCGCTCGAATGACTTCGTTCAGAACGGCCTGAACGATAAGCCGCCCCCCGTGGCAGTGTATTTCCAGGACATCTTCCCCCGTGTAGGAATGAGGTTCCCGCATGAGGGTAATCAGCACTTCATCGATGACGCTGCCTGTTTCGGGTGATATGATATCGCCATGGTAGAGGTGGTGGCTTTTCAGTGGGGCCGAAACGGTCGGTGATCTGAAAAGAGTGCGGCAGAGTTTCTCGGCATCAGGACCGCTCACCCTCACAATGCCGATCCCTCCGACACCGGGAGGCGTGGCTATTGCCGCTATTGTGTCGTCGTGTGCCAGCATGGGGCATTCATTCCGGCAGTCTGAATCAGACTTTCGTCTTTCCACCTTTGCGAGGGACAATGATAATTTTTCTGAACGGTCCTTCTCCGCGGCTGTGTGTAACAAGGTCTTCGTCGTTTTGCAGCGTCATGTGT
This sequence comes from Syntrophaceae bacterium UBA6078, assembly GCA_002428735.1. Taxonomy (GTDB): domain Bacteria; phylum Desulfobacterota; class Syntrophia; order Syntrophales; family UBA2210; genus UBA6078. The sequence goes on along the minus strand of DIXO01000059.1, from coordinate 115,425 downwards.
ACGATTCTGCGCTCGTGGGCAGCCATGGGATTAACCGTCACGGGTTTCTTCGTTCTTTTGGCTTTTTCCCCCAGTTTTTCGGCGAGGGCCTTCAGGCCCTCTTCCCTCTTCTGCCGGTAATTTTCCGTATCCAGGAAGATTCTCCTTCGGCTGCTTCCGTTTTTGTTCAGGACCTTGTTCGTAAGGTACTGTATGGCGTCAAGGGTGTGTCCTCCCTTCCCAATGAGCAGACCGCCCCCGTCACCGTGAATGTTTACGATGAGAGCGTCTTCTCCGTCTGGTTCAACCGTAACAGGAAAGTCAACTCCGATCCGCACGAGCATTCCCTCAACAAAAGCCTTTGCCGTGATGGCGGCTTCTTCATCATAGGGAACACTCGCTGGTGGTCCTTCCTTCGCTGGTGTCTCAGGACCGATGTCAATTGACAGGATACGTGCCCGGATACGTGCCGTTTTTGCTCCCAAGATTCCCAAAAGACCTGTGGAGCCTTCCGACAGTATCTCGATAGTAAGCTTCTCTCGCGGGACATGGAACGTATCACATGCCTTTTGAATGGCTTCGTCTATGGTTTTTCCTTCTATTTCGAGCACATCTTCCATCTCTGTTACCTTGTGTCAGGAGTTCCGCTTGTTGATGTAGTACTGCTGACCGATACTGAGAATATTGTTGAATAACCAGTAAATGACCAGGCCGGACGGGAAATTGAGGAAGAGAAATGTAAAAATAACAGGCATCCACAGCATCAATTTTGCCTGCATTTCATTTCCTCCTGGTGCCGGGGTCATCTTCTGCTGGAGGAACATGGTTGCACCCATGATGATGGGGGTTATGTAATAGGGATCCTTGGCCGACAGATCCTGTATCCAGAAAAGGAATGGCGCATGACGTAACTCGATGGAGTAGAGCAGAGCCCGGTACAGACCGAAAAATACGGGAAGTTGAATCAGCATAGGGAGACACCCGCTCATCGGATTTACCTTGTTCGCCCGGTACAGGGCCATGGTTTCCTGCTGCAGTCTGGCCTTGTCGTCTTTGTATTTTTCCTGAAGCGCCTTCATCTGGGGCTGCAATTTCTGCATCCCTTTCATGGACCGATAGCTCATATTCCCGAGTGGCCAGAAAATGATCTTGACCAGAATGGTGAGGATAATGATCGCGACCCCGTAATTGGGGATAACGGTATATATCCATTTGAGCGCCTTGAGAAGCGGCAGGGCCAGCCACTTTACCCACGAGCCGAATTCGATGGACTGTTCAAGACCGACATTCTGCGCCTGCAGCATGTCGTATTCTTTGGGGCCCAGATAGAGGGTGTACCTGAAGGCGCCTGGCTGTCCGGGAGTGATGATCGTTTTGGGGCCTTCAAGTTCCGCAAATACCGTGTTGTCGGAATCCTTGGAGACGACAAAACGGGTAAGAGAGGGCTGCTCGGGTATCATGGCCGCGATGAAGTATTTCGTCTCGAATCCTCCCCACGACACATCCGGACCAGTGAACTTTTTCTCCCCCAGTTTTTTGACCTTTTCTGTGACGGTCTCGTTTTTTACATATGAGATAGGACCCTCATGACTGTATTTGCTTCCTTTGTCTTCAGGATCAACCTGCTGAATCCAGGTTAGAAGGGCCTGCTGCCTGATGCTGTTCCCCGACAGGTTGGTCACTCTGACCTCCAGATCAAAGGAATATGTATCAGGATAAAAGGTATAAATCTTATCCACCCTGATTGTTTCCGGGTATGTCCAGGAAAAAATCAAATCCTTCTTTTCTGTGGTTTCGGAGAAGGCGATCGAGTCGGCGCTTGCTTCATAGAGGACATCGGCCGGCATATTGATACTGGATTCGGGAAATGTTGAAGAGAATGGATAGAGGGTGCTTTTTTCGATGTTAACCATTTCTACCAACGCCGAATCTTTATCGATATCATTTCGATAATTCTTCAGTTTGAAGGATTTCAGCCCCGCACCGCGAGAATTGAATATGGCCGTATAGAGGGGACCGTCTACTGTAATATCATTGCCCGTCCCTTCATCGTGCTGGACCAGTGATTTCTGATGCTCAATGATCGGCGCTTGTGGAACGGCCTTGTTACCGACGCTTATCTGCCCCCCCACATCCGCCTCTCTGGTATCCTGAGCGGGCTGAACCGGCTTAACGGGCTTGGATTGGGGAAAGAAATACTGATATCCCACCAACAATGCTAACGACAGGACAACAGCGAGCAATGTCCTCTTGTCCATTCAAAACCTCCCTGGTTGACTATTTTACCGGATCGTATCCACCGGGATGGAAAGGATTGCATCTGAGTATACGCAGAAGTCCGCACAAGATTCCCCTGAACGGGCCATAGCGCTTGATAGCAGTTATGGCGTATTCAGAGCACGTTGGATAGAAACGGCACGACTGAGGGAAATAAGGAGATATGGCTGCCTGGTAAAACCGAATGCACGAGATGAACACACCTTCCAAAACTCTCATGGGCATTACTTTTTCGTTAAAAGACACTCCAACTCCCGACACACTTCCCGGTACTTCAGGGAAGAGGCATCTTTTTTTGCTATTATCACCATATCTTTTGAATCAGGAAGCATGTCCTTGTTTAATCTGAAAAATTCTCTTAAAAGGCGTTTGATCCTGTTTCGCTTTGTCGCGTTACCTATCCTTTTGTTGACCGCTACTCCAATCCTTTTATCCCCCCATGGGTTGTGGCTGAGTATGACGGTGAAACTGTTTGAGTGAACCCGCTCCCCCCCCCGGTATATATTTAAATACTCTTTTCGCTTGCGTATGCGTTCTGTTTTTCCGAAGGATTGTTTTTTCATGCGATTCGGAGTCACCCCCGTCGCTGAAATGCATTCTGACGGCAATCGCCCTGTGGAAAAAATCAAACCGCAAGCCGTTTCCTTCCCTTTGCCCTTCTTCTATTCAACACCTGTCTGCCCCACCGCGTTGCCATGCGGGCGCGGAAGCCATGAGTCCTTTTTCTTTTGATGTTGCTTAAGTTGGTTAAATTCTTTTTCATTAGCGAAAACCTTTCTCGTTATGGGTAAGCCAATTCTTTCACCATAGTTTGAGCTATTTGTCAAGGTTCAATTTGTGGCAGGGTTTTGATCGTCGAAGGGGTTTGTCTTTGAAGTTCTATAACCACAATACAAATATCAGGGTCGGGTAAAAGAAAGATTGTGATGTGAGGTCTTGCGAGATTATATCGATATTTCCGAAAAAGGGTCAACAGGGGATACCTGATCGCAACCAGTGAGATCTGGAAAAAAACCCGCAACACATGCGGCCACCCCCTGTGCTCCCAGAGTCCATATTTTTAGATGCTTCGAACACTGCATGGTAGCCTGTACGGCATAAAGGTGGCATGTTCAGTTCTCGGTGTCATAATTGTGCGCAGGAGTGCACTCCACAGCATAGAGATCATATTCATCAGCAGAGATAATGGTACCCTTCACCATGTCCCCGATAGCCCTGCCTCGAGATTTGATGTACGTGACCCCGTCGATGTCGGGGGCCTGTCGCTCCGATCTTCCGATATAATCGTACCCGTCAATATCCGATGGTCCCTCAATGATGATCTTCGTAGCGGTATCAATCAGAGACTCATTGATCCGGCGGGAAATAGATGCCTGCGCTTCCATGATGATGTTTCTCCGACGCTGTTTGACCTTCTGTGGGAGATGGCCGGGAAGGTGCGCCGCCACGGTTCCCTCCTCCTTCGAATATTCAAAGACGCCCACGTGATCGAAACGGGCCTCTCTGACAAATGCGAGGAGCCGTTCGAAGATAGCCTGCGTCTCGCCGGGGAAGCCCACGATCAGTGACGTCCTCAGCGCTACCCCGGGGATGAGTTCCCGGGCGTGCCTTATCATCTCCCGTATGAGATCTCCGTCGCCTTTTCTGTTCATCAACCGGAGTATCCCGTCATCAATGTGCTGCACGGGGATATCTATGTAGCTGCATACCTTTTCAACGTCGCGGACCGTCCGGAAGAGTTCTTCTTCCAAATGTGCCGGATAGGTATAGAGGAGTCTGATCCACTCGATTCCTTCTGTCAGCGCCATCTCTCTCAACAGGGCCGGGAGGCCGGAAGACATGCTCAGATCTCTCCCATAACGGGTAGTCTCCTGGGCTGTCAGGATGACCTCTTTCACGCCTTGTTGCGCGAGCATGGAGGCCTCCCGCAATACGTCATCCATCTGCCGGCTCCTGAATGTTCCCCTGACTGCGGGGATGACACAATATGAGCAGTTATTGGAGCATCCTTCCGCGATCTTCAGGTAGGCGGTATGGGAAGGCGTGGAGACAAGACGCCGGTGGGAGGAGTTCATCAGAAAATCGGGCTTTCCGATGTAAGAACGCTGCTTTGGTTCTTGTGAATTGAGAAGGGACCCCATATGGGCCGCTATGCGAGGGATTTCACCTGTACCCAGGAAGAGATCAACCTCGGGGATTTTTTGCTCGAGCTCTGTTCCGTACCGCTGCGGGAGACATCCGGCGACCACGAGGAATCGGCACCGCCCCTCGATTTTCAGCTGGGCCATACGGAAGATTTCATCGATCGATTCCTCCCGTGCCGGGAGGATGAAGGTACAGGTGTTGATGATGATAATCTCGGCATCTTCAGGGGAAGAGACCAGATCAAAACCGGCATCGACGAGGGCGGCGGCCATTACTTCCCCATCGATCAGGTTTTTTGGGCAACCCAGATTGATGATATGGATGGTATTGTTCACGTTACCGGGGGAACTTTCCGACCAGTATCTTCCGCGCTTTGGAACCGTCGGACGGGCCCACGACCCCTTCCGCCTCCATTTTTTCCACGATCCGGGCGGCCCGGTTGTATCCGATCTTCAGGTACCGCTGAACCAGGGATATGGAGGCCTGCCCCAAGTCGGTAACCAACTCGACCGCCTCATCGTATTTCTCATCGAACTCGTCATCGGCTTCCCGATCGTCACCGGCATCCGGGGTGTAGGTTGATATCGATTCGTTGTACCGGGGAGCCCGCTGACCCTTCACAAAGCTCACGATTTTTGAGATTTCCCCGTCAGACACAAAGGCGCCGTGGATTCTCACGAGCTTTGATGTTCCAGGCGGGACGAACAGCATATCCCCCGCTCCAAGGAGTTTCTCGGCGCCCAGTTCGTCGAGAATCGTTCTCGAATCCACCCGGGACGATACTTGAAAAGATATGCGCGTGGGGAAATTGGCCTTTATGACACCCGTAATAACATCCACGGACGGTCTCTGTGTTGCCAGGATAAGATGTATCCCGGCGGCTCGCGCCATCTGTGCCAGCCGGGCGAGAGATGCTTCCACGTTTCTCTGTGCCACCATCATCAGGTCGGCCAGTTCATCTATGATAACGATGATGTAGGGTAGTTTCTCCGGTACCGGTTCGCTCTCTTCTGCGGAGTCAGAGGACGGGGATCCCAATGCCTGCTTTTTAACTGTATCCTGCTCCTTGTCTATCAGCCGGTTGTATCGATCGATACTTTTGACCCCCGCTGCGGCTATAACCGTATACCGCCGTTCCATCTCATCGACGGTCCATTTGAGAACCTGTGAAGCCTGCTTGGGATCGACCACCACGGGGTGGAGGAGATGGGGGACCCCTTCATAGGCCGACAGTTCAAGCCTCTTCGGGTCGATCATGATAAACTTGACCTCGTCCGGTGTCGCCTTGAACAGGATGCTGCATACCATGGCGTTGAGGGAGACACTTTTCCCCGAGCCGGTTGTCCCCGCAATCAGGAGATGGGGCATAGCGGCAAGATCCGCAATCACCGTTTTCCCCGTAATATTTTTCCCCAGCGCGATAGGCAACCGGTATTTCGATTCCAGAAACTCCTCGCTGTCGAGAACGTCTCGCAGATATACGGATTCCCTCTCCTGGTTCGGAATTTCAATGCCGATGGCCGCCTTTCCGGGGATCGGCGCCACGATCCTAATGCTCTGGGCCTTCAGCGCCAGAGCCAGATCATCTGAGAGGTTCGTTATCTTATTGATCTTAACCCCGGCCGCCGGTTCGAGTTCATACATGGTCACCACGGGACCCGGCTTTACCTCCGAGACGTTCCCTTCTACCCCGAAATCGGCCAGCTTTTTCTCAAGGATGCGGGAATTCATAATGAGACTTTCCCGCTTCATGCGCGTGTTTCTGACTTCCACCTTGTCAAGAAGGTCGACGGAGGGGAGATGAAACGCGCCCTCGGGCTGCAGAAATCCAAAAGATATCTGCTCGTCCTTCCGAAGTTCCTCCTTCTCTCCTCCCTCATCGGAGATGACCGGCACCTGTTTCGCGCTCCGGGGTGTCTGCCTCGTAACGGTTTTTTTTCTCCGTAATCGTCCCATGCCCACCACCATAAGGGTACGGAACCGCAGGAATGTTGCAGACAGCAGGATCTCGATTTTTCTGAACATTGCCACGAGCGAGACATTGAGCGTCACCATCACCGAGATGATCAGAATGACAACCAGAACGATGTCGGTTCCTATCTGATTCAAGCCGGAATAGAGGATCTCCAGTGAAACTTTTCCGAACAATCCTCCGAGGTTGAGACCATCGATACCGAAACGAGAGAGGGCATCCTGCCGTGCCGCGAGGAGCGAAGCGGTGGAAAATAAGAGCCCCACGAAACCAGCGATGGAGGAGATGGGCACACCGAACTGTCCGCCAAGAAAGAGTCGGAAGGAGAAAAGAACAAGCACTGCGGGAAAAAGATACGCGGTTATCCCGAAGAGCCCCAGAAGGGCGTCAGAGAGATAGGAACCTACAAGACCGCCGTAATTGGCTATCCGTACTTTTCCGGCTACGTAGTGGGTCAGCGATGGATCGTGGGGATCGTAGGAAAAGAGACACAGAAAGATGAAGACGGCAAGGGCGATGGAAATGACCCCCCCTATCTCCTTTAATCGCGTTCCTTCTCTACCAACACCTTTTTTGATCACATCCATACCCCCGTTGCGCAATCAGACTAGATCAAATTGTGCGAATAATCAACGTGGAAATTCCCAGAATCCAGCAGTAGTAAGCAAAGATGCGCAGCCTTCGTTTCCTGATGATGAAGAGCAGAAGCCCCAGCGTCAGGAAACCCGTCACGGCCGCCGCAATCATTCCGGCGAAATATATGGGCACATCGGCCGGGGGAACCGCTTCTATGTATCGGGATTCGAGAATCAGAGCGCCCAGGACAGCGGGTATGGACAGGAGAAATGAAAAACGGGCGGCGGCAGCCCCGTCGAGACCCCTGAAGATTCCAAAAGCGATCGTGGACCCGGACCGTGATATCCCCGGAATGAGAGCCATCCCCTGCACGATCCCGATAACTATGCTGTCGGTAATGTTCATGTCCTGTTCCTTCCGCCCCCCGGGGAAGCGGTCAGAGAGGAAGAGCAGGATGCCGGTGATGAGGAGCATGGCGGCCGTCGTCCGGGGGGAGGTAAAGAGAGTATGAATCCTCTCTTCAAACACAAGACCGATAACCCCGGTGCATACCGTGGCGATGAGGATATAGAGAGCCATTGTTCGACCAGGGCTGACCCCTGTGCGGTTACACTCCCGCCGGGTCCGGACGGTTGGAATCAATGCTCTGAGAATCTCCCGGATTTCCCTCCTGAGGAAACAGGTGACTGCCAGGAGCGTTCCGAAATGCAACGCAGCATCGAAGAGGACGCCCGGTTGCCGGAATCCGGGTATCGCACTCTGTATGATTACCAGATGGCCTGAGCTGCTGACCGGCAGAAATTCCGTCAGTCCCTGTACGATCCCCAGCAGGATCCCTCCCCATAGATTCAATCGGTGCCCCTCCTCTTTTGAAGATGATAACCCTGAGCCGCTGCAACTGGTACGGCATTCGGCACACATGGCGGATGTGCTCGAATTTCATACAGAATAAAACCTGCGAAGTCAATGTAAATACGTGCCGTTGAGACTGCCGTGACTCCGGCATATAATTCGTTTGACAGTGCTGTACATTCTGTACTATGTGAGGATACAAGAGATTTTCATAAGGAGACATGGATGGTTAACAAGGTTATATTGATCGGGAGGCTGGGGGGGGACCCTGAGGTGCGCTATACCCAGGATGGTACCATGGTAACCAATTTCAATCTTGCCACCGATGAGCAATGGAAGGACAAGAACGGAGAGAGAGTTCAGAAAACAGAGTGGCACAAGATCGTCACGTTCCGAAAGCTCGCCGAGATTTGCGGAAACTACCTCGCCAAGGGACGGCTGGTTTATATCGAGGGCCGGATTCAGACAAGGGCGTGGGATGACAAGGACGGAAACAAGAGATACACCACGGAGATAGTCGCCTCCAACATGCAGATGCTGGAGCGGAAAGAGCAGGGGGCGGGTTCCTATCAGGGAGGGGGATTCGGGGGCGGGATGCCGCCATCAGCCGGTTCGGACATGCCCGAAGACGATGTTCCTTTTTGATGGCTTTGTCTTATTCACAACCGATCGATGCTCCGCTCCGCAATCGACTGCGGAGCGTTTTATTTTTCTTCTTCCTTGATCTTCTTGGGGTCTTCGGCGGCATCCACCTCATCGTTTTCCTTGAATGATTTTTTGAAGTTCCTGATACCCTTACCGATAGCCCCTCCTATTTCAGGGAGCTTACCGGCGCCAAAGATGATCAGGATAATGACCAGTATAATCACCAACTCGGGCATACCTATTCCGAACATATGCAATTCACCTCTCAGATCTTCTTATAACCATGTTACAGTAAGGTAGTTTCCGTTTCACCTGTTTGGAGGCAGAGTCAGGCGTATGACTTGGCCATGTTCCCCCAGAGGACCGAGGGACATTCCCTGAAACCGGATATCAACGCCACCCGCATTACCGATGAGAAGATCGAAACGCTCCGATGCTTTCTCCGTAATTCGCTCTCCCGGTTTCAGCATCACCTCGAAAGACGGCTCCCCATTTTTCGAAATCTGCATCCAGGTCAGTTCCGATGCTTCTATCACAAGGATATATGGCCTTTCTTCGGTTAAAACAGACTTCTCAGGGGCGGCAGTTTCTTCCGTCTGTGTCTCTCCGAGTGTCGGTTGCTGACTGCTCACCGCAGGTTTTTCAGCTGTAACCACGGGCTGTTGAACTTCACGGGCGGGCGGGGTCTCTTCTGTAATCGCTTGATGAGCCTTTGGGGTGGGATCTGATGCTGAATGGTCTACCGACTGCGCGCTTTCAGCAACCGGAGGGGTGACCTCTCTGTTGGTTTTAATCGCACCTTTTCCCCCGGCGGATATCTCCCCTGACCCGCTTTGACGCTCCCCGGCAGGTTGTATCTGCCCCGCAGGGGACATCGTTCCCGCGTCGCCACGGCCATCCATGTTCCACTGATACAGATAGTAAGCGCCTGCCAGAGCGATCAGCCCCACGATGAGGACAACCCATATCCAGACCGCCATGCGCCGTTTCGTCCCGGTGATCCTTTTAATAACCTTATAGTTGTCTTCCCCCGGTTCCAGGGTGTCGAGATATTGATCATAGCGCACAAGTATCTTTTTAGGGTCGAGATCAAGCGCCTTCGCATACATGTCGATGAACGCCCGGGCATAGATCGGCTCGGGGAGCAAGTCGAACCGCTGCTCTTCGATAGCCTTGAGATTTTGAGGGTTTACTTTGGTGGCAGCGGACAGATCCTGTAAGGTTTGTCCGCGGGATTCTCGTATTGCCCGCAGGTCGAGCAGGGATTCTTCCACAATGACGTCCGTGTTTCCCGTTCTCGTTGCACCCTCGTTCATGTCCGGCGCTTTATCGTTGCCCTTCTTTTCATCCATCCCCATCTATCCCTTAAACCCGAAACATGCTAAAGGTTGGATTATTTATCATTAATTCACAGGGGACGCAATAGAAATTGTCTCAACATTTTTGTCGTCCCGTGGTAAGACCTTTTCCCGACTATACGAAACGAGGTGAATGGGCATGCCGGAGTACGGAGATTTTGCTGCGCTCATGGCCCGGAACGCGGGGGCAGTGCTGATCGATCGTTTCTCGCAGAATCACAGGATTGACTACAAGGGAGACATCGATCTCGTCACAGAAGCGGACAGGATGTCAGAAGACCTGCTCATAACAGAAATAAGCAGACGATTTCCCGACCATGATATCCTTTCCGAGGAGACGGTGGCAACAGAAAAAGGTTCACGCTGTCGATGGGTCATTGATCCGCTCGACGGTACAACGAATTACGCGCACGGCTTTCCCCTGTTCTGCGTCTCCATTGCCTTTGAGAAAGATGGCCAGATTGTAACGGGTGTCGTCTATAACCCCGTATCGGACGAACTGTTTGCGGCGGGCAGGGGTGAAGGAGCCTTTTGCAACGGTTCTCGCATAACCGTTTCCGGGACAACGAAAATTGCAGAGAGTCTCCTGGCAACCGGTTTTCCCTATGACATACGAACAAGTCCCGAGAACAATATCAATTATTTTTCTGAGATGGCCCTGAGGGCACGGGGAATCCGCCGCGCCGGATCAGCCGCACTTGATCTGGCCTATACGGCCGCGGGACGTTTCGATGGTTTCTGGGAGCTGAAACTGCATCCCTGGGATACGGCGGCGGGATGGATTCTTGTCAGCGAGGCAGGGGGGATGGTGACCGACATCCGCGGAGGCAGCTACCGCCTCGACGCCCCCAGCATAGTCGCCTCGAATGGCACGATACATGATCAGATGATCCGTATCCTGAGCGGTGTGAACCCGGTTGACAGGGGTTGAGGGATACTGGTCTTCTGGAAAGCGGCCGGGATGTTTATGAATCGCTGGGCAGGCATTAGATCTGAGGAACACCATCGGATGTGCCCCCGGACGGTAATCAGAGATTCAGTTTTTTTATCTTCCCGTGCAGAGTGTTCCGGTTTATCCCGAGAAAATCGGCGGCAGCGGTTTTGACATTGTTGGAACGCTTCATGGCAATCTTAATCAGAGCCTTCTCTACCATTGACAGAACTTCATCATATACTCCCTCCCCGCCATTTCTTCCACTGCCAAGGATTGTCACAACCTCGTCGAGTCTCTTCTCGAAGACTTCTTCTATGAGGGGAAAGGAAAAATCATTCATTCCGTCATTGGATATGGCCCCGTTTCGTTCATACTTTCCCATAGAGTGCTCCTTGCGGGTAGAATACACATGCCAGAAATAATTTTTAATATAGAATCTTCAGGGTTATTGCCCCCAGGAGGATAACGGCGGCAATCCACGTGGATACCACGTCTGATATTCTCACAACCGGATGCTCGATAACATCCAAGACGCGCGCTTCAATCTTACCGGGATCGACATTTCTGACAATGTCCCGGACAAGGGAAGTAAAATGGCCGTGGGAGTTGGCCAAGGTATGAAATCCCTTTGTGGTAGTGAGCAGCAGATACACCTTTTTGCGCACGGCCAGAACGTCAATATTGGTAATCTCTTCCCAGAGAAGATACCGCTCCCTGAATAGCTTCCGTATCCTGACACCGTCCGGTTCTATGGTGGTCCTGCGCCAGATGGATTCAAGAAGAATATAGAAGACAGGAACACATACGATGGCAAGAACGATAATCTCCGGAGGAAATACCCTGTCAACAGAGGAGATGATCAATAAGACTATAAGGAGCAGAGACACCAGCGCAAAGGGGAGGAGGAATGTCCGTCGCGTCGTATACGTGGTCGCTTTCATGGATTATTCTGTCCTCACAAAGGTGCCGCTCTTTCCGCCGCGCTTTTCCAGCAGTCGAATGTCTGACAGCACGATCTCTCTGTCTGCGGACTTACACATGTCGTATATGGTGAGGGCCGCCACGCTCACCGCCGTCATGGCCTCCATCTCCACCCCTGTCCTGTCCCGGGTCTTGACGCGTCCGGTAATGGTGATTTCTCCCTTGTCGGGATCGCTCACAAAATCAATATCGATCCCGGTTAATCCAAGGGGATGGCACATGGGGATAATGCTGCTTGTCTTTTTGGCAGCCATAATCCCCGCGATCTGTGCAGTTGCATAGACATTACCCTTTGTAACGCCCCCTGATTCAATCGCCTTCACCGTATCGGGTTTCATTAACACCCTGCCGACCGCAACAGCCTCCCTCAGGCTGGGTTCCTTGCCTGTCACATCCACCATGCGAGGCCTGTTTTTATCGTCCAGGTGCGTCAGTTCCATTGTCTCTCTTCAGTCCATTGGGGAGGAAGCTAGCACCCCCCCCCCCTTCAGTCAAGAGCGTTCGCCGGGCTGGCGGCAGACAGCCGTCCATCGTGCATGGGCTGTAGTCATTGATTCATCATGTGCCTGATCCGACGATAGAGCCACCCATTCATATACAAAAAGCGCGTCATCCATCCGCTGCGATGGAGAATTTTTTGGGCCATTGCATGGACCGCTTCCTGTTGTTTTACTTTCCGGTCCGATAGATAAATGGCTAACAAACCCCTATTGATCATCCGGTGAAATTGGGAGTGAGGGAGCGCCGCGACACTCCTGTCGGCCTGCTCAAAGAAGTGCTTCAGGCGTTCGACCGTCTGATCGTTGCTTTTGTAGTAGAAACAAAAATTCAGATCTCCGCCTTTGCGATCCTCTTCCTGATCGATAAAGTAATCCAGAAGAATGTGCAACCCCTGCACCCAGGGGAAATAGGCCTCCTTGATGCGCTCGGCCAGTTCGTCCGAGCAGCCCGTGTCAAAGGCGGAGGCAACCAGGCAGAAGATGCCGAGTGTCGAGCCGCAGCATGCCGCAAATTCAAACCAGCTCATCTCAGGGTGTCCGGCTCGGTGTAGCTCAAACCATTCCTGCAGACGCGGAACACGCTCCTCTTCCAGAACATGTTTATGTACCTGCAGGTCACAATAAAGAGCCGCCAGTTCATGGAGAGCCGGAGCAATCGCGTCGTATCCGGGGAGAGCTCCCACAACCTCCTGACAGGTCGCTACCAGCGACTTCAGATATCCCCCATCGTCCTGTTCGGCGCGACACCGGTAATAATTGCTGCTTGAAGCCCCGGGGGTCAGGGCATGGCGCATTGCCTCATGCAAAGCGCGGAAATCGGCAGGGTCGGAGGAAGTGCTGCGGTCGCACAGGTTATCGAGATAGTCGCTGATCGTCTGGTATGCGACAATAAAACGGATCGCCTCCGGGCATTTTTTCTCCGCCAGCATTCCGCAAATCGATCCGCCTTCACAATGAAATGTCTTGGTTTGTATGCTGACCAGCGCCTGTCGCCGAAGCTCCTGATCAGGTATCCGTCCGGCGAGATCCTTCCATTCCTCAAGACAGCGATGAGTTTCCGGGAGGACAGCCAGGTAGACTCGCGCCATCATGGCCCATGGAGAGGTGGCTATTATCACCGGTATCGGCTCCTTGAAAACGGTACAAGAGATATTGCGTATGGTATAGGGAAAAGAAGGGAGGGTGTCAAGGAAAGACAGATTTCACTGCGAATTGTTTTCCAGAGACAGGTCCTTGAACGGGAGGGACAGAAAGGACAGATCAAACCATCCCATGTGATTCTGTCGTATCTTCCGACCGTCTCCCTTGATTATAGTTCCCTTTTTCACTCGATTCTGGTATGAACCGACTCGAGATGTCGGGGGGATATGGTGCAGATATTCCGGAACCTTCGGCTGGGGGGCAATCCGGCGGTTTTTGCCGCTGGATTGAATGCGAGGTTATAGCGTTTCACAATAAAGGAGGGGTATAAATGGAAGATGTTGTCATTGCTTCCGCATGTCGCACCGCAATCGGAAAGTTTTTGGGGAGCCTGAAGGATGTGCCGGCACGGGACCTCGCCGTGACAGCAGGGAAGGAGGCGGTCAGGAGAGCGGGGCTTTCCCCTGATGTCATAGACGAAATTGTTATGGCGCAATGCTTTCCCGCAATGCAGGGGTCGCTCCCCGCACGGCAGGCAGGAATGCGAATTTGCCTTCCCCATCGAAGCGCCGCCGTCTCCGTCAACCAGAACTGCGCTTCGGGGATGCGGGCGATGGAAATCGCTTCTCACAACATCATGCTGGGCAAGACACAAATTGGCTTGGTGGTAGGGGTCGAAAGCATGACCGGCGCTCCCTATCTGATCCCCAAGGCGCGGGGAGGCTACCGGATGGGACCGGGCACCATAGAAGATCATATGCTCTGCGACGGTCTGATCGATGAACTTGTGCCAGGGCACATGGGGATTACCGCCGAAAACGTGGCGGAGCGCTATGGCATCACCCGTGATGAGTGCGACCACCTCGCCCTGATCAGCCACCAGCGGGCCACGAAGGCCGTCAAAGAGGGGATTTTCAAGCGCGAGATCGTCCCAGTAGAGATTACAACAAAGAAAGGGGTGACCATATTCGACACGGATGAGCACATGATCCCCGACGCCAACCTCGATGCCATGGGAAAACTGTCCCCGGCCTTCAAGAAGGGAGGGGTTGTCACCGCCGCCAATGCCTCGGGGATCAACGACGCGGCCGCGGCCGCAGTGATCATGTCAAAGACCAAGGCGAAGGAGATGGGAATCAAACCCCTCCTGAAACTGATCAACATCTGCAGCGAAGGGGTCGATCCCCGGGTCATGGGACTGGGCCCGGCGGTTGCCATTCCCAAGTGTCTTACACAGGCGGGGATGCGGTATGAAGATATCGATTACTGGGAGATAAACGAAGCCTTCGCCGCCCAATTCCTCGGTGTGGGGCGAATGCTGAAGGAGGATTTCGGGATTGAGATCAGCCTCGACAACGTGAACCATAACGGATCCGGGATCGCCCTGGGGCATCCCGTGGGATGTACCGGCTTGCGTATTATCGTCTCCCTCTACTATGAACTGGAACGGATGGAAAAAACCACAGGCGGCGCGTCCCTGTGCGTCGGGGGCGGTCCCGCCATGGCATCGCTTTGGACACGGGACATATAAGCAACAGTTCAAATTTCAAGACTATATACGCGGAAAGGGAAACTATGGTTGAAGGAGATTTTTACAAATTCCGGGGTGCCCACAAATACGTCCTGGATGATGAACTGGCCGAGATCGTGAATGTATCTATGGCCCTGGAGATGCCGCTCCTCCTCAAGGGGGAACCGGGGACGGGCAAGACCATGCTGGCGTACGCCATCGCGGAGAGCCTCGGCATGCCTCTTATCGTGCTGAACGTCAAATCGAGCATGAAGCTGGTGGAATCTCTCTACCAGTACGACACACTCACGCGGCTCAACGACAGCCGTTTCGGCGATTCGAGGAGGGATGTCAGCAATATCGAAGAGTACATCAAGATGGGGAAAATCGGGCAGGCCTTTGTTTCGGACGTGAAGGTCGTCCTTCTGATCGACGAGATCGACAAGGCCGACACGGATTTCCAGGATGATATGCTGGATGTTCTTGACCAGATGGAATTTGATATCATCGAGATCGACAAGACCATCTCAGCCAAACATCGCCCGGTGATGATCATAACATCCAACGCCAAAAAGGACCTCTCCGACCCGTTCCTCGGGCGGTGCAATTTCCATCACATTGCCTTTCCGGGGGAGGATACCATGCGCCGGATCATCGGGGTCCACTTCCCCGATCTGAAGAGGGAAATCACGGATGCCTGCCTCAGAACCTTCTACGGCCTGCGGAAACTGGAGGGGATCGAGAAAAAACCCGCCACCCGGGAACTGATCAACTGGATCAGGGCGCTCAAGGCGGACCCGGATTTCAGGCTGTCCCTTCTCGAGCGGGGGGATGTCCCCTACCTGGGCGTCCTGTACAAAAAGAGTCCGGACCTGAAGGTGGCAAGTGACGCCATCAGTCGGACCCGTCGGTAAGAGGCGGGATCCGGCGGAACCGCGGGAGCAGGAATCGTGTTTGTCAGTTTCTTCTATAATCTCAGGGACCGGGGGATCCCGGTGACCCCCACCTCATTCCTCAGGCTGCAGCAGGCCCTGCGGCTGGGAGCCATCCGTTCCTTGAATAATTTTTATGTCGTGGCCCGCGCTCTCCTGATCAAGAGCGAACGATACTTCGACCTATACGACCAGATCTTTGCGCATCACTTCGCGGGAGTGGAACTCCCCGATCCTGACGAGATCGAACTCGGCGAGATGGCCAAGCTCCTCCTGGAGGAATGGCTGAAAAATCCGGAGGGGGTCGCCGCCGCCCTTGGCGCCAAAGAAGAAGACCTCCAGAAGCTGACCCCCGAAGAACTGGAGCAATATTTCATCGACCGTCTGAAGGATCAGACCGAGGCCCACCATGGCGGGAACAGGTGGATTGGGACCCATGGCACCTCGCCGGTAGGGCATTCCGGTTTTCACCCCGGTGGGATGCGGGTCGGGGGCGTCTCGCAGAACAAATCGGCGACCAAGGTGGCTCTCGACCGGCGCTACCGCGATTATTCCCAGGAGGGCCCTCTCACCCAGTCCCAGATGGGAGAAGCGTTGAAAAAACTTCGTCGCATGATCCCTGCCGGACCTCTGGATATGGTCAACGTGGACAAGACGATCTACCAGACCATGAAGAACGCAGGGGAGATTGAGATCATCTTCGACCGCCGTCTGGCGGACCGGCTCAAGGTGATCCTGATGATCGACAACGGCGGCTGGTCCATGGATCCCTATATTCCTCTGGTGCAGACCCTCTTTGACTACGCACGAAACCAGTTCAAAGACCTCAAAACCTACTTCTTCCACAATACCATCTACGACAGAGTCTGGGCCGATGCCGCCCGGTACCGTATGGCTGAGCAGATCGCGGACTTCCTCAAGAAGGACCCGGAAACACGGATTGTCATCGTGGGGGATGCCAGCATGGCTCCTTACGAGTTGATGAACAGGGGGGGATCGATCTACTTCGGAGAGCGAACGCGGAATGCAAGCATCGAAAATCTTCAATTTCTTTCCCAGACCTTCCGCCACAGTGTCTGGCTGAACCCGGTCCCCCGATACGCATGGCCGGGGACCTGGACGATCGACCAGATTCGGATGGTATTCCCCATGTTCGAACTGACCCTGGACGGGTTGGACGGTGCTGTGAATCACCTCATGTCGCGGAATTAACGCTACCCGATGTGCATGTGCTTGAGAAACAACTTGACACAGTCAGGTTAAAGAAGCACTCTGGAGATCCCGCCTCGCTGATTACCCTTCAGCGGAGGATCATCTGAAGGGCGCTCTTCGCTGCGCAATTTCATAGAGGGCAATCGCCGACGCAACGGATAGATTCAGGGATTCCACATCTCCCCGCCCTGGAATAGAAACGGACAGATCGGCGCACTCCATCAGATCGTTCGATAACCCCCCGGCTTCCTGACCCAGCATTACGATTTTTCTCCCCTCTTTTCTGAGGGCATCGGGATGGGAGCCACCATGGGGAACCATTGCGACCTTCAGATATTCCATTCTCTTCGAGAACTTCCGCATCTCGCCCGAATCGACAGGCTGATATATGCGGGCCTTGAAGATCGCCCCGGCCGACGCCCGGATCGTCTTCGTGTTAAAGGGATCGACGCAGAAAGGGCTTAGCACCAGATGACTAATTCCGAACCAGAGGGACGTGCGGATAATAGTCCCGAGATTTCCCGGATCAGACACCCGGTCTAAATACAACACCGTCTCGGGGGGCGATTCATCCAGTTCCCTGAAGGAGCATGTAACCCGGCTGCAGATTACCAAGACCCCCTGAGGCGTCTTCTCCGTGGAGAGTTCCTCTATCACACTGCGGGAACATGTGTAAATCGGCATACCACGATCTGAGGCTAACGCAAGAACCCTTTCCAGGTGATCCTGTTCGGTAATAATCTCCAGTATGGGATGCAGCTTCGTTTCAATCGCGGCCTCGAGAGCGTTGAATCCTTCTGCGATGAACGCTTTCTCTTTTTCCCCGATTCTTTTCCGGTGAAGGCTCCGAACCCATTTCCGATGTCCCGCCGATATTTGAGCAGTTCCCACGTGATGCCCCTTTTTCTGTAATCCGGCACACCCGTTCCGAACAATCTGCCGGAAGGCTGCATCCCTGCTGAGACTCCGTATACACACTTTCCACACAGACTTTGTGTCGTTGAAAACCGGAAGGAAACACCTCGCCCAAGCCAGTGCCGCCTGCTATTCCTCGCGCTCCGAGTTTCCCCCTTTGTGAAATGATTCGTACGTATCGAGATCAGGCGTCGGTATGACCACCGTATGGTCGTTAACCATCCGGATCGATGTGGGGGCCGTAAGAATGGAATACCACACTCCTATGCGATTCCCCTTGTTGTCGAACAGGGTAAATCCGAACTGTGGTCGCTCCATGGACTGCATATTTTCGACGAGATCACGCAATCGGGGGGACGTCATCTCAACCTGCTTCCAGAGAGTCGATTCCAGGGAATACGTCCTGTGCAATCCAATGATGGCATTGGGGCAGGCATCCGACCCGCTGATATAGTACCTGAGAGCAGAATCGATCTGGTATGTTTCAAAAGCGTTTGTCACGTCTCTTTCAGGGAGAATCCGTCCGAATTGCTTGAAATACGTTCCACACCCGGCAGATGCAAGAAGCAACAATGAGCATATGAAATAGAGAAATATCTTACAGCATAGCCTCATTTGTATCTCTCCTCCGCTCTTTATGATCTTGTTTCCCTGTTTATTCCGGGATCAGTATATGAGAGACGCGTCTCCTTGTCAACGAACAGATGTAACAGAACAGATGTAAGGCAACAGAAGAACGGAGGTTCTCTTGTGAAATACCCTTTTGAACGGCGGTACTAAATCTCTTGACAATAGAGACTGTGAGTGTCATATTTTTCTCACTGCTTGACAGTTGTCTCCGTGTTCTCCAATGCTTTGTACAGCACCGATTTCAAGGGGGGGGGTACTCAGCCTCCTTGTGTTGAACACAAAAGGAGGATTCGATGAAAATAGTTGTGGCATATAAGGAAACAAAAATGTCGAAGGCAATTCTTGATATCGCAAAGCAGCATGCCACGGCGTTTGATGCGACGGTTTACATTGTTTCCTCTCTCGAAGGCGGAACTGGCCAGAAGATAGAAGAAATTGATGCTGCCAAAGGGGAATTGCGCTATGCAGAAGAGGTCTTGAAAAAAGCTGGAATTGCAACTGAAACAGAACTGCTGATTCGCGGCCTTTCGCCTGGCGAGGATATTGTTGAATTCGCTCAGGATAAGGGAGCCGATGAGATCATCGTCGGTGTCAAGATGAAATCAAAGGTGGGAAAGTTTATCCTCGGGTCAACAGCCCAGCATGTGATTCTCAACGCCCACTGTCCTGTTGTCAGCATCAGATCCTGATGGAAGACTCCCTCGGGGGCGATCTTAACGGCGGGTGCACCACCGGTTCGAGATTCCATTCTTTCCGCACAATCATGACCTCTGCGGGATATTGCATCGGATGTCGATGATGCCTTCCGCCGAATAGAGTGCCCGTCATGATAACCGTTCTTTACCGCTCTTTCTGCTTCCCCTGAAATATACCGCAAACAAAGGGGCTCATATGAATCAGTATCATGTGCTGATCATCGGATCAGGCCCGGCAGGACTTTTTGCCGCGCTCTGGCTTGAGCGGTTGGGAGTTGACAAAATAGGCATTGTCGACCGTTACCCTTACCCCGCCGGAGGACTTCTCAATGACGGCAAACTGAATTTTGACTATCGCATTGGAATCGATCTGGATGAACTCCAGATTGATCGCGCCACGGCACAGGGATTGATGGAAGATATCAAACGGATCCTCACTGGATTTCCACGATGCCGCCAGGTCACCTTTGTCAACCATACCAAAAAAATTCAGGAATTGCAGGAAATCGCCCGAGAGCACCACGCTCAGTTTATAGCCCCCGAACAATGGCACTGGGGAACCGACAATGGCAAGGCGGTAGTCGACTATCTCAGGGGTCATCTCAAAAATACTGATTTCCTCCTCGGAATGGAGATTTCCTCCATTACACAAAAGGGCAAAGGGTATTGTATCACCGGAAAGAGCGATCAGGGAGCAGTTGCTTTCACCACGAAGATTGTTCTCGCCGCCCCCGGGCGGAGCGGCGCCTACTGGTTCCGGGACGTGGCAAAGCAACTGGGAATCGAGCACAACTTCGGTCCCATCGACGTGGGAATCCGGCTTGAGCTCAACCGGAAATTCTATGACGCCATCACCGATGTCGTCTACGATCCCAAATTCATATTCCGTACCGGGAGACACGACGACCGGGTCAGAACCTTTTGCACAAACCCCGGCGGCCGGGTTCGGATGGAGAACTATCTCCAGTTCAAACTGGTCAACGGCGATGCTCTTTCCCGAAGAAAGACGAAGAATACCAATTTCGCGTTGATCAACACCATCGCGCTCACCAAACCTTTTTCCGACACGACTGAATTCGGGCAGATGATAGCCAAACAGTTTTTCCTCCTTGGCGGAGGGAAACCGGTCGTTCAGCGAATTGGAGACTTTCGGGAAGGCAGGAGAAGCTCCGTAGCAAATTTTGACAGCACCGTCCGCCAATTTGGGATTTGCAAGGCCACATGCAACGCCACCCCGGGAGACATTTCTCTGGGGATGCCCGCCCGCATCATGGATAATCTCTGGGAATCACTCAAGAAGCTGGACAAGATCGCCCCCGGCATTCTCCACCCGTCCACCCTCATGTACGCACCGGAAATCAAATTCTTCGATACGCACTTCCCCACAGATAGAGATCTTGAGACAAACATCCCCGGCATATTTGTCGCCGGCGATGGCACGGGGAAAAGCCGTGGCATCGTCGGAGCCGGCATCTCGGGTATTATAGCGGCACAGGGAATAACCAAAAAGTACTTTGAACCCTGAACAATGCAATAGCCATGGCATGGCCGCTTCAACTCTCTAAAATTACTTGACAAAGGATTTGGAACGAGTATAATCACTCTAACATATCCAGAGATAATGCTCACGTGCCGTAACGGCACTGGCCATTATTTGATCGGTTGCCGCATGGCATGTTTTGTGTCTCGTGGTGTGCGGTTTTTCCTATGGTCCCCCCGATACTGGTTCCGCCGGTGATTGGGGCAGGTGACTCTATGAGAGTGTTTACTGGTACAGGAGGTATCGAAATGCTGAAAAAAGCCGTGCTTGTTATTTTGTGCATATTGCTTTCCGTGGGCTCACTAATGGCGGGCGAGAAGGGCGGAAAACAAAAATCAACGGATTACGGCCAGCAGCCCTGGGTAGTTGACATTGAAGACCTGACCGAAAAAAATGAGCAATTTCGAGCTGCAAAGTGGACAGGGCAGCATCTCCAATTGACCGTTATGGCAATTAAGCCCAAAGGAGAGATAGGACTCGAAAAGCACGATTCGGGAGATCAGTTTATCCGCGTGGAAGAGGGGAATGCACGGGTCGTGATGGGCAAAACCAAAGATGTCATGACCTTTGACGAGAAGGTGTCGGGTGACTGGGCGATTTTAATCCCTGCGGGTTTCTGGCATAACATTATCAATGTGGGAGATAAGCCTCTCAAGGTGTATGTGCTGTATGGTCCACCCGAGCACCCCGCTGGCACGATACACAAAACATACGAGGAATCGGAAGCCGCGCACGGGCATTGATACGCAGCCGCAATACGCCATCTTGAAGATCCATTCTGACTGCACATTGATACGTGATATGGTGTCTCGGATTATAACGAGACGGTTGAATCCGCCAGTTGTGGTTTCAATTGCTGAGTTTCCAAGCGTTTGTGCAGGCGATCAAATCATGCTCTGCGGATCAAAAACGTGGACGTTGCCCGGGAAATGATTTGGCCGGTACCATCCGTCACCAAACAATCGGCGATCACGAGGGAGCGCCCCTTCCGGAAAACGGTGGCTTCCGCGGCAAGCGCTCCTTGTATAGCGGGTGCGATAAAATTATTTTTCAATTCTACCGTTACAATATTCTCATGGGGATTGAGTACCGTCATGATGGCATGGGCCATGGTTTCGTCAGCCATGGCAACAATGAGGCCACCCTGCATTACGCCACCCCCTTGCATGAAGTCTTCCTTAATCTGAAGGGAGAAGCGGGCGTATCCATCCTTGAGTTCTTCAAGAGTCATTCCCATAAACTCCAGAAAGCGGTTGCGGGTATGATCGCCGGACTGGAGTTGCTTCAGATATACAGAGTAATCAGACATTGGTTTAACCTTTCTCTTTCTGCCGCCCCATGAACTCGTGAGCCGCTTTCTGAGGTCTCGGTGTGCCGAGCCAATTATATCAACAGACAATCTGTTGCGGGTGAAGAATATAAGAAAACGGGGTTGGCGAGTCAACGAAATAAGTCGCACAGCATTTTGTCTGCTGGTACCGTGCATATCCGCCTGATTGGTTATTGTATTATTGCTTGACCGGTAACATTTTTTCAACTACGGTACGCACACGCTAATCACTGACAGGGTACCGCCATTTCTTATGTGAACAGGAGAATGCATGGCTCCTCAACTCTGGAAGATCCTTTCAGCCAGCCCGGTAACAGCATGCAGGGTATTCGATGTGCGAACTGATCGGGCGCGCTCACCCCGGACAGGGGAAACGCATGATTTCTTTATTGTCGAGTCGCTTGACTGGGTGAACGTCATTCCCATTACCGTCGATCAAAAGGTAGTGCTGATAGAACAATACCGCCATGGAATCCGCGATATCACACTGGAAATTCCGGGAGGTCTCATTGAAGATCATGATACCCCCGCGGGAGCAGCCAGCCGGGAGCTCCGGGAAGAAACCGGCTACCGGGAAACAGAGTTGATTCCTCTTGGGTGGGTACACCCAAATCCCGCACTCCAGAATAACCGCTGTTACACCTTTATCGCGAAGAATGTCATGCTCGAAGGGACCCAGCACCTGGACGAGAAAGAGGATATAGGGGTGGTCCTGTATCCACTGAAGGAGGTTCCCGGTCTCATTCGCGGCGGAGCAATCACGAATTCTCTGATCCTTGCTGCCTTCTATCGATTTTACATGGAATATCAAAAGGTTGAATAGCAGACACATGAGGAGTCTCTATATGGGTAACGAAAGACAAGCTATTGAAGGACTGGGCCATGAGGAACTGGCGCTCTTGATTATCGACATGGCGCATCGCACGATGGTACACCACACCCTCTGGTTCAGAGAGGTAGAACACCAGATGGGATTCGAGAAAGCGCTGGAAATCATGAAGATGGCTTGGAGCGATAGCTATGACGTGCAGATGAAGCGACTTTCACGGGTCCTCGGTTTCGAGATGAGGGGAAAAATCCCAGCGCCGCTCCTCGATATGACCCGGGATCAACTCCTTGAACTGGTTGGCGCCCTCGGTGCGAACTGGATCGCCGGAGATGGGGTATGGTTCCAAGCGGTCGAGGCTATCCACGGAATGAATGATGCCAAGCGGTGCAATGATTCCTGCTGGACGCGCTTTTCCCCCTTCGAAGCGTGGTCCATCAGGCAGATTCTGGGCCTGCCCGAGTGTTCGGGAATCGAAGGGCTGAAAAGGGCGCTCCAGTTCAGAATGTACGCAAGCGTCAATGTGCAGTCCATCGTTGATGAGAGCCCAGACAGCATTATCTTCCGGATGAATGACTGCCGCGTTCAGTCAGCGCGCAAGCGGAAGGGACTTGAAGATTATCCCTGCAAGTCCGCCGGCTTGGTGGAATACAGCCGCTTCGCGGAGGGGATCGATCCCCGGATACACACCGAATGCGTCGGGTGTCCCCCGGACCCTCATCCGAAAGAATGGTTCTGCGCCTGGCGTTTCACGATACCCCGGCAGGAATGACCGCTTCTGTTCATACAATGGGAGCAGCACCTATTAATATGGAACAGGGCAACTTCGATACGATTCTTGCGGCGGCATTTACGCGGATGCACCGATACACGTGAGCCGAGGCCACACTGCAGGGTCTGCAGGATCTGTGGAATCTCCCGAAAAAACAATGTTCCTGGGCCACGGCGGGGTACATGGGCGCTATCGCCATGGGGCAGACGACCTGCGGGCTTCTGATCGGGAGCAGCGCGGCGATCGGTCTTCGGTGCGGAAGAGGCAGAAGGGGGGTCCCGGAGGATCATGGGACCGACAGGGAGCGGGCCATCGCTGGCGTGGCGGGGCTTTACCAGGCTTTTCTGAAAGAATTCGGAAGTACGGATTGCCGCACATTGTCAGGTTGCGATTACGCGAATCCTGAAGACATCGAGCGCCGCATGCGGAACCAAGACTGGAAGCAAACCTGCGACGTCTTTCTCCCCTTCGTCATGAAACAGTGCAACGCGATGGCTCACCAAGGAAAGATTTAACCAGGCAGGTTCCCTCTGCCCTGTCAGGAACGGTTTAGATAAGCATCCCGCCGTCGCAGACGATGCAGGTCCCCGTCGTGTATGACGAGGCACCGGAGACGAGGTACAGTACCGCCCCTGCCATCTCCATGGGGACCGCGTGCCGGTTGAGCGGCACCTTCGCGATCGCGAGATTGTAAATCTCCTCGTTTGTGAAGAGAGCCGAGGCGAATTTTGTTTCAGTCAGCCCCGGCAGAATGGCGTTGACCCTGATGTTTGCCCCGGCGAGTTCCTGGGCGTAGGCCTTTGTCATACTGATCAGAGCAGCCTTTGTAATAGAGTAGATCCCCTGGAAGGGGGCAGGGCTGATCCCATTCACCGATGATACGTTCACAATAGTCCCGCCGCCGCTTTTGGTCATTATTTTAGCTGCATGCTGTATCATGAAGAAGGGACCCTTCAGGTTCACATCGTTCGTCTTGTCCCAGACTGCCTCATCGGCTCCCAGCATGTCGCCAAAGTATGGATTGGTTGCAGCGTTGTTAACGAGGATGTCCAGCCTCCCTAACTGTTCCTGCACGTTGTTGAAGAGTTCCCCGATCTGGTCGTGCCGTCCCATGTTGCAAGCGATAGGAACAGCCTCGCCACCGATTGCCCTAATTGCTTCCGCAACCTGAGTGAGTGCATCGAATTTTCTGCTGACAAGAACGACCTTCGCCCCGTATTCCGCCAGTGTTATTGCGATTGCTTTGCCGATTCCCCTGCTTGCTCCGGTCACCAGCGCCACCTTCCCGTCCAGAGAAAAGTTTACTGTTTTCATGTTTTCCCCCACGCATTATCTGATAATCATATATCGATCTCCAGCCCGGTGTTGCGCTTTCTCTTTGCGCTTTTAATCTTATAGTAATCGCCATGCTACCACAAGGATATCTTTGACTGGATGGAGGCGCGACGAGCGCGGGTAATCTGTCAGAGGACACCGGATCGCAACGGTATCCCCTATGGACACGTATATTATTGGTGTGCCATGGCGGTTTGACCTGTTGCGCCCTCAGAGGAATCAGGATATAGTACTCAACAGCCGCTGGCACACCAATCAGGAGTAGCGTGAAAAATGACAAACCAATTCCATGGGTTCGAGCTCCTGCGGGAGCGATACATCGACGAATTGAAAACACAGGCACGGTGGTACCGGCACGTGAAGACCGGCGCCGAACTGCTGTCAATGATCAATGATGACGAAAACAAGGTGTTCGGCATCACCTTCCGCACGCCGCCACGCGATTCCACCGGCGTCCCTCACATTCTGGAGCATTCCGTCCTCTGCGGTTCCCGTAAGTATCCGGTGAAGGAACCCTTTGTGGAGATACTTAAGGGTTCCCTCCAGACCTTCCTCAACGCCTTCACCTATCCCGACAAAACCTGCTACCCCGTGGCAAGCCAGAATCTTCAGGATTTTTACAATCTGATCGACGTCTATCTGGACGCGGTATTCTATCCGCGGATCACTCCTGAGATCTTTCAGCAGGAGGGATGGCATTATGAGATGGAAAACCCCGATGGGCCGCTGGTGTACAAAGGAGTGGTGTTCAACGAGATGAAGGGGGCGAACTCGTCCCCCGACCGGGTCCTGGCGGAATATTCGCAACAGGCCCTCTTCCCCGATACCACCTACGGACTGGACTCCGGAGGCGATCCCACGGTGATTCCCGAACTGACCTATGAGCAATTCAGCGAGTTTCACCGGACCTACTATCATCCCTCCAACGCGCGGATTTTCTTTTCCGGCGATGACGACCCCGGGGAGCGGCTGCGGCTCCTAGACGAATATCTGAAAGACTTTGAAAAAATAGAGGTTGATTCAACGGTATCCCCTCAGTCACGCTTTGAAAATCCCCGACGGATCGAGCGTTTGTATGCCTCCGCGGGCGATGAAGCCGGGAGCATGATGACCGTCAATTGGGTCCTGGGCGAAACGACCGATGCCGTCACGACCATGGCGCTCACCATCCTGGGATATATCCTTCTCGGCACCCCCGGCTCACCCCTGCGCAAGGCCCTGATCGAATCGGGGCTGGGAGAGGACGTGACCGGCGGGGGGCTGGAGGGGGAGCTGCGGCAGCTCTTTTTCTCCGTGGGGCTGAAAGGGATCAAGGCGGGGCAGGAGGACGCCGTTGAGACGCTCATACTGGAGACCCTGAAACAGTTGGCGCAGGACGGGATCGATCCGGGGGCGGTGGAGGCGGCCCTGAACACCATCGAGTTCAGCCTCCGTGAAAACAACACGGGGAGTTACCCCCGCGGTCTTGTGCTGATGCTGAGAGCGATGACGACCTGGCTGTACGACGGCGATCCCCTCGCGCTCCTCTCCTTCGAATCACTCCTGTCGGAGATCAAGGCTCGCGTCGGCCGGAAGCAGCCGTTTTTTGAGAAGTTGATCGGGGAGTTTTTTCTGGGAAATCCTCACCGCGCCACGGTTATCATACGCCCGGACCCGGAGCTGGAACGGAAAACGGAGGCGGCGGAAAAGGAACGGCTTCATGCCGTACGCCAATCGGTCGGCCCGGACGGATTGCAGGGTATCATTGAAAATACGATACACCTCAAAAAGATGCAGGAAGCGCCGGACACTCCCGAGGCCCTGGCAACCATACCTACTCTGCAGATCGCCGATCTGGAGAAGCGGAACCGGACGATACCGATTGCCGTTCTGGACGAGGGAGACACCAGAGTGCTCTATCACGACTTGGCGACCAGCGGGATCGTGTATACGGAAATCGGTCTGGATCTGCGCTCCCTGCCGCGACGCTATGTGCCGTATATACCCCTGTTCAGCAGAGCCCTTCTGGAAATGGGCACGAAGGCTGAGGATTACGTTGCCCTGTCGCAGAGAATCGACCGAAAGACGGGGGGGATTCATCCCTCGCTCTTTGTGTCGGCCGTGAAAGACACGCACAGCGGGGCGGAGGCCCGGCTCTTCCTCTGCGGAAAGGCGGTGGTGCCGCAGGCGGGAGAACTTTTTGATATCATCAGAGACATCCTGATGGATGTGAGGCTGGACAACCGTGAGCGGTTCAAGCAGATGCTTCTGGAAGAAAAGGCCCGGCAGGAGCAGTCCCTGATCCCCGGCGGGCACCAGATTGTCAACCTGCGCCTGAGAGCGCATTTTAACGAGGCCGGCCGACTCTCTGAACAGATGAACGGGATCAGTTATCTCTTTTTCCTGCGGGACCTTGCCCGGCGGGTAGAGAAGGAATGGCCTGCCGTCCATGCCACACTCGAAGAGATGAAACGTGTCCTGGTCAACCGAGGGGCCATGCTCTGTAACGTGACGGTCGATGAGGCGGGGTGGGAACAGACGCGGCCGCGTCTCTCTGATTTTCTCGATGCATTGCCATCCGAATCGCCCGTTACGGGACCTGATCCTGCCGCGCCGCTTGCCCCGGAGACGGAGATCCCCAGCCACGAAGGGCTCATTGTCCCCTCTCAGATAAATTATGTGGGGAAGGGATCTGATCTGTACCAGGCGGGATATACCTATCACGGCTCTGCCCGGGTCATTACCCGGTATCTCCGCGCGTCCTGGCTGTGGGATCAGGTGCGGGTGCGGGGGGGCGCGTATGGCGCCTTCTGTAATTTTGATAAATTCTCCGGCGTGTTGACCTTCCTGTCCTATCGTGATCCGAATCTCCTGAAAACCATAGAGGCCTTTGACGGAACAGCGGGGTTCCTGCGAAACTCACCGCTGAGCAGCGATGAACTGCGCAAGGGAATCATTGGGGCCATCGGTGATATGGATGCCTATATGTTTCCCGACGCCAAGGGATATACCTCCATGGTCCGGTACCTGACCGGGAATACCGACGAGGATATCCAGCAGCTGCGCGACGAGATTTTTGCCACCACACAGGAAGACTTCAGGCGCTTCGCCGACGTTCTGGACGTGGTGAAAGACCGCGCGCTGGTGAAGGTTCTGGGTTCAGAGGGTGCCATCCGGGAAGCCGCCGAAGGCGTTATCCCCGTCCTGACGCCTGTGAAAGTGCTGTAATTGTTTTGCGCGAACGCCGCATTCATGACATGAGCGGTATCATGGTGATTCCCTATTTTTGTCTTGAAAAAGAAAGTTCTTTGGGATATCAACAAAACACATACCGGGCGGTTAACTCAGCGGGAGAGTGCTACCTTCACACGGTAGAAGTCACTGGTTCAAATCCAGTACCGCCTACCATTTTATCTATGAGATTCCGGGGTGTTAGCGATTTGGCTACCCCCGGATTTTTTTGAGATACCCACCTACTTCTTTGCCCGTACCAACAATACGGGAAGGGTGCCACCCCGTAACACCTTGTCAGCGACACTCCCAAATGCAAAGCGACCCAGCCCTGATCTTCCATGAGTGGACATGGCAACAAGATCGCATTTCAACTCTTTTTCAGCTTTAATGATCTCTTCAGCAGGGTTTTCCCCAACAAAAATCTGGCTCTCAACCTCTGCGCCACTTGCCTGCAGAGCCTTTGATGCACGAGTGAGATAGGTGAGGATTTTCTGTTTCATCTTCTCTATCTCCTCGGGAGTGTAGTGAAGAACCACAGGGATTTCCCCTTCTCCTTGCACATCAATCACATGGGTAAGATTGTTTATGACATGGAGTAGTACAACCGTTACTTTTCTTTTTGGATTCATATCGGCGAGAAACGAAATAACGTATTTCAAAGCCGCTTCACCAAAACTTGAACCGTCCAACGGAACTAAAATGCGTTCAGCCATGATGCACCTCCTGTCTCAGGTCGGGCTTATCTCACAAGCCCATTTGTTGGATGTTAATTGTGCGATTAGAGTAACAATATAATCAGCTATTATCAAGAAATTTAAAGGTGAAGCTTTCAAACGGTAATAATCGATTGTGTATCCACACAATTCTGGGACTTGTTAAGGGAATGGTGCAAGATTGACGAAAGGATAGGCAAGGCAATATCTTTTATGACTGTTCCCGTGGGCTTCTTCCTGAAAAAAATGCCTCGTCACCCTCAACGAACAAACTAGATTACAATTGGTAAGAAGCGTGACCACGCTCCGACTTTTGAGGATATTGTCTTGACTTATAAGACCATCCATTCTAGATTTTTCTCCAGTAATAAAAAGTTCTTATAACACAAAGCAATGGAACCGTCCCAGCTTACCCACATCAATGTGGATACCATGGTACAGGAGAAAGGCATTCGCCTTCCTACCGACTTGCGATTATATGATCGTGCCCGGTAGCTTCTGGTGATAGCGCATTGCGCTGCGACAGAACTACACCTGGAAATCGAAGCATCTCGTCACACAGCCGAGCCGCTATGCCCATACCCGTCAGATGAAGTGAGCACAGGGAAGCACTAGAATGGATCCCTTCGCTTGAATAATTTATCTGAAATCTTAATCGGTTAGATACAGCAATAGTCCATCTTCCTTCATGGTACGCTCCTGCTCGCTCTCGTAATGTCAAGCACTAATTCAACGATACTCTGTAAGCATTTTGACAGGGTGCATGGAATCTGGTAGAAATTACGCTCTCACTTCAACGCCAATAGCCTGAGGAGGCTAGTATGAAAAGGGTCGGCATCATATCAGGCACCATCCCGGTGCATGAAGAGGGTATCTTTAAAAGTCTCGAAAAAGTACCTGTGGAAAACGAATTCGGACGTGCTGTCGTCTGTACCTCGGAGACGCTCGCCTTCATTGCGCGACACGGCGTTGACCTGAAACAGGCCATTCCTCCGCACAACATCAACCACCGGGCGAACCTGGCGGCACTGAAAGAAATGGATGTTCAGGAGGTGATCGGGATCAATTCCACCGGATCGCTGAAGACGAGCATACCGCCGGGCACGATTGTTATACCCGACGATTATATCGCTCTTTCGGGCATACCCACTGTCTTTGATGACAGGGCCGTCCACATAACACCCGCCTTGGGCGGGGAAATGCGAAAAAAACTCATCGCGATAGCCGGGAAACTCGGTATAGGGATCAGGGAGGCCGGCGTGTACTGGCAGACCTCGGGACCGAGGCTGGAGACCAAGGCCGAGATACGGCTCATGTCGCAGTTCGCCGATATCGTGGGGATGACCATGGCAAGCGAGGCAACCGTCGCGGCTGAACTGGGTCTCTCCTACGCCGCCATCTGCTCCGTTGATAACTTCGGCCATGGCCTCGCAGAAGAACCGTTGTCTTCGGGAAAAATCGCTCAGGCCGCCCGCAGGAATATGAGTGCTATTCTTAAAATTGTAACAGCGTGTGTGCGCGAGCTATCCGGCGGCGGAAAAACCTTACCGGAACATCTCACTAACCAAAGTAACATCAGCTGAAACATTCCATTAAATTTTTAAAGATGAACTGGTGCCGAAAAAATATTAAAACCCGCATATATGATAACATACTATCCAGCAAATACATTCGAGGAAGAATTCAATATGAACATGGGGCAAAAAGAAATAAACGACTATATCGATGAAATCCTCGATGCATCTTATGATGGAATTCTTATTTCAGATGCAAAGGCAAATGTCATCAAGGCAAACCGAGCCTATGAGACCCTCTCCGGTATAAAGAAAAAAGAAATCGTTGGCAAGAACCTCAAGGATATGATCGACAAGAACATCCTCAAACGGGCGGTCGTATTCGAGGTGACAAAAACAAAAATACCGACAACAATGGTGCACAGTTATAGTCGAACAGGAAGATCCGCCATGGTAACAGGGTCACCTGTTTTCGATGAAAAAGGGAAAATGATCTATGTCGTAGCAAATTTCCGGGACATAACCGAAATTACAAAGATGAATCAACTTCTTGGCTACGCAAATATTCTAGAAGCCGAGGACGAGACACTCTATCTGAAACCCGACCTTGTTGATGAACCCGACTACGGTATCCTGGTGCGCAACAAAAAAATGAACGAATGCCTCCAAGTGGCGCTGCGCATAGCGCAGTATGATGTGAATGTCTTGTTGCTGGGAGAATCGGGGGTCGGAAAAACCAAGTTAAGTGAGATCATTCACAAAGCGAGCAGCAGAGCAAACAAGCCGTTCATATCGATTAATTGCGGGGCAATCCCCGAAAACCTTCTCGAGTCGGAATTGTTCGGATACGAAAAGGGAGCATTTTCCGGAGCAAGTGAAAAGGGCAAACTCGGTCAGTTTGAATTGGCCGACGGGGGAACATTGGTTCTCGACGAGATATGCGAACTGCTTCCTTCCTTGCAGGTAAAATTGTTAAAAGTGATTGATGAAAAAAAGATTTTAAAAATCGGAGGAAGCATCCATAAGAAGGTCGATGTGCGGATCATCGCGGCCACAAATAAAAATCTCAAGGAGATGGTCGAGCAGCACCTGTTCAGGGAAGATTTGTACTTCCGGTTGAATGTTGCATCCATCAAGATACCACCTCTGCGGGAACGTCGCGATGAAATTCCTTTTCTTATTAAACACTTCTTTGAATTATCGAATAAAATGTTCGGAACACGGAAGATACCTGATCGTGATTTGCAACGGAAGCTGACAATGCTTGATTATCCTGGCAATGTGCGCGAACTCAAAAACCTCATCGAGAGGCTCATCGTCATGTCGCCGCACGATATCATAAAAGCCGAGGGTTTTAATGAAGTCGTATTGAATGAAGAACAGGTGTTTGATTTCAATTTCTGTGAGAATTGCTCTCTACAGGAGTATCTGGAAGAATTTGAAAAAAAAGTGCTTCTCAAAACATTGAAGGAAGAAAAAAAAATATCTGGGGTGGCAAAGCGCCTGGCAGTCAGTAATGCAACCCTCTGGCGCAAATTGAAAAAATACGGATTTCAAAGCTTCTATACAGCGAGAGGGGGGCACTGAGCCAAACCATGGAAACAAAGCCATGAGGCAATATGACATGAGGTTTTCTACCACCCGGAAACGGGAGAGAATGAGGCACGCCACAAGCCTCATGGGTGGCTGCAGATTGTTATTGAAGTTAAACCTCGACATCCATAACTAGGATATTTTTTCCGCCTGATTATGGACTGTTGCTATTTTTAATGTGAAAAATATATCTGACCCCATGTCGAATAGATTCCGATCAGCATCTCGAAATCACACTGAAAATACCTGACTACCACGGAAATCAAGGGAGAACTGGACTTCGAAGGAATAGGCTTCCATATTGCAGGACACAAAGAACAGATTGTCTGTCGAATGGAAGATTACCTACTAAGCAGTATGGCTCATCATGAGAAATATTATACTTGAGGGTACCGCCTATTTTTTGCCCAAATTTCCCATCAAGCAGAGCATCCATCATTTTACCTATGACACAGGGAATATCCCAACCCCATAAAAGGAAGCGAGAGAGACCGATTCACTGACTTTCAAGCGCAGGATATCTTTCGGAAGCTGCAATGATTTGTTGCTCTTGTTTCTGCCAGCTGCCAGACGTTTTGAGTATTAAAAACTGGCATGCAATCCTCAAAATTAAAGTATCAAAAAAAGGAATAGCAGCCCAGTAGGAAACACTATTTTTTCTTGATTTCCTCAATCAATTCGGCTGCCCACCGAGTTGCATTTCCCACCACTGAAGTACAGGCTGTGGTATGACCTCCCGCGGCTATAAACTCATCCCATTCCTCATACATATCAAATGAACGACCCATGAGTTTTTTCTGAATCTTCTCACAGGTAACCGTTCCGTATTCATCCAGAAATTTATTGATTAGCTTTTCGGCTAGACGATAAGCAACAAACCGCTGTTTCTCTGGATCGGCGATGTTATCAAGAGTACGACCAGTCATTTGGCTGACAACCATGGCCGCACCCACAAGCCCACCGCACCCTCCTTTCGTAGTCAGTCCCACACCACCACCGAGGCCCGAAGCAGCCTTGAAAATATCTGCATTCTTTAGCTCAGGATAGATCTCGTAAAGTGCGCCGACAGCACACTGTGCGCAACCACCGAAATCCCGTTCGAAAGCAAAACCTCTATTGTAGGCTTTTTTTAGCTTGTCGTTTGCCATTTCTTTACCTCTAGGTTATTTATTTTAATCACTCCTTTTAGGGTGCTTTATGATCCATTTAATTTTTTCAATTTTAATCCTAGATACCCCAAGGTGCCGACCTTCTTTACTTCACCAGCAACATAATCGAGACTAGCATAAACCAGAGTTTCTCGTAAAGGGAGGTTTATCACGTAATCCAACCCGTTAAGCATTTAGAATTATTCATCAAGCATAATGTTTCATTTTCCCTCATCAATCGTCCATAAAGCAAAGCGACCCCCTTGCAACAAGCTCTATAGTTGCCGTGAAGGGTGCATATCGTGTTTCCAATCGAAATTTCTGAATCTGAAATTAAACACCTATTAAGTTTGAGCTGCCTCATCACAATCTCTTTAAATCTTCAAGCACACGGGAAAAATCTGCTAGGTTTAATGCTCATCTTATAGAACTAATTATAAGTATGGTGGTTTGCCTTCCAGTGTTCCTCAGCCTACTTTTCAAACTCCTTAGGCAGAAGGAATCCTTCCCCGTCGACTTCATAGGTTTTTCCTGCCAATTCAATCGTACTCATGTTTTCAAACTCCAGTATCGTCAGTTCCGATTGTGGGCTACGCAATAAAGTGTCTCCCACAATCGGAAAAACTATTGGTACGGTTTCGTTTGGATCAGTGCGTGATCCCGTTATTTTTTAATACCCCATTTGCGCGGCCATTTGTATCCCAGGTCAGCGCAGATTTCTTGGTATCTCTCGACGATTTTCCAGCCGGGATATCCCTGTCCGGTGACCTCGGCGGCCCATTCGGCTGGAATATCTTCAACCATGTTGGCCCATTTCATTCGATCCTCACTTGAAAGACGGAAGACTTTGACATCTCGGCCTTCGAATTCCTTCATTATCTTGTCCGTCCACTTGGGCACTTCCATCTCCGCGGCTTTCAACTCTACTTCTTTTCCGGTTTGGATAAAGATGTCCTGAATGTCCTTCGGCAGTTTGCCAAAGGTTTTCTTGTTGACGAGGAAATCGACGAAATTACCCATCAGCGCATCTACAATGACCAGATTGGGGGCTTGCTCCTGAATCTTAAAAGCCGCGAACATATCCAGGGGCAACATGTCCATGTCAACAACTTTCGTCTGAAGCATCGTGTACCGGTCCGCTGCCGGGGCGACGACAGGCACTGCTCCGGCAGCCTCAACCCAGCGTCCGAAATAACGCCCGATCAGCGTGATTTTTTTGCCTTTAAAGTCCTCCAGCTTCGTTACCGGCTCCCTTGACAGAATCTGGTAAACACAGGCCGGACCGTTAAATAACTGAATAAAATTATATTTGTCATGATCCTTGGCAAATTCAGGGAATTCTTCATATAGCTGGCGCTTCGCCTTTGTCACTATGACCGGATCCTCAGGCCCGAAGGGGAACACATATTCGAATTGGGCCAGCGGAAACTTGCCGGGAGTAAAATGCAGGTTTGTGAGAACCAGGTCAGCCATGCCTCTCTCGACAAGGGTGACGTGCTCCTGGGGTTTGCCCAGCGCACCACCCCAGAAAGTCTGGAACGTAACCCTCCCGTTCGTCTTGCGTGTCACTTCATCCAGCCACATCTTGGCGAGTGAGCTTTGCATGGACACAGTCGGCGGCGGGAAGGTACCGGCAACGCGCAGTTTAATCGGATCATTCTGAGCCTCGGCCGAAGACGGCATCATTCCAGCCAGACCCATTACCAGCACTAACGCAACGATGGTACCAAGTAATTGAATTTTCTTCTTCATGCTACATATCTCCTTTCAAAAGTGGATCCTGTTTTCAAGTATACGTCTCTACTTCGCGAGCATCAATTCAGGCAAAAAGGTGCTTAGTGACGGCCAGTAGATTACGATCCCTATTGCTACAAGCATTGCGATCGCGAAAGGCAAGACGCCATAGAAAATTTCTTCGAGGGTCACATCCTTTTCTGCTACAGCATAGGTGGCATAGACATTCAGCCCCACCGGGGGTGTAATTAATCCTGCATGAATAGTCAAGACAACGATGACAGCATACCAGATAGGGTCTATACCAAGCTGGTAGACTATGGGATTGAACAGGGGAATGGTGATACACAGCATCGAGATGCTGTCAAGCAGGCAGCCCAAGAGCATGTAGGTGGCAACCACCAGTAAGATGAAAAGGATGGGAGACAGATCGGCGCCGATAACGAATGAGACGATACGTTCTGTTATGCCCGTCAGAACCAGAAACTGGGAGAAAACGGTGGCACTGCCCATGACCAGAAAAATCATCGCCGTGGTAGAGCCGGTTTCCCTGAAAGATTCTTTGAATATGGCGCCTGATTCACACCATTTACTCATAACTAAGAGCACCATGAGAACCACCGTTACCACGGCAGCGGCCTCGGTTGGATTGAAGACACCACCGAAGATGCCTCCAAACAAGATTACAGCAACCAACAGAACCTGCCATATATTGCCGAGCAGTTTGAATTTTTCTTTCCAAGTATACTCCACCGGATGATCGTCGGGGTGAACTAAGCTGTTTTTAAGCCTGCTTATTATCACAATAAGTACGCTGAAAAGTACGGTCAGCAGCAGGCCTGGAGTTATGCCTGCAATGAGTAGCTTCCCCGTTGATTCTCCGGCCATTACCCCATAGATCACCATAACAATACTCGGAGGAATGAGCATTCCGATTACACCTCCCGCGGCGCAAATGCCATAAGCAAGCTTTTTATCGTAGCCATGCTTTCGCATTTCGGGAGCACAGAGGCGCGCAAAGACTGCCGCAGTCACCATCGATGAACCGCATACCGCGCCGAAAGCGGTACAGGCAAAAACAGTAGAAATGCCGATACCACCGCGAATCTTGCCCACCCAAGCGTTCAGAGTCTTATAGGTCTTTTCGCTTATTCCACCGCCGGATGCCATGTAGCCCATGAGAATAAACAGTGGAATCGTTATAAGCTCGTAGCTGGCGATCTTATGGTAGATGTTGGACACGGAAGAGTAAACCGACGCCTCAAATCCGACGATTAAAGCACTCCCGATGATTCCAACAAGACCGAGCGCCACGCCGATATGAACCCCCACCACCAAAAGGGCTAACAGGAGAATGATGCCCAGTATGCCAACGACGCTTGGATCCATCATTTTTTGTACTCCCTGATCCTTCTGATGGTGCTGAGAATCTGGAAAACGCACTGGAGCCCTATTAAAAATGTTCCTACCGGCATAGCCAGTTTGCCCGACCACCAGGGCAACATGACTGCAGCCAGCATGATCTCATTGATGCTGAAGGAATGGGCGAATTCGATCCACGAATAATAGCAGATGATAGCGAAGAAAACCAAATCGACGATGTAGGTAAAAATGTCGCACACATGGCGCCATCTTTCGGGCAGATGCATGGTCACCAAAGTAACCTGCACATGCCCTCCCACAGCCAGCGTGTACGCAAAGGGCAGGAATATGACCCACGGCGATATTAATTGCGAAATTTCAACACTTGCTGGGAGGGGAGAATTAAAAAGAAAGCGCATCGCCACATCAAACAAGATCATCCATGCCATGGCGCAGAGCATTATAGACGCAAGGGATACGATAAAGCGGTTAAACGCATTATAGCCCCGCTCCACATTCATTATTTCGCCTCCTCAACGTTTTCAGTATTTCTGCCTTCAATATGTCAGGAAAATACTGTGCTTACGCTACGCAATACTATCTCTACCGCATAGTATCATTGACTGAACCTGTCAATTTCAAAATTGCAATTGATACTTTATTTAAGATATCTTCCCGTGTGTGCAGTGTGAAAATATTCACAAAACAGCGCGGATTTCTCTGTTGTCAAAAATATCATTTGATACCCACGGAGTAATGCTGCTCAGTCCTACAGACCATCTGGTCATATTGCCAACGATCTCGGGAAGCCAAGAGATTAGTGGAATTTCGATCGAACCCCTGAAACTACCTCCTTAATGCAAGCCTGTAATTATAGTACTTAGATCGTTCGACAAAACGCTTTAAATCCTGCAGCGCGGCGACCACGATCCGCCAGGCAATAGAGGTGAAATAACCTACCCCAGCATTGCCGAGAAACCGGTCAATGGACTTTGGCTGAGCAAGGCCTATCCGAGAGTAATTGAAATTCCTATACATATCGGCTTGCTCGTAGGCATCTTCATCAAAGCAAGACTCAGCTAACAATTCCCGAGATACCACGAACACCACAACTCTATCATATCGTAACTAATAACGTGCTTGTACCTTTACTCCTATGCTTTATTTTCGATACGCATCAATTATCTTATTTATACCCGAATACCTGTATTTATACCCGAATACCTGCACCTCCCCGAGACAGCTGTTTTCTTCCAAATAATCGAAAAGAATCAACTCAACCTATTTCATTGAATCGGGGAGATACTTCTTTGTCCTCTCATCAAATCCCGGTCCGTGACAGGGGAGAAGCACGTCTGCCATGGACTTTACCTGGGCGTTACTCCAGTAAGCCTGATTCATGTCTGTTGCAATAGATTGGCTGAAGACTTCCCAACTGCTAAAGGGGTGACCTTTGGGCAAGAGCTCCTTGGGAGGCATAAAGGTCTGGTGAACCGTGCACTGACCCACGATGACTGTTTTTCCTTCTTTAGTGTCTACACAGAGCGACTGAGTTCCTGGGGTATGTCCCGGCGTAAGGATTATGCGTATTCCCGGATAGAGATCATAATCACCGCGAATCAGTCTCATCTTCATGGCCTCAACCTCGGCCATCATGTCGGCAGGGTAATATTGTGCCTGCAGAGGGTGCGGGGCACAAGCGAAGGCCCATTCATCAACCTGCACATATACCTCCGCATTTTTACATTTGAAGTGATTACCCACATGATCATGGTGAAGGTGGCTTGTAACAATAATATCCACGTCATTCGTACTAAGCCCTTCTTTTTCAAGCGATTCTTCAAAGGTTTGGAAATCAACACCTTCTCCGGGCCAGTACTTCGCCATGCGTGCTGCCCACGAACCCGTATCGAAGAGAATATTTTTTTCCGCACCCTTGATTAAAAAATAGGTCACTTCCAAAACAAGCGGCGTACCGGCAAATGCCATATAGGTAAAACCTGACATGTCGGCCGCGATCTGTCCCAGTACAATTGGTTTTACTTCGTAAGTCATTAGCATCCTCCTTATGATCTAAAAATTGTTTTCTTATATTTAATTTTCTAAGCAATATCCATTCCAATATTAAATATCAATATATTACAGAGTCTTAGACAACCAGACACTTGGAATAATCATTCATATATGAAATGACTATTTCAGAGATGAATTGCCCTTGGGCTAAAGCCCAAGATTTCAGACCCGCTGGCATGATCTGGCCCTACAGACGAAATTGGTTTCTTATGCATCGTTTTACAACCTCTTCATCGATTTTCCCGACTAGTCTCTGCACAATATCCATCCGCCCAGAAACTGTCTCTCCACGGGAATTCTTCTAGTTCCATGAATTCCTCGCGGATTACTCGACTCATATTACCTTTGAAAAACTGTACCACTTCCGAAACACGTTCAATCGGTCTTGTCTGGTTCACAATATGCACATAGGGTAATGTAAGCTTTTTTCTAAAGCTAATAAATACTTCTACTTTCATATTGTGTGTCATGTTTTCTGTATTGGAAAGGCTCTACTGAGCAATTGGAATATGGGGCTATCAGTACAAATACGAACCTGCAAGCCGCGACACGTATCGCGCTATGGGGACGCACGCAGTCAACCCCGGGGATTCTATCCCGATCAGGTTAATCAGGCCGGGATAGCCTGAAGCGCTCTCGTCGGCGATGATGAAGTCCCGGTACGGGTCGCCCGGTCCCTGGAGCTTGGGGCGGATGCCGCTTGTGTCAGGCTGAATCTGTTTACGTCCCACGCTCGGCAGATATTTCCTCACGGATTCCCAGAAAGCGTCTCCCTTCTTCTCGTCAACAGCGTATTCCAGAGCAGTGACATATTCGGTGTCCGGCCCGAACCGCACCATCCCGGCCAAGTCGAGTGTGGCGTGAACACCGAGCCCTACCTGTTCCGCCGGGGGCACTGGATAGACAAGGTGTGAAAGTCTCGGAGACGGGGAGGCTGAAAAGTAGTCCCCTTTGCAGTATTTGAGCCGGTAATCTCTCTTGTCTATATCGATCCCGGCCAATGAGGCGATCCGGTCTGCGTAAAGACCGGCGCAGTTGATAAGCGCCCGGGTCCTGAAGGAATATTCGCCGCCGTTTACCTGCACACTATACGTACCGTTCGATTGTTCAATCCCCGTCACCTCCGAGTGGAAGACAACGATGGCGCCTTCGGACTGCGCCTTGAGATAGAATGTGGTCATCAGGGCATGGGTATCGATGATGCCGGTGGAAGGGGAGAAAAGGGCCTCGCGGGCGCTCACTTCCGGTTCCATCACCCTGAGCTGTTTCTGCGAGACGAAGGAAAGGTTGTCAATCCCGTTCAGTTCCGCCCACTCCCGGATCTTCCGGAGTTCGGCACACTCCGTATCATCAGCGGCCACGATCAGCTTTCCAGTTTTTCTGTGGGGGATGCCCCGCTCTTCGCAGAGCCGGTACAGCAAACGGTTCCCTTCCCTGCAGAAGTCCGCCTTCAGAAACCCGGCAGGGTAGTATATCCCGGCGTGTATGACTCCGCTGTGCCGGCTGCTCGTCTCCATACCATAGTTCGGGTTCTTTTCCAGCACCAGGACGTTTGCGTACTCCCCGGCGAGCTCTTCCGCGACGGCAAGGCCGACCACACCGGCGCCGATGATCGTTATCTCAAACCTGTCATGAATCGTTGTAGCCATGGGGAGGATCGCAACGCTGTTTCCGCTGTAATGTCAGGGCTTGACTGGCTCATAGGCGCAGAGGGGCTCCTCCGCCAGGTAATTGCCGGTATTCTCATAGGCGCGAGCGCGGCATCCGCCGCACACCTTCAGGAATTCGCAGCGGCCGCACTTCCCCTCATAGCTTCCCAGATCTCTGAGGTCATTGAATATCTTTGAATGGTTCCATATTTCCTCAAACCCCGTTTCCGTAATCCGACCGCAGTCGATCTCGAGGAACCCGCAGGGCTGCACCTGCCCCGTGTGGGAAATAAAACAGAACGAGCTCCCTCCCAGGCATCCCCTGGTCATGGAATGCAAAGGGTTTCCGGTTACCCGCGGTTGATCTTGGTTCTCCTTCTTTCGCTGATGAAAGATGCGGTAAAACTGCGGGGCGCAGGTGGCCTTGAGTTGAATGGGGGAAGCAAATTCCTGTTCGTAGAACCAGCCAAGTGCCTCTTCGTACTCTTCAGCCGATATCTCCTGGTCCGCCATTTCCCTGCCCCGTCCCGTGGGAACCAGGAGAAAGATATGATGAGCAGCCGCCTCGAGCCGGATTGCCAGGTCGAAGATCTCTTGCATCTGGTGCAGGTTGAGGCGGGTGATGGTGGTATTGATCTGGAATTCCATTCCCGCCCGCCTGAAGGCGTCGATTCCCGCCATTGCCCCCTCAAAGGCTCCGGGGACGCCGCGGAAGGAGTCGTGACTTTCGGCATCGGGCCCGTCGATGCTGATACTGACACGCTGTATCCCGGCGTCGATGGACTTTCGTGCGATTCCGTCGGTGACGAGCGTGCCGTTGGTCGCGAGGACCATACGGAGGCCCTTTTGTGTCCCGTAAGCGGCGATCTCAAAGATGTCTTTGCGGAAGTAGGGCTCGCCACCGGTCAGGATGATGACAGGAGAGCTGAAGGCGGCAATCTCATCGATGAGCTTCAGACAGCGCGCCGTGTCAAGTTCGCCCTCATAGGGGCAGTATTTCGACGACGCCCGACAGTGCACGCACGAGAGGTTGCATCCCCGTGTCACTTCCCAGGCGACCATGCGAAGGGTATGGGGAAGAATGAGAGATTGTTGAGAAGCCATATGTCTATCCCGCCGAAGCCGTTCAGCGAAGCAGCTCAGCCGTTTCCTGCGCGAAGTAGGTGATGATGATATCCGCCCCGGCTCGCTTGATCGAAATCAGAGACTCCATCATGGCCCGCTTTCCGTCAAGCCACCCCTTTTCGTCCGCCGCCTTGATCATGGCAAACTCGCCGCTCACGTTGTAGGCCGCCACGGGGAGATCGAATTCGTCCTTCGCTAAGCGTATGATATCGAGGTAGGGAAGGGCGGGTTTTACCATGATGATGTCGGCCCCCTCTTCCACATCGAGGGCGATCTCCCGGATAGCCTCCCGGCTGTTGGGGGGATCCATCTGATAGGATGTTCTGTCGCCGAACTGGGGAGTCCCCTCCGCCGCATCCCTGAAAGGGCCGTAAAAACAGGACGCGTACTTGGCCGCATAGGCCATGATGGGAATGTCACCGAAACCCTCCTCATCGAGAGCGTCTCGGATCGCCAGCACCTGTCCGTCCATCATCGCCGACGGGGCCACCATATCGGCTCCCGCAACCGCGTGAGAGAGGGCCGTCCGGGCGAGGAGTTCCAGGGTGGCGTCGTTATCCACATGCTCGCCAGCGAGGACACCGCAGTGGCCGTGGTTCGTGTATTCGCAGAGGCACACGTCGGTAATCACCAGGATATCAGGCACATCGTCTTTGATCCGTCGAACAGCCCTCTGGATAATGCCATCCTCGACCCAGGCGCCTGAGCCTTCTTCATCCTTTGTCTCCGGTATCCCGAAGAGGATGACTGCGGGGATTTTCAGATTGCGGATCTTTTTTGTCTCTTCAACAAGGGTGTCAATGGATAGTTGAAAATGCCCCGGCATGGAGGGTATCGGTTTTTTCACCCCGTCACCGTGGGTCACAAAGAGGGGGCAGACAAGATCATCGACCGACAGAGTGGTTTCCCGGATCATTCTCCGGAGATTTGTGTTTTTTCGCAGCCGTCTCAGACGGTAATCAGGAAAGTTCATATAGCACCTCGTATCTCATCATCAGTCAGGTAACAGGCCGGGTCGGGAGCCCAGATATCGCCCGTCGCCGCCTCGGCCCGGGTACGGAAGTTGCCCCCGCACACATCGAGCCAGCGGCATTCGGCGCACCGGCCCGTAACATATCGTTTCTTATCCTTCAGCTTTGCCATCAGTTCGTTGGAGGTATCCGTCCAGATCTTGCTGAATGGACGTTTTCGCACGTTCCCGAAGGAGATCTCCCGCCAGAACTGATCCGCGTGTACCTCGCCGTCCCAGCTCACACAACCGATCCCGCGCCCCGAGCTGTTCCCCTCGTTCATCTTCAGAAGCGTCAGCACTTCGGCCGCCCGTCCGGGGTCCTCTCGGAGGAGACGCAGGTAAAGGTACGGTCCGTCGGCGTGGTTGTCCACGGTCAGGATCTCCTTGGGCAGTCCCCTGTCGAAGAGGTTGCGCGTCCGGTCCATGATCAGATCCACGACCTCTCTCGTCCGGTCATGGGGCAAGTCGCTGTTCATCAGGGCGGAGCCGCGCCCCGAATAGACCAGGTGATAAAAACAGGCCCGGGGGATGTTTTTCTGCTCGATGAAATCGAAGATCGCGGGGATCTCGCCGCTGTTCTCTCCCGTTATGGTAAAACGGACCCCCACCTTGATCCCGGCCTCCCGGCAGTTTCGAATGCCTTTCACGGCGGCATCGAATGCCCCCGGCACCCCCCGGAACCGGTCATGGATCTCCCCCACGCCGTCCAGGCTGATCCCCATATAGGAGAGCCCTGTCTTCGCGAATACGGCGGCCCTTTTCTTTGTGATGAGCGTTCCGTTTGTCGAGATGACCGCCCGCATCCCGCTCTCCACGGCGAAACGCACGAGCTCCGGCAGGTCTTCCCGCATCAGCGGCTCTCCTCCGGAAAAGAGGAGGACCGGAGACCCGAAAGCGGCAAGGTCCGCTATCAACGCCTTCCCCTCTTCGGTGCTCAGCTCGTCGCTGTACCTTCTGTTTTGAGAGCTCGAATAACAGTGGACACACTTCAGGTTGCACCGCCGGGTGGCGTTCCACACCACCACCGGCCGTTTATCGCTTGAAAACTGGAGGAGGTGCGAGGGAAGCCGGTCCGATTGCGCTCCGTAGCGGAGGATGTCGGAGGGCTCGACTCCCCCGCAGTATAGTTTCGAGATTCCTATCATTTTCTTTATTTTTCTACTCTTGCATCAGATATTTTTCTATCGCTTCGACCAGGCCGGGGATCGAATAGGGACCCTGCATGATATCAACCCGAAGTCCCGCTTCCCTGCACGCGTTCTCCGTCACAGGACCGATACATGCGATCCTGACGTTATCCGGAATTGCCTCTTTTTCCCCGACCATATCCATAAAGTTGTGCACGGTGGACGGGCTGGTAAAGGTGAGGACGTCAACGGTTCCCTTCTCCATCAATGCCCGTATCTCAGAACCATCCCCGCCGGGGGATACCGTCCGGTAGGCGACGGCCACATCGACCCGGGCGCCCATTGCCGAGAGACCCGCGGAGATCACATC
The DNA here is from genome assembly GCA_002428735.1 of Syntrophaceae bacterium UBA6078. Classification (GTDB taxonomy): domain Bacteria; phylum Desulfobacterota; class Syntrophia; order Syntrophales; family UBA2210; genus UBA6078. The sequence goes on along the minus strand of DIXO01000059.1, from coordinate 71,736 downwards.
CCCGGCAATCTCGGCGCGGGGCAGAAGAATCTTTGTGCCCTGGATGTCCCGTTTCTCGAATGCCTCGACTACTCCCTCGGACAGATACTCATCGGGAACGAGGTCCACGGGGATATGGTATCCTTCCACACAGGCGCGTGTTGCCGGGCCGATGGTGCAGATCCTGATCCCCTTGAGGTCGCGGATGTCGCCCCGCAGGGCGGAAAAGCGTTCAAAGAAGGACCGAACCCCGTTCGCGCTGGTAAAGACGATCCAGTCATACTGTTCTATATCCGCGATTGCTCTGTCGAGATCGCCACAGTCGGCGGGAGGAACGATCTCGATCGTGGGAAATGAAATAACCCGCGCCCCCCGCTCCCGCAGGAGAGCCGCAAGCTCTTCCGCCTGCCTCTCCGGCCGGGTAATGACAACCCCCTTTCCGAAAAGGGGCTTCTTTTCAAACCAGGCGAGGCTGCCTCTCAGGGAAACCACCTCTCCCACGACGCAGAGGGCGGGAGGAGAAAAATGTTGTTCTTCAGCCAGAGCGGCTATATCTCCCAGCGTTCCCGTCAGGGTCTCCTGGTCGGGCGTCGTTCCCCACCTGATCAGGGCAGCCGGGGTTGCCGGATCCCTGCCGTTTTCAATCAGGCGGGCGGTGATTCGGGGGAGATTTTTTACCCCCATGAGAAAGACGAGGGTGCCGATCGTGGATATGCCCCGCCAGTCTATGGCGCTCTCATTCTTTGCGGGGTCCTCATGCCCCGTCACGAAGGCGACCGTGGAGGTAAAGGCCCGGTGGGTCAGAGGAATACCGGCATAAGCGGGGGCGGCGATTGCCGATGTCACTCCCGGCACCACTTCAAAGGGGATGCCTGCCTTTTGAAGACATTCAGCCTCCTCACCCCCCCGTCCGAAGATGAAGGGATCGCCCCCTTTCAGTCTGGCCACCGTATTCCCTTTCAGCGCCTCATCCACCAGGATTTGGTTCAGGTCTTCCTGGGCAATGTTGTGCCGCCCTCCGATCTTGCCGACGTAGACGAGGCGCGCGTCCGGCGAGGCGCTCCGGAGAATCTCGCCGCTTACAAGGTAGTCGTACACCACCACGTCGGCCCTGCCGAGGCACTCCGCGCCTCTCACCGTTATGAGTCCCGGATCGCCGGGCCCCGCGCCGATTATGTATACCGTTCCCGGTTTGTTCATTTCCGGTTTCGTGCCCTTTCGCGTATCGGTATTCTAGGTATTATATGCCGCGTCCAGAACGGCCCGTCCTCCTCTCGACAGGATATTCTCCGCCAGCGCGCATCCTATATCCTCCGCGTCCGAGCTGTTCCCCCGGATCTCGTCCGTAATCCTGACCGCCCCGTTGACGGACCCGACGAGGCCCTTCATAATAAGCGTATCCCCCTGCTTCCGCGCAATCCCCGCTATGGGAACCTGGCACCCCCCGCCCAGGCATCTCAGGAACGCGCGCTCAGCGGCGCTTTCCACCACCGTATCCGGGTGGTTCAGTGCATCAATCAGATCACGGATATCACTGTCACCTTCGCGCACTTCGATCCCCAGGACTCCCTGTCCGACAGCAGGCATCATCACCTCGACAGGCAGGTACTGGGATATCTCGGCTGCGCGTCCTATCCGTTTCATCCCCGCCGCCGCAAGGATAATCCCGTCCAGCCTCTCCGTTGCAAGCTTCCGTATGCGCGTGTCGATGTTTCCGCGTACGGGGACAATCTCTATATCCGGCATCAGGGCCCTGATCTGCATTCCCCTCCGGAGGGAACCGGTGCCGATCCGGGCCCCCCGTACGAGTCTCTCAATCTTTATGCTTCCTCGCGAGACAAGGACATCCCTTGGATCTTCACGCTCCGGAACAGCCCCTATTACCAGCCCGCCCGGGATCTCCGCGGGGACATCCTTCATGCTGTGAACCGCCATCGAGATATCACCGCGAAGCAGGGCTTCCTCGATCTCTTTGACGAAGACACCCTTTCCTCCGATTTCCATCAATGAGACATTCTGCATCCGGTCCCCCCGCGTCTTGATCGGGACGACCTCCACAGACAAATCGGGATGTATCTCCTTCAGGCGGTCGGCAACCATGCGGGCCTGTACCAAGGCAAGGTCGCTTCCGCGCGTTCCTATCCTTATCGTTTCGATGACACGGCTCCTTTCATCATGCGCCCGGGGGCATGCCCGGGCCCTATCCGGCTTCATGGTGACGCACGGGTTCAAGATGTAGCAGAAACGGTTGCCATAAAGCAACCCTATTGCACCACTGGCGGGCATCCTTTCAGGTGCCATGTGATGAGACGCGTGTAAACGACCCATTTGTCCCGCAGCTTCCTGTGTAATCCCACGGTCAGGATCATGCCGACAGCCGTGAGCAGCCAGTTGGCGATCAACCGGGCAACAATCACGCCACGAACGGCTGTATTGTACACGCGTCCCTTCCACTTGCCGAAAAACCGGTACCGGGATCGGTAAAACAATATGCGGGAGCGAACATCACGTCCGATGCTCATTCCCTGCAGGTGATAAATCCGCGCCGACGGCACGTGGTAGATCTTCCATCCGGCGGACCGCATCCGGTAGGCCCAGTCCGTCTCTTCAAAGAAGAAGAAGTACCCTTCGTCCAGAACCCCCACCTCATCCATGGCTTCCCTGCGGACAATCATGCAGGCGCCGATCACCGATTCAACGGCCAGGGGCTCCGTGTGTTCATACCGCTTGCTCGGGTATCGTCCGGGAAAAAGGACCTCAAGAAGAGGGAGGTTCATGAGGAGAGAAAGAAGTGTGGGGTAGTTCGCTATGGAATTCTGTCGGCTTCCGTCTCTGTTGAGCAGTTGTCCTCCTGCTATGGCCGCTTCGACGTTCCCTTCCATAAAGGCAAAAAGCTCACGAACGGCCCCCGCGGTCAGCACGGTATCGGTATTAAGCAGAAGGGCGTAGCGGCCCCGCATGCTGTCAAATGCCTGATTATTGGCCGCGCTGAATCCCCGGTTTTCGCTGTTTTCAATGATTCGGACAGCGGGAAATTTCTCCCGTACCATGGCAACGCTTCCATCACCGGAAGCGTTGTCCACCACGATGATTTCGAAGGTCACGTCCCTGACCGTTTCATAGATTGATCGAAGGCAATCACGCAGGAGCTCCCGTGTGTTCCAGTTGATTATGACGATCGTAATGTCCATGAGGCGGGGTTTCCCTACCGGTTTCGTTCCGACGATCGGGCCTGTTTGTGAAGCGCATTCAACTTGGCATACTTGAAGAATTTGTTGACTGCATCGGTAACCGAAAGGGTGAGACCCTGATATCCGTCAAGAAATCCGAGCCTGAGAAAATAGTTCTGGAGAAAGGTGAGCGCCCCTCGACTGCAGGCGCCGTAAATCGATGATCGCTTGCCGCTCTCGAAGGCCTCGCGGGCACCCAGGGTGGAATAATGATCGATCTTGATCAGGATTTTACTCAGATCGCTTTCCGTATAATGTTCAATAGGAGAATCAAGATCCTCCACCACGCCGTCAACTTCCACCGATTCATGAACGGCCGCCGGGGTCATACGTCCTCGGTCTTTGAGAAACAGACGCACGACTCGGTCCCCGCCCCACAGATGTCTGATCCAGCGGCCCTGAAACCAGTTTCTCCGGGGGAAACTGTACCCGGCCACTCCGTTCGGCTCTCTTGAGACGATTGTGCGGATGACATCGGCGGTGTCCTCAGGAATTCGCTCATCAGCATCGAGGACGAGCACCCACGAATTCCTGCACTGGTCGATGGCAAACTGCTTCTGCGGACCGAATCCCCGCCAGGGTTTGTCAAAAACATCGCACCCGAGATCGGAGGCGATCTTCACGGTATCATCCGTGCTGCCGGAGTCCACCACAACGACCTGATCGGCAAACCCAACACTCGCCAGGCAGTCCGGCAGATTCGCCGCTTCGTTCTGTGTGATAATGGCTACAGAGAGAGGCGTTTTACCCTTCATATCTATCCATGATCATCAGTCCGCTGCAGTGGGCGTAATGCCGCACAAACCATCCGCCCACCATTTGAAAAAAATCGGTTTCTTCATCGAAAGATTGACCAAGATACTCTTCTATCGCCCGTATGACACCCCGTTGATTATCCCACCCAGCCCCCGTGCTGCCATCCTTCCTGTGAAAGGTCTCTTTCATATTGGTATCATGGAAGATCACCTTGCTGCGACCCGCCAGGAATGGAAACCAGTCCCGGATTTCCTCTACAGTATGTTCATACAGATGGCTTGTGTCGATAAAGAGGATATCAATCGAGGGTTCCACATGATTCAGGTTACAAAAATTCATGAACTCACGCGCAAATGCAATATCGTCTTTTTGGATGAATATCCTGTGACGGTAGAACGAAACATTTTGACAGTCGGCAATGTCGACACTTATCAGCTTCGACTTCCACAATTTGGCCACGCGCTCCAGAACAAATGTGGATTCACCGTCCCCCACCCCCAATTCAACAATCAGTCTCGGCTGTATATTCAAGCACTCGATGAAGATGGTTTCCAGATGGTCATTGATATCCGTGGCTTGTGCCGCACGTTTCCGTACGGCACCCAGTGTCTTTGCAAGAATTCCTTCCGGAACACTGATTAATGGTAATTTTTTCGTCACATATCCCATGTATGTTCTCCGCGCTGTAGCGTTTTAGAAAAAGATATATGTCTGAATCACATGTCTGGCTGTAAGGCGCATTGAAGGAAAGCCCGTTACCGCTCCAGAGTATTCACCTTAACAGGCCGTGACCGGGAGATTCCCCATTCATGGTTTGATACAACCATCCACAGTATGGTATAGGTGCGCAAACATACCACAGTTGTCCGGTGATTCAAATAATGATTTTCCCCTTCATCTGTGGTCTAAAGCCTACCATGACAAAGAAGAGCAAAGCGCCTTTATGATACCCGACATAGCATATCTGATTCTCAACTATAACCCCGCGGGGGAAGAAACCGCCCAGGAGATTCTGGATCAGACCATACAGGCTTTCTATAGCAGGAAAAGTAAGAAGCTGACGTGCGACGTATTTCTTCTGGATCAGGGATCCGTGCAGGCCCACAGGGCATGGCTCGTGGAAAAGCAGCAGCGCTACGGCTTTTCAACCATATTGTTAAATCGCAACATAGGGATCAGCCGGGCCATAAACTTTTTTGTCAGGACCTGCAAATCCCCGGTCATCGGGCTGATAACATCCGATGTCATCATTACTTCGGGAATGGACGAAGATCTGTACGACAAGGTCCAGATTGAAGAAATCTATCAGGCAGCCCCCTTTACCGATAAAAGTGATGTTGATTACCAGCGGTGGCAGCCGGGAGAAGCCTTCGGCTCGGATAACGTGGCTCTCCGTGACCTGCAAAAAAAGGGCACCCCCCTCCTGGGGAGATTATTCAACCACGGACCTTCCGACTACCTGCGATGTCTCGGTCTTGAGCTGAATGTTATGTTCTGGAGACGGTCGGTCTTCGACAAAGTCGGGTATTTTGATGAGCGATGGAAGGCCTGTTATGAAAACAACGATTTCTCGCTACGGTGTTTCCTGGCCGGCGGGTGCTCGGCATTGAGTTATAATTCATTCGTTTGGCACTACCACCAAACAACAGAAAAAAATGACTCCAGGGAACAAACCTATAATGGCTATATCGATGACTGGCGTAATGCAATAAGGAAATTGTGGGATGCTAAGTGGCCGCGGCTCGGATCACATATTGACATTTACAAGGTGTTGAAGAATAAGAACATCAGCGATTTTCCGGCTTTATATGAACAATTTCAGAATAATATCTATCTCCCCTACGAGCAGGATATCGGGTATTTTTGATGCAGTCAGATGATGCAGGCAACATTCTTCGCTTCGGGATATTTCGGGTAATCTGTTGTGCATATAGATCAAATCAGGGGGCATGTATCGCAATTGAGTGAACAGAGCGCAAAAGAGAAAATATGCTGTATTCTAAACCATAGTATCCCTGTTTTAATGGGCATTTTTATTTTTTTTGTTCCTTTTCCACATACAACGGCTATCAAGGAAATTTGTCTTGGCCTTTCCATCTTTATAGTGGCGCTCCTCAACTTTACCAAGAATGGCTCTTTTTCCTTCAAATCGCCATTTACTATCCCCTTCGTCCTTTTTACCGCTTGGGTGTTTGTCGGTCTGTTCTTCGCCCTCGATAAAGGAAACAGCATCCACGATTTTCGCGCACATCTTCTGGAATATCTCTGCATCTACTATCTCCTCACCAACTTTTTCAACTCCTCTAAACGACTTATGATGCTGTCATGGATCATCATCATCTCAGCCGCATCCTTTTCAATCGGAGGCTTGTCTTATTTCTACCTGATATTACAAAACCCGATATCGGCACGGTTTGGCTTTTCGCATATGATGAATATTGACCTTATAGGTTTTGTAACCATATTCGCCCTCTTGTTATCGCTTCACCTCTTCCGACTGGAAAATAGCGTGTACCATAGGATCATACTGGTTTTTTGCCTTTTGGGAGCATCCATAGCAACATATCTCACGATGTCAAGAGGATCGTTGATTGCGGCATGCATCGCACTCATTGCATTCTTTGCTAAGAAAAGCAAGTGGTTGACTGTATGGTTCATAATTTGTTCCCTGATAGCCTTAAGCACCGTTCCGGCGCTCAAGGCGCGCTTTTCATCAGACCTTTTGAAGGACATACGGATAGGTATCAATCTCATCACGTTAGAAATTCTCAAAGATTATCCTATAATCGGAGTAGGCTTCGGGATGGAGACATATGGAAATAAAAACTTTATTGATCTGGAAAAATATAACGTAAAAATACCTCCTCAATATCAGTGCAAGGGAGAGATGATTAGATCACCTCATAATTCTTTAGCGGATATAGCTGTTAGGACAGGCGTTGTCGGGTTTGCACTGTTTCTCGTTGTGTATGTCGTCTTCGTTTGTCTGTGCTGGAAGATAATACAATACGGAAAAAATGATTATATCAGGGATTGGGGTGTCTGTATTATGGCAGCTTTTATCAGTGTCTTCGTGCAGGGATTATTCGCAGATGGCATGTTCGGTCCACAAGCGATTACTCTTTATATTATACTTGCAATGATAACTATAGTATGGCACCTGAATGCAGAGCCTGATAACACTACAACTTCATAAAAAACAAAATAACCGGAAGGGATTTAGCCCCACTGAACGTGAAACCGATAGTTGATATAATTATTCCTACATATAGCCGCATGGATCTTCTGCCGGAAACGCTCCAAAGTGTACAGGACCAAACTTTTCCGGATTGGCAGTGCTGGATAGCGGAAGACGGTGAAACAAAAGAAACGCGAGACATCATTACGCCATTTTTGAAAGATTCTCGCTTTGTATATCTGCCCGGAACACATGCCGGATTCCCCGCTGTTCCCCGGAACCGTGCTATTCGCCGGGGAGAAGCTCCCTATGTGGCCCTGCTCGATGACGATGACCTCTGGCTGCCGGAGAAGCTGGAAAAGCAATTTGAATTCTTACAGAATCATCCGTCCTGTGTGCTGCTTGGATGCAATGCTTTTTATTGGAACGGGATCGATCCGCGGGAAGAAAGCCCTCTATATTACAAGAAAGAACGGTTGGGAAAGATCGACTATCGGAACCTCCTGCGGCAGAATTACATCATCCATTCCTCCGCGATGCTCAGACGATCCGCCTTTGAACAGGCGGGGCTGTACAATGAAACCCTCGATCCCCCCATCGGCGAAGACTATGATGCATGGCTGCGGGCGGGTGCGCTGGGGGAGGTATGGGTCCTCCCCGATCCGCATGTCATCTTCAGGAAGACACCCGCCACATACTATTCAGAACTGGACCGTATCCAGAACTACCAGATGGCAGCACAGATCTTCGAGGCGGTCCTGAACGGCACAGGGGATATGCCGAGCCCCCTTTCCTGCCCTGAACATGCACATCTCGCGGCGGCGTGCCGGTGGGAGCGGGATTTCTACCGTGCGGGCCCCCGTTTCATGGGGAGATTTCGGCATGAACTGATGTCAACCATCAAGACATTGTTACAATCATAAAACCACTGATCAACGACACATATGCGAACATCTTTCCGTACAGCCATCAATGCCCTCCTAAGAAAATTCGATCTCGTACTCACGGATGAGGAGGCGGAGTGGGAACGGACGGCATTCGCGGAACTGTACCAATCGCGGATTGGGCATGTCGCTTCACCCGGCACGTGGCCTGCGGAGTGTATCGTCTTTTCCAAAGATCGAGCCCTGCAGCTCCACGCGCTCCTCGCCTCCTCTCTGGAGAAAGTGACCCCGCAGGTTCCGTTTCACGTCCTGTACCACGCATCGACACAGGCTCATCAGAGGGCATATGAAGAGGTAATAAAACTTATCCCTCAGACAACCATCTCATTTCGAAAGCAGGACGCAGATAATTCTTTCCGCTGCAATCTCATGGAACTGCTTCACGCGATCCGTTCGGAGAAAATGTTTTTCCTGGTCGATGATATCGTTTTTACCGAAGATTTCGATGTAAAGGATTTTGCGAACCTCGACACCGACACGTTCGTCCCGACACTGCGCATGGGTTTGAATCTGAAAAAATGTTATACCCTTCAGGCAGTACAACCACTGCCCCCCCTTACACCCGGCCCGGCGAAAGAGACTATGACGTGGACGTGGGGCGACGGTCTCTACGACTGGTCGTATCCCCTCTCCGTAGATGGACATTTCTTCTCCACCCACGAGTTGACCACCATGGTACGCCTGATCGATTTCTCAGCGCCAAATACCCTTGAGGATCAGCTCCAGAAATTCCGCAGGTTTTTTCTGTCGCGCACGGGGATCTGCTACCGGAAATCAAGGATCGTTAACATCCCCTGCAATAAGGTACAGGTCGAAAATAAAAATTTATGCGGGACCCTGCATCAGGACTCCCTGTTGGAACAGTGGCAGCAGGGGTATCAGATGGATTTCAGAAGTCTGTACGGGCTCGTGAATGAGAGCGCCCATCAGGAAATCCCTTTTGACTTGACCAATCGGTAACATACGTATGCCATGGTGAAAAGATGAAACAATACAAAGAGATACCCTCTATCCTTTCAAGGCTGAAAAATCTTCCTTCCAGTCTGTATTACCGTCTCAGGGGCGAACCCCCCTTAACGGATGCGACCATCACCAAGGAGTTTATAGGCTGGCTTGTATCACGGCCGGACCCGACGATCCTGGAGATCGGCTGCAATGACGGGAGCAATACGCTCTGGTTTCTGGAAGTCTTCGACTCCCCCAGAATCTTCTGCTTCGAACCCGACCCCAGGGCCGCATCACGGTCCAGACGCAAGATCGGTGATTGGCCCGAAATCAGTTTCTACGAATGCGCCATCGGCAGCGCAAACGGGGAAGAGACCTTCTATATGAGCGGTGGGGCAGCGGACGAAGAGATGCCGGAAGGCTGGGACTATTCGGGATCGATCCGAAAACCGAAGAACCATCTGATAGTCCATCCCTGGTGTACATTTGAGAAAACAATCACTGTGGAAACAAAAAGGCTGGACACATGGTGTCAAGAAAACGCAACAGACAGGATAGATTTTATGTGGATGGATGTTCAGGGCGCCGAAATCGATGTTATCCGGGGAGGGAGAAACGCGCTGAGGAACACGCTCTTCCTGTATACCGAATACAGCAATAAGGAACTCTACGAGGGGCAGTTGACGCTGAAACAACTCCTGAAAGAATTGCCTGATTTTGAGGTTGTTGTCAAATACTCGGATGACATACTGCTCAGGAATAAAAACGAGCCAAACTTATAATGATGGAATAAATATGGCCATCGTCCGTCAGCCGTAACCTCATAAGGAGATAAATGAGCATAAAAACCCTTTTAAAATCCGTTCGGCCGTCAGTTGGGAAAAACAATGAGGCTTCCCGTGAACGTTGGTTGGAAAAAACGCTTCGCGCCCTTCCGAACAGGAGCAGAATACTGGACGCAGGTGCTGGAACCCAACTGTACAGAATATTCTGTGGACACTTGGATTATGTCTCCCAAGACTTCGGGCAATATGACGGGCAAGGAGATGCGGCCGGATTACAAACACAAACGTTTGATTATGGAACCTTGGATATCGTGAGCGACATTACGGCGATTCCGGAACCCGATGCCTCCTTTGATGCAATCATGTGTATAGAAGTTCTGGAGCATTTACCCCAACCCGATCGAGCCATAAAAGAATTCTCGCGTCTACTCAAATCAAAGGGACACTTGATTCTAACCGCTCCCTTCTGCTCACTAACACACTTTTCTCCCTACCACTTCAGTACCGGGTTTAACAAGTACTGGTATGAAACACATTTGACAGCACAGGGATTCAATATTATAAAAATGGCTCCTAATGGAAATTTCTTTGAATTTATCGCGCAGGAGATAGACAGGATAGAGTCTATTTCTAAACGATATTCACAAAAAAAACCGGGACTCCTTGAAAGACTGAGCATCTTTGTCATCCTAAGGATGCTACAACGCTTCAGCATGGCAGACAACGGTTCTTCCGAACTTTTATGCTTTGGCTACCATATTCTTGCAAGAAAAAAGTAGCGCCAGTCAACTACTCTATGTACCTCATTGGCAATGAGCGGATAACAGGCAGACAGGTAAAAAGGATGACAAATACAGATAGAATAAACGGGATTACACGCCTCCAACAAATAATCAGTAGGGAAAAGGAGGGCTTATATTTAGAAAAAGTTCTTCCTGAATTGCCGCCACGATCTGATCATCCCGCACGCGGTACTTTCATGGCAACATGCCGAAATTAAAAGTATATTAACTCCAGTTCCATCTCCGGCTCACTGGGGTTTGGGAGCCGCAACATCATCAAAAATCCTGATCATCTCCCGATGATTCTTCCGCAACGAATAGCGGTGTCCCGTTCGTGCCGCCTCCTGAGACATCTGCCGTCGTTTCTCTTCATCAAAAAACACCTGCATCGTTTCCACCAGATCCGACGATTCAGGGGGGTGCGCGATCACGAAGCCGTCCCGCCCGTCGGTGATGATCCCGGCGGCCCCGTTGGCCGTCGTCGTAATCGGCGGGAGGCCGCATGCCATCGCTTCGATTACAACGAGGGAACATGCATCGTAATAGGTCGGCAGCACAAACACATCGCTGTCCGCGTAATACGGATCCATGGAACGGACCGGTCCCGTGAACAGGATCGTATCTTCGAGGCGGAGACGCCTGATCCGCCGCGCAAGGAATCCGGAGGGCTCACCGCCGACAATGATGACCCGGAAACGGTCATGCCCCCGGTGTTTGAGCTGGGATGCCGCCTCCACCAGCGGCTCTATTCCCTTCTTCTTCAGATCGTACGAGACAAAAAGGAAGATCACCTCGTCTTCCCGCACACCGAGCTGTTTCCGAGCGACCCCCCGCAGCGTATCCCGCAGGCCCGTATTGTACCGGGAGGTATCCACCCCGTTATACACCACGTGGATCCGCCTCCCGTCCACCCGGAAAGAGGATTCCATATCACGCCTTATCATGTCGGAGATCGCCACGATCTCCGGCTTCGGATCAATGCGGAAGGGGGCCGATTCGATCCAGGCCCTCATCCACTGTTTGGGTGACAGCAGGATCATCATCCTTTTGATCATCCTCCTCATGGCACGGCGCTCCGAATACGCCTTCCGCTCCGTGGAGAGCCTGTGGACTCCCCCATGGCTCTGATACACGTTCATATAGACCGTGTTGCCGAACCCCACGATCACATCAAATCCCCGATCCCGCACCGCCTTTTCATGCTTCAGGGCGAAGAGTGCGATCTTGAGCCACACGGGGAGAAACCGCGGGATGGAGATCCGGTGAAAGATCGCCGCTTCGGGGTCGCCGTCCCAAGCCTCTCCGAAGAGATGCACCTCCCATCCCTTCGCTGCCAGGGTGGTGGCCAGAGAGACAGCGTACGATTCCGCTCCCCCTGCATAGCGGCTGAATTGTTCCATGGCAAGCGCAATCTTTTTCATATCATCCTTCAGCCGGGATTGCTCTACGGCAAGAGCTTCGTGTAGTACTTCCGTGATTTTCCGAACTTGGCCTTCCAGTGCTTCTCCCGCATCCTGTCCCATTTTCGACCATCGAAGCGGGGGCCCTGGCGGGTGCTGCACCAGTTGTGGTGCACCACGCTCCCGCCGCAGAAACCGCTCTTCCACTTGGCATCCTCGGGATAGATCTCATCGGTCAGCCCCGCGGGCATCAAGACCCGCTCCATTCGCAGAAAATATTCCAGGTCCTCCGCGAGGCCGATCGGAGAATAGTCCTCATCGAAGAAACCGATCTGTGCGATCATCGCCGGCCGTACCATGAAGCAGACGGCCGAGCGTCCCTCTCCCCGGAAGGGGATGAAGAGAGGAAGCCCCTTGTCCCGGACGAGCCGGCAGAATGACGCATGCCCTCCCCATTTTCCATAGATCTGCACCAGGCTCTCATGAATGATCTCCGTCGTGTAGGGCTTCCGGGGATCCACACGATAGTCCTTTGAGCGCGCATGGGCCTCCACCAGCTCATCCAGCACGGCAGAACCGTTTTCCATGGCGGAAATCCAGCCGATTCCCGCGTCGGCCTCCATCGCCTCCACCAGCGGCTGCAGCCAGTCATCACCGAACAGGGCGTCGTTATTCGCGATAACGTAGTAATCATAATACAAGGAACGGCCGGATGTGTGCTCCGGGGCAAACCTGAGAATCTGGTTCCACGCGGCCGCCACGCCCCGGTTCTCCGCATTTCTCAGATAGTAGGTGGCGAATGCCGGCTCCTGAAACTCCCGCCGGAAAATATCCTCTACATGAGATTTCGACCCGTTATCGACGATCAGGACGGAAACCTCCAAATAATCCTGGTATTCCCGTACAGGTGTTTCAGACACGCCCTGGTGATCTCTATGTTGTCCAAGACCGGTATGCCGATCACGATCTTCCTCATCCGTTATGCGCCCCTTGGTGTACTCGCATGATGCCTCCGGCCAGGCATTCTTGTATCTTTTCCCTGACTCTCTCGACCGCCAGTTCTTCGAGACATGCACTCCTGCCGCTCCCGTCACACCCCTTCTGATGACATGGGGCGCACTCGCGATCAGGGGCAATAACGGCATGGTCCGCCCCCTGGGGCGCCCAGTCCAGCCAGTCGGAAGGGCCGTAGATGGTTATCGTGGGGGTGTCCACCGCCGCGGCAATATGCGGGGCTGCGCTGTCCACCCCGATGTGGAGACTGCTTGCACCGAGCACCCCGACCAGTTCCCCCAGGGTAGTTCTCCCGGCAAGATTGAAGACCGTGCCCCGGCTCTTTTCTTTAATACACGCAGCCCGCTCCCGCTCTTGCGAAGACCCTACAATAACCACGGCGAATGTATGTTCTTCCCAGAGCCAGTCGACGAGACGTATCCACTTTTCGTCATCCCATTCCTTGTAAGGCCATCTGGCAAAGGGATTGATCGAGATCCATCGCTCCATCGCCGATATCCCTTCCCGGTCAAGCAGACATCTTACGGTCCCCGCTGTCTCATCATCGACCCACAGCTTCGGCGTGGCATCCCTTGTTTTTACACCCACTCCCCTGACAATCTGGAGCGACTGTTCCGCCGCCCCATAGATTCTCCGAGGAGCAGGCGGTGGGTCAACGAGATGCGTAAAGAGACGGTTCCGCCACACCGCCGTGCGATCGATAAGAGAAACCCTTCGGGGAGCTCCCGTCAGCAGCGCCATAAAGGCGCCCCGGTCATCCAGACGCAGGTCGATGACCAGATCAAACCGTTCCCTGCGCAGTGCTCTGATGAGATCGACTTGTCGTTGCGCTTTCTGCAAGACATTCCCTTCGTGTCGCGGGATCTCAAAGATTCTGTGGATATATGGATCCGCTTGCACAAGAGAGCCCAGACCTTCCCTCAGGAGAAGCGATACCTCCGCCTGGGGGTATGCCTCTCCGACGGCCCGAAACGTGGGAGTGGCCCACACGATATCGCCGATATCACCCAGCTGTATAAGGAGGATTCGAGATGGATTTCTTCCGAATTTTATATTGCCCTTTTGTATCACTTCCATGGTCTTACCGATAGTACCCAAAGATCCGTCACCGAGAGGCATCCGTCAGAGATGTCGATTATAGCAAGGCAACAAAAAGCGGTGTGTTGGAGCGAGACCCGATGCCACTATTACGCTGCCTCGTATACAATGTATCGATTGTTCTTGGATTCCCTGATCATCCCCTCGTGCCTCAATTCCATCAGGTGCGCATACGTCTCGTTCAGGGCGAGAAATCCATCGAAGCCGGGCAGATTCCCGCCGAACAGTTCCTCGGATATCCGGGCTGCTGTTCCGGGCTCTTTCCGGAGTATCGAACGGATCCGTCTTCTTTTTTCTCCATAGTTCCTTTTCATCTCCGCGGCCACCGGCGCCAGGTTCGAAAAGGAATCCCCGTGGGCCGGCACGACCCGCGTCACGGGAAGACTTTCCACACGAGCCAGAGAGTCAAGCATGGCCTGGGCGGGACGAAAATCGGAACAGAACAGATCCGGACGGAGATTGCAATTATTCGCCGGCAGTAGATGGTCTCCGGAGAGGAGTACCCCCTCGTTGGGGAAAAAATAAGAGACGTGGTCACGGGCGTGGCCGGGGGTCGGGACTGCCTCAAACTCCGTGCCGCCCATCGCATATTTCGTATGCGGCGCCAGGCACTCGTCCACCTCAAAAGGGACCGTTGCCTGTCTGAAATATCGAAGAAAGATCAGATACGTATTGACCGTATCTTCAGCCATCCCCTGCGCCATATAGAATTTTCTGACCCGGTCGGCCAACCGCGCGTGATCGTGATTATCGCGGAGAATCTGCCGGCCGCTCTCCGGCATGTGGATGGCCGCCCCGGAGATCGCCTTGATCTTTCCGGCCAGGCCGCAGTGATCGGCATGACAATGGGTGATAAAGATGTGGTCTATATCTTCAATCGACCGACCAATTTTGTTAAGAGAACCTTCAAGGGCCGGGAAGGCACGGCCCATATTCATACCCGTGTCGAAAAGGGTAACGCCCCTTTCATGCACAAGGGCGGCAACATTGACAGGGCGGAGACGAAAGGGCATGGGGAGGGTTATGCGGTACAGAGTATCGGTGATGTTCTCGATGGATATTGGCGGTGTCTCTAGATGCGGCATTACAGATTGTTGTCCTTGAACTGCATGTTATACAGCTTGAAATATTCGCCTTTTTCCGCGAGCAGCGATTCGTGGGTCCCCTCTTCGACGATTTCTCCAGCAACAAGGACGATAATGCGGTCAGCGTGGCTGATCGTCGAAAGCCGATGGGCAATCACCAGAGTCGTTCTCCCCTTCATGAGATTTTCGAGGGCCCCCTGCACCTCCATCTCCGATTCCGTATCGAGCGACGATGTCGCCTCATCGAGGATAAGGATGGGGGCATCCTTCAGCAGTGCGCGCGCGATGGAGAGACGCTGCTTTTCTCCTCCCGACAGGCGCGCACCCTGTTCTCCGATGATCGTGCCGAATCGGCTGGGCAGGTTTTGGATAAAGTGGTATGCGTTGGCCGCCTTTGCGGCATTGATGATCTCTTCTTCGCTTTTCTGTATATCCCCGTAGGCGATGTTGTTCCTGACCGTGTCATTGAAGAGGATCGTCTGCTGCGTGACGATTCCGATCTGCTCCCGCAGCGATTCCATGGTAACATCACGGATGTCGTGGCCGTCGATCAGGATCTGCCCTTCAGTCACATCATAGAAGCGCGGTATCAGATTGACCAGGGTCGTCTTCCCACCGCCGCTCATTCCCACGAAGGCCACCACCTCCCCCGCCCTGACATGGAGATTGATATGTTTGAGGACCGGCTCGTCATCATAGCGGAAGGTAACATCCCTGATTTCGATTCCCCGCGCAATGCGGGGCAGGTCGATTGCCCCCTCTTTGTTGCGTATTTCCGGCGTCCTGTCCATGATATCGAAGACCCTCGTGGCCGCCGATATCCCCTGCTGGATGGTGTTGTTGATGTTCGTGAGTCTCTTCACCGGTTCGTAGAGCATGATCAGCGCGGTGAGAAAGGAGAAAAAGGTCCCCGGCGTGGAGCTCCCCTGTATGACCTGGTACCCCCCGTAAAAGACGATCGCGGCGATTCCCAGCCCGCCCAGAAACTCCATAAAGGGGGAGGAGATGGCCCGGATGGACACCGATTTCATGAACAGCCTGAAAAGATCTTCGTTCTCCCGGGAAAACCTTTTCCCCTCATAGGCCTCCATGCCGAAGGCCTTGACGATGCGCGTCCCCGATATCGTTTCCTGGAGCATGCTCGTCAGGCTCCCCATGGTCACCTGGGTGCCGGTGGCAACTTTTCTCATCTTCTCTCCGAATTTGGCGATGGGATAGATGGTGAGCGGGAAGACAAAAGCGGCGACGATGGCCAATTTCCAGTCGCGGTAAAATATGACGAAGATGAGCCCCACGAGGGTAAAGGAATCTTTGAAGAGACTCGATACGGCCTCCGAAACCGCCCCCTGGATCAGGTTGACATCGTTGGTAATGCGCGACATCAGCACCCCGGTCGGGTTCTTGTTGAAAAAGGAGAGGGACTGCCTCTGAATATGGTTGTAGAGATCACTCCTCAGATCGGTCACTACCCGCTGGCCAATGAAGTTCATGAGAACCGTCTGACCGTAGCTGCAGGCGCCTTTGATGAAATACATGGCGATGACGACGAGCGGAATCCACTTGAGCATGGCCATGTTTTTTGCCAGGAATATCTCGTCCAGGGCTGGTTTGACGAGAAAGGCCAGCGCCGACGTCGTAGCGCCCACGGCAAGCATGCACAGCATGGCAAGGAGAAATTTCGGTATATGGGGCCGTGCCAGCCGTAAAATACGCTTGAATTCGTTCATTCCTGATCCCTGATATCCTGAACCGCGGCGGCGGACTGTATGTCTCGGTTACACAATCCCTATCTGCCCGCTACCACGCCGCCGGGTCAACCCTTCTTTTCCTTGTATCCGCGAACTCACAATTATCTCGACTCCAGAGGGGTCGCCTCATCTATCAGCATAATGGGTATGCCGTCCCTGATTTCGTACAACAGCCTGCACGCCTCGCAGACCAGTCCCGTTTCGTTCTCATTCAGGTGAAGATCCCCTTTGCACTGGGGGCATGCCAGGATATCCAGCAGATCTTTGTTCACCGTCATCATCCGTCCCCTCCTCAGGCGTCCTCGTGGAGACAGCCCCTATACCACCGACGGGCCGCCATGTAAACAGCACGTCATCTGAAAAAGACCGAATAGCCCACCGTGCCAAGCCAGGTATCTATCCCCCCGTTGGGCTCTGCAATGCCGGCATTCGAGAGATGCCGGATTCGAATCCCCAGATCGAGAGAGGATTTCTCCGTCACCAGCAGGGATACCCCCACACCGGCCGTATCGGCAAAGATAAAACCGTTTTCCTGATCCGTCGTCTGCAGGGTGATCCAGTGGGGCCCGACGGACGCCATGATAAAGGCCGACAATCTCTCCGTCAGGTAGTGCCGATACTGGAGCCCGATGCCAACGCCGAACTCCGCATCGGTGCGGGGAGAAAAGGCCGGGTTGATCTGCGGCTCCAGAAAAAGGGAGAGGGCATTCTTTCGGCCTTCTGATTGTGTCGAGGAAAATTCCTTCAGATTGAAGCCGACATGCCATATCGTGAGAAATGGTCGGTATTTCCCCTCCGAAATGGTGCCTTCTCCATACCCGAGGACCACCCCCGATTCCGATACGGAGGGCCACGTCCAGCCGCTTTCGGCATCAGCCCTTCCGCTCACGGCCAGGATTGCTATGACCGCTACGACTGCCACGACGATCTTCTGTGTTTGCTTCACGAAATTCATTGTATTGCCGCTCCTGTTTTTTTGACTACCTCCTGAAACACCTCTTTCACGGAGATCTCCTCCATGCACCGCATTGTTTCACATCGCTTCAGGAAACAGGGGCTGCACGACAGCCCCGCCCTGATAACCGTGTGCCCCGGACCATATGGTCCCGTTCTCGCCGGGTCCGTCGGCCCGAACAGGGCCACGGTCGGCGTTCCCACGGCAGCGGCCACATGCATGGGGCCGCTGTCCGTCGTGACGACAAGAGCCGAAAGCGCATACAGATACGCCAGGTCTCTGAGGGTGGTCTTCCCGGAGAGATCCAGGGAGGGAAACCGCATACGGCTCCTGATACGCTCTATGGGTTTTCTGTCCCTCCCGCCCGTAAAGACAACCGGCAGTTTCAACTCTTCAACGATCCGGTCGCACAGCTGCGCGC
Organism: Syntrophaceae bacterium UBA6078; assembly: GCA_002428735.1. Taxonomy (GTDB): domain Bacteria; phylum Desulfobacterota; class Syntrophia; order Syntrophales; family UBA2210; genus UBA6078. The sequence goes on along the minus strand of DIXO01000059.1, from coordinate 53,416 downwards.
ACTTGCCGTCATCCCACATCTTTGTGTCCCAGAGGGCCACGGGATTGATCGAAACGAACGGGTCATGCGGGCTGATTCCCTGTTCCGCCAGGAGAGCTTCTACCCTCGTGCGATTGCCATTGTCTCTGTGGATATAAAATTCCGGCGCACCCGGATTCACCCCCAGGTGCCGCACAAGGTCCAGATACCGATCCACGGCGTGCTTGTCCATGTCTTCATGGACCTTTTCGGTCAGGAACAGCCCGGACAGTTCCTGCATGCTGTCATACCCGATCTTTCGTTTCCCCCCGCTCAGGAGAACCACGACAGCGCTTTTCAAGAGTCCGTGAAAATCGATAACAAGATCGTATCGCCTGTCCCTGAGGGTCGCGATACATGCGCGAATATCGCTGATCGTTTCCCTCACATGGCGCAGATGCCGGAGATTTCGCAACCAGCCCTTTCGGCGCGACACAATGGCGCGGTCGAGGGCGGGATGCCCCGCGATGATATCCGCCGAATCCTCCTCGATAACCCACGTGATATGGGCGTGAGGATATCCTTTTCTGAGCGCGGCCAGCGACGGCAGGGTATGCACCACGTCCCCGATGGCGCTGAGCTTGACGATAAGGATGTTCACCTGGCCCGCTCCTTCAGTATCCATCCGGCCGCACCCAGGATATCTTCCGCCACATACGCCGCGGTTGTCGCGGAAGATGCCACGTCCTTTCCATATCCTGTTTTCACCAGTATTCCTGTGGCTCCCGTACGGTCCGCAAGCCCCATGTCCCGTGCCGAGTCCCCCACGACGTAGGAAGCAGGCAGATTGATATGGAGGTCTTCGGATGCCCGGATCAGCATCCCGGGTTCGGGTTTTCTGCATCCGCATGAGATCCGGTATCGGCCGACTCCCTCCGTCGGATGATGCGGGCAGTAATAAAATCGGTCGATCACGGCCCCGTGTTCCAGAAACAGTTTCTTTATCCGTTCATGAACCTCCTCGACAAATGCCTCGTCGAACAGCCCTCTTGCCACCCCCGACTGATTGGTGACCACCACCACTCTCATCCCGGCCTCATTGATCATCCGCACCGCATCGAACGCGGCAGGAAATACCTTTAATTTATCGAGAGAGTCGAGGTGCCCCACCTCCTCATTGATGGTTCCATCCCGGTCAAGAAAGACGGCACCTTTCCCCTCGTTCATACCCCCATTCCTTTCACCGCCGATACGTTCCTGTCGACGCTTTCAGCAACTCAGTGGCGATCGCGCGAACATCATCCACCCCTATCAGGTTCATGCATGCAAAATCGGTGGGACATTCCTTTTTCAGGCAGGGGCTGCAGGGAACATCTTTGTGAACGATACGGCTCATCTTTCCCGGCGGAGACGTAGTTGCCGGATTTGTCGATCCGAATATGGCGACCAGCGGAACACCGAGGGCGCCGGCAAGGTGCATGAGTCCCGAATCGTTCGATATGAAGAGCGCGCACCGGGCAACCAGCGCCATCGCCTCTGCGAGGGTCGTTTTTCCCGCCATATCGATGAAGGAATGCGCCGCATGTCGCTGCATCGCCTCCGTCCGCTCCCGGTCTCCCGAACTTCCGAAAAGGATGATCCGGGCCGAAACGTCGTCAGCGAGACGATCCGCCACGGACGCGAAGCGCTCCGGAAACCACATCTTGGCCGGGCCGTAACTGGCCCCGGGGGCGACTCCGATCAGGAGATCATCCCCGCGGACGCCGTACCCCTCAAGAATATGATCTGCGGCTGCGCGGGCATCGTCGGGGGGGACAAGACGGATCTCTCTCCCCGCCACCGAGAATCCCAGAGCCCGTACCATCTCCAGGTAGTAGTCGATCTGGTGGACCTTTCGTATCGCCCGCGACCGGTGGACTGCGTGTGTGAGGAGAAAGCCCCGGCAGTCTGAATCATATCCCGCTCTCAGTGGGATACGCGCATGCCAGGCGATCAGCGCGGCCTCTATGGCATTCTGGAGGAGGAGGGCCAGATCGAACCGTTCCTCGCGGAGCTCACGGGCAAGACGGATCTTCCCCACGATTCCGTCGTTTCTGCCGGGGCTCTGAAAGACGATAACGTCATCAATGTCGGGGCAGGCCCGGTAAAGATCGGCGACCCAGGGTTTTGCCAGAACCGCTATCCGCGTGCCCGGGAAGGTGCGCCTCACGGAGGTGACAGCGGGGAGACTCATGATGACATCTCCGATCCAGTTGGTCCCCCGTATCAGAATCCGTTTTATTGTATCGGGATCGATCTCCCGTAAGCTTCGTGCCTTCATTACGATAGCTGTCATGACTGTGGAGCCTCTATTCCGGATTGTTCCACGGCCTGTGTTTTTTTCGTCTTCCATCTCTGGTGAAGCCAGAACCACTGCTCCGGGGCTTCCCGTATCATGTCCTCAACAACATGTGTCACTCTCTGGGTGTTCTCCAGGATGTCCCTGGCGTAGTTGCCGGTCTGTGTCATGGGAACTTCCTTCCCGACGATAAAACGATACTTCCCATTCTTCATCCGGCAGGTGAACCCGGGGATTACGGGAGCGCCCGTTTGAAGAGCAATGGCGGCAAGTCCCGTGGTCGTGCAGGCCGGTCTCCCGAAGAAATCCACAAAGACCCCCTCCTGCCACGCGGTATTCTGGTCGACGAGGATGCCGACGCATTCATTCCTGCCGAGCAGTCTGACCAGTTTCCGGGCGGCTCCTCCCTTGGAAACAAGCCGGGTCCCGAAATTGCTCCTCACGCGGTCGACCATCTCTCTCATGACAGGATCATCCAAGGCCCGGTACACGATATGGATCGGCTGGTAGAGGATGGCAAAAACGGCAGGCAAAAATTCCCAGTTCCCGAAATGACCGGTGAAGAAGATAATCCCCTTCTTTTTCGCGTGGGCCTTTTCATAGTTTTCCAGACCTTCGAACTCCGCCCAGCGGGACAGGTTGTCCCGCTTCATGGAGAGGATGTCGAAAAATTCAGCCGCCACGATACCCAGATGCCGGTAACAACCTTTGGCGATCTTCTTTAACTCTGACATATCCTTTTCAGGAAAGGCGAGGGTGAGATTGTGAAGGACCACCAGCCGGTTCTTTTCAGAGAAGTGATACAACAGGATCATCAGGGCTTTGAAGAATGCCTTCCGCATCCCCGGTGGGAGCGCCCTGCATCCGGCAAAGATCGTGCGCGCTGTCAGTGTCTGTTCTTTCATTTTCTCAACCGTGTGAGGATCTGTTCCTCAAACTCCCGCCTCGATGGCATGATCTCCATGGCAATCCTCAGCAGGTACAGATCCTTGAAAAAATCGGGGAACCGGGTCAATTTGATCCCGTCCTTCTCTGTCGTCAACAGAATCCGGGCGCCGGAATCGCGCCGGGCCTGTCTGATATCTTCCACGTCCCTTGCAGTGTACACGTGATGGTCCGGGAAGGGAAGAAAAGATGCAACCCCGCCGCACAGGGGTTCCAGCATCCGGCGGAAGCTGTCGGGCTGGGCTATGCCGCTAAACGCGCATACCCTTTTACCCGCCAGATCGGCAAGGGGGCGGATCTCGTTCGTCGGGCCTTTTACGAGAGCAACCGGCCTTCGCCACGCGCCGAAAACAGGGATCGGCGGAATGCCATCCGGAGGCGGACCGGCTTCTTCCTCCGTCGATGTCATGACCACCATGTCTGCCCGCCGCAGGGCCGTGGGCGGCTCGCGCATCCCCCCCCGGGGAAGAAGAAATCCGTTTCCGAAGGGACGCCCGGCATCGAGCAGAACGATGTCCATATCCCGGGCCAGCCGCCGGTGCTGAAATCCGTCATCCAGTATGAGGACATCCGCTTGAAACCGGTCAACGGCCAACCTCCCGGCATGGAATCTGTCTCTCGCGACAATGACAGGGACGCCGGGGAGGCTTCGCCCGATCAGGACGGGTTCGTCCCCTCCTTCCCGCGGCCCCATGAGGATCTCATGGCCATCGGAGACCACCGCTGCCGGGTCTTTTCTCTTTCCTCCGTACCCCCGGCTCAACACCGCCGGCTTCCAGCCGTGCTCTTTGAGCATCCGGGCCAGCATGATGACCATGGGCGTCTTCCCCGTGCCGCCGACCATGATGTTCCCCACACTGATAACCGGGCATGGCATGCGGCACGCGTGGCGTATGCCCGCATCATACACCTGGTTCCGAAGGGTGATGCCGGCGCGATAGACGGAGGAGGCGAAGACAAGCGGCACAAACCGGAGCAGTCTTCTATCGTCATGCCATATACGGGAAACAATATCGCTGCGAGGAATCATCTCTCCCTCTTTACCGGTGGCATTTGGCACGTCTCACGCCCCGCGGCAACGGGCAAAGGCGGTACTATCGATAGGCCCGGATTTCAGCCCCGTGGCACTTTTATCATCTCGTATGCCATTTGTGCCGCTCTCTGCGAGGCCCCTGTCTCTCCCAGCAGATCGCGAACCTCTGCCAGCCCTTTTTGTATCTCCTCCGTCCGAGATCGGTCGGTGAGGATATGATACGCCTCATCAGCCATCCGCTCCGGCGTTGCCTCTCCCTGTATCAGTTCGGGAACGATCCCCCGCCCCGCGATCAGGTTCACCAGGCCGATATGATCCACCTGAACGACCGCTCTTCCGATCCAGTAGGAGAGGGCAGACAGCCGGTAGACGATCACCATGGGCACACCGAGAAGGGCCGTTTCCAGGGTGGCCGTCCCTGATGCCACCACGGCGACGTCGGCAAGGCCGACTGCGTCATACCCGTTTTCGCGCGTGATGGCAACCTCGCCCTCCTGGCTCTTCACCAGTCCTTCCACCAGGCCGTGGGGAAGGGTTTCCGCGAGGGGGAGGACGAACTGGACGGCGGGTATCCGTTTCTTCAGCATCGCCGCCATCTGAAGCATGGGGGGCAGAAGGCGGGTTACCTCTCCTTTTCTGCTTCCGGGGAGCAGGGCCACCGTCGTCACGCCTTCCCGCAACCCGAATTTTCGCAGGGCCTCGCCGCGATCAAGGGATCTCTTGACTGTGTCCAGAAGGGGGTTGCCGACAAAACGGGCGTCGAGCTTGACCGCTTTATAGATCGCCTCTTCAAAGGGGAGGATGAGCGCCATGCGGTCCACATATTGTTCGAGAGCGTATATCCTCTTCTTCCTCCACGCCCACACCTTGGGGCTGATATAGTAAAAGACCTTGATGCCGTTTTCGTGCGCGAACCGCGCCAGGGGAAGGTTGAATCCGGGATAATCTATCAGGATCAGAAGGGACGGTCCGGATTGCTTCAGCGATTTTTTCAGGCCCCTCCTTACCTGCAGGATAAACCCCAGCCGGGGAAGCACCTCGACGGCGCCCATGACGGCCATCTGGGATGAACGGGCGATCAGTTGAACCCCGGCCGCCTCCATCCGGTCCCCTCCCACCCCGTAAAACTGAAGGCCGGGATCAAGATCGCGCATCGCCCTGACAAGGTGCGCTCCATGCAGGTCCCCCGATGCCTCGCCGGCAATGATCATTATGGCTGAGTTTTCTGGTTGCATGGTCCCGGAATGTTGCACACGCTGGATGCGAAAGGGAAGGAGATGATACCGGCGGTGCCGAAGCAGGGGGGGGTAGCTCCGTACGAGCATCCCGATGCGCCGGTCTCCATACCCGTTGTAACCATTTACCGGCAGACTCCCCGTGTGGATTGTTCGATGAACGCTACAAAGTGATCCACCTCGGGCGACCCGGTGATCTCCTCACGGATTTTCTCCGCGGCCTTTGAGAGCAACAGTGAGGACCGGAAGATGATCCGGTACGCTTTTTTCAGATATCCCACCGTCTCGTCCGAAAAACCTCTCCTCTTCAAGCCGATCAGATTGAGACCGTAGGGACGGGCGTGATTCCCGGCGACGGTGACATAGGGGGGGACATCCTGGGTAACCGCGGATGCCCCGCTGATCATGGCATGGCATCCGATGCGGGTGAACTGATGAACCCCCGACATGCCCCCTATGATGGCGTAGTCTTCCACATGGACGTGGCCGGCCAGGTTGGCGGCATTGGCCATGACGATATTATTCCCCAGTTTGCAGTTGTGGGCCACATGGCAATAGGCCATGAGGAGATTGTTGTCTCCCATACAGGTCATGGCTATGTCGGCGGATGTGGCTCTGTGTATGGTAACGAATTCCCGTATCGTATTATTGTTGCCGATGATGACCTCGCATCGCTCCCCCGTGAACTTGAGATCCTGCGGGGGGGCGCCGATGGACGCAAATTGAAATATGCGGCAGCCGCTTCCGATTCTCGTGGGTCCTTCTATCACCGCATGAGGACCTATGACGGTTCCCTCACCGATCTCTACATCCGGGCCGATAATGCTGTACGGCCCTATTTCGACGTCCTCCGCGATCATCGTCTCAGACGATACAATTGCCGTGGGGTGAATACCCATTTCTGTCGTTACTCCTTTTCTGTCTCGGTACTGTCTGTTGTGCCCCGCGCCGCTTCTTCCAATGCCCCCACCCGTTTCAGAAGAGAGTTGACCGCCTTGCGCATCTCGGGGAGATGTTCAGTGCATGCCTGGACGCGGAGCCATGTGCGGTGCGGCATATGTGGCGATCCCGAAACGATCCGGTTCGGCGGGACGCTTTCATGAACCCCCGATTGAGCCCCCACCATGACATGATCCCCCAGGGTGATGTGTCCGACCACGCCGGCCTGCCCCCCCAGTATCACGCTCTCGCCCAGTTTTGTGCTCCCGGAAATCCCGACCTGCGCGACGATGATGGAGTTCTCTCCGATAACGACGTTGTGGCCGATCTGTACCAGATTATCGATCTTGACCCCTTTCCGTATCCAGGTTTTCCCCAGCGTCCCCCGGTCTATGGTCGTGTTCGCCCCGACCTCCACATCGTCGTCTATCTGCACGATCCCCACCTGCGGCACCTTGCGGTTGTCGGCACCCGGGTTAGCGAAACCGAACCCGTCAGCCCCCACAACCACCCCCGCGTGGAGTATCACCCGTTTTCCGATCGCGCAATTCTTATACACGACCACGTTCGGATAGAGTATGGACCCGTCCCCCACACTGGCGTCATCGCCGACCACAACACCCGGATAGAGCCGGACGCCCCTTCCAATCCGCGCCCGCCGGCCGATGTATACTCCGGGATAGAGCGTAACATCGTCTCCGATCTTGGCATCGGGTTCCACGAAGGCCTCTGTGCTTATTCCCGGGGGCGGCGCTTCATCCGGGTATAAAAGCGCGAGAGCCATGGCCATGGCGCTGTAAGGGTCGTCGGTGATAATCAGATTTTTGCCGGGACCGGTCACCCCCGGTGAAACGAGGATGGCTGAGGCGCGGGTTGTCTCCAGACGATCCTTGTATTTCGGGTTCGCGATGAAGGTGAGATCCCCTTCGCCCGCCTCATCGATCCCCCGCACGTTGGAGACGAACACATCGGGATCGCCCACGACGGCCCCTCCCACGTGCCGTGCAATCTCTTTGAGTCGCTTTCTGACGGTCATGGCCTATTTCTTGGAGTGATATGCCTTGTTGTACGCGTCGATCACTTTCTTGGTGATATCATTGGCCTTGGAATAGTACACGAGGCTATTGCTGCCTATGTCCATGATGCAGGCATATCCCTCTTTCTTGCCGATAGCATCGGCGATCTTGAGCACCTCGGGGATCATCTTCTGGGAGAGTTCCTGATCCTTCAGCTTCATCTCGGCGTTCGTGTCTTCTATAAATCGCTTGTAGTCTCTGTATTCCTTCTGGTACTCGATCTCTTTTTCCTTGTAAGCGCCTGCGGTCAGCACCGGGGCCTGTTTCTTCAGATCATCCTGCATCTTCTGAAGGTGGCTTTCCAGTTCCTGCCGCTCCGCTTTCTTTTTGTCGACGAATTTCTGCAGTTCCTGCCCCGCTGCTTTCCCGGCATCCGATTCAAGAACGATTGCCCTCATGTTGATAAAGACAACCTCCCCTGCCTGGGAAACGCAAACCCCCGCCAATATGAAAGAAACAACGACTACCGCACTCATGATCTTTCTCATTAATTATACCCCTCCTGTCATAATCTGTTGCTTCGCATACGGTTGCGATGAATCTACATGAACATACCCATGGTAAACTCCCACCTGCTTGCGGCTTCTCCCGTTTTTCTGTCAAGGACATACCCCCACTCCAGCCTCAGGGGACCGATCGGGGAATACCAGCGCACACCGGTTCCCGCCGTTCTTCGCATGTCGCCCAGGTGGTACCCGTCATTCCACGCATTCCCCGTGTCGAAGAATACCACTCCCTTGATGCCGGCGTCTTTCAGAAGGGGGAAGATTACCTCCGTGTTGAAACTCAGCATGGTCTCCCCACCCATGGGATCGCCCGCCTCGTCGACCGGCCCCACATCCCGCAACCCCCTGATAGAGGTGATCCCTCCCAGGTAGAATCGCTCATAAACGGGGATCTCTTTCCCCTCGTTTGGCTGTATGTATCCTATTCTCCCCCGTATCCCGAACACATTGTCCAGAGGCAGCGGAAAAAACCAGCCGGATGAAGCCGTGTATTTTGTAAAACTTGCGTCACCCTGAAAGATCATTCCCGTGTGCTCCACGGAAACCCTGTTCTTGGAACCTTCCGAAGGAAACATGATATCGTTTGTGGTATCCCGTTCGAGGGACAGGGTGACACCGCTCGATGTGAGTGTCCCTTCCTGCTTCCTGATATAACTCGAGGCGTTGGATTCGATATTCTTGACCGTATCGGTCGCGAGCCGGTACCCCACATAGCCCTTCACGTGTTCAAAGAGGTGATATCCCAGCGTTGTGCCAAACCCCTGAGTGTCCACATCATAGGAGTCGTAATCCCGCTCCATGTCCCACAATTGGAACTTGCTCCAGAGGGGGATGTCGAAGAGCCAGGGCTCGATAAACGAAAGTTCATAACTGGTGGTCGTTGATCCCATATAGGCGGCCAGACTCAGGGTCTGTCCCCTCCCGAAGAGATTCTGCTGGGCCACCTGCGCCATGAGGAGCACATTCTCGCTGGCGCTGTACCCGGCGCCGACACTGACCATGCCGGTGGGCTTCTCGCTCACATGAATATCGATGTCCATCAGCCCCTCTTCGGGGCCCCTTCCCGTCTGAAAATCGATTTCTTCAAAATATCTCAACCGGTTGAGCTTCATATAGCTTGTCTTGAATTTGCCGCCGTCGTAGAGATCGCCCTCAACCACCGCAAGTTCCCTCCGGATCACCTTGTCGCGCGTTCGGGTGTTCCCCGTTATGAAGATCCTGTTGATATATACGAGAGGGCCTTTTTCTAAGGTGTAGGTGACGTCGATCTTCTGTTCGGCATCCCTGGTTACGGTGCGGGGCGAAACGACAGCGTAGGCGTAGCCTTCTTCCTTGCATGCCTCCGTCAGGATATCAATGTCCTTGATGATGGCCTCCCGGTCGAAGTAGTCTTTCCGGGTGATGTGAAGCCGCGTGATCAGCTCCGACTGAGGGGCTTCGAGGGTATCTCCCGTGATCTTTACGTCTCCGATTCTGAATTGCTTCCCCTCGTTGACGGGTATCTTCACGTAGATCCACTTTTTGTCATGGGTGATCACCGGTTCGCCGATGGAGGCATTGATATAGCCGTTGTTCAGATAAAACACCGTCAGCTTCTCGATATCCTGCTTGAGCTCCTGCTCGTTGAATCTTCCCGATTTCGAGATAAAATGGAACATCCCCTGCTCAGATGTCTCCATCATCTCTTTCAGCTCCTTGTCCGTATACGCCCTGTTGCCGTCGAAAGATATTTCCTTTACGCTGAGTTTCCTGTTCTCTTTGATGGCAAGGACGACCTGCACGCCCTTTTCCTGCTCTTCCAGCCGGTATCCGACCTCCGCGTTCAGAAACCCCTCATTTTTGTAATAGGTCTTTATATTCTCCACATCCGACTGCAGTTTATTCAGATTGAGGACCTGTTTACCCTTGACCGTGAGCAGCCCCTCGATATCCTCTTTGTCTATATCGTCAGTTCCCTCAACAGCAACGCTTGTGATGAGAGGGCGTTCTTCCAGATGAAAGGCCAGTATCTTCCCTCCGGGCGTATCGGCGACACGGGCCTTGATATCCTTGAAATAGCCGAGGGCGTATATGGCCTTTATGTCGGCGGACAGGTTCTCCTTCGAGAAGAGCTTCCCTTTCGTGCTTTTTAAAACGTTATATATGACATTGTTTTCGATTCTCTGGTTTCCTTCCAGCTGCACATCCGCTATCATCTGTCCGGTCAGAATTTTCAGAAGGATATCGTTCTTCAAACGCGCGATCAGGGGGTCAAGGTCATTCCCCTGGGCAAAGATGACGGAACGCTCTTTGTTTTTGACATCTGTTACCCCGACATCAGCGCTCAGCATATCCCCCAGTTTGGTGAGGCTTCCCGTCACCACAAACTGAGCCTCCGTTTCCTGACCAATACGGAGAGCCAGACGGGGATCCACCGGTTTCCCCTGGACCAATCCCTGAAAGAATTCTTCACTGAGGATCTGTATATACGGAGATTCCGCCAGCCCGACCGACAGCTGCGCCGCTATCTGTTGTTGCAACGACCGGGCGTCTTCACGCGCGTGTACCTCAAAGGGGAGGACCGCGACCTTCTGGATCCCCTCGGTTGCGGCGGGGGACTGAGGGGCGGACCAGACCTGCAAGGGGAACATCATGAGGAAGGCTACAGCTGTGAATAGATATATTCTGTGTCTATGGTTCATGGATCTTCCCGTCCTTGAGATTGACGGTCCTCGACATCCCGTCGGCAAGAATCTTGTTGTGGGTGACCACGATAAGGGTGGTATTCTGCGCCTTGCCAAGATCCAGCAGCAGGTCCTGTATCTTCCCCCCCGTTTCCGTATCGAGATTTCCCGTGGGTTCATCGGCAAGGATCACGTCGGGTTTCATCATGACAGCCCTCGCTATGGCTACCCGCTGCTGCTCGCCCCCGGAAAGCTCCCCCGGTTTGTGCGTCAACCTACCACCAAGCCCCACCTCCGTCAAGACAATCTCCCCCCTCCGGCACGCATCCTCTTTTGGCATTCCCTGTATCAGGGCTGGCATGACCGCGTTTTCCAGGGCGGTGAACTCGGGAAGGAGGTGATGGAACTGGAAGACAAATCCGATGCGCCTGTTTCTGAACTCAGCGCGCCGGACCTGATTCCACCCAAAGATGTCCGCGCCGTCGAAGAGGACGCACCCCGACGAAGGGTGGTCAAGGGTTCCGAGTATCTGGAGGAGAGTGGTTTTCCCGGTGCCCGATGCCCCGAGGATCGCTACCGACTCGCCCCTCGCAATTGAGCAGTCGATTCCCCGGAGAACCTCAATCCTGCTGCCATCCTTGATGAATGTCTTGGTGAGATGCTGGATTTCTATCATGCCGCCCCACCCCTTATTCATACCGAAGCGCTTCGGCCGGATCGAGCCGCGAAGCCCGCCACGACGGATAGAACGCGGCCAGAAAACAGATAATCATCGCCACAATGGCTATGGCGGCCACATCCCCGTAATCTACCCGGGAGGGAAGTTCACTCAGGTAATACACATCCTTCGGGAGAATCGTGAACCCGAACATATTCTCCACCAGCCGGCTTATCTGTTCCAGATGCAGCGCGACAGCGATTCCGGTACAGCAGCCGAGGACTGTACCGATTGCGCCGATCACCATTCCTTCGATCATGAATATCTTCATGATGCTCCGCGCTGTGGCGCCCATTGATTTCAGTATGGCTATGTCCTTGGCTTTTTCCATGACCGTCATGATCAGTGTTGTTATGATATTGAAAGCGGCAACCAGCACGATGAGACTGAGAATGATAAACATAACCCTCTTTTCCAGCTTGAGCGCCGAAAAGAGATTCTTGTTCATTTCCATCCAGCTCCGCGCCCAGTAGGGGAATCCGAGCTGTTCTTCGATGGCCTTCGCAATTGTGCCCGCTCCGTAAATATCGTCCACCTTTATCTCGATCCCCGTGACAGTCTCCTGCATATTCAGAAATTTCTTGCAGTTCTCGAGGGACATGAAAACGAGGGTGGAGTCATACTCGTATGAGCCGGAATCAAAAATACCGACCACGTTGAATTCCTGGATCTTGGGAACCACACCCATGGGCGTGGGAATCCCCATGGGGAGCAGAATTTCAACGGTGTCAAAGAGGGCAACCCCCAGGTTCTGGGCCATTTCTTTCCCGATGACGACGCCGGGGAGATCCGTCTTGTTTCCCTTTCCCGCGAGAGAGGCTATATTCCCCTCCTTCATCTTTCCCAGATTGATGACATCGGCAGACGTGTCAATCGACATGCCGCGCAGGACCACACCGGTGACTCTCCCCTCTTTTTTCAGCATGGCCTGACCGTATATAAAGGGGGTGGACGCCACGACACCGTCGATCGATTCAAGCCGCTTCATCACCCCGGGGTAATCCTTCATCCCCCCATCATACTGCATGAGAACGATATGGGAATTGATTCCCAGGATCCTGTCGCGAAGCTCTTTTTCAAAACCGTTCATCACGGCCAGTACAATGATGAGCGCCGCAACGCCCAGGAAAATCCCCGCCACCGATATGGCGGTGTTCACCGATATAAAGGTCTGTTTTCTCTTGGCCCTGAGGTACCGGAGAGCGATGAAGAATTCGTATGACATAGCAGGGGGAACCTCATAGTACGTGAAGAATGTATTCCCTTTACCGGGGTTCGATCGGCGCATGCAGCGCCTCTTTCTTCTCCCGCATATGAGGAAAGAGTATCACGTCCCGGATGGATGGAGAATCGGTAAAAAGCATGACAAGGCGGTCGATCCCGATCCCCTCGCCCGCCGTCGGCGGCATGCCGTATTCCAGGGCGCTGATGTAGTCTTCGTCCATTTCGTGAGCCTCTTCATCTCCCGCCTCCCGCGCCTCCAACTGCATGGCAAATCTGTTCCTCTGGTCTTCAGGGTCGTTCAGCTCTGAAAAGGCGTTGGCGAGCTCCCTGCCGTAGATGTACAGTTCGAAACGATCGACGAATCGTCCATCCGCAGCGCTTTTCCGTGAAAGGGGAGAAACCTCTATGGGGTAGCTGGTCACAAAGGTTGGCTGCATGAGACTGGGCTCAGCCACCGCCTCGAAGATCGAAACGATAATCTTTCCCAACGGTTCATCATCCTCAACGGGCAAAGCGAGCGATGCCGCGAACTGTGCGGCTTTCTCCCGGTCTTCCAAGACATCGGGGGTTGCATCCGAGTATTTCAGGATTGCCTCCTTGACCGTCAGATGCTGCCAAGGGCGTGCAAGGTCAATCGTGGTCCCCTGATACTCAAACTTAAGAGATCCGAAGATCTCCATAGCAACGGCGGTAATCATCTCTTCCGTCATCGCCATCAGATCTTCGTACGTGGCGTAGGCCTGATAGAACTCCATCATGGTAAACTCAGGGTTGTGAGAGGTCGATATCCCCTCGTTCCTGAAGTTCCTGTTTATCTCAAAAACCCGTTCGAATCCTCCGACGATGAGGCGCTTCAGGTACAGCTCCGGCGCGATTCGGAGATAGAGTTCCATGTCCAGGGTGTTGTGATACGTCTTGAAGGGCCGCGCCGCCGCGCCGCCGGCGATCGGCTGCATCATGGGGGTTTCCACTTCAAGAAAATCGCGCTCCTGCATGAAATCACGGATCAGTTTTATAATCCGGCTCCGCGTGTAAAACACCTCTTTGACCCCCGGATTCATAATGAGATCAAGGGGGCGCTGCCGGTACCGGGCCTCCACATCGGTCAGGCCGTGCCACTTTTCGGGCAAGGGTCTGACCGCCTTTGAGAGCAGCCGTATCGCATCGGCGTCGACGGTCAACTCACCGGTCCTCGTTTTCAAGAGGCCCCCCGATACAAAAACGATATCCCCGATATCGAATTTTTTGAAAATGGCGTAGGCGTCTGTTCCCACCTTGTCCCGCCCTATGTATCCCTGGATTCTGCCCGCCCTGTCCTGTATGCTTATGAATGAGGCCTTTCCGAAGTTTCGAACCGCCATCAGACGTCCCGCCAGGGAAAACTGTTCCGTAACCCCTGCCAGTTCCTCGTTATCCATATGGTTAAACCGGTCGATGAGGGATTGGGTGGTTGCTGTCACCTTTACATCATTCGGATACAGATCGACCCCCATATCCTGAAGGGATTTCATCTTCTCTTTGCGCTTTCTCAAAAGCTCGTTTTTCTCATCCATTCCATCAGTCCTTCGTAACCATCCGTCAGCACGGCATTGTCCCGCACAGGGAGATGAATCGGTTTCATATGCAAAAGAATGTATTGTCGCGCCCATCCAAGGGAAGCCACCAGGTCGACCCGGAGTGTGCGGAACAGACCCCCCCGGAAAAGAAATTCACTGGCACGGTAAGGCTGTCCTACCTATCGTCTTTTCCCTGTTGAGTCAAGGATTTTGAGAAAAAGCATTGACAAGGAACTTCTATGATAATAGCATTCCGGCCAGCGCGCGAAGGCGGAAAGCAGGCGAGAGACGGGGTGACGTGACCCGCGCGACGCAGTCTCGGAAGGCATCATATGGGAAAGAACATAATCAGCAGGCGCAGAGCTCTCGAGATCATTGAACGATTCGACCACGCCAAGGTGCTCGTCGTCGGCGATATGATGGTCGACCAGTTTATCTGGGGCAAGGTTTCGCGCATCTCGCCGGAGGCGCCGGTTCCAGTGGTGCAGGTCACATCCGAGAACCTCCTGTTGGGCGGGTGCACGAATGTGTTGAACAACGTGTTCTCCATGGGCGGGCAGGTCGCTGTCTCCGGCATTGTCGGGTCCGACGCCATGGGCGCGTGGCTGGTGGACACGCTGCGGAAGATGGAGATCGATACGGCGGGAGTCATCGTGGAGAAGAACCGTCCCACCATAGTTAAGACACGGGTCATCGCTCACAATCAGCAAGTGGTTCGATTCGACAGGGAGGACAGGCGTCCGGCAGGCCAGGGCAGCCTGCGGAAGATCATCAAATACATACAATCCATACAGAATGACCTGGGAGCGGTGATCATCTCGGATTACAACAAGGGGGTCTTTTCAGAACAACTCGTCCGGGAGATCCGAAAGATCACCGCAGAGCGGAAGATTCTCCTCTGCATCGATCCCAAACAGAGCGATTTTTCACTCTACCGGGGGTGTGATCTGATCACCCCCAATTATCAGGAGACGGAACGGGCCCTTGGGAGGGAGATTGAGAAAAGGGACGATCTCATACGGGGGGGATCCGCCCTGATCAGAGATTTCGGCTTCAGGGCGCTGTTGGTAACGATGGGCGAAGGGGGGATGACCCTCTTCGAGAACGGCGGTCCCATTACCCACATCCCCGCTGTTGCCCGGGAGGTCTTCGATGTCACGGGGGCTGGCGACACGGTCATCGGAGTCTTTGCCCTGTGCGCCGCTGCCGGGGCGACGTTCACGGAAGCGGCCGTGCTTGCCAATCGCGCTGCCGGTATCGCGGTGGGCAAGGTGGGAACGGCGCCGGTCTACCGGGATGAATTGAAGAAGGCCCTATGAGCAGGCCCGTTCCACCGGAACCAGTCAAGGTCATATCCAGCGTCTTCTCCGGATGCGCGGATATCATGCGCAGGGCCATAGCTGCCCTGCCCGGCATACTGGGGGATATCGATTATGTGAGCGGCGTGCTCCCCTTTGAGTACACCGATTATTACGCGAAAGAATCGGGGGCCGGTCTCATCAGAAGGTTTGTCTCTTTTGAACCCCTCGTTTCCCCCGATGCGCTCCCCCGGATCAAGCTGTCAACAAACCGGCTGGAAGAGGAGTTCATGAAAGATGGCAACCGGATGGTCAATATTGATCCGGGATATCTGTCCCCGGCCCATCTGATCCTTGCCACGGGGAAGGCATACACGCACCGGCCCTATCTCAGGGACGGCATATATGCCGATCTGACCCTTATCTTCGTGAAGCACAGCTTCCGGCGGCTTGAATGGACCTATCCCGATTACGCGGACCCTGATACCATCGCCCTGTTCAACAACATACGCGAGAGATATATGAATCAACTGGCCCGGGAACGGGCGTAAGAAATCACGTAACTGAAGAGGGCGCCGACACCGCCGGGGGCACACCCCGGCATCTCGCTGCCCCGGGAGAGGAATATATGATACGAAGCATGACAGGTTACGGACGAGGGGAAGCAGTCCTCGCGGGGAAGAAACTGGTCGTGGAACTGAAGTCGCTGAATCATAAAAGTCTTGAGAGCAGCATCCGTCTCCCCGCCTTCCTGAGCCCCCTGGAGGTCAATATCAAAAAACGGGTGGGGGAACGGATTTCGCGGGGGAGAGTCGAGGTGAACGTCAGGATAGATTCCGACCCGGCCACCATTGGTGGAGACCGGGTGGAAGCCAATATTCCCCTCATCAGAAGCTATTACGATCTTCTGACCGGCCTCAAAGATACCTTTCATCTTACTGAAGAGATAACCCTGAAAACCCTTATTGCCGTGAAGGGCGCCATTTATACGGCGGAGACGGAGCTCGATCTCGCGGAGATATGGAGTATTATGGAGGGGGCGCTGAACGATTCTCTCGATTCCCTTGCGCGCATGAAGGAGGCCGAAGGCAGACTGCTCTATGACGATTTTACCGCCCGTCTCGGCGCCGTTACTGGCTGCGTGGCAACAATAAGGGCACGGTTGCCCGAGGTGGTCAAGAATTACCAGGAACGGCTGTCGTCACGAATCCGGGAGCTGACAGGCGGCATGGAATGCGACGAATCGCGGCTGATCCAGGAAGTTGCCATCATGGCTGAAAAAAGCGATATTACGGAAGAAATAGTCCGCCTTGAAAGCCATATGGATCAATTCCGTATCATGCTCGGCAGCGATGAACCCATTGGCAGAAAAATGGACTTCTTGCTCCAAGAAATGCATAGGGAAATCAATACGATTGGTTCCAAGAGCAGCGATCTCGCCCTATCGGGCACCGTCATAGAGATGAAGACGGAACTTGCCAAGCTCAGGGAGCAGGTCCAGAATATAGAATAATACACGAATATGAGAGGGGCACGATCGACGAACTCCCTCGCCACTATGGATTGGACAGCATGACACACGCCACTGCACAGGGACTCGTTATGGTTATTTCCGCCCCTTCCGGCACCGGGAAAACCACACTATGCAAAAAACTCCTGGATGAATTCCCCGATCTGCACTTTTCCGTTTCCTGCACGACCCGCCCTGCCAGGGAAGGCGAGAAGGAGGGCAGGGATTACCATTTCATTACCCTGGAGGATTTCAAAGACAGGGTGGCGCGGGGCGAGTTTATTGAGTGGGAGGAGCTCTACGGCCATTATTACGGCACTGCAAAACGGACCATCGAAGAGATGCTCCGGAAGGGACATGACGTCGTCTTGGATATAGATACCAGGGGAGCTCGAAGGGTAAAAGCCCTGTACCCGGATGCTGTGCTCGTCTTCATCATGCCGCCGTCCGTTGAAATACTGAAAGAAAGATTAAAGAATCGCCGCTCGGAGACCGATGATATCATAGCAATACGTTTCAACCGTGCCATGGAAGAGATCCGGGCAAATGAATGGTATGATTATGTGGTGTTTAATGATATAATCCCTGATTCTGTAACGGTTCTGCGCTCCATCTACATCGCCGAAAAGAACCGGCGGCCGCGGCTGCAGAACAGGATAGATGATTTTTACCAAATGACCGGAGGCACATGAACCATGGCACGAGTTACCGTTGAAGATTCCCTGGAAAAGGCTAAAAACAGGTTTGCCCTGACGCACCTTACGATCCAGAGGACAAAGCAGCTCCTGAGGAACGCGACCCCCCTCAGCGAAAAGAAAAATAACAGAGAGATCGTCACCGCCTTGAGGGAGATCGCGGAGGGAAAGGTAAGATACGCCCATCCCGGGCTCCTCGATGCCGAATCAGCAGATAGCCGGCCGATCGAACTCACGGCAGCCATTACTGATGTGGTCAACGATGCAAACACCGTACAGATCCCGTGACAAGCTGATACTCGCCCTTGATCTCCTGGAAGACCTGGACGAGGCCGTCAGGTGGGCCGACCTGCTGAGGGATCACGTGGGTATGTTCAAGGTCGGCAAGGAAGCGTTCACCCGTTTCGGCCCCGCGATCGTGTCGAGCATACATGAAGGTGGAGGAAAGGTTTTTCTCGATCTCAAGTTTCATGACATCCCGAACACCGTGGCAATGGCATCCCAAGCCGCGGTCAAACAGGGGGTTGCCATGTTCAATATGCACGCGCTCGGCGGGCGCGAGATGATGGAGCGGGCGGTTGATTCCGTCAAAAAGACCTCGCATGCTCTGGGGATTGCCCCTCCGGTGCTGCTGGCGGTAACCGTTCTGACCAGCTTGAACGATGCCGATATCAGCGACATGGGGTTTCATTGTACCACTGCCGAGCTGGTCCTGAAACTCGCCGTTTCGGCCAGAGACGCGGGCGCATCAGGCGTGGTGGCATCTGCCCAGGATATCGTCTCCATACGTAAGGCGTGCGGCGAGGACTTTCTTATTGTGACCCCCGGGATCCGACCGGCCGCCCGGGTGACTGATGACGACCAGAAGCGGGTCCTGACTCCGCGGGAGGCCATCGCCATGGGGGCGGATTATCTGGTGGTCGGCAGACCCATACGGCTGGCCGATGACCCGGTGGCCGTGGCGGACAGCATCGTCGAAGATATGGCCGCGGGGCTCCGGTAAGATTCCAGATCCTTCCCAGAGGAAAGGCGATGCAGGTAATCTACGGCGTTCATCCGGTTGCTGAGGCCTTGAAGGACGGCGCCGGAATAGAAAGGGTTTTCCTGACCAGAGAGGGAAGCCGGGGCAGTTCCCGTGAAATCGTGGAACTTGCCTCCCGGAGAAATATCCCGGTGGTTTTTACAGACAGGGAGCACCTGAATGCCACCGCCGGCACGCGGCATCATCAGGGCGTCATCTGTGTCTGCGGGGAATTCCGGTATGCCGACATCGAACGCATCCTCGACGGATGCCGGTCCCAACCCGCCTCATTCGTCCTTATTCTCGACGGCGTCACAGACCCGCAAAATCTCGGTTCGCTCATACGAACGACCTTCTGCTTCGGCGCGTCCGCTCTGGTAATCCCGGAAGATCGCGCCGCATCGGTTACTCCTTCCGTTATCAAGGCTTCGGCAGGGGCGGCCCTCCGTCTCCCCGTCGCCCGGGTGGTCAATATCGGAAGGACAATCGACCGGCTGAAGGAATACGGCTTCTGGATCTACGGAGCCGATGCCGGAAGCGGGAGCGGGCCAGGTTCGCTCGATTACGGGACCCATGTGGGGATCGTACTGGGGAGCGAAGGGAAGGGAATACGACCGCTGATCAAAAAAAAATGCGACGCCCTCATCTCCATCCCCATGGCGGGCGATCTCGGTTCCCTGAATGTGTCCGTCGCCGGGGGCATCATTGTCTATGAAATAACGCGCCAATGGAACACCGTGCAGACGCGGGGAGAAAGGGGATAGAAATGCCGGTATATCTGTGGGAAGGCACGACAAAAAAGGGCGAAAAGAAAAAGGGCGAAATGGAAGCCGCCGATGAAAGCCACGTCAGAATTCAATTACGACGCCAGCACATCAAACCCGCGAATATCAAGAAAAAGCCCAAAGATCTCTTTGAGAATATTCCCTTTCTCCGGGAGAAGGTCAAACAGCAGGAAGTTGTCGTCTTCTCAAGACAGTTTGCCACGATGATCAATGCCGGGCTCCCTATCATCCAGTGTCTGGAACTGCTGGGGCAAGAGGAGAAAAACAAGACCTTTGCAAAGATCATCATTGCCGTCAAAGAAGACATCGAGGGGGGGAGTTCTCTCTCTGATGCCCTGGAGAAATACCCGGAGATCTTTGACGATCTTTTCGTAAATCTGGTCGCCGCCGGGGAAGCGGGGGGCATTTTGGACGTGATCCTCCAGCGGCTTTCCGCATATCTGGAGAAGGCGCTGGCTCTGAAGCGTAAGGTGAAAGGGGCCATGACATATCCCGTTACCGTGCTCGTGGTCGCCTTTGCCGTGGTTATTCTGCTCCTGTACAAGGTTGTTCCCGTTTTCGAGGAGATGTTTACCGGTATGGGTTCAGCCCTGCCGGGGCCCACGCAATTCCTTGTCGATGCGAGCAGGTTTGTCCAGAACAACATCCTTTACATTCTGGGGGCAATCGTCATTTTCGTTATTGCTTTTCGAAGATATTACAGAACACAGCGGGGGCGGTTTCAGATAGACCGGCTCGTGCTCAGGCTGCCGGTTTTCGGCATCCTGCTCAAAAAGGTGGCCGTGGCAAAATTCTCGCGAACTCTTTCCACCATGATGAGCAGCGGGGTTCCCATCCTTGAAGGACTTGAGATCGTGAGCAAGACGGCGGGGAACAAGGTGGTAGAGCTTTCTCTGATGAAAACCAGACAAAGCATCCGTGAGGGGAAGACCATCGCGGAGCCACTGTCGGAGGCCGGTATTTTCCCCTCCATGGTTGTCTCCATGATAGCGGTCGGTGAAAACACCGGCGCCCTCGACGCCATGCTGGAAAAGATCGCCGATTTTTATGACGCCGAAGTCGATGTGGCGGTGAATGCGATGACGACGCTCCTTGAACCGATCATGATGGTATTTCTGGGGGGTGTGGTGGGAGGGATGATTGTGGCGCTGTATCTCCCCATCTTTTCCATGGCTGGTGCCGTTGGATAAGTGGACCAACAATGGTCGGGATGGCGCGATTTGAACGCGCGACTCCTGCGTCCCGAACGCAGTGCCCTACCAGGCTGGGCCACATCCCGACGATGGTCCTGACTATATAATTTCCCCCCAAATGTCCATAAAAAAATGAAAGCACGCCGGGATATGAGCTAAAATACGCCTACAGCTTGTCTCAGGAAGCAATTCATGATATTGGTAGCTCGTACGGTATTGTCCGGCAGGAGGAATCAGAGACGTGATCATTTACGACCTTAAATGCTCGAAAAAACACACCTTTGAAGGGTGGTTCAACGACCGGGAATCCTTTGAGGAACAGAAACGGAAAAAACTCGTCACGTGCCCCGTGTGCGGCGGGTCGGATATAGAGATAGTCCCCTCTTCCATCACGGTGATGGGGAAAGAACCGCCCAAGCCAAAGAATACAGACAACAGGGAACTCTCCCCCATGAAGGCCCTCCAGATGCTTCATGAATACATGGATAAGACCTTTGAAAACGTGGGAAGCCGATTTGCAGAAGTGGCTTTGCGGATACACACCGGCGAAGAAGACCCCAGAAACATCAAGGGGACCACGACTGAAAAGGAAGAAGCCGTCCTTACGGAAGAGGGGGTTCCCTTCGTCAAGATCCCCGTCCCGAAATTTGACAGTTAACGAATCTGCTTTTCCCATGAAAAAACGGTACAACAACGTCCTGGATCTCATAGGGAACACCCCTCTCATCGAGATACGCCGTCTTAATCCCAACAAGAACGTTACCATTTATGCCAAGCTGGAGTGGTTTAACCCCGGAGGATCGATCAAGGACAGGACCGCCCTCTACATGATAGAGCGGGCAGAAGAACGGGGTGACCTCACCCGCGGAAAAACAATCCTGGAGGCTACCAGCGGCAACACCGGTATCGGCCTTGCTCTGGTCGCGGCGGTTAAGGGCTACCCTCTGATGCTGGCCATGCCGGAATCGGCGAGCCAAGAGAGAAAAAAGATTCTGAAAGCCATGGGGGCCGAGATCCGTCTCACCCCTGCCGAACTCGGGACGGACGGCGCCATCGAGTTGGCATACGAGATGCTGCGGGAGGAGCCGAAACGATACTTCGCCACGGATCAGTTCAACACCGAAGACAACGTGCTGGCCCACTACTACGGGACAGCCGAAGAGGTCTGGGAACAGACGGACCAGAAAGTTACCATGGTAGTGGCCACGCTGGGGACATCCGGGACCGTTATGGGGATCTCCAGGAGGCTCAAGGAATACAATAATGATATCCGGATCGTCGGCGTAGAGCCCTATCTTCATCATAAGATACAGGGGCTCAAAAACATGAAAGAATCATACCGGCCCGGAATCTTTGACCGAAATCGTCTGGATGAAAAGATCAATATTCTGGATGAAGACGCCTTCGAGATGGCCAGAACCCTGGCCCGGACCGAAGGCCTTTTCGTCGGTATGAGTTCCGGCGCCGCCATGCATGTGGCACTTGAAAAAGCACGGGAAATGGAAGAAGGGGTGATCGTGGTTATCTTTCCTGATGGCGGAGAGCGTTATCTCAGCACGTCTCTCTTCTCCGACCGGGAAGAGGTCTCCCTTCGCCTCTACAACACGCTCACCCGGACCAAGGAACCTTTCAAACCCATCAACGCCTCTCAGGTCATGATGCACTCATGCGGGCCGACCATGCATGAGGTTCCCCACATCGGCACGTATCGGCGCTTTGTTTTAACAGACATGATAGCCCGCTATCTGGAATTCAAGGGGTACCATGTCAAACATGTCTCCAATATCATAGACCTGGCCGACCGGTCCGTGAGCGGCGCGGAGAAAGCCGGAACGGATATCAGAGAATTTACCCGGGGACACACCGGGATATTTTTTGGTGACCTGGACAAACTCGGCATCAACCATGATAATACCTATCCGGCGGCAAGCGAGCATGTTGACACAATGATAGAACTAACAGAGCGGCTTGTGGAGAATGGCTACGCGTACGAAAAACTGAAGTCCGTGTATTTCGACATATCCAGGCTCGACGGCTACGGATCCTTGTCGAACATAGACCTGACGCAGGTTCGGCATTCCCGGACGGTCGATCAGGATGATTACGCGAAGGACAGCCCCGTCGACTTCAATCTTCTCAAGCGTTCAACCCTGCCAGAATTAAAGAAAGGAATCTACTTCAAGACCAGATGGGGGAACGTCAGGCCGGGCTGGCACCTTGAATGCGCGGCCCTTTCCATGAAATACCTGGGTGAGATATTTGATATCTTCATAAGCGGCGCAGATATCATCTTTCCCCATTGTGAAAATGTCATGGCCATCGGTAAGGCGATTACCGGGAAGAATATGGCGAACTACTGGCTCGCTTCCGAACTCGTCATGCTTGACGGCAAGAAGATGTCGCGGTCCATGAACAACTCTTTTACCGTCAGAGACATTGAAGAGCGGGGATACACCGGTCGGGAGATACGATACTTTCTTCTCAGCTCTCATTACAGGAAACCGTTGAGCTTTTCATTCGGCGCGTTGGATACTGCCTCCAACACATTGAAAAGGATCAATAACTTCATACAGAGACTGCTCCGTTTCACCCCCGGAGATGGCTGCGAGGAAACCGAACAGCTTATCTATGATCTCAGAAGGGGGTTTACAGAGGCGATGGATGACGATTTCAATATATCCGAGGCCCTCGCTTCTCTCTTTGAATTCGTCAGGAAGGTCAATATCCCGCTGGCGGCCAATCGGCTGGATCCCCGCCAGCAAACCATGGTCCTGGATACGATGCGGCGGATCAACACGGTTCTGGGTGTTATGGATTTTGAGGAGGAGAAACTCGGAGCGCTTGCCGCGCGGCTGATGGAGGAACGGCGCAAGGCCAGGGCTGCTGGCGATTGGGAACAGGCCGACCGGTTGCGCCGGGAACTGGATGCGTTAGGAATTTTCGTCCACGATACGCCGAAAGGAACCACGTGGACCGTCAAGTAACTCCGGAGTGCCGGCAGATCTCTGCCGGGGCATTCATACGTTCAAGAGGTGGTATATTCCATGGAAATATTTCTACTCATTGTTGTTCTCATAGGGGTTTTTTTCCTGTCCCAGTGGGGTGTCATGTTGATGACGAGGCGGGCATGCGCAACTATTATCAAAGACCTCAAGCGCAAAAAGGCATACGATCCTGGTTCCGCCTCCGCCCTTCCCTATGCCCAGAAAAAGGGGTTTTTTCATTTCGGCGCTCGAGATTATAAACCACAGGCCCTGCAGCACCTGGTGCAGCACGATATCATCAGGATGACCGATGATGGCAGGTTTCACCTGACAGAAAAAGTCCAGGATGTAAACTTGTAGCGCCCCCTGATCCCTCTTTTACGGGACCGTCATCGGTGTCTGTTCACACCAACCTTGTCGCACAAGTCCGAAACGGGGCACTGACTGCACCGGGGCGAGGTGGGTCGGCAGATCTCTCTTCCGAATGCCACCATGAGGGTGTTGTATTCCGTCCAGTATTCCAGAGGAAGCTTTTCCCGCAGGGCATATTCCGTCTCATGCGGTGTCTTTGTCGAAACATAGCCCAGACGGTTTGAGATCCGGTGAACGTGAGTGTCCACGCATATTCCCTCTCCTCCGTATCCCAGCGTGACCACCAGATTGGCGGTTTTCCTTCCTACCCCCTTGAGGGAGAGCAGTTCGTCGAGGGTATGGGGAACGCGGGAATCGTACCGTTCCACCAGCGTGCGGCATACATGGAGGATGGTGTGTGCCTTATTTCGGTAAAATCCCACCGGATAGATTGTTTCCGATATCCGCTCCGGCGTAAGCTTCAGCATCTCTTCGGGGGTTGAGGCCAGCGCGAAGAGTTTTCGGGTAGCAATCGCGGTCATCTCATCCTTGGTCCTCAGGCTGAGGAGCGTGGAGATCAGGATTTTGAATGGAGCGCTTTTGTGATCGGCAAGCTCTGAAACAATGGGGAGTTTCTTTGAGATGAGGGTGTTTCTGAGGGCTTCAATAACCGCGGTTATATCTGAGTCTTTCATGCAGAATACTCATCAGCGGCCGGTATCTATGAATCAGAGATTGCCAGAGACACAGCCGCTGAAGAGATCCTATTCATATCCTTCCTCATCGGCGAGAATGTCCAGATGCAAGGTCGCTATATCCTCAACGTCGAGGTTGGGCTTATGTTCCGTGTTTCTGAAGTCGACGGCTTTTATGTACTTGTTACAGGCGTTGCACACATCAACCCGGTATTTTTCCTCGTCCTCGATAGTGAAATAGGCAAGTGTCTGCTGGTCTTCGTTCCCGCAGAAGGGACAGCGGATGCGCTTGAACTGCCACTCAAATCCGCACTGGCCGCAGAAGAGGTACCGCTGGCCCCCTTCGCCTCTGAGTTCCGATATCTTGGGCTCCCGTCCGCATATGGGGCAGTATCCCTCGGACCACTTCGCGCGGGTAATAATATCCCCGTATTTTTCCGAGACAACTTCCAGCGCCGGACGAAGGCTTTCTTCCACCAGGAATCCCAGCAGATCAAAGACACCCTCCTCCCTTTCATCCGGGGCGTCCTCTTCCGGTTGGAAGATAAAGGACTGACGCACCATCTCTCGATAATCTATTTCGCCGGAATTGATCTTCCGTATTATTTCATCGGTTTCTTCCAGATCCCTCTTCTGGGCTATTTCGAGGAGGGCGATAAAGTATTCCCTCGGTTCTGCGAGATCAAAGGTTCCTTCGGGGAAATCGATAAGGGGGAGCCCTCCCGCAACTTTTTTCACTATGAGCGATGTATCCGCGTTGAAAATATCCGTTGTAACCTTGCGGCGGTAGGTCTCCCTCAGAATCAGGACCTCCTCAAGGATATCGAGCAGCTCTTCGTAATGGGGGTTCATATGTCGGTACCCGTCAATCATCTTGAGGGTATCGGTAAGGGCTTGAGCCATGATTCACCTCGTGAAGTTTTTCAGTGATGCACCCCTATATATGCTTTCTCCGACAAATTCAAGGCATTCTTATGCAGAAGAAAGGGACCCGTTCTCGATCGAACGGACCCCTTGATTTGTATCGGACCGTGACGCCCTGTGAGACGCGGGTACCGTATCTACTCTGAGACTTCCAGTTTCCCTGACTCCTCCATCTCTTTAAGCCATTTCGGGCACTGTTTTTCCGCCCAGGAGCGGGTGACCCACCCCGTCAGAATAGCTGAAACGGAACCGGGAACGCCCACGGTGCCCAGATAGAGGTGGACAAAGAAAAAGGAGAAGATCACAAAGAACCCGAGGGCATGCAGGGTATACATCCACCGTACCAGTTTCACTGGGAAGCCCAGCGGGAACCACATGATCAGCCCGGTGACAATCATGACAACACCGAAGAACGCCACCGCCCAGAAGAAGGCCTTCTGTCCGGGGTTGTACTTTCCCGTTTCGGGGACCTTGTCGACGTGCCACAGGTACCCACCCGCCACCTTGATCCATTCCAGATCCTCAGGAAACCTGAATATGCCCGCTTCTTTCCACCAGATCAGTATGGCAAAGAGAAGGGACGGGATAAACACGAGCCCGGTAAAGTTGTGGATCAGTTTCAGATTCTTCAACCCCCCGACGGGGATCGCGATAAAATTGAAGGAGTGGAACATCATCCCGAGACCCGAAATCATAAGGATGATACAAGAGATGGCCATGCACCAGTGCACGATCCGCTCAAAGCTGTCAGATACCTTTATCATTCCCTTTTTCATCTTACTCTCCTCCTTCCCTGCTTGCCTGATCCCCGCCACCGCTGGTATCCTTGGGACCGTGAATGATGTAGTGCAGGAAGGCTCCTCCAACAACTCCGCCGGCCGCAAGCAGGCTGAGCGGCTTGAGCCAGTCCTTCCAGGCGATCACCGAGAACGGGACTCGCGGTTTTTCCGGAAGCCTGTCATAAACGGCGGCCTTTCTCGGAAGGACATATATCATGTGGGTTCCATCCACAAAGGTGTCTCCGTAGACGGAGGCGTCGCCGCCCAGTTCTTTGGCCCGCGCGTATGCGATTTGCAACATCTCCTTCTTGTCGCCGAAGCGCAGGGCGCCGGTGGGGCAGGCCTTCACACAGGCCGGTTGCATCGCATTGTCGATCCGTGAATAACACATATCACACTTGATGACCTTGTCGGTCTCGGGATCGTATCTGGGCACCTCGAAGGGACACGCAAAGACGCATTCCTTGCACCCGATGCACTTGGCGCTGTCGAGAGCAACAGTGCCGTACTTGGTATGGTACAAGGCGCCGCTCGGGCAGACCTTCACACAGGCCGCGTCGGTGCAGTGCATGCAGGCGTCATGTCTGAACAGCCAGTCAACGGCGCCGTTTTCGGATATTTCCTGAAAGCGTATAACGTTCCACGTGTTCGGCTGGAGATCCGGCGGATTCTGATAGGTGCCATAGTTGACGGTCTGCTTCGCCGGGAGCTGATTCCACTGCTTGCACGCCAGTTGGCATCCCCGGCAGCCGGTACACTTGGAAAGATCGCACAGTTTGATTTTCTCGGACATGGCTTACCCCTCCTTCCTTTCGACGTTGACCATGAAGGCCTTGCTCTCCGGAATCATGGTATTGGCATCCCCGATGAAGGGGGTCACGATGTTGGCGGAATCGCCGAAGGTAAATACCTCCGGTTTCTTGTCGCCATGCACGTATTCCCGCATCTTCGTGGTGACCCAGCCGTAATGCCACGGAATCCCGATTTCATGAATCGTATTGCCGTCGATAGTAAAAGGTTTCCATCTCTCGGTCACGATCGCCACGGCATCGACCTGTCCTCTTACCGATTTCACGGTGACGATCTCGCCGTTTTTGATGCCCTTGTTCTTCGCAAGCTCGGTCCCGATCTCCACGAACATGGATGGCTGCATCTCCGCGAGCCATGGACACCACCTCGTCATGAGGCCGGTCTGCCAGTGCTCGCTCACCCGATAGGTCGAACAGACGATGGGGAACCGCGGATCGCAGGTCGCTCGGGCGTCCACATCCGTCCCCGTCCCTTCTTCGTCCCACCGCTTGATGGTGGGATTGACGAACTGGGGAGAAAGAATATTCTTCTCAATGGGACATTCCAGGGGCTCATAATGCTCCGGGAAGGGACCATCCGCCAAACCGGGTCCAAAGATCGAACCAACGCCATGGGGCTTCATGATGAAGGGAGGCCGCCCGGCGCCCGGCGCGGCAACGCCGTCCGGGACATCGCCAACCCACGAGGAACCGTTCCAGATAATAACGGGGTGTTCCGTGTCCCAGGGTCTTCCCGTTTCCGGGTCGACGGAGGCTCCGTTGTAGATGATCCGCCGGTTGACCGGCCAAGACCACGCCCATTCGGGATAAAGGCCGATGCCGGATTCGTCCTTCTTCCCCCGGCGGGCCGCCATGTTCCCCTTCTCCGTATATGAGTTGCAGTAGAGCCAGTTCCCGGAGGAGGTAGACCCGTCATCCTGGAGAAAGGCAAAGCTGGGAACCAGGGAGCCTTTCTTGTACAGCGTCCCGTTGATCTCCTTGTCCTCGAGGAAGTAGCCGTTGATCTCCTTGGCGATATAGTGGACGTCCAGGTGCCGGACCGTTCCGTCGACACCTTTGGGGCCGTAATCCCAGGTCATCTTGGTGATGGCTTCCTTCAGCGGACCCCCTTCCTTCTCGTAGAGTTCCCTGACCTTATAGAAAAGTTCCGAGATGATCTCTCCGTCAGGCATGGCCACGCCGGGAGAATCGACCGCCTTGTAGCGCCACTGCATCCAGCGCCCGCTATTAATAATGCTGCCCTCTTTTTCAATCGATGCGGAGCAGGGAAGCATGAAGACCTCCGTCTTGATCTTCTTCGGGTCCATCCCGGGGCCTTTCCAGAAAGAGCCGGTCTCGTTGTCGAAAATATTGACGTTGACCATCCAGTCGAGCTTGGTTATGGCCTGACGGGTCTTGTTGGAGCTGGCCCCGCTGCAGGCGGGATTCTGCCCCCACGAGAAGAAACCGGTAAGCTTTTCCTTGTACATGGCATCAAAGAGACTCAGCCACGAGTAATTCTGGCCGTCATCCAGCTTCGGCAGATAGCCGTACGCCTCTTCCAGGGTCGCGCTCACGCCGTAATGAGCCCGGAGAAAACTTGCCATATATTTCGGTGTATTCTTCCACCAGTTGAGGCTGTTTGGCTCCACCGTCGTAGGCGTGTTTTTGGCATTGTACACAGCCAGGGTCGGCAGAGACGCCGACGGGGTCTTCAGATACCCGGGCAGGATGTGGAAGAGCAGTGCGTGATCGGTGGATCCCTGGACGTTGGACTCGCCCCGCAGCGCATTGACACCGCCGCCGGCAACTCCCATATTCCCCAGGAGGAGCTGAATGATGCTCATGGTCCTGATATTCTGGACACCGACCGTATGCTGAGTCCACCCCATAGCATACATGATCGTCCCCGCTTTGCCAACCGCGCCCGTTTTTGCGTATTCCTTATACACCTCGAGGAGTTTGTCCTTCGGCGTCCCCGTGATCCGGGACACGATATCAGGGTTGTACCGGGAATAATGCTTCTTCAGAAGCTGATAGACGCAGTTGGGATCCGTCAGGGTCATGTCTTTCTTGACGACACCTTTCAGGTCCGTCTGGAATGCCCATGATGACTTGTCATACGTGGCATCTTTGAGGCCGGAGAATACGCCCTCATTTTCTCCGGGGAGCTTAAAGTCGGGATTGACCAGGAATGAAGCGTTGGTATAGTACTTGACGTACTTTTCCTGGATCAGGTTGTTTTCCAGTATATAATTGATCATGCCGCCCAGAAAGGCTATGTCGGTTCCCGACCGCAGGGAGGCGTAAATATCGGCCTTCGAAGAAGTTTGCGTGAACCGGGGATCCACGCTGATCAGTTTCGCGCCGTTCTCTATGGCCTTGGTTACATATTTGAATGAGATGGGATGGTTGGAAGCCGCGTTACTTCCCATGATGAGCACACAATCGCTGTACTGGATATCGATCCAGTGATTGGTCATCGCACCGCGTCCGAACGACTCTGCCAGAGCCGCAACAGTCGCGGAGTGTCAGATACGGGCCTGGTGTTCGATATATACCAGACCCAACCCCCTCAGGAATTTTTGATAGATGAAGCACTCTTCATTATCCATGGCGGCACTGCCGATGGAAGCGATACCGTTGGTGCGGTTTACCACCTGACCCTTGGCGTTCGTGGCGGTAAAACTCGCATCCCGGCTCTTCTTGATATTGTGAGCGATCTTGTCGAGCATCCACTCCCAGGATTTTTCTTCCCACTTATCGGAATAGGGAGCCCGGTAGAGTGGTTTGTCGAGACGATTCTTGTTGACGGAGAGCTGGTAGATAGACCCTCCCTTACTGCAAAGCGAGCCCCGGTTGATCGGATGATCCGGGTCCCCTTCCGTGTTGATGACCTTCCCGTCCCGGGCGGAGACGATAATCCCGCATCCGACGGCGCAGTAAGGACAGATCGTGGTGGTTTCTTTCGCGTATTTGATCTTCAGCGGTTGCGCGTGAGCCGCCACCGGCTTCAGACTGATGCCGATCCCGCTCGCCATCAGCGCAGTACCGGAAATCTTCAAGAAACCTCTTCTGCTGACATCCATAGCAAGCACTCCTTTCTACAAAGTTTCGGTACGCAGGCGTTGACGTTTCCTTTCCAAGCATGGGAGGCATGGCCGTTTCCCGCCATACCCATTGTCCACGTTTCATGGGTTGAAACCTTTAGAAACAATGGATCGGAGAGCATCACTGTGTACCGTGACCAATAGTCAAACGATTTGTTTTCGTAGCAATCGCCTTCACAAATGTCAAGATTATTTTACCGACCAAGCATGCTTCCGTAAATAAGAAGGCCTTTAGCCGCAGGCATTACTTTACCTGTTGGGAATAATGTTTGACCGCTCATTACAAGCCCGGTTAGCCCTTTATCCTTGCCTCCGCATTCGTTTTTGGTATAATCGCGCTCACTTGTCGAGATTGAACATGACGTCCAGCAAATCGATTTTCATTGATGAAAGGAAGGCACCTGTCAGAAACGTAAGAGTGAGATGATCCTAAAAAAATAGCGCCGTTACGCATTTCCATGGTTCTCTCCAACAGGAAATTCGATAATGCATAGTGGATACATAGCAAGAAATATTGACAAATGCCTTTCGGGTTCTTGCCGACACCTGCTTGTCGAAGAGGTGCGGGTCGGCCTGGGGTATGTCGGCGTGATGCTGGACGGAGAAAGGATGGGGGTGGCCGCTGTTCTGAGAAACGAACTGAGGCCCGGCTGCTCAACCATCGGGAGGGCGGGCACACTGGCAGGATCTGACGCTTCTCATCTGTTGGCCCTCCTCACCACCGGCAGCAATCCACTGGAAAAGGCGCTGGGTCTGGCTACGGCGAACGCGCTGCTTTCCCCTGATGCAGGAGGGGAAGAGCAGGATTCAATTGCCCTGATGCATCTCTCCGCCGGGGATCGGGTCGCGATGGTGGGATACTTCGGCCCTCTCGTGCAGCGGATACGGAAAACGGGGGCCACGCTCAGGATCATTGAGAAAGATTCACAGCGCACGGAAGAGATACTCAGCCGGACAGAACGAGACACAATTCTCGGGGAATGCAGCGTGGCGATCATTACCGCCACATCAATTCTGAACAATACCATGGAGGAGATCCTCAACGCACTGAAAGGCACGAGGCATGTCACTGTCCTGGGCCCCTCCACCCCCCTGTGCGAGGATGCATTCGCCGGAACGCCGGTTACCCATCTGGGCGGCTCAGCGATACGAGATCCCCACAAGGTCATGCAGATTATTTCCGAAGGAGGGGGCACTCCGCACATGCGCCCCTACCTCCGGTTTGTGGACAGGACGATCAATCACAATGGCAACGCATAATACCTCAGAAGCAAGGGAGATCCCCATCGTATCGATTGTGGGAAAATCGGGCTCCGGGAAGACCACCCTGATCGAAAAGATCATACCGGAACTGATACGGGGAGGATGGCGCGTCGCTACCATCAAGCACAGCCGCCGGGGATTCGATATAGACCGCGAGGGAAAGGACACCTGGCGCCATCGGAAGGCGGGGGCACGGATGACGGTTATGGCGTCTCCCGGACAGATTGCCGTCATTGAGAATGCCGAAGAAGAACTGGATCTGGGAGAACTCAGGGACCGGTTCATCCATGATGTCGATATTATCCTATCGGAGGGATTCAAGGGAAACCCCTATCCGAAGATAGAGGTCTTCCGCGCGGCCATGAAGCGGGAGATGCTCTGTGCAAAGGAAGATAATCTGATCGCAGTCGCCAGCGATGTGCCAATGGAGATAGGGGTGCCCTGTCTTGATATCAACGATGCCCGGGGAATAACGCGACTCGTCGTTGACCTGTTTCTGGAAACATCGAGGGAGGAGCGCTCCGATGCCTGATCTCGATCATTTCAGAATCATTAAGTGGATACTGATCGTTTTGCTGGCAGGGTTCATCGGACAATTCGGCAAAAGCTTCGCCAAGCACCTGATGGAACGGAGCTGGTTGAAGAAGAAAGAAAGGGCCACAAAAATCGACGTAACGACATCCACCGGAGACCTGAAACATCCCGAAGAGGCTCACAGGGCCGTTGAAACACATTCTGTCCACATGTCTCCGGAAGAGAAAGCCAAGCAGGACAAAAAACTGGCAAAGACCTTGGCAAAGCAGAAAAAGAAAGAGGTGAAGGCCCTCAAAAAACAGGCTGACTCGTAATCAGGCCGTAGCAACTTTTCCCCCTCCTTGTGACAGCCACGGCGTCCTCGTCACCTATCAGGTTGCTGCCCGTAAACCGCTCCGCACCATCGGCATGCTGTCGTGATCACAACCTGGATTCCCATTTTATTCTTGATCTTTATCTCTATTTTCTGTAACTCGCACAATGCTTTCCGCAAAAGCAGGACATATTCTCGGGGGTTTTTCTTAAAATTCACAAAAGGAGACGTGGCACATGACAGAAGGCAAGGTAATGAATCGGTGGTATGTTGTGATCGGCGCTGTATTGATCCAGCTGTGTCTCGGAGCGATCTACGCATGGTCGGTCTTTACGCCCAAGCTGACCCTTCCCGTAGCTCAGGGTGGAACATATGGATTCAGCGCGACCCAGGCGGCGTGGATTTTTTCTGTGGGCTTGCTGGTGTTCTCGGTTGTCATGATTATATCGGGACGGATGCTCGGCAAGACGGGGCCCAGAAAGCTGGCCTCCCTTGGCGGGATCGTCCTGGGTGCCGGATATGTCCTGGGCGGATTCCTCGGATCATCGTTTTTGGCGCAGATGGTCTTTATCGGGATCATTGGAGGCGCCGGTATCGGGCTCGCCTATGTTGTCCCTATCGCTGTCGGCGTCAAGTGGTTTCCGGACAAGAAGGGGATGGTGACCGGGCTGGCTGTGGCCGGGTTTGGATTCGGCGCGACGATCTGGGTCAAATCGGCCGGCTCCTGGTTCGGCCTCATAGAAAACCTGAACTTCTTCGGTCTTGGCGGTGTGCAGAGTGTTTTCCTGTTGTACGGCATCATATTTCTGGTCGCTGTCCTTGTGGGGAGCGTGGTCATGGTCGATCCCCCGCAGGGATATGTACCGGAGGGGTGGACCCCGCCAGCCCCGGCGTCATCGGAAAACCCAGGCAGCGTGGCTCTGGGGATGACCGAGTTTGAATCGGGAGAGATGCTCAAGACCCCGCAGTTTTATATGACATGGTTCACCTTTCTTTTTTCGGCCATTGCCGGTCTGATGGTTATTTACTGCATTCAGCTCTTCGGGATCGATGCGCTCAAGGCCGCGGGTCTGACCGCCGCTGCCGCGTCCGCCGCTGCCGGTACCGCCATGGCCTTGTACGCCATACTCAACGGTCTCGGGCGGATTATCTGGGGGGTGGTCTCCGACAAGATCGGCCGGAAGATGTCAATCTTTCTCATGTGCCTCCTCCAGGGCATCATCATGCTCCTCTTCTACCAGATGGGGGGAACCGTCATCACCCTGATCATCGGCGCCTGCATCATTGGCTTTAACTTCGGGGGCAATTTTGCTCTTTTCCCCGCTGTCACCGCGGATTACTTCGGAAACAAGAATGTGGGGTTGAACTACGGATTTATCTTTGTATCCTATGGTATCGCCGGTGTCATCGGTCCCCAGATTGCCGGATACTTCAAGGATGCGGCCAAAGGCAGCGGAGATCCCTCTGCATGGATCACCCCCTTCATTATCGCGGGGGTGGCCTGCCTGCTGGGAGCCGCTCTTACGCTCATGTCAAAACCCCCCAGGAAATTGTAATCGTTGGACAACGAAGCGCCGGTCATGTGTCCGGCGCTTTTTTTATTGCCCACATTCCCCCAATAGCGGCCCTTCGCATCAAAACCTGATCCGCATGCGTCTCCCGGCATAATACAAAAGTATTACAAACGTACTACCTCGCATGCATCAGGCTCATACCTTATTCGGATGAAGAATGTTCATGTAAATACGAATAAAACCATATCTGTTACGTATCGACATCCTCCATCGTATCAGCAACAATGCATCCGTAAAAGTAGAGCCACTGATATGCGGCCCGACAGCCGATTGGAGGAGAATTCCTATGAAAAAACCATACAGGTATGTGTTGTTGTGCGTGGCTATCTTCTTCGTGGGACGTGGCGTGGTGTCAGCCACCCCGGTCCTTTTTACGGATTCACAGTATATAACCACCTTGGGTGAGACCTTTACTTTCACCGAGGCCGCCACGATTCCCAGCCTCTCCGGCGGTGTATTTACAATCATGGCGCAGGGCGATTACGACTGGGGGGACCCTCTTGAATATCTTGATTGGAATATCGATGGTATTATTTCGGGAACCACATGGGGACCGGCTTACAGCCCTCAATTTTATGATTCTACAGCCCCGGCCAATAATGTGTCGTGGTTCCAGACCGTTGCGATCTCCACTGCGCTTATGGATTCTATTCTGGCTGATAAGAGCTTTACGGTTACCATAACCAACAGCAACAATGTCGAGGCGGTCCAGGGGACCGATTTCGTCAGCTACACGCTCCAGTACTTTGACGCTTCCACATCAGGAGCTCCTGTTCCCGAACCCGCGACCATGCTCCTTCTCGGTGCAGGGCTGATCGGCATCGCGGGGCTCAAAAGGAAGGCCGCGTCCAGAGGCCGTAGCTGATAGTCCGGCGATGTTCCCCTTCTTCAAAGCAGGACAGCCAAAGCCCTGCTTTTCTACAGCCAAATTATTATTCTCTTTTTAGGATAGGTCAATCCGCCGATGATTTTAGAGGATCTGTTTCCGGCATGGAAATTTTTGAATTTTCGTATCCCCCTTTTTCTCCGATGAAAGAAACAGGGTTTTCTGATACCAGAGATCCAGAACGGTTGCCATAATCCGTTTCAGCTTTGCCGGTGGTTTCCAATGTTTTGACCGTCCTTCCTATGACAGGCCCTGTCCATCTCCTCGCCTTGTATAGTTGCCAATTATGTCCCGTTGGAAATAAGCAGCACCTCTCTTCTCCTTTCAGGCAGGGAACCAATATGCGCCCAGCGTAGAAGGCCTTTCTTCGGTGGCTGAGATCTTTTCACATTAGACCTCCTTGATAAGTTTTCCGGTTACAATCGAGGGCTGTTTAGTGCGCCTGCCAGGGTCCAAATGGCGGAGATCCGAAGAAAAATAAGACATGACAAATAAATAATGTCATAGTATATTACCTGTCTCAGACAGGCGGTGTATCCTCATGCAATTCGCGCTCTGTGGTTTTAAAGCACAAAGAAAGGGAAAATGTATGAAAGGCCTCGAGTTTCTTTATAAAGGGAAGGAACAAAGACTCTTTAAAAGGCGCGCAGTGAGCTGGAATGCCCTCCTTGAGGCGAAATTTCCTGATTATCATGGTCACATTGATGTGAAGATAGTAAATCTTTCCGCAGGAGGCGCACTTCTCCAATCGGAACATATAGAAGTGGGTAATCGACATCTGGTTGTCACGGAGACGAAACCCGACTTGACGTTAAAGATTTCCCTGCCGGAGATGATGCTGAAGGTGACTGCGAGAATCGCATGGTACAAAGTATTAAGCGACAGACGTCTTTTTGAGATAGGCCTTCATTTCATAGATTTCAACAAAGAATCCAGTGTGTCCGTTGACGAGTTAACGAAGATTATGGAGGCAAAATCCGAAGGACATCCCTGAGGGACTTTCTGCTCCTTGTTTAACGTCTATAGAGGCACACCCCCCATTGCCTGAATTACGGCGGTCTTTCCCCGCTCACGCATTGCGATGGCATCCGCCCTTTCCAGAATGTAGTTAACATATCTTATGTCGGCGACATCATACATGCGACCGTTAACCGATACGGAGCCTTTGCCTTCGGCATGGGCTTCTTGCAGAACCTGCTTGAGATAACGAGCTTGGTCAAGATCGCGTTGCGGTGGCGCGTACCCTTCATTTGCCGCCCGGACCCAGCCCGGATGGACCAGCATGGAACCGAAATACCCCATCCGAAAGGCATGCCGGCACGTCTCGATCATGCGGTCCTGGCTCATACTGATATCTCTGAAATCCACATTGTTTTGAGCACCCAGGCCACAGCACTGAACGCCTGCCGCTCGGGCCGCATAGAGCAGCCGGTTTTCAGCATAGGTATACTGCTCAGAGGTGAGGTCCAGGGAGCGAGAAAATCCCATATCGACGGATAGATCTGCCTGGCCAATGTTGATCTGGACAATTCGCGGGCTGGAGTTTGTGATCGTCTCCGCATTGATAATGCCCTGAGCAGTTTCGATGATCAGGTCGAACTGTATTGTCCCTTTGGGAATTCCCCGCTCCTGTTCCAGTTGTGTGACCATCCGGTCTATGCGTTGTATGCCATCGGCCGATTCACTCCCCGGTATCATCACCGCCGTGATCCCCTCCACAATGACGGCATCCAGATCCTCTTCTTCAAAAGCGCGGTTTATGCGAACCTGGATATCCGCCCCACCTCTATTGACGATGGGAATAACATCCTTCACCAGCTTCCGTGCGGACGCCTTATCCGTTGAGGCAATAGAATCTTCAAGATCCAAAATGATGCAGTCGGCCTCACGGGTCCACGCTTTCTCGACAAACGGTTCCCGGTTGACGGGAACGAACAGTTTTGACCTGCGAACGAGACCGCTTCGCGTTGTGCGCTCTGATCCTTCCATATGTTTTCCCTCTATGGTTATGGTTTTCTTTGATAAACCATTTTCCTGCCGTAACGGGTCAGATTTTCCACCCACGACGTACCTGCAGCGGATCTCTCAAATTATGAAGTCAATCCCGTAAACCCGGCCACCGGCGATCTCACCAGGATCTCCTTTTCCGCAGAAAGAGTATAAGAGAAATGGATTTGCAGGTCAATGGGATACAGAGGGATACAGACATTCCTAAGGGGCGGTTACTAACATATTGTGACAACTCACGGAAAGGAGATTGACAAGACGCTGACAAAGGAAGTAAAGGAATAACCCCCGCCCGGAAACCATCAAAAGAAATATACGGCTTTATCGGGCTTACAGAAGAAGGAGATAAGGCCAATGGAGCTGATTCGTATCAATGAAGAAAAGTGCACGTCCTGCGGACTGTGCATTCCTCTTTGCGTGCGTGGTATTCTTGAAGAAGGAGAAAGAGCGGCACGTGTGACCAATCCTGACGGCTGCACCCTGTGCGGACATTGCAAGGCCATCTGTCCAGTCGATGCACCGGAACTTCCGACGCTTAATGCTTCGGAATTTGTCGAGGCGCCCGGTAGAGAGCGGTATCCAACACCTGATGTCCTCCTGTCGTTCTTCCGTTCCCGGAGAAGCATTCGGCAGTTCAAAAACAGGCCTGTCGAGCGGGAGAAGCTGGAGACAATCATACAGGCTGGAAGGTTCGCGCCCACCGGAGGTAACCGCCAGGGTCTTCATTACGTTGTTGTCAATACCCCTTCCAAAATCTCCGAAGTAAAGCGCATGACGGTTGATCTTCTTGCTCGTCAGGCGAAAGAAATCGATGCGGCCCTTGATCTTCAGGCACGAACCGGGCAGTCTGTCCCTGTAGAATATGAGGTGAGGAAAGTCTACACAAAGCGTTGGAAAGAAATGAAAACCGAAATGCAAGAAGGTATTGACAAACTATTCTATCACGCTCCAGTCTTGGTGGCCCTTCATATCAATCCGTCGGAAAGCACATCACCCATGGTCGATGCTGGGCTTGCGGGCATGCAAATGGTACTAATGGTGGAAAGTCTTGACTTGGGGACCTGCTTCTGCGGCTTTTTTGTATTTGCCGTCAATATGTCGCCGGAATTTAAAAAAATGCTCGCCATACCGGAAGAACATATCGTCCCTCTTTCCTTTATGGTGGGGTATCCCGATGTTAATTTCAAAAGGCTTGTTTCCAGAAACCCCGCCCGTGTGACGTGGTACTAGGATAGCGGGAGTCGGAAGGGGCAGAGGTAACCTATTATTCATGATATGCCCGGGCAGGTCTTGAATCGTTCTGAGATCATCGCCATCTTCAATCCGGTCTGCTTCGGATATGTGTCTGAACATATGACATGGCACTTTTTACCAGTCCAACTTACTCTCCACGGCTCAGGCAGGACTTCAGGGAGGCTATCGTATCCTCGGCCGTCGTGAATAGAAGGGCGTGGATGCCGACAGCCCACGCGCCGTCCAGGCACTCTTCTCGGTCGTCGATCAGCAGAGCCTCAGCGGGGGCGACCCCTAGTCGTCGGAGTGTGCGTTCGTATATCTCCGGTTCGGGTTTCGCCGTCTGTTCGAGGCATGAGAAGGTGAGCACGTCGAACATGGAATAGCCGAGTTCCTTGAAATAGAAAGCTGCCGGCTCTTCCGCGTTCGAAAGGAGCGCCGTCCGATAGCCGCTCGCCTTCAGTAAGACGACAAGATCGAACATCTCTTTCCGTGGGACATACGCTCGCCGGAAGGCCTCTCCCCAGAGAGAGGGAACTCTCGGGAGCGGCACCCCCAGATCACCGCACGCCCGTATCCAGAACTCCGCCTCGGAGATCACACCCTTCAGAAAGGCGGGGTAGTGGGTTTCTCGTACCCGCGCGAAAGCATCCTCCGGGACACCCAGTTCCTTGGTACAGTGAAGGTCCAGATTTGGTGAAGGGTTTTCGATCAGCACCCCTCCCCAATCGAAGATAACCGCTTGTATCGTTTTCATCGCCGCGTACCTGGCCTCTCACCCGACGATGCGCAGGGCAAGATAGGGGACCAGATTGAACAGGAGAATCCCCATCTTGAACGCTCCCAAGCTGCCATAGTGCAAGGCGTCAAACCTCTCGACCGGGATACTGAACCATCTGCCGTGGAGACGGTACATCCAGTCATGGGCGAGGATAAAGGCAAAGACCCATAGCAGCAGCAAGCCGTAGTTGATGACCGAGCACCACGCCAGCATACTTCTCGTTGTTTCAAGTGTCATAATTACCCTCCTTTTTTAAGTACTTACAAACCATGCTTTCCTGTGTGTGGCTGTCCGGGGCCGAACGCGATTATGCGATACGTGAGCGGTCATCCTTCAGGGCGACAACCTCCCGATGCACCCTGCGCAGGATGTCATCAACCGCATTGTCCTTATAACTTTCGTATGGTATCGGCGCGCCGAAGGTCACATGCGCCGTTTGGGGGCTGAGCAGCCAGCCTTCCTTGCTTCGGTACTCATACAATCCGCTCACGGCAAAGGGAAGGATATCGGCCCCGGCGGCGAGGGCCAGATGGAACGGACCCTTTTTGAAGGGACCAACCTGCCCGTTCAGTGTCCGGTGGCCTTCGGGCAGGACGACAATGGAGGTGCCGGCTCCGAGGACCCGGGTCGCCCCGTCCAGTGCCCTGATAGCCCGGACACGGTTTTCACGGGAAATGGGGATATTCCCCCATTTCCTGGTCAGGTACCCCCACAGAGGCAGGGAAAAGTGGTAATCCGCCTCGATTCCCACCGCGTGCATGGGGAGGGCCGCGGGGATGACGAAGACATCGAACATGCTTTCATGATTGCCCATGATCAGATAGCTGCGGCGGGGATCAAAACAGTCGTATCCGTGGACCCGGAGGCGCAGCCCCATGCTCAGGAGCTGTATCCTCGCAAGGACGCGCACTGCCGGGTATATGGTCCTGCCGTCAGACATAATGAGGCCGAGTGCAACAATGAGAAAAAAGAAGAAAAAGCAGATGATCCCCGAGAACCACAACAGGGCCGAACGGATCGTTTTCATGCACACGTCCTTTTCTCTTCCCCGTGGCGGGTATCCGGACACTGAGCATGTTCTCTCTGCACAAAGGGGCACGCGTTTCCCGCGCTCCCGGCTCAGTACCGGAAGAATCACCAGTCCCGGTACCACCAGAGGGACCGGCCCGCTCAGGGAATGCGTGTCAGTCTTCCACGGCCACCATTACGTTCGAGGCCTTGATGACTGCTGTAACGGCTTTGCCGAGCTTGAGCCCCAGGGCATTGCTGGACGTCTGTGTAATAATGGAGATAATCTCTTGCCCTCCGGCGAGTTGGATGGTGATCTCGTTATTGACCACTCCTTCTTTGATCTCTTTCACCGTCCCCTTCAGGGTATTACGTGCGCTGATTTTCATAACGTGCTTCCTCCCTTCGTTGCATCGTATATTGCATGGACACGCGAGAAGCTCACGGAATGACATCCACCCTCCCACCGGCATCTATTATACCACGCCGTTTTCATGTCTTCACCATATCAAACGAAAATTCCACAAGGGAGGGCACCTTGCAATCAGCCTCATGAAATCGCGGGTCGTTGTATTGATCGGCGGCGGGCACAGCAACGACGATCATCCCCGCGGCTTTTGCCGCTCGCACACCCAGGAGTGAGTCTTCAAAGACGAGGCAGGCGTTGGGATCAACCGCCAGCCGATCAGCGGTCCGGAGGTACACGGCGGGGTCGGGCTTCCCGAGGGCATCTTCGTCGGCCGAGCACATGACGCTGAAATAATCGCGAATTTCCAGTTTATCAACCACCGCCTCGATCAGGCCGAAGGGGGATGACGAGGCGATGGCGAGATCCACGCCTGAATCCCGCACGGCACCGAGGGTTTCATGCACCCCCGGCAAGGGCTTCCCTTCGTCCGCTATGAGTCGATACATTTCAGACAGGACCTCTTCTTCGACTTGCCCTGGGCTTTTCCCTGTCCAGGGAAATCGCCCGTACCAGTAAGCGACGACCTCGTCCAGCCGGAGCCCCATCGTTCCGATACACATCTCCTTCGTGAGGGCAATCCCCACCTTCCCGAAGACCTCTTGCTCGGCCCGCCGCCAGAGAGGTTCGGAATCGATCAGGACGCCATCCATGTCAAATATGACTGCCTCCAGTACCACTAATGTCTTCTCCAAAGGGGTCGTGCGACAACGCGCGCACTCATTTTTCGATTTGATGCAGTTCTCTGCTCCGATCCCGCGAGAGATCGACCGTCTGAAAGGCTTCCTCTTCAGTGGGAAGCACCATCAGAAAACGATGGCACCGGGACGTCTATACTTACCGTCCGCTCGTCCGAGAGTGTCCGGTCTTCTCTTACCATAAGTCAAGAGGAGATTTAACCTTTTTGTGAGGTGACTGAAAATGCGGAGGGGGTGGTTCTAGCGGTATTGGCTTGACAGCAGCATCTCAATGGCTTTTGCCTCTTTGGGGCGTGCCAGGTGAAAACCCTGGCCCTGTTCGCACGACATGCCTTTGAGACACTCAAGCTGTGGCCCGCCCTCGATGCCTTCGGCGATCACGCCCATCCCCCGGTTGTGGGCCATGGCCATGATCGATTCCACCAGTCCCAGTTTGCTCTTGTCTCGATCGAGGTTGTGGACAAACATGCGATCCACTTTCAGCATATCGATGGGGAATTGGTGCAGGTAGCTCAGCGAAGAGTATCCCGTACCGAAATCGTCCAGATGGAGACTGACCCCCAGCTTCTTGAGTTTTTTGAGGGTGGCGGCAGTATGCCGGTCATTTTCGATGAGCGCGCTTTCGGTGATTTCCAGGTGCAGACTTCCGGGAGCCAGGCCGGTCTCTTTCAGAATACGCTTCACATCCCCGGGTAGATCGGGCTGGCGGATCTGAATGCCGGAAAGATTCACCGCCACGGTGAGAGGAGGATCGGCGGGAAACTGGTCCTGCCAGAGTTTCATCTGCCGGCAGGCCTCGCGCAGGACGAACAGCCCGATGGGCACAATCAGGCCCATTGCCTCGGCAATGGGAATAAACTGTGCCGGCTTGATTTCCCCCCGTTCAGGATGCTGCCAGCGGATCAGGGCTTCAACGCCCATGATGCGATCGCTGACCAGCGAGACGATAGGCTGAAAGGCCAGCGAGAATTGCTTTTGTTCGACGGCATGGCGAAGATCATTCTCGAGGGTCATGCGCTCGACGGCCTGGGCGTGCACTTCCTCGTCGAACACCATATAACTGCGCCGCCCCCGTTTTCTGGCCCGATAGAGGGCTATGTCCGCGTCCCGCAGCATGTCGTCGGCGGAGGTCACTTTCCCGTCGTAGATGGCGATCCCCACGCTGACCGAGGTAAAAACTTCCTGGCCGTTCACATCCAGCGGCTGGTCAAAGAGATCCTGTATTCTCTGGGCCACCCGCACGACGTCTTCGTTGCGGTGCACCCCCTCAAGAATAATGGTGAATTTGTCTTCACCCATGCGGGCAAAGGTATGGGACGGGCTTGTCTGAATCGCGACCGTATCGACGGCCCGAAGAGCATTCCGTATCCGTTCAGCAACAACGACCAGGGTCTGCTGAGCGGTCGCGTGGCCGAGGCTTTCATTCAGGAACTTGAAACGGTCCATATCGAGCAGG
Source organism: Syntrophaceae bacterium UBA6078 (assembly GCA_002428735.1). Taxonomy (GTDB): domain Bacteria; phylum Desulfobacterota; class Syntrophia; order Syntrophales; family UBA2210; genus UBA6078. Next base: position 10,873 of record DIXO01000059.1, on the reverse strand, counting down.
AGGACGGAAAAAAGAAAGTCGGGATGGCGCTGCGCCCGCGCGATGCACCGATCCAGTCGATCCACAAGCAAAGAACGGTTGGCCAGTCCCGTCAGGGAATCATAGACCGTGCAGCGCTTGAGCTCTTCTTCGGCCTTTTTCCAGGCCGAGATATCAATAATATTTTCCAGAAACGCCTTCCGCCCATCGATTTCTACGGGCAGCATGAGGTTGAGGATCGGGATGGATTTCCCGTTGCCGCAGGACAGGGTCCATTCCGCAGGTTTCACATCCTTGCCATGATCATGGTCCGAAGAACGCCTATGATTGGCCGGTGAAACAAACTGGGCATGATCCTGCCCCACGACCGCTTCACGCTCCATTCCCAGGAGAGCCAGCAGGGTTGTGTTGACATCCAGAATCCGATTCGTTTCGGCGTCCGCCACAATGGCACCAAACTCCCCCAGGTCGGCGGGAAGAATCCGATACTGATCGGACATCAGTCCGTTTATCCCATCAGCAGCCTTGTGTGCGCCCGGTTGTGTGCCCCTCATGATGCACCCTTTTCGTGGGATTGCGGGTTTCAGGGAATCAAAAACCGCCCGCGGTAGTACCCTCCGGACTGTATATCGGTTGATCGGTCCGGAAACTATAGAAATATCGATCCTTAGTTCACGGATACTTCTTCACGGGCACATCATGAAGCCAGGCTCAGGAAGCCGGAGGACGGTTCTTCCTTGCCCGGGAGCGTCGTATCAACCAGCCGTAGGCCAGGACATTGATTATGATTACGAACGTGCCAAGGACTATTTGAGCCTCGCGGCTCAGGGCTTCCGGGTACAACACCGGCAGCAGGTACTGTTCGAGGAATCCGCCGGAATACCCTGCCTGTCCGGCCGCTTCCCTCAGCCGGTTCTCAAGCGGCGTGAGCGGACACACCCAACCCCGGTACTCTATAAGCGCCCCCCACACCGCGGCCGGTATATGGAGAAACAGGACCCACCGCCATCGCCACGCGAGAAAACCGCCGAGCGCCACAAAGCAGACAAATCCGATATGGAGGATCAGCGTCACATGCGCGGCGATCAAAAACATCATCGTGTCAACCCTCCCCGGGTTCGATTCCACAAATCGCCTGTTATCCGGCTGTTTCAACCCAGAGGGATCACGGCAAAGATAACGGCGCTCCACAAAGAATGAGAAACTATGACAGGGATGAGGGAGCCGAAGCGCCAGTAGATGGCACCCCAGAAGGCCCCGGCGACGGCGGCGGCGCCGATCAGCATGAAATTGAACGACCACAGATGGACAGCGGCGTAGAGTGCCGTGGTCAGAAGCCAGCCTCCGCGTCCCCCGAAGCGTTCGGCGAGCCGGTCCTGCAGGAAACCGCGCCAGTAAAGCTCTTCGCAGGGGCCGGTTATGAACAGGAGCAGCGGTATGACAATCCACCGGGGGGTGCCCGCCCCCTTGCCGTAGATGCTCCCGATCTGACCCTCCGCGAAGGGGAAAAGGGCGGTTGAGATCTCTTTTCCGGCCCAGAAGATCAGATACAGCGCCGCGGCGGAAGCGAAGCCGACCAGCAGCATGTTCGCGTCAACATGGAGGCGATCCCGTGCCACGGGCCGTATCCGCCAGGAGAGAGCCGCAAGCACCATGGTCGAGACGGCGATCTTGAGCCAGAAGGTGCTGAAGGTGAGGTAAAACGTGGCAAACCAGAGGATGTTCGCGAGGATCACCGTTGCCAGTAACAGACCCCACCCCTGTGCCTGCCCTTTCACGTCAGCCTCCCGATGAGCAGTGAGATGATGAGCAGGATGCCGAATGCGGTGTTCAGCTTTGCCGTCCGGGCATCCGCGTCCAGCGGGGGATTCTGTATCATCTGTCGGAGCAGCCTGAAAAAGAGGGGAAGTGACAGGAGCGCCAGCAGCGACCAGTAATTCAGAGGCCCCGTAAACGCCATAACCACAACCGACAGATAGGCGAATACTACCAGGCCCACATAGACCCATATCCCCTTGTGCCTGCCCGTGATGGTGGACAGGGTGCGAATGCCCTTGCCCCGGTCATCCGCGGTGTCCCGGAGATTGTTGGCAAAGAGCACCAGCGCGACCAGCACGCCGAAGGGGAGCGAAGCCAACAGCGCATCCAGGCTCAGGGTCTGCCGCTGAACGAAATATGCCCCTTCCACCATCAGGGGGCCCCACATGAGAAAGACGGAGATTTCCCCTAACGCCATATATTTATATCGAAATGGAGGAGCCGTATAAAAAATACCGGCAAAGGCTCCTATCACGGCCAGAACGAGGATCGTCCACCCTCTCGTTACGGCAAGAAAGATGCCGATAGCGGCCGCAAGGGCGAACAGAAAGATCGCTTCTATCATCACCTCGGTGAGGGTAAGGGACCCTTCGGCCAGCGGATGAGGACGATACCGCGCGGTCGACACATCACACGTGTCCACGCCGCTCAGGATATCGTAATAGTCATTGAACAGATTGGCGGCGCTGTGCATGAAGATCACACCTGCTACCGTCAGCAGGTACAAAGACCACGAAAAGGGCCCATCCATGGCGGCCATCAGGGCCCCGACGCTGACTGAGATGGCCGTCATCGTGAAGGACCATGGTCTGGTGGCAAGAAACCATTTTTTATAGAGGCCCATTGTCCCGTGCTTTCTCCACTCTCCCCGGCCAGGGCCTACATGATTCCGGGAGAAAAGACATCGTAGACCAGGAGGTCATCGGTCACATCGAATATCCGGTGGCGGGTATTGCGCGGGACTCGAATCACCATGCCCTGATGCATCGCGATGTCTCCGATCCCGTCTATCCACATGGTGCCCCTGCCGGAGAGGATACAGAGGATGTCCTCGCTTCGTTCGTGAATATGCTCCGGCACCTCAACTCCCGACGGGATCTTGACCATGAGTATGGATGGGCTTTCCGACCCGAACCGGGCCTGGGTTATTACCTTCTGTATCGAAACGCCCTGCACCGTGGGATGTTCCTCCCACGGCAGCCTGTTCACATCACAGTAAATTTCCACTGGCAGACTCCTTTCCCGACCGGGTTGACACACAGCCGCGTAGCTGAACCATCCCTGACGCACCCATGTCCCGGGGTGCCCCTCACAACCTCTCCCGTATTTTCTTTACCAGACGGCTCCCGTTTGTTCAATCGGCAATACAAGGTTCTCCCCGCCGGTTGCTCGGTCCGTTCGTGTTTCGTCCCCGCCATGCCGGATACCGCTTATCTCAGCGTTTTCCGGAAACGTTTCGACGCGAGGAAGAGAAATCCGACGGCCAGTGCAAGCTGGGCCGCTACCGCCGGCCACAAGGTTTGAAAACCCACCCCCTTCATGACCACCCCGCGCAGGATCTCCAGGTACCAGCGCATGGGGTTGACCCAGGTGACGTACTGCACCACCGTCGGCATGTTGTGAATGGGGAACATGAACCCGCTGAGAAGGACACAGGGCATGATGATAAAGAAGGCTGTCAGGAGTGCCTGCTGCTGCGTGCTGGCGCTGGCGCTCACCAGGAGTGCGAGCCCCAGGTTCCCGCACAGATAGATCCCCGTGAGACCGTACAGCAGAAGGATGCTGCCGTGAATCCGGACCCCAAACACGACAATGGCGAGGATAAACATGATCGTCATGGAGATATACCCGGTAATGATGTAGGGAATGGTTTTCCCCAGGATAAACTCCATCTTGCGGATCGGGGTCACCATCACCTGCTCGATGGTGCCGATTTCCTTTTCCTTGACAATGCCGATACTGGTCAGCAGGAGGCTGAATACCAAGAGCATGACGGCGATCAGGGCCGGCACATAGTAGAGGCGGCTCTCCTGGTTCGGGTTGAACCAGGCCCGGACCGCCATCTCCACCGGCACTGCACGGCCCGGCAGGTGCCCGTTCAGTCGTGTATTAAAATCACTTACGATTCCGCCGGCATACCCGAGGATGATGGCCGTGGTGTTGCTGTCCGTGCCGTCGGCGATCAGTTGCACCTGCGCGAGGCGCCCCGCCCGGATATCCCCCGCGAATCCGGCGGGAATCCGGAGTCCGGCTCGTACGGTCCCCCGGTCCAGGAGTTGGGTCATCTCGTCCATCGCGTTTACCTGACGGATGATCCGGAAATACCCGCCGCCCGTGAAGGCGCTGAGCAGTTCGCGGGAGAGCGGGGTCCGGTCGCGATCCAGGACAGCGATCCTGACACGCGTCACGTCGGTGGTCAGGGCAAAGGCCATGATCAGCATCTGCATGACGGGCAGACCGAAGACAACAAGACGCATCCGCGGGTCCCGCAGCATCTGCAGAAATTCCTTGACGAGCATCCTCTTTAATCGTGTCAGCATCCGGTCACTCCAGTCGCAGCGTCAGCCGCCGGTTGGCTGCCAGGATCAGAACCGCGGCGAAGATAAAGAGCAGCAGGGCGTTCAACCAGAGGATCTCCAGCCCGATCCCCTTCATGTAGATCCCCCGCATGATGGCGATAAAGTAGCGCGCCGGGACGATGTAGGTCAGCCCCTGGAGCAGGACAGGCATGTTTTCGATGGCGAATACGAACCCGCTGAGGATCAGGGTGGGGAGAAACCCGGCAACGATGGCGATCTGGTTGGCCAGAACCTGGGATTTCAGGGTAATGCTCAGGGTCATCCCCAGGAAAAGAGCCCCGGTCAGGAATAGAGCCGCCATGGCGAAGAGGAGGGCCGGACTCCCCCGGAGCGGAACATGAAAAAGCCATTCTCCCATGGCGACGGCGATGGCCACGTCAACCATGCCGATCAAAAAATAAGGGATCACCTTCCCGAAGATCAGCTCGTATCCCCGGACGGGCGTACTGATCAGTTGCTCCATCGTCCCGGTTTCCCACTCCCGGGCGACGGTGACACTGGTCAGCATGGCGGCGATGACCATCATGACGATGGCAACAATCCCCGGGAGGATCATGTTCTGGCTCCGCATATCGGCGTTGTACCAGACCCGGGGCACCAGCTCCACGGTCCCCGCGGCACCCGGCGAGCGGGACACGGCGCGGATATTCCGGTTATATATCATCCCCAGGTTATTTGTGTAGCTCGCGGCCAGCCGCGAGGTTGCGGCGTCGCTGCCGTCAACGATGACCTGGACAACCACGGTGCGTTCGGCGTGGATCTTCTCGGCGAAATCACCCGGTATGACCAGGGCGACCATCGCCGTTCCCGCGTCGATTTCCCGTTGCAGAGGGTCGTACCCGTCGGCGTACGCCTTGATGGAAAAGTAGGGTGACCCTTCAAAGAGGCTGATCAGTTCCCGGCTCTCGGGGGTTCGTGACTGGTCCCAGATCACGGTGGGGACATTTTTCAGGTCCAGCGTCAGGGCGTAACCGAAAAGCAAAATGAGCACCATGGGCATGGCGATGGCAAGAACGAGACTGCGCCAGTCCCTGATCACATGTATGAATTCCGTGCGGGCCACGGCTATCATCCGTCGCGCGCTAACCATGGGTCCCCTCCGCCTCTTCCCGGTCAACGGCCTCGATGAGAGAAACGAAGACGTCCTCCATCCCGGGCGTGACCGGCTCGATTCTCTCGACCGGTATCCCTTCAGAGGCCATCAGGTTCCGTATTTCTCCGGCGGCGGCGTCGGTATCGGCGCACGCCACGTGGAGCCCCGCTCCGAAGAGGGACACATCGTGCACCGACGGGAGCGCGGCCACCTTTTCAAGGATACGCTGAGAATCCGCGCACCGCACATCCAGGATACGGTCGCGCATCACGGTGGTCTTCAACTCCCGGGGCGATCCCAGTGCGATCATTTTGCCGTGATAGATCATGGCGATCCGGTCGCAGTATTCGGCTTCCTCCATATAATGGGTGGTGACGAAGACCGTCACGCCCCGGTCGGCCATATGGTAAATCAGGTCCCAGAACCGGCGGCGGCTGAGTGGATCGACCCCGCTGGTGGGCTCGTCGAGAAAGATAATCGGCGGTTCATGGAGGATGGCGCATGCCAGGGCCAGCCGCTGCCGCCACCCGCCGCTGAGCACCGCGGTGAGGCTTTTCCGCCGCTGTTCGAGGCCGGCCATGGAAACGGCCCAGTCCCTCCGCGCGGCCAGCCGCTCCCCGGTCAATCCGTAGATCCCCCCGTAGAAATCGATGTTTTCCTCAACGGTCAGATCCTCATAGAGAGAGAACTTCTGGCTCATGTAGCCGATGTGCTGTTTGATCTGTTCGCTTTCGCGCCCGATATCGTACCCGGCGACGGTGCCGCCCCCGTCGCTGGGGCGCAGAAGACCGCAGAGCATGCGGATGGTGGTGCTCTTCCCCGCGCCGTTGGGACCCAGAAAGCCGAATATCTCGCCCCGCGGCACCTTAAAACTGACCCGGTCCACGGCCACGAACCTGCCGAAGCGGCGTGTCAGTTCTCGCACCTCGACGGCAATTCCTTCAGGAACGGCTTCAGCCTCAGTCTCCTCGCCGTTTCCGCCCGTGACGGATTCCTCCTGTCCCATGACACTGACAAAAACATCCTCGAGAGAAGGCATCGCTTCGCGTATGTCCCGGTAGGGCAACCCCTGCTCGTCGAGCAGCCGCTGTGCCGCGGAGCGCGTGGTTTCCAAGTCCTCACACACTACATGCACCGTGTCTCCGAATACGGTGGTGCTGATGGAAGGAAGGTCCCGGCTGAAGAGCCGGCTCACTGCACGCGCCTGGTCGCTGCGGACACTCAGGATGCGCCCGCGCATCAGGCCCCTGGTCTCTTCGGGGGAACCGGCGGCCAGCAGGCGGCCATTGTTGATCAGCCCCACCCGGTTGCACCGTTCCGCCTCATCCAGGTAGGCGGTGGTGATCAGGATCGCCACATCCTGCTGCAGCAGCCGATGGAGAATACGCCAGAATTCCCTGCGGCTCACCGGGTCCACCCCGTTGGTGGGTTCATCGAGGAGGAGCACCCGCGGGGTGTGGATCAGGGCGCAGATCAACTGCAGTTTCTGCTTCATGCCCCCCGACAGATCCCCCGCCCGGCGCGTCGTGAAGGGACTCATACGGCTGAAGTCGAGCAGTTCGCCCATCCGATTCTTCCGCTCCGAGCGGGGAACGCCATACAGATCGGCGTAAAAATTGATGTTTTCCCGGACGGTGAGGTCCGGGTAGAGGCCGAATCGCTGGCTCATGTAGGCGAGATGATTACGGATTCCTTCGGGATTGGTCTTCAGGTCGCACCCGGCCACGCGCCCCTCCCCCGACGTGGGCGCCATGATCCCCGCAAGCATGCGCAGAGTGGTGGTCTTCCCGGCTCCATCCGGGCCCACGAGTCCGAAGATCTCCCCCGGGACAACAGAGAGGTCCAGAGAGTCCACCGCGGTCAGCTCCCCGAATCGCCGGGTGAGGCCGCGGGCCTGAATGACGGCTTCAGAAGGGGCCGCCATGGCGTCATTGCTCCTGGTCAATGATTGCATCGCCGGGCATGCCGGGCTTGAGTCGATAGTGAGGATTTTCGAGATCGATCTTGATCCGGTACATGAGCTTGACCCGTTCCTCAAAGGTCTGAACAGTCTTCGGAGTAAACTCGGCCTCGCTGCTGATAAAGCTGATCCGTCCGGAGAATCGCTCGTCCGGGAAGGCGTCCGTGACGACAATTACCTCCTGGTTCAGTTGGAGCCGCCCGATATCAGGTTCATTGACGTAGGCCCGAAGCCAGGGGCGGGCCATGTCTCCGATAACGACCACCGGCATGCCGGGAGAGAGATAGGCCCCCGGCTCAGCGGATTTGCTGAGAACAATCCCGTCGATGGGGGCACGGAGTTCGGTGTCCTCCAACTGCTGGCGGGCGAGGGCAAGGCTCTGTCGAGCTACATCCACCCGTGCCCGTGCCGCGTCAATCGTTTCCCGGCGAGGGCCTTCCGTCACCAGTTCGAGGCGGGCCCGGACGCTGTCGACCCGGGATTGCGCCTCGGCTGCCGCTTCCCGGGCAGACCTGTGGCGGGTTCGGTACAACTCAAATTCCCGCTGCGTAGTTGCTCCCGCCTCATAGAGTTCCGTGAAGCGCTCATCGTCCGCTTTCGCTTGCTGGAGCTCGGTGCGCATCGCCCGGGCCGCCGCCTGGGTCTGTTCCAGTTCGGCGCGGACATTGGCGATTTCCTGAGGGCGGCTTCCGGTCTCGAGTTCGGCGAGCTGGGCCTCGGCCTGGGCGAGCTGCGCCTCTTCACGAGCCACCATCCGCTCCTGATCGGCCCGTTCAAGACGAGCGATCAGCTGCCCCCTTTTTACGTCGGCCCCTTCGTCCACCAGACGTTCAGCCAATCGTCCGGGGATCTTGAAGGAGAGCGGCACCTCCGTTATCTCGATCGTGCCGGAAACCATGAGGCGGTCCGGGGAGGATACCTCGCGAAAGCCGAAGGTATAAAACGCGGCCCCGACGGCGGCAAACAGGAGAAGTAAGAGAACAACACGCACGGCCTTTTTCATGGAGCACACCCCTTCACACTACCTGTTCATCGATCCTGCCCCGCAACTTCTTTGACCAGGGGAACCTGTCTCGCGGCACCGGTTCCCGCTGTCGGGTCCGCCACCTAAGCCTCCCGAACCGATCATGCTAAAATATTTAATTCATGCGGGAAAATAAAACATCTGCGTGCTTGTGTCAAGAAATGCTCAGGGTCTACACCGGAGGCTCGGCCGTCCGGACAGGTGGGAGGGTCACGCGGGGCGGCCTGACAGAGGTGAGCAAAAAAGTCGTGGTAGTGCCTGCGATCTTTCCGGCTCTTGAAAAAAGAGAGTTGGGTGTCGTGCTCGTAATGGGAGGCAGTGCAGATTTGATAGAGTCTGGAGGATTATTGATGAGTATACCTACAAATCCTCAAGATCGTTTCAGGAGAAAATCGATTAGTACCATTTGAAAGCCTCTCTGTAATATCCCTTGACAAGAAATTATAATGGAGTTAGTGGTCTAGCGCATTTTTGATCTTGAACGCACCATATGTGTTTTTGAGCAATTGTAACCGTGGGATTATGGTCTAATCATCTCAATCCCTGAGTCTCAAAATGAGAGACAGGGATTTCGTTTTTATGAACAGCTTAATATTTACTGTCATCCAGACGGGAGAAGGGTGTCATACGGATCTGCATAATACCCCCTGCCATATGGATTTGGATGAATGGCAATGGCTTGCGATTACATTCTTCTTAACGTATCTTCGAGGGGCCTTATACGACAGAATTGCTGCGGTTAGTTTTTATCAGGATCAACATATCCACTGTTAACTATGCGAAATTCGCTGTATGTCATGTCGTGCAATCAGAATATGTTTTACACTAAAGAAACGGGGGGTTCAGAGAGTATTTTATGAAGTTACTAGACAGATCCGTCCACTTAGCCTCAGCAGCAAGTCTTAATTATCTACTTTATGCACCAGACGACTATTCTGCGAATTCACCGAATTTACCCCTTATGGTCTTTTTGCACGGTGGTGGTGGATGTGGCGACAACATAGAACTGGTCAAGCGCCATGGCCTACCAAAGGAACTTGAAGCTGGCCTGCAATTACCATTTATCGTATTGGCTCCACAGAATCCTCACATCAAGCAATTTTGGGATGAAGTTGCCTTAATTGCTCTCATCAACCATATAGTCGAAGAGCACAATATTGATAGAACTCGTATCTATCTCACCGGCATAAGCCGCGGCGGGTATGGCGCCTGGAGATTGGCAATAAACAACCCAAGGCTCTTCGCAGCCCTGGCAGTTATCTGCGGCGCTTCAGCCCCATACGTATATGCCGGATATATTGCACACATGCCCATCCAAGTCTACCATGGCGCAAAGGATGCCATCATCCCGCTTCATGTATCAGAGCAAATGGTTGAGGCCTTGAGGCGCAGAGGCTGCGATGTTCGCTTCACGATATTTCCTGAAGGGGCTCACGCCATCTGGGATGAAGTCTATAAAGACAAGCAATTGTATAATTGGTTTCTGAGGTACAACTTGGGATGCCAAGGCGATGAGGATAACTATCAAGTTATTTGAGAGGGACCGGGAAAAGCTGCGGCTTTTATGAACGACATCATTTACCCAAATTTTGTGGCCTTGGAATAGGCTTCAGTTAAGCGTTCCCCAGCCCCTCCCTCAATTCCAGCGTTGAGGCAACAGATGATGTTGATTGGTTGGATAAGGTTTTTGATTATCAAGGTTAGTGTCCCCTTCGGGGATGGTTGAAACCCCTCGCCTTTAGGCGAAGAGAAGTTTGGCGTAGTCCTCAAGGGACAAGCCTTTATGTCTTTTCAATAAAGCGGTCGCAAAGCAGTCGAATTCATTCGACGCGACCGCTAAACCCTTCGGCTTACAGCCGATGGTAATTCAGTTTTTAGGAGTGTGAAACCAAATATATTTGACAGGAGGAAATGATATGAGTCTGAATAACGAAGTCCTGAATTGCATCCATGAACGAAGGAGTACGCGCCAATTTACTGACAAACAAATATCATCTGAACAACTGGATGCTCTGCTTGATGCCGCAATATGGGCACCTAGTGGCGGCAACAACCAAAGCTGGTTGTTTACGGCTATTCAGAAAAAAGATGTGCTTATTCATTTAAACGAACTTGTTCGTGAAGGATTTCAACATTGGATTCCTGATGATGATTACCCTGGAAAGTTAAGTATAAAGAATCGTTCTCAAAAAAAAGGTTATACCTTTTATCACAAAGCACCAACACTCATTATTGCCTCCAATAAACCGAATTACGAAAATGCAATGGCAGATTGTGCCCTAGCAGGTTGTTGAAAAACTTTTCCTATAACGTGTCGTAAATTTCTCCGTTTTGTGATAGAGTGCAGCGCATAATATCTTGGAATAACAGGAGATAATCATGCGCGGTTATGAGAACAGAAGTGATACTCTTTTTCTTTA
>DIXO01000012.1 GCA_002428735.1 Syntrophaceae bacterium UBA6078 | reverse complement strand
AATGCAAATCCGCAATGAACTGAAATTCATGCCTGCAAACACTGATACTGTAGAAAATGTAAAAGAACCAAAAACCCAAAACGTACATGCAAAAACTTAACCGGAAATTACTGGGTTCATTTTGAACTGTGAAATACGGGAAGTGTCACCAAGATTCCCACTTTTATTAGACTTTTACATCGAAATTAATAGCCCAGTCCCAATCAAAACGAAAATAAAACCGATAAAGGGTTCAAAAATAAACAATTTCTCTTTATATGAAAATTTTCCTTGGTAAGTTGGATCAATCTCAGGAGACCAATAGTTGAGATCATGTAGTTTCTTCCGATACCCAAAAGTAAAAACAAGCAATTTGATGGAAAATGGTATTCTTTTTTGACTTAGCTCATATGGAATAAATCTTCTCATGTTGTTATCAAAAATGTTTCTACTAAGGATATAGGTCCCAGCTATAATCAGATAACCACTAAAAATATTGATATACATTTCATAAGCAACATTCATAATATGTGCCTTCGGGAATCAAGTGTCGTTTCCTATTCTCGGAAAATCCGCGAATAGAAAATACCAGAAATCTGAGGACACCTTACCAATTGTATCAATCTATCTTGAGTCTACCGCTTCTCTCAAAAACCAAGAAAAATCTTCATTACATGTTGAATAACCGTTATCTTCTCCATAATTGTTCACAGAACTCAAAAGTTCCATCTCACGTTTTGAAATATAACCTTTACATATTCCCCTTTTCAGTCGCTTCTTGCACTGCTTCATTCCGTTCCCGTATTCTTTCTTTTGGAGAAACTATGGTTCCCGAGAGACCATAGTCAAGAATGATATCCTCTCTACTCTCCATATCTTTTAAGATCACACATATTTTCCATCCAGACAAACTGGTTATATCTTCAGGAACACTAAAATATATTAGGCCTTCTGTTACTCCACCAGAAATGAGATTCCCACTCTTGAGAATGCGCGATTCATAGTCTGCCCTTATTTTCTCGTTAGTTCTATCTACATTTATTGCACTCGGAATCGCACCCAAACACCCAAAGGCTACGCCCCAACCTGCTGTTCTCCAGAAGCTCTTTTCTACTTTATCCATTACTTGGTCCAATGACATTACAGGATTTCTAGCACCGGTAGGATCCATTAAATTGATCCCATCGGTGTTAAAAAGAACTGTTTTTCCATAGGATTTGTTGTGTAAGTTCATTTGAACAGGCAATATGCCATATAAAAGCAAATCATCATCAAAGTAACTTTTTAGCTCTGATTTTAAGTGAAATACTTTTACCATAAGAACAATACCATTGTTTTCGACTTTATTCTCTTGTGCCTGCAAGTCGAAAGACAAGTCTGGCTGGCGGGCGGCTTTATGCGAGGCACAAGATGTAAAAAAAACTATACTCAAAAAAACGACAAAACAAGCTTTCAATTTCATCTCTCTTCTCCCTCAGTCTGTGAATGCTATTGGGAATATATTGCCTGTCTGATTCGATAGTTGTTTCTATTCACAATCAGAATCTTTAGGGACAGACTTTTATTTTTTTCAATTTTGATAAACTGAAGCATAAATCCTTATCCTAAAGGGGACATAAAAAAAGCCCCACCTCTCATTCTGAGAAACAGGGCTTTCGATGATCAGGCCATAATCCCCCCGGTTATGACGTCCGTCCATACGCGTGCGAAGCAGCCGAGATCAATGAAACACGCTAACTGGTTAACTCCCTTTCCATATCTTGTCAAGGGAAAAACCGGCGGTGTTTCCCGCAGTTCCTGTGCGCCCTCCCCTTCCCCGCGCGGAGAGCGGTTCTATCCGTCATGGGTGATTACTTCTGTGCCGGCATTCTTGCAAGGCATCCTTGTCCGTACTGCTCCGCCCACCGGGTGTTATGGAGCCATCTTCCGTATTTCTATTGGATGAAAATGGCTCAGATGTTCCAGGATTATCAATTGCGCGTAATTTCTACTGGTGCTAGCCGGAAACCGAACCATACACGTCGAAATAACGTGAATTCGCGCCCCAGTTCATGAAACGGGTGTACCCGGCTTTTTCGAGACGCTTGATGACCATTTGCGCCCTTCCGCCGGTTTCACAGGTTACTATGAGGTACTGGCTCTTCGGGAGTTCGCTGAGCCTTTCCATGATCAGGCCCGAAGGAAAATTCTTCGCTGTTGGTATATGAGCTTTTTTAAATGCGGACTCAGGGCGGACGTCGATGATCCATATGTCTGCTCGCGGTGCGTCCACAAGTTCCTTCAACTTGGCCGGTTCAAGATACTGCTTCAGCAGTGCCCCTTCGTTTCCCACATAGCCTTCATAACAACCGGACATAACCGCCACAACGATCAGAATGCAGATAGCGAAAAGATATCTTTGCAGTTTCATGTTGTCACACCTCCCGCATGGCAGATTGATCGCCGGGAACGGCATGTGGGCCCCGTGTATCCATATTGACTTCATTCACCATTCCGCCGAAACAGTCTTTTCTGACCGGTCCCGAAGTAACATTAACAACAGTTCATGACGTTCCGCTCACGCTGAGGAAAGACAGGTCTTACGGCAAAATCCACCTGCCTATGAAGTAGCTGGCCGCCCCGACGCTCGCCGTCAGGACCATGCCCCATGCTATATCAACGATGGCAACCTTGATCGGCCAGTCCCTCAATGTCGCGAAATTGGTAAGATCGTAAGTAGCGTAGGCGAAAAAACCGAAGAGTCCCCCCATGATAATCGCCCGGCCCAGGGATTGTTTTTCCAGTGCGGGCAGGGTGACAAAGATCAGGATGCCGACGATGTACAGGAAATAGAAAATTAAGGCTGCTGCCCAGTTGATGTCTTGACGGAAGAGATGGCCCAGATTATTGCGGTAAAAATCCTTCGCCAGGACGCCGATCCAGAGCAAATCGATGCCGAAGAACACAGGTAACGTCAAGAGGTACAGATAAACCAGTTTCATGCTCAGTCCCTCCCTCATTTGGTGGAAACCCCAATTCCCCCTGATACATTGTATCGCCCACCCATCACGGTTTTCTGAAAACCGCCTGGACGTCGCTCACAGCGTGCTCATAAAATCCGGCTTCACATATACTGAGATAGTATCGCCACTTTCTTTCGAAGGACGGATCAAATCCAAGGGTTTGCAGTTGATCCCGGTTTTGCACAAAACGCTCACGCCAGTCTCTCAGGGTCCGAGCATAGTGGAGCCCGATGTCTTCCAAGGTTTCCATAATAAGGGTCGAATGCCTGGTGGCAACATTCAGAAGAGCCGTTATGGAGGGAAGAAACCCTCCCGGAAAGATATACTTCTGAATCCAGTCCGTCTCTTTTCGGTAGGCTTTGTACCCCTGATCCGGAATCGTGATGACCTGCAGAACAAGCAACCCTCCCGGTTTCAGCAACCGATCGCACTGGCGGAAGAAGGTCCCGAAATTTTTTTCGCCGACCGCTTCCAGCATTTCGATGGATACAATCTTATCGAACCATCCTGTAACTTCCCGGTAATCCTGAAGGAGAATCCGGATACTGTTCTGAAGGCCGGCTTTTTCGACACGCTCTTGCGCAAGCCGGCGCTGAGCATCGGAGATGGTGACGCCCGTGACGCGGCATCCTGTCTGCTGTGCGGCGTACAGGGCGAATCCCCCCCAGCCGCAGCCGATTTCCAGAACCTCGTCGGACGCCTCGATTCTGCCCTTATCAACGATCATCTGCAGCTTCCGCTGTTGCGCCTCTTCCAGAGTGTCCGTTTCGGCGAGATAAACGCCGCTTGAGTAACTCATTGATTCATCGAGAAATAAGCTGAACAGTTCGTTGCTGAGATCATAGTGGCTCTGGATGTTTCTGCGTGCTCCCATGAGGCTGTTGGACCGGAGCAGATAGAGGAGATCGTTTTTTCGTCGCGTGAGCCACGCTGTCGCGGGATAGCCGTTTTTCAGGGCTTCCCTGTTTCTAATAAGAACCCTGAAGAGCGTGGAGATGTCTTTGGCATCCCAGAGGCCGCTTACATAGGTTTCTCCCAGGCCGACGTCGCCGCCCATAACCAGGCTTGTAAAGAAGCCATAGTCATGGACCGTCATGGCCGCCCGCAGATCCGCTGCGTCGTTTCCAAAGGCCTTGACCCGTCCATCGGGAAGGCGCAGTTCAAGAGAACCGCTGCTGATGCGGCCCATGAGCTTCGTGACTATTGCCATACACGCTTTTTCCCATAGGCCTGGCGGCTTTTTGCGGATAGTCATCATGCTCATGGGGATCGGTTTTTCAATATAGGTCAGTTTCTTTTGAAAAAAGAGCTTGGCCGCCTCCAGGAAGATCCTCGGAATGGAAAGGTGAGGCATCAGGGGGTGCCTTGCTATGAGGGCCGCCAGCCCAAAGGAGGTCAGAGGTCTGGATTTCCCCCAAAGCCGCGCCTCAAAAACCTTTTCCCCGTCCCGATGAAGGATGATCCGGATATCGATCTCCTCACCCGGCGTGGATAAGAAGAATTCATACCGTCCCGCCGTCGAGTTGAAGGGGGACACATGGAAGTTCTTATCGGCCCAATAGTGGGCGGCATAGCCCGCCGCCTTTGCCTCGGAGGCCTTCAGAACATACAGGTGCTTTTCGTTGAAGGTGTTGTTGACCTCCGCAACAACGGCCACAAGCTCGCTCTCGGCAGACAAGCAATAATAAAAGCTGACGGGATTGAAGATATAGTTGAAATAGCGGGCCGATGTGATGAGGAGTATGCGTGTGATGCGGTCGACATCTACTTCTTTCTCCAGCCGCCGCAGGACCTTTTCCCTGATAGTGCCCGGGCCCTGATCCAGATAATCCTTGTCGTGGAGGGAGACGGGACGGAATCTGTTATAGGCGAAAAGCGGCAATGCGCGGTCAAGATCCGGCAGTTCGTCGAGATCGAAACAATAAAAATAAAGGTTATACCGGAAATGATGTTCCGCCGGCTTGACGCGCTGATGTTCCGTGTAGCCTTCATAGATACAAGATTTCATTGCTTATCCCCCATAAAGGCGGAAGAAAATGCATGTGTTACAAATCGATCCCGAATAGACGGCCGACCTCCACGGCCGAGCGCACCGCATCCTCGTGAAAGCCATAACCGAAATAACTTCCACAAAAAAACGTGTTCCGTTGACCGTTCAATCGTCCCAATTCACTTTGAGATGAGAGGGAGGCGAAGGTGTATACCGGATGGGTATAATCCAGCTGGCGGATCACGGCGGCCTCGGGGATGGGACGAGCCGGATTCAGGGTCACGCAGTAACGTTCTTTCGTCGTCAGGCGCTGCAGCCGCGTCATGTCGTACGTCAGGGTGACGGGTGCCTCGGCGTCCATTCCCGCCTCACGGATGTAATTCCAGGATGCCCAGGCCCGATGATTTGGGGGCAGGTAGGAACTGTCCCTGTGGAGGACAGTGTTGTTTCGCGAATAGGTCCATGCCGAAAGAAGTCGCGCTTCCTCCGGCGACGGATCGGTGAGTAGCTTCAGGGCCTCATCGGCATGGGCGGCAATGATGACCCGGTCATAGAAGCTCTCGCCCACACCGGGCCCTTCAATGACGACCCGCGCGGCCTCCCGCCGTATGCCCGTAACGGCGCAGTTTAAGACGACTGTGCCCTTGAAATCTTTGAGGAAGGACCGCACATAGGTCTGGCTGCCCCCGCTGATAAAGTACCATTGCGGATGGTCCGCCAGAGACAGGAGGCCGTGGTTCTCGTAAAACCGGGCGAACGTCTCAGCCGGAAAGTCTGAGATCTTGCCGTCCGGGGCGGACCAGATGGCCCCCGCCATGGGCAGGACGAATTCCGTGGCGACCTTCTTCGGGATTCCCTCCCTTTCAAGATGCTCTCCCAGGGTAATTCCAGCAAGGCCGCCCTCATGGAGCCGCCGGCGCGTCGTGGTATTGAACTTGATGATTCCCCGCAGGAGATTCCAGAAAGACGGTTTGAGCAGATTTTGCCGCTGGGCGAAGATGCCGTCGAAATCCATGCTGGCATACTGGAGTCCCGTTTTTCGGTCCGTATAGCTGAAGGACATATCCGTTTTACTGATAGCGACGTTGAGCTGGGACAAAAACCGGGTGAACAGGGGGTAGGTCCGGTCATTGAGCACAATGAAGCCCGTATCGACCGGCATCCCCCGGTCCGGACCGTCGGGAATGATCACCGTGTTCGTGTGTCCGCCGATGTAGTCGTTTTTTTCGTACAGCGTGACGTCGTGCCGCCTCTGCATCAGATAAGCCGCCACAATCCCCGCGACGCCGCCGCCCACCACAGCGATTTTCAAGCGATCGGTACCGTCCATCAATGAGGCCCTCCCCTGTTCACACGAGGTCTGTCTCTGTCATGTATGGCTTACACTCTTTGCCTGATCCAGGTAATGATCGGTCCCAAGATCGGGATCTGCTCATAGATAATGCCCGTGTCCCAGTAGTCCTGGTGAAAAATGATCTTGCCCTTTTCGTCAAAACGGACGTGGGACATGCCCACCGCCTCAACAGGATTATCTTTGTTGCGTTTCAATACCAGCGTCATGATCCAGCGAAAATAATAATTGCCGTCATGCACAGCGACATCCTGGATATTGAAACGACACTCAAGAAAGGCTTCCGTGGAGCTGACAAAGTATTCTTCAATAGCGTCGATGCCCTGGACTTCCCTGAAACCGTCACGGAAATAGGCATCCTCTCGGTAAAGACCCCTCACGGAGCTGCGGATTTTTTCCTCGGAGAAGACCTGATAGAACTCTCTAAACTGAGAGATGGCCTTTTTTTCTTCATCGGATTCGGCCTTCACATATGAGATGTGTTGCGGGTCCGTCTTCTTCAGGGTTTCATAGTAGTTTTTCATATATGTTCCTTTTTGTGAAACATCATACGAACATCCGTAAATTAGCATCAAACCAACGCCAATCGCAATCAGATATTTTTGAAAGGCCATTTCTATACCCCCCGTAATCATGAAATAGTTTAATCAGCGGTACTATCCGTCATGGGCAATTACTTCTGTGCCGACATTTTTGAAAGGCTCTCTTTTCTGTAGAGCCCTGTCCACTGCTCCCACCCGGGCGGAACTTTCTGAAAGTGCATGTAATCAACCCGCCGCTCTTTCCAGTCGCCGCCCCATTCCCATCTCAGTTGTTTGAAGGCCCGCACCACCGGTGAATCGGCTGTCAGGGTCCCCGGAGCGGACGGTTCGTACATCGCCCGCGGGGGAAGAATCAACGCGCCGCTGATGTATGGATTCTGCCGGGGATTGATGTCCACTGCCAGCCCGAGGGCGTGCATGGACAATTGTTTGCAGCCTGTGACCGGACGCCAGGCATATCCGGAGGTATTGTTCGTGTCCGAGGAAAGGCCGTAGGGGCCCTTGCGCTGAATCAAGGGATGGGCGATAGGCAGAACGGATTCCACCGGAAATCGGGTCTGCAGGATGACGTCGAAGATCTGAAGGATATCCGCCGCCAGGGCTTCATGGATCACGATCTGCCCCTGATGAATCCGTCCGTCAAAGCCATAATAGCGGACGTCCACCACGGCAAGTTTCTCCTGCACGCTCGCCATGACACCCGGCGGCTGGTTCGAGTACACAGCCTCCTCTCTGGTGAGATGGCTGTCCGTGACAATTCCACTCGTACAGGCGTACCCCACCAGTGCCAGTAGCGTATACAGCGCGATATGAGGTTTAATCTTCACGCGACATACCGGGGAAACTGAAATCAGAATAAAAGGGGCGGATGGTAATCCGCCCCATTAGGTGTGTGGTAGTCCCACCGGGAATCGAACCCGGGTTTCCGGCGTGAGAGGCCAGCGTCCTGACCGCTAGACGATGGGACCATGGCTGGGGGACCAGGATTCGAACCTGGGTAGCAGATTCCAGAGACCTGAGTCCTACCGCTAGACGATCCCCCAGTGGATCGTCCTGAACGTGCGGTAACTAGACAAATACACCCCAAAAGTCAAGGGGTATTTAGATCTCTTTTTATTATCTACGGGATTTACTCTGTGATTTCAAGTCTAAAATATCTATCTCGAAGGATGCTTCCGCTTCGCTGCGAAGGGGGCGCATCACGGGAGGGTACGCGGAAATAGTAAAATTTACTTGACATTGAACGGTTTTTGTAATTACGTTACATTCTTTTTTTAGACACGTTGCAGCGGGCTGAGCTTTGCAGATCAATATTTCACATATCCCGGAAGAGGGGTTGCAACTCCGGTTCTCTGAGAGTGGCGAATGGTTTCGCCGGTCCCTGCCGGCGGGCGATGACTGCGGCTGGCGCGTTGAAAAAATCGACGTTCAGTGCCTGGTTGTGAAGATTTTGCAGAATGTATCCATCAGGGGAACCATACAAGCCGAGGGAGAACTTGCGTGCTGTCGTTGCCTGGAGCCTTTTGATTTTCCCGTGAAGATTCACTTCAAGTATGTTCTGACCCCTCCTGAAGATATGGAAGAAGATGATCTGCAACTGACCTCCGAGGATCTGGAATACGGCAACTATAACGGAGATATCATAGATCTGGATCATATCGTGGTTGAACAGATGGTACTGCAGGTTCCGATGAAACCCCTCTGTAATGAATCCTGCAGGGGGCTGTGCCCCGTATGCGGGAAAAACCTCAATACGGAGACGTGTAATCATAACGAGCAACAGGTACATTCCCCCTTTGCTGTCTTAAAAAATTTGAGAATGAAGAATGAAAGGTAAATCATACCATGGCAAATCCAACTAATCGACATTCGAGAACACGAAGGAATATGAGAAGGGCGCACGACTCCCTCAAGGCTGTCACAACATCTGTATGCCCCCAGTGCAGCGAACCGAAGCTGCCTCACCGCGCATGCCCCCATTGCGGTTTCTACAAGGGGCGTGAAGTGATCTCCGTTGAATAGACGTTCCCCGCGCCGGTGCTCTGAGGGCGAAAAGGCATGGATACCATAGGCATCGTTTTCCCCGGTCAGGGTTCACAATACGTCGGCATGGGAAAGGATCTGTACGAAGGGTTCCACGAAGCAAAGGAGATCTTTGACAAGGCCGGGGATGCGCTCAACATTGATATCGCCCGGCTTTGTTTTGAAGGACCCCGGGATGCCCTCGATCTCACGCCAAACACACAGGCGGCGGTTTTGACTGTCGATGTAGCCTTGTACCGGGTATTTAAAAGCGTGACAGGGGTGGAACCATCGATGCTGGCAGGGCACAGTCTGGGAGAATTCGCAGCCCTCTGCGCCGCCGGTGCCCTCGATTTTTCGGATGCCGTCAGACTCGTATACGCGCGGGGAGAGTACCAGCAGGAAGCGGTACCTCCGGGGCAGGGTTGCATGGCGGCCATTATCGGCCTCCCTCAGCAATCCGTTGATGAGATATGCCAAGCCGTGGAGAGGAAGTACGGGGTGGTGGAGGTGGCCAATATCAACTGCCCCGGTCAGTTTGTCATCTCCGGCGCCACGGCGGCGGTGGAGCGGGCCATGACGAAGGCGCGTGAAGAGGGCGCCCGGATGGTGGTGAAACTCTCCGTAAGCGTTCCCTGTCATTGCAGTCTCCTCAACACAGCGGCGGAACGGCTGAATCGGTATCTGGACAGCGTCGCGATCGGGCAGTGCGAGATACCGGTCATACCGAATTTCGACCCGGATCTGGTGCATGAAAGAGATACGACCAGAACACTCCTGATACGGCAGTTTGCCTCCCCTGTGCGGTGGCAGCAAACCATAGAGCGGATGGCCCGAATGGGGGTACAGACCATAGTCGAAATAGGGCCAAAGAAAACACTGACAGCCCTGATAAAAAGAATCGACAGAGATATCAAAACCCTGAACGTAGAAGACGAGGCCTCACTGGAAGCAACCGCCGATTTTTTTGATGGCGGTGAAGCGGCATAGGATTGTCCCTCGGGACAAACCGGTTGACGGGATTTCAGAGCATGTGCGGCAGGAGTTGTCAGTAAAAACACGCGGGTGATTGATATGAACAAACCGGACGAAAAGCCTCTCGATGGAAAAACCGCCCTCGTAACGGGGGGATCACGGGGAATCGGAAGGGCCATCGCAGTGGAACTTGCCCGCATGGGGGCCTTCGTCGGCATCAATTATGTCCGCAACGACAGAGAGGCCCGGGCGACGTTGGAGCTTGTCCGCGCGCAGGGAGGGACGGGAGACCTCCTGAGATTCGACGTATCGGATGTGAACGCCGTCACTGCTGCCGTTCAGGGAATGATTGAAAATCGCGGACGAATTGACATCCTGGTAAACAATGCCGGCATGACCCAGAGCGGTCTCTTTGTCAGGACGAAGCCGGAGGTCTGGAACAGTGTCATGGCGGTGAATCTGACCGGAACCATCAACTGCTGCCAGGCGGTCGTCAGATATATGATAAAACAGAGGTGGGGGCGAATCATCAATATGACATCCGTGGTCGCCCTCTCCGGAAACGCCGGACAGGCAGCGTACTCCGCATCCAAAGCGGGGATTGTTGGGCTTACCAAGTCGCTGGCCCGGGAGCTGGGTTCAAGGAATATCTGCGTTAACGCCGTTGCTCCGGGACTTATCGCAACCGATATGACCGGCACCATGGAGGAAAAACGCAAAGGGGCGGTGCTGGACCAGGTGCCGCTGGGGAGAGCCGGAACGCCGGATGATGTAGCGGGTGTTGTGGGATTCCTTGCTTCCGCGAGGGCCGATTACATCACGGGCCAGGTGATACAGGTCAACGGCGGACTGTACATGTGACACAGGTAAAAAATCTGATATATACATGAGGGAGGAAAAGGAATGACCGTTCAGCTCGAAGAAAAAATCAAAGCAGTTATCGTTGAACAGTTGAATATAACGGAAGAAGAGTGCGTCCCCGAGGCGGCGTTTATCGACGACCTGGGGGCCGACTCTCTTGATATAGTGGAACTGATCATGGCAATGGAAGACCACTTCGGACTGGAGATATCGGATGATGATCTGGCCAAGATACGCACGGTGAAGGATATCACCGATTACATAAAGGGAAGATTGTCATAGTCATGACGTCGAGGCGGAGGGTTGTCATAACGGGACTGGGTATTGTGAGTCCCTTGGGTAATTGTCTGGAAGACACCTGGGCGGGAATCTGTTCCGGTACGCCCGGTATCGCTGAGATTACCCGGTTTGACACTGCCGGCTTCAAGACGAAGATAGCGGGAGAGGTCAAGGGGTTTGACCCCCTGGCCTTTGTCAATGCAAAAGAACGGCGCAGGCTGGATGATTTTATCATCTACGCCCTTGCGGCCTCGGAGATGGCCATGCGCGATGCGGATCTGGCGATCGGAAACGACAATGCCGAGCGGGTCGGGGTTATTCTGGGCTCCGCCATTGGCGGTCTGACCACCATCGAGAAGGAGAAGGAAACCCTGCTCAACTCAGGACCGGGGAGGCTGTCTCCTTTCACCGTTCCGGCGGTGCTGGCCAATCTGGCGCCCGGGCAGGTGTCTATGCGATTCGGCGCCAAGGGCCCCATCAGCTGCACCGTCACGGCATGCGCTTCAGGGAACAGCGCCATCGCGGATGCTTTCAGAACCATAGCCTGCGGGTACGCGGACGCCATGATAACGGGCGGAACGGAGGCGGCCGTCGCTCCCCTTGCCGTAGCGGGATTCGGGGCCATGAGGACGCTGTCGACCAGAAATGACGAGCCCCGGCGGGCAAGCAGGCCCTTCGACCGCGACAGAGACGGCTTTGTCATAGGCGAGGGATGCGGCGTTATCATCCTGGAGGAGATGTCATGGGCCCTCAAGCGGGGAGCCCGGATTTACGCCGAGCTTGCGGGGACGGGATCAACGAGCGACGCCTTCCACATGGCGGCCCCCCCTCCGGGGCATGACGGCGCCGTACGGTGCATGCGGCTCGCCCTGCAGGACGCGGAGATGGAGCCGTCAGAGATCGATTATATCAACGCCCACGGCACATCGACCGCTCTGAACGACGCGTATGAAACGGAAGCCATCAAGACGGTTTTTGACGCCCACAGCCGGGATGTTGCCATCAGTTCTACAAAATCGATGACGGGTCATATGCTGGGAGCTGCGGGGGGGGCGGAGGCCATCTTTTCCGTCAAAGCTATCCAGGAAGGAGTGGTGCCACCCACGATCAATCTGGACAATCCCGATCCGCAGTGCGACCTGGACTATACGCCGCACCAAGCGCGAAGCCGGGAGATCAGGGCCGCCATGTCCAACACCTTCGGGTTCGGCGGTGTCAATTCGGTGGTGATATTCAAGAAATTTGAGGGGTGAAGAGGATCATCATGAAGATCGTTATCGGTTCCGATCATGCCGGTTTTCTGTTAAAGGAGGCTCTGAAGAAGGCCATCGGCGGCATGACGGACATCGGCACCGGCAGCGAGGATTCCGTGGACTATCCCGATTTCGGAGCCCGTGTGGCCCGCGCGGTATCATCGGGGGAATACGACCGGGGAATCCTGATCTGCGGCTCCGGCATTGGCATGTCGATCGTTGCGAACAAGTTTCCCGGCATCAGAGCGGCCCTCTGTACGGATACGGAAACGGCCCGCCTCAGCAGGATGCATAACGACGCCAACGTGCTCGTGCTTGCCGGAAGGCGAACGGACCCGGAGACGGCCGTCGCCATTGCCACGGTCTGGCTTGACACCCCTTTTGAGGGAGGACGGCACGAGCAGCGTCTCGAAAAGATACGGAATATTGAGAAGGAGAAGAGATAATGTCCATATTGCACAAGACGGATCCGGAAATCGCCCGGGCGATACTCGATGAAACCAGACGGCAGGCCGGCAAGCTTGAACTGATTGCCTCGGAGAACTTTGTAAGCGAGGCGGTGCTTGAGGCGCAGGGCTGCATCATGACAAACAAGTACGCGGAAGGATACCCGGGGAAGCGGTATTACGGGGGGTGCGAGTTTGTCGATGTGGCGGAAACCCTCGCCATAGAGCGGGCGAAACAGCTGTTCGGCGCGGATCACGTCAATGTGCAGCCCCATTCCGGAAGCCAGGCGAATATGGGGGTCTATTTCGCCACACTGGAGCCGGGTGACACGATCCTGGGGATGAATCTTTCCCACGGCGGGCACCTCACCCATGGCAGTCCGGTCAACTTTTCGGGGCGGCTCTACAATGTCGTCTCATACGGGGTGGACCGGAAAACAGAGACCATTGATTTCAACGAGGTTGAAGATCAGGCGAAACGCCATAACCCCAAACTGATCGTCGTCGGGGCCAGCGCCTATCCCCGGACCATCGATTTTCAGGCCTTTCGGGAGATAGCGGACAGGACTGGAGCGGCGATCATGGCGGACATTGCCCACATCGCCGGCCTTGTTGCCGTCGGCCTCCACCCGTCCCCCGTTCCGGTGTGTGAATTTGTCACGACAACGACCCACAAGACCCTGCGCGGCCCGCGGGGCGGCATGATCATGTGCCGGGAGGACTATGCAAAGGTCCTCGACAGCCGTATCTTTCCCGGCAGCCAGGGGGGGCCGCTCATGCATATCATCGCGGCCAAGGCGGTGGCCTTCAAGGAAGCCCTCGAACCGACCTTCAAGGAGTATCAGCTCCAGATTTTGAAAAACGCCCGGGCCCTCGCAGAGGAGCTGACAAAGGGGGGCATTCGCCTCGTCTCGGGCGGGACCGACAACCACCTGATACTGATCGACCTGACCGACAAGGGTGTCACCGGAAAAGAAACCGAGGCGGCGCTTGACAGGGCGGGAATTACCACGAACAAGAACGGCATCCCCTTCGACACGAAGGGCCCCATGGTTACCAGCGGCATTCGGCTCGGGACCCCCGCCCTCACCACACGGGGCATGAAGGAACGGGAGATGCAGACCATCGGCCGGCTTATCACCTCCATCATCAATGATGTGGCCAGCGAAGAACGTATCCTCGAGGTAAAAAAGGAGGTTGCCACCCTCTGTGAGTCATTTCCCCTGTACCGGGATCGCATTGAGGCGCGTATCTGACCGTTCAGGCACACGGCTGATCTTTGTAAAACCGACTGTTCGTGCCTGTGGCACAGAGAAAAAGATGATGATGCAGGAAGGCGCAGAAGATGAAACCTGAAACGCGGAACGCGCGCCCCTCATGGGATCAATATTTCATGGATATCGTGGAACTGGTGTCGCGGCGTTCCACCTGCCTGAGGCGCAAGGTCGGGGCCATTCTGGTCCGGGACAAGCGGATCCTGGCAACGGGTTACAACGGTCCGCCTGCGGGAATTGCGCACTGCTCGGAGACAGGATGCCTGCGGGACAAGCTGAAGGTTCCTTCAGGCGAGCGCCATGAACTGTGCCGGGGACTACACGCGGAACAGAACGCCATCATCCAGGCCGCTCTGTACGGAGTGAGCACGAAGGGGTCAACCTTATACTGCACCACCCACCCCTGCATCATATGCGCCAAAATGATCATCAATTCGGGGATCGAATCTTTTGTCTACCGGGAAAGCTACCGGGACACACTTGCCGTTGAAATGCTCAGGGAAGCAGGCATAGAGGGGAGAAGCCTATGAATTGTCCTTTCTGCTCAAATGGAGAAAACAAGGTCATTGACTCGCGTATCAGCAGGGACGGCAACGCCATACGGCGGAGGAGAGAGTGCCTCAACTGCCATAAACGGTTCACCACCTACGAATATGTGGAAGATGTTATCCCTGTTGTCGTCAAGAAGGACGGCAGGAGGGAAGAGTTTGACAGAACCAAGATCTTCACGGGCATAAAGAAAGCCTGCGAGAAACGCCCCATCAGCGTGGAGACCATAGAGGACGCGGTCAACCGGATCGAGCAGGAATGCCAGGAACTCCAGATGAAGGAGATCCCCACCCATGTGATAGGGGAAAAGATCATGGAAACGCTCCATACCCTCGACGCGGTGGCCTATGTGCGATTCGCCTCCGTGTACCGGGAATTCCGGGATGTGAATGAATTCATGGAAGAACTGAAGGGATTTCTCAAAAAGGACGCCTGATGTTTACCGGCATTATTGAAAGTGTGGGCATCGTCAGGGATATCGTCAGAAGGGGAGCGGACGCCCGGCTCGCCGTCGGCACATCGATGGACCTTGGGGGTGTGCGGGTGGGTGACAGCATCGCGGTGAGCGGTGCCTGCCTGACTGTCATGGCAGTTGCGAACAACGGCTTTTCCGCCGATGTGTCGGCGGAGACCCTGGCAAAGACCACCGTGAGGGACTTCAGAATCGGAGACACGGTCAACCTGGAGCGGGCTCTCACCCTGAGCAAACCACTGGGCGGGCACTTCGTTCTGGGGCACGTTGATTGTACGGGCGACATCCGGGAACGCACCGAAAGATCAAACTCCATCATATTCGGTATTGAGGTCGGAGCGGAGACGGGGCGTTACATCGTTCTGAAGGGGTCTGTCGCCGTGGACGGCATCAGCCTGACGGTTAACCGATATGAAAATAACCGGTTTTATGTTAATATCATTCCTCACACCGCCCGGGAGACGACGCTCGGATTCAAAAAAGCAGGCGACCGTGTGAATGTGGAAACGGATATCTTGGGAAAATATGTGGAGCGATTCGTCCATCCCGACGGAGGAATCAATGAAGATTTCCTGAGAAGCCATGGATTTGTGAAATGACCCTATCATGAAAAGGAATAAAGGAAACAAGATGGTGAGCACGATTGGAGAGGCCATTGAAGACATCAAAAATGGCAAGATGGTGATACTGGTTGACGATGAAGACAGGGAAAACGAGGGTGACCTGTGCATGGCCGCCGAGCATGTTACCCCGCAAGCCATTAACTTTATGGCAAAACACGGCAGGGGTCTCATATGCCTTTCCCTGACGGAAGACTTGGCGGACAGGCTGGAACTTCCTCTCATGACTGCCAATAACGAGTCGCGCTTCGGGACGGCCTTTACGGTTTCGATTGAGGCGAGGGTCGGCGTGACAACGGGTATTTCCGCTAAGGACCGGGCAACTACCATCTTGGCGGCGGTTGCCGACAGCGCAAAGCCAAGCGACCTGGTGAGCCCCGGACATGTTTTTCCCATACGGGCCCGCAGGGGGGGCGTCCTGGTCCGCACCGGGCAGACCGAGGGGTCGGTCGATCTCGCCCGGCTGGCGTATCTGAAACCCGCCGGGGTTATCTGCGAGATCATGAAGGAAGACGGAACCATGGCGAGGATGCCTGATCTCGAAGTATTCGCGAGGGAGCACGGCATCAAGATTGTCACCATTGCCGACCTCATCGACTTCAGGATGCAGCACGAGCGTCTTATACGGAGAGTCGCCGAGGCTACCCTCCCGACTCAATACGGAGGGGAATTCAGGGTCATCGTCTACGAGAACGATGTGGACGATATGAAGCACATCGCCCTCGTGAAGGGGGACATAGGGCCTGACGACGCGGTGCTGGTCCGCGTCCACTCCGAGTGTGTGACGGGAGACCTCTTCGGGTCGCTGCGATGCGACTGCGGCGACCAGCTTCACAAGGCCATGGAGATGGTGAATCAGGAGGGGAAGGGCGTCATCGTCTATATGCACCAGGAGGGGAGAGGAATCGGGATTGTCAATAAGATACGCGCTTACAACCTGCAGGAACAGGGGCGCGACACCGTGGAGGCTAATCTTGAGCTGGGATTTCAGGAAGATCTCAGGGACTACGGCATAGGGGCGCAGATACTCGTTGATCTCGGGGTCAGGAAGATGCGTCTCATGACAAACAACCCGAAGAAGATCGTCGGAGTGGAAGGGTATGGCGTAACGGTTGTGGAAAGGGTCCCCATAGAGATCAAGCCAAACGAGATCAACCTGCACTACCTGAAAACCAAGAAAGACAAGATGGGGCACTTGTTGGAAATATAGCGGTGACGGGTTCACGGGGCGTCTGATCGTGAACGTTCCGAGGAAGAATCGAACCCGTGACAGAGACGGCGGAAAGGAGCTGAAACAGGATTATGGCCAAAATCATAGAGGGGAAAATCATAGCCAAGGGGTTGAAGTTTGGTATCGTAGCCAGCCGGTTTAATGATTTCATCTGCAGCAAACTCATTGAAGGGGCGCTGGACGCACTGAAACGGTCAGGGGCTGACGAAAAAGATATCAGTATCGTCCGGGTTCCCGGCGCCTTTGAGATACCGCTCGCGGCAAAGAAGCTCGCAAAGAGCGGCTCTTTTGACGCAGTCATATGCCTGGGGGCGGTGATACGGGGCGGCACGCCGCACTTCGAGTATATCAGCGCCGAAGTTTCCAAAGGAATCGCGCTCGTGACACTCGAAACGGAGACGCCGGTCGCGTTCGGCATCATCACCTCCGATACACTGGAACAGGCCATCGAACGAGCCGGAACCAAGGCGGGAAACAAAGGATGGGATGCGGCCATATCGGCAATCGAGATGGCTAATCTCCTAAAGCTGTTATAGCCGGCACTCTGCTTTGAGGAATTAATGGGTCACAGAAGAAAGGCGAGAGAGATCGCCCTGCAGGTTCTCTATCAGATTGATGTTACGGAAGTCGGCGTCGATGAGGCCGTACGGCTTTTCCGGGATAGCTTCGGCATACCGGAGGAGGCGGCTGAATTCTCCACGCAGCTTATTCAGTGTACCGCTGATCACCTGAAGGAGATTGACGATCTGATACAGGCATGCTCTGAGCACTGGTCACTGGATCGGATGTCGAAGGTGGACAGAAATATCCTCAGGGCCGCGGTATCGGAATTTCTCTATTTTGATGATATCCCACCCAAGGTGACCCTGAACGAGGCAATCGATATCGGGAAAAATTACGGTTCGGACAATTCGGGATCTTTTATCAATGGCATCCTTGACGCCATCTATTCGAAACTCTGGGGAAAAGATGAGAATCACGGTATCGTCTGAATCGCTGGACACGTTGACCCATGACGGCCTGGCTTTCGGGTTCTTCTCCGACGAACGCCCCCCGAGAGGCTATTGTGGTCTTGCGGACTGGAGACTGAACGGTCTGGTCTCGCATTTGATTGCCGGAGGCAGGATCACAGGAGCTTTCATGGAAAAAGTCCTTATATCCCCCGATGGGCGTATCCCCTCTCCCAAGATACTTCTCGTGGGGTTGGGCGAATCAGCTCAACTGACCTATGATAAATTGTATACTGCCGGATGTACCATCCTCGAAACATTGAGTGAGATAGAATGCACCGACTTTGCCTATGATATCCCCGGTTCGGGCAGGTGTGAGCTGGAAGTCCCCAAGATGGCGGTCGCTATGGTGTCAGGGATATTCGAATCCGGAGTTGTGAAACGGGGGGATGCGGTTTCCGACATGGTGGTGTTGAGCAACAGCACCTTTTTTGACGAAGTGGTTCTGGGAATGCACGAGTTCAAGGTAAGCGCACGGGGCAGAGTTACCGTTGATATCGTGGCCGATGCTGAGCCGGGAGGGACGGTATAGCCATGAGAGCCATTGTCGTCGGGGCTGGAGAAGTCGGCTATAATATTGCGGATATCCTCTCCAAAGAGGGGAATGATATCGTCATTATCGATACAAACGACGCGCGCCTGAAGGACATCGCCGAGAACCTGGATGTGCAGACCATAACGGGGAGCGGCAGCAGCCCCCAGGTGCTCAAAGAGGCGAAACTGAGCCAGGCGGAGATGTTGGTCGCCGTGACTGACAGCGATGAAACCAACATCGTCGCATGCCTCCTCGCCTCCGCCCAGTCCACGTCACCATTCAAGATCGCGCGGATACGGAATCCCGATCTGAACCACGAATCGATCCTGTTCGATAAGGCCCACCTCAATATAGACCTCTGTATCAATCCGGAGCGGGAGGCGGTGAAGGATGTCATCAATCTCATGGAATATTCCGGTGCTTCTGAGGTCATAGATTTTGCCGAAGGCAACGTCAAACTGGTATCATTCTATGTGGATGCAGAATGCGGCGCCATAGGCAAGAACCTCCAGGAGATCATGGAGAACTACCCCGCTGGCGAGGATATCCTCGTCGCCTCGATCACGCGCGGGGACGAACCGATCATTCCCTCAGGCAAGACGGTGATCAAGGAAAAAGACCATCTTTTTGTCTTTGCAAAGTCCGACCATGTAAGAAACATGCTCGCTTTTTTCGGCAAAAAAGAGGAACTCGCAGAGCGCGTCTTTATCGTCGGCGGGGGTAACACGGCCTTCATGCTCGCTGAGGCGCTCGAAAAGAAATGGGTTGATACGATAAAGATTATCGAGAAGAGACAGGACCGGTGCGATCTGCTCGCCTCCCGGCTGGACAGGACCATCTGCCTCCATGGGGACGGGACGGACCAGGATCTGCTGAAAGAGGAAAATATACAGGACGCCGATTACTTCATTGCCGTTACTGACGATGAAGAGGAGAATATACTGAGCGCGCTCCTGGCAAAGCAGCTCGGAGCGAAGAAGGCCATATCTCTTGTCAACAAGTCCGGCTACACCCACCTTATCCCTCTCCTCGGCATCGACGGCATTATGAACCCGCGGCGGGCCAGCGTCGGTAAAATTCTGCACTTCATACGCAAGGGTAAGGTCATTTCAGCGACGCCTCTCGGCGACGAGAAAGCCGAGGCCGTCGAGTTCATCGCGCTGGAGACATCCGACATAACGAACAGGCCCTTGAAGGATATCGATTTCCCCAAGGGAACCATCATTGGAGCGATCACCCGGGCAGGTGAAGTGATCATTCCCGGAGGCGACTCGGTCATCCTCCCGGAAGACCATGTTATCCTGGTAACCCTTCGTTCGTCGATTCAGAAAATCGAAAAGATCCTGACGGTCAAACTGGACTATTTCGGATGAACAGGAAGAACATACTCTATATCCTGGGATCGCTGCTCTTTTTCCTGGGGTTGACCATGATTCTGCCCCTCGCCTGTTCACTCTACTACCAGGAGGGGGATACCGGTGCCTTTCTCTATTCCATGGCGGCGGCTTTCTGCATCGGCGCGCTCTTCTATTTTCTGTTCAAGCCGGCCGACGGAACGATAAGCCTGACGCACAAGGAGGGGTTTCTGATTGTCACCCTCGGGTGGCTTCTTGCCGCACTCTTCGGTTCGTTTCCCTATATGATCCAAGGCGTGCTCCCCTCCTTCACTGACGCCTTTTTCGAATCCATATCAGGGTTCACCACCACCGGGGCCACCGTTATCACGCAGATTGACGGCCTTCCCCACGGAATTCTCCTGTGGCGTTCCCTGACCCAGTGGCTCGGGGGAATGGGAATCATCATTCTCTCCATCGCGATTCTTCCCCTGCTCGGTGTGGGGGGAATGCAGTTATACAAAGCGGAACTCCCCAGCCCGGTGAAGGACAAGATCACCCCCCGCATTGCGGAGACGGCGCGCACCTTGTGGATCGTCTATATTATCATTTCCATTGTGGAGTTCATCATGCTCATGGCAGGAGGGATGAATCTGTTCGACTCCCTCTGCCACACCTTCACCACCATGGCCACCGGGGGATTTTCCACCAGCGATGCCAGCATCGCCCACTTCCACAGCGCCTATATCGACGGAGTCATCACCTGCTTCATGCTGATTGCCGGAATCAACTTTACCCTGCACTATAGTCTTGCCACCGGGAACTTCAGGATTTTCTTCGGGAACAGCGAACTTCGCTTTTATCTTGCCATCATCCTGGCCGCCGTTATTGTCATAACCATCACGCTGAAGCAGCATGCCCTGTATGAAGGGGAGGAATCGTTGCGGTACGCCTCTTTCCAGGTGGTCTCCATCATCACCACCACCGGGTTTACCACCGCTAATTTTGACTCCTGGCCGTCTCTGGCGAAGATCATCCTTCTCCTCCTGATGTTTGTGGGAGGGTCGGCCGGTTCCACCGGTGGAAGCATCAAATGTCTCAGGATTCTCCTTATCTTGAAGCACAGTTATCAGGAACTGTTCCGGCTTGTCCATCCCCATGCTGTAACGACGGTAAAGCTCGGCAAGCGGATCGTATATCCCGAGACGATGGCAAGCGTCTGGGGCTTTTTTCTCCTGTATCTCATGATGACAATCGGTGCCTCCATCATTCTGACCCTGCTCGGCCTGGATATGATGACGGCATTCTCCTCCGTCGCCGCAACCATCGGGAATGTGGGGCCCGGTTTCGGGGCCGTTAATCCCCTGTCAACGTACAGCGAGATACCCTTCCTGGGCAAATGGGTCCTTTCCTTCTGCATGCTTGCCGGGAGACTTGAAATCTATACGGTTCTTATCCTCTTACTGCCCGAATTCTGGAAGAAATAAAAATAAGTTGACGGCATCGCGGGTCCCTGCAATCCCGTGCACGACTCCGCTGGCCGTCCCCCCGTTCCGGCTGAAGGTTTTCTGATATCGTGTTTTGAAACCCGTTACACACTTTTTTTATGAGAGTGAATCAGACAGGAGAGATTGAGAAGAAGGGTAAGCCTCCGTTGTCCGGAGCGTGTGGAAGAAAGGATAGCGCCTCGGAGAAAAACGGGAGCCTGTTCTGCACACGCCGGCATCTGGTTATCCCGCGATTTTCCAGTCGCGCTCATTTCGCTGCAGAATCACCGAGGGGACATCTTTAATTCTGTGACCCAAAATCTTCCCTGAAAAATCCCTTATCCGGCGCCTTTGTTGTTTCGACAACGGCTTCGGTCGGTTCGGTTCCCTCAAGGAAACATTCAAAGATATATTTCTTCGACGAGGGTCCCGCCAGGCTCCCCGTCTCGGGGTCAATCTTGGCGAAGACGACCCCTTCCGGGGGCGAGAAAGATTCAACGGGGGTGCCGGCCAGCGCCTTTTCCATGAAGTAGAGGAAAAGGGGACTGGCTGCCCGGGACCCGGTTTCGTACTTGCCAAGAGGTTGCAGATCGTCAAACCCGACCCAGACACCCGCCACGAGCGACGGGGTGAACCCCATGAACCACGCGTCTTTCAGATCGTCTGTTGTGCCCGTTTTCCCCGCTACCGGCCGGCCCAGAGCCCTGACCCGCCACCCGGTACCGCTCTTGACAACCTCCTGGAGCAGGTGCGAGGTTATATACGATATGCCGGGGTCGATAACCTGCTCGGCTACCGGCTCTTTTTTCTCCACAATGTTGCCCGTTCGGTCAACTATCTTCTCTATGAAAAATGGCCGCACCCGCTTGCCGCCGTTGGCGAAGATACCGTAGCCCCGCACCATTTCCAGGAGGGTCACCCCTGATGTGCCCAGAGCCATGGAAAGGTCTCGCGTCAGGGGGGACGTGATACCCATGTTCACCGCGTAGTCGGCGGTATAATCGATCCCTATCTCCTTCAGGAGCTTGATGGTCACCAGATTTCTCGATTGGACGAGGGCGGTCCTGAGGGTTGTGGGCCCGTAAAACTTCTCCGAGAAATTCTGGGGCTTCCAGGGACTGTCCTGCAGCGCATCCTGATAGATAACAGGACTATCCATGATGATGGTCGCGGGGGTCATCCCCTTGTCAAAGGCCGCCGTGAAGATGAAAGGTTTGAAGGCGGATCCCGGCTGCCGTTTCGCCTGCGTGGCGCGGTTGAATTCGCTCTTTCCGTAGCTTCGTCCTCCAACCATCGCCTTGATCGCCCCTGTCCGGGCGTCCATGGCAAGGAGGGCTCCCTGCACCTGGGGTTCCTGTTCCAGTGCCAGTTGAAGCGCGCCGTCCGTAACGTTCAGGACCCGGGCCTCGACAACATCCCCTCTCCTGAGCACATCCGCCGGGTCCTTTACCACCGCGGTATCGGAGGCAACGTCGGGATTGGGGACACGGGCCCACGACATCTGTTCCAGCGTCATAGTCCCTGTGTAAGGACCCATTCGTAACAGGACGACTTTCTCGCTGCTGTTCACATCCGTTACGACGGCCTGTATGATGCGCCCTTCCAGCGGCTCGCCTGTGTCAACCTGCAGATCAGCGGCAAAGGACTCAATCTCCTCTTCCGGCAACCGCTTCAGGGGTCCCCGGTACCCCCGCCGCTTGTCCAGTTCCCTGAGCCCCCGTGCCACCGCGTCGCGAGCGGCCTTCTGAAAATCGATATTCAGGGTTGTGTATACCTCAAGCCCTTCGCTGTACAGCACTTCACTCCCATACGTGGTCTGGATGTACCGGCGGACGTGTTCCGTGAAATAGGGGGCGATTTTCGTTTTGTCCTCGGCCTTCTTCAGTTCTATGGATACGGCGAGAGCGGCAGTTTTTTCTTCCTCCGTTATATATCCGTCCTCCGCCATCCGTTCCAGCACATACATCTGTCGCTGGCGGGCGCGATCGGGGTGAAAAACCGGGGAATAGCGGCTGGGGGCCTTGGGAAGCCCTGCGAGGAGGGCGGCCTCCGGCAGGGTGATCTCGCTGGCAGGCTTTCCGAAATACTGCTGCGACGCCGCCTCTATGCCATATGCTCCATGCCCGAGATAGATGTGGTTCAGGTAGAGGTTGAGGACCTCATATTTTTTGAGATACCGGTCTATCTTGTAGGCCAGAATGGCCTCCTTCAATTTTCTGATGTACTTTTTCTCGGGGGTCAGGAAAAGGGCCTTGGCCACCTGCTGAGTGATGGTGCTCCCTCCCTGAACGATCTCTCCCGCCTCCATATTTTTAAAGAAGGCCCTGACGATGCTCGGGAGATCGATCCCCTGGTGCCGGAAGAACCGGGCATCCTCTGCTGCGACAAATGACTGTATGACGAATTTCGGCAGATTAGCGACTCGAACAACCTTCCGGTCTTCAAGATAGAACTCGTCGATCAGTTGACCGTCATCGGCGTATACCCTCGTGATGATGCTGGGTCGGTAATCTTTCAGCGAGGCGATACTCGGGAGGTCATCCACCAGGGAATAGATGAATGCCCCCCCTGCACAAACAAGCAGGATGAGAAGGGTGATGATACAGATAAACGTTCTTTTCACTGTCCACCCCCTCTGCTTTTTTGTGTCCCGCTCGTTGTTCCGCGGCTGCCGGTTATTCGTCATCATCGTTTTTTTCAGTTTCCTCATCATCTGTTTCGTCGTCTCCCCGGGCGGCGCGCTTCTTCTCCCCCGCTTTTACCACCCAGATACTGATCTCATAGAGGAGCATCAGCGGCACAGCCATCAAAACCTGCGTTACAACATCCGGAGGGGTTAAAATGGCGGCGACAACGAACACCAGAAGGATCGCATATTTTCTTTTTTTTGTCAGGGTCTTCGAATTGACCATTCCGATCCGCCCCAGAAAGAACATAAAAATGGGGAGTTCGAAGATGACCCCGAAGGCGATCAGGAGCTTCATGGAAAAGGAGAGGTACTCCTTCAACGAAAGCATGGGGCGTATAAAATCATTCCCGAAACCGACAAAGAATTTAAAGCCGAAGGGAAAGACGATGTAATACGCGAACAGGGACCCTCCCACAAAGAACAGGGTAGAAAAAGCAACAAAAGGCGCCACCGATTTCTTTTCGGAATCATACAGTCCCGGCGACACGAATTTCCAAATCTGGTAAAGAATGTACGGGCTCACCAGGAAAATGGACGCCAGGAATGATATTTTCAGATAAGTGAAAAACGCCTCGGGAAGGCTGGTAAATATCATGGAGCTGTTGTCAGGGAGCACGGCGGCAAGAGGGCGCGTCAAGGCCCAGAACAGCCTTTCCTTGAAGATATAGCATACGACAAAGCCGGCGCCGACGGCAATCAGCACACGGATCAGCCTGAACTTCAATTCCTCCAGGTGGGATGTAAAGGGCATTTTTTCATCTGTCTGGTCAGACATCATGTAACCTCGTGCTATTGCTTCATCCTGAGTACCCCTATCGCAGGACCGATACGGGTACTCCTGAAATATTTAACAACAATGTACACCACTGTAAGCTCCGCGGTTTAAATCACGAATATATGGAAAGTTTTAAGGGGGATCAGGGAAGTTTACAGGGATGACGGAAGAATCATCAGAAATCACAGCGAATTCTTGTCCTCCGGCTCCGGACTCTCTTCTTTTACCGTTGGGGCAGTGTCCGCAGCATCTTCTTTCTTTTTTCCATACAGGACCGAATCCTTCAAACCAGCCGCTTCATCTTTGATCTGTTCCACATTGAGACTGTCCCGCACATCATCAGTGGCGCGGCGGAACTCCGCGAGGCCCCTGCCGAGAGATTTTGCCAGATCAGGAAGCTTTTTCGGCCCGATCACAATCAGAGCGACTACCAGTATCAGTATCAATTCCGGCATTCCAATGCCAAACATCCCATCACCATCTTTCCACAATTATTTGATCATAATACAGTAGTGCTGGAATCTTTGTCAATCTGAATCATTGGAACCAATTGCAACCCGGCCTCTTCTGTGATAGGAGATTCGCCACATATACGTGTGAAGAAGGAGTGCTGCCGTGAAGATAACTGTGCAGGAGGTAGGCTATGTCGCCCACCTTGCCCGGCTCGATATGGAGGAGGATGAAAAAGAGACCTTCACCTCGCAACTCAACAATATATTGCAGTACATGGAGATATTGAACGGTGTTGATACTGAGGGGGTCCAGCCGATGACGCACGCCATCTCTCAAAGCAATGTATTCAGAGAGGATGAGGAAGGGAAATCGATCGGTGTGGAGCGGGCGCTTGCCAACGCCCCCGACGGAGATATGGGGTTTTTCGGCGTCCCGCGGATTATCGAATAACATAAGAAGACAGACTGTCAACGTGTCGAAACAAACCGGTGAAAAGATATGGAACCGAATAGGCTGACCATTCACGAACTGCAGAAGCGGTTCAAAAACGGGAGCCTGACATCATCTGCAATAACGGAGTCCGTCTACCGGCAGATCGCATCCGTGGAAGAGCGTGTGCACGCCTATATCACCCTGACAGAAGAGATCGCCATGGAGCAGGCCCGCGAGGCGGACCGGCGTATACAGGAAGGCAACGGAGAGGCGTTGACCGGTATCCCCATCGCCCTCAAGGATGTCCTGTGCACGCAGGGAGCCCGGACGACCTGCGGTTCGCGCTTCCTTGAAAACTTTATCCCCCCCTATGACGCCACGGTGGTCAAAAATCTGAAGGAAGCCGGGGCTGTCTTCGTGGGAAAGACCAACATGGACGAGTTTGCCATGGGGTCCTCGACCGAAACCTCCTGCTTCGGCATTACCAGAAACCCCTGGGACCTGGAGCGTATCCCCGGAGGGTCCAGCGGCGGCTCGGCCGCCGCGGTCGCCGCGGACGAATGCATCGCCTCCCTGGGGACTGACACGGGTGGCTCCATCAGGCAACCCGCTGCTCTGTGCAGTGTTGTGGGACTTAAACCCACCTACGGGAGGGTTTCCCGCTTCGGCCTCGTGGCCTTTGCCTCTTCCCTGGACCAGATCGGACCGATCACCAAGGACGTGGAGGACTGCGCCATTATGCTGAATGTGATCGCCGGCCATGACCCCGCCGATTCGACTTCGGTTCCCGCGGAGGTCCCCGATTACCGCGTCTTCATCGGCCGTGATATCAGGGGTTGCACAATCGGCATTCCCAGGGAATATTTCGTCGAAGGGATCGATCCGGAAATCAGGGTCGCAATCGACAGGACCATCACGACGCTGGAGAGACTCGGCGCCCGGTGCCGCGACATATCGCTCCCTCACGCCGAGTACTGCATTGCCGCATACTATATCATCGCGCCGTCGGAAGCCAGCTCCAACCTTGCCCGGTACGACGGGGTACGGTACGGATTCAGGGCTCCCGATGCGGAGAATCTCCTGAATATGTACAAGAAGACCCGCTCATCAGGGTTCGGCGCGGAGGTCAAGCGGCGAATCATGATCGGCACCTATTCCCTCTCCTCAGGATACTACGACGCCTACTATAAAAAGGCGTCGCAGGTCAGGGCACTGATCAGGCAAGACTTCGACACGGCCTTTACGCAGTGCGACGTTATCCTTGCCCCCGCGACGCCGACGCCGGCGTTCAGGATCGGCGAGAAAATAGACGATCCGCTTCAGATGTATCTATATGACATCTTTACACTCTCAGCAAATCTGGCCGGGATTCCGGGGATTTCAGTCCCCTGCGGCTTTACGGAGGGAGGGCTTCCTATCGGCATCCAGTTCATGGCAAGCCACTTCGAGGAAGGAAAACTGCTGCAGATAGCATCGGCCTACGAAAAGAATTCAGAACATGAGAAAAGGATTCCCGATCTGTAATGGACTATGAACCCGTCATAGGGCTGGAGGTACACGCACAGCTCCTGACCAAAACCAAGATATTCTGCGGCTGTTCAACCCGATTCGGCGAGGCGCCCAACAGCAACACCTGCCCCGTCTGTCTCGGGATGCCGGGTGTGCTCCCCGTTTTGAACCGGAAGGTTGTGGAGTACGCGATGAAAATGGCGCTCGCGACCAACTGCACAGTGAACCGGGAAAGCACCTGGGCACGGAAAAACTATTTTTATCCCGACCTGCCGAAGGGATATCAGATCACGCAGTTCGATCACCCCCTCGCGGAGCATGGATACGTGAATATCGAAACAACAGAGGGGGGCAAACGGATCGGCATCACCCGCATCCATATGGAAGAGGACGCCGGGAAATCCATCCACGACGAATCGGGCGGGTCCAGTTTCGTCGACCTGAACCGGGCGGCGGTCCCCCTGATCGAGATCGTCAGCGAACCGGACATGCGGAGCCCGGAGGAGGCGGCTCAGTATCTCCGGAGGCTTCACGAAATTCTGGTCTATCTCGAGATATGCGACGGCAATATGGAGGAGGGAAGCTTCCGATGCGACGCCAATATCTCTCTCCGGCCAAAGGGGGAGAAAGCCTTTGGAATCCGATCCGAACTCAAGAACATGAACTCTTTTAACAACGTGCAGCACGCCCTCGAATACGAGATAGAACGGCAGCGCGCTATCCTGGAGCGGGGGGCCCGGGTCGTCCAGGAAACCAGACTCTGGGACGCATCGCGGAGCGTGACTCACTCGATGCGCGGGAAAGAGGAGGCCCACGACTACCGGTATTTCCCGGAACCCGATCTTGTTCCCGTCGTCATATCCGACGATTGGAAGGACGATATCCTCAAGACCATCCCCGAGCTTCCCCTGGAAAAGCGGGAACGGTTTGTCAGTGAGTACGGCATTCCCCCATACGATGCGGGTGTCCTCACGGCAAGTCGCGCCCTGGCTGATTATTACGAAGAGGTGGCCCGTCTCAGCGGGAGGCCGAAGATCGCGAGCAACTGGGTGATGGGCGACGTGCTCGCGCACGTGAACGAGACAAAGATGGAGATCGAAGAGGTTCCGATAAAGCCTGCCGCCCTGGCGGAACTGATCGGCGTCATCGAGGATGGAACCATCAGCGGGAAGATCGCCAAAGAGGTCTTCGAGGAAATGTGGAACTCCGGGAAAGGGCCGAAAGAAATCATCGAAAATCAGGGCCTTGTCCAGATCACCGATGCCGGCGAGTTGGAGCGGACCGTGGAGGAGGTCCTGGCCGCGCACCCGCAGCAGCTCGATCAGTACCGCAGCGGGAAACAGCAGCTCTTCGGATTCTTCGTGGGGCAGACGATGAAGGCCACCGGAGGCAAGGCGAATCCAAAGATCGTCAACGAACTGCTGAAGAAGAAACTGTCCACGCCATGATCAAGACCATATCTTGGGAGGGGAACGCTGTGGTTATGATCGACCAGCGGGCTCTTCCCCACGAAGAGCGATACCTGACCTGCCGGACGTACGGGGACGTCATCGACGCAATCAAAGGCATGGCCATCCGGGGCGCCCCCGCCGTGGGGATCGCTGCCGCCATGGGGATCGCCCTCGGCGCCCTGGCCATCCCGGAAGGAAGGCTGCGGGGAGAATTCCCCCGGATCTGCGAAGCCTTTGCCCGCACACGTCCCACCGCCGTTAATCTCTTCTGGGCCATTGAACGGATGATGGACCGTTTTGAAAAGGAAACTTCAGCGCACGCGGAGGAAGAGCACGTAAGAAAGGCTCTGGTTGATGAAGCATGCCGGATCCATGCAGAGGATATCGAGGCAAACCGGCGGATCGGAACCCACGGAAGAGATCTAATCCGGGACGGAGACACCATCCTGACACACTGCAACGCCGGAGCCCTCGCGACCGGGGGATACGGCACGGCGCTCGGGGTTATAAGGGCTACCCATGAAGAGGGGAAGCGTATCCACGTTCTGGTGGATGAAACCCGGCCCCTCCTCCAGGGGGCGCGGCTGACCGCCTGGGAAATGTGCAGGGACGGTATTCCGGCTACGCTCATAACCGACAGCATGGCGGGTTCTCTCATGCATCGGGAGAAGATCAATTGTGTCATTGTGGGAGCTGACCGAATCGCGGCGAACGGCGATACGGCCAACAAGATCGGGACGTACGCCCTCGCAGTGCTGGCAAAGGAAAACCGGATTCCCTTCTATGTGGCAGCCCCCCGCAGCACCATTGACCTCCGGACGCGCACCGGGAAGGAGATCGTCATTGAACAGAGGAACTCCGCCGAGGTACTCGCGTTTCACGGCGCGCGGATCGCACCGGAGGGCTGCCCCGCGTTGAACCCCGCCTTTGACGTCACCCCGCACCGGTATATTACCGCCATCATCACGGAGCAGGGAATCATGAGGAAACCGTTCGGGAGGAAAATCAGGAATCTCTTCTCCTCCGACACCCCGAACCGATAAGGAACTGGCGAGGCAACATGAAACGGTTATTCATCTTTGATTTCGACGGCGTCATCGCAGATTCGCTGAACCTCTATGAGAATCTCGTAAGAACGAATCTTGAACGGATCGGCTCCCCTGTCATTACGACGCGCGAAGAGTTTCTCGACCTGTTCGACGGCAATTTCTACGAATCCCTGCGCGAGCGCGGGGTGGATATAAAGGCCTTCAACGATGCCGTCAAGGGCGCCTCTTCGGGGATCGACTACCGGCAGATTCGCCCCGTGGACGGCCTGTTCCCCGTAATCACAGCCCTTGCCAGGAACAATACCCTCCTCGTCATCTCCTCCAATATCTCATCCGTGATACAGAAATTTCTTTCCAGGCATGACTGCAACGGCATCTTCGCCGCCGTCCTGGGGGCCGATTTCATGCTCAGCAAGACCAGGAAGATAGAACACACGGTGGAGAAGTGGGGCGCTGAGCGTGATCTCACCTATTACGTAGGGGATACGGTGGGCGACATCAGAGAGGGAAAGGCCGCCTGTGTCAAAACGGTGGCGGCAACCTGGGGGTGGCACCCGAAAGAGCGGTTCGAAGGGATCGGCGCGGACTTCGTCGCCGACGCTCCGGAAGATCTCCTGTCCATCTGATCTTCGAAACATATAAAAAAAGAGGCCCCCCGTTCAGACGGGGGGCCTCTTTCAAATTACACGTTACAAATGCTTGAAGGGCCTGTGCTACATCATGCCGCCCATTCCACCCGGAGGCATGGGGGGCATCGCCGGCTCCTCTTTCGGTTTCTCGGCAATCATGCACTGGGTCGTGAGCATCATGGCTGAGACGCTCGCTGCATTCTGCAGTGCGTACCGCGTCACCTTCGTGGGGTCAATGACTCCTGCTTTGCTCAGGTTCTCGTATATGTCGGTCCGCGCGTTGAACCCGTAGTCACCCTTCTTCCCCTTCACCTTCTCCACAATAATCGCGCCCTCAAATCCAGCATTGGCGGCTATCATCTTCATGGGCTCCTCGATAGCCTTCTTTATGATATTGACACCGATCTGCTGATCTCCCTCCAGTTTTACCTTTTCGAGGGCCGGGAGACACCTGAGGTACGCCACTCCGCCGCCGGGGACAATCCCCTCCTCGACTGCCGCCCTCGTGGCATTCAGCGCGTCTTCTACACGTGCCTTTTTCTCTTTCATCTCCGTTTCCGTGGCCGCTCCGACCTTGATAACGGCAACGCCGCCAACCAGTTTTGCCAGGCGTTCCTGGAGCTTTTCACGGTCGTAATCGGAGGTGGTCTCATCGATCTGTGCCCTGATCTGCTTCACGCGGCCTTCGAGGCTTGCCCTGTCTCCGGCACCGTCTATTATCGTCGAGTTATCCTTGTCGATAACGATCCGCTTCGCCCGTCCCAGATCGGCAAGCTGGGTATTTTCGAGCTTTGATCCCATCTCCTCGGAAATCACCTTCCCGCCTGTCAGGACAGCGATATCTTCCAGCATCGCCTTTCGTCTGTCACCAAAGCCCGGGGCCTTGACCGCGACCACATTGAGGGTACCTCTGATCTTGTTGATAACGAGCGTCGCAAGGGCTTCTCCCTCGATATCTTCAGCTACGATCATGAGGGGTTTTCCCATCTTGGCAATCTGCTCGAGAATGGGGAGCAGATCCTTCATGCTGCTGATCTTCTTATCATGAATCAGAAGGAGTGGATCCTCTAGAACCGCCTCCATCTTGTCCGCGTTGGTGACGAAATAGGGGGAGACATACCCGCGGTCGAACTGCATCCCCTCTACGACTTCCAGTTCCGTCTCCAAGCCTTTCGCCTCTTCGACCGTGATAACGCCCTCCTTGCCGACCTTCCCCATCGCTTCGGCAATGATATTCCCTATCGTCTCATCGCTATTTGCCGAGATAGTGCCGACCTGGGCAATCTCTTTCTGGTCTTTCGTGGGGCTGCTCATCTTCTGGAGTTCCTTTACCACGACCTCCACTGCCTTTTCGATCCCTCTCTTAATGTCCATGGGATTACTGCCTGCCGCAACGGCCTTGACGCCCTCGCGGTAGATAGCCTGGGCGAGGATGGTCGCCGTCGTCGTGCCGTCACCGGCCACATCGCTGGTCTTGCTGGCAACTTCCCTGACCATCTGGGCGCCCATATTCTCGAATTTGTCTTCCAGTTCGATCTCCTTCGCGACCGTCACACCGTCCTTCGTGACTGTGGGACCGCCAAAGGATTTTTCCAATATGACATTGCGTCCCTTAGGCCCGAGCGTCACCTTGACGGCATCGGCAAGGGCGTTTACACCAGCGAGGATCGCCTTGCGGGCATCCTCATCATATTTAATAATTTTAGCTCCCATCAAACCTACCTCCTTCTTGAAGTCGTATTATTATTATTTTTCAATTATTCCGAGTATGTCGTCTTCGCGCATGATAAGGTGCTCGACACCGTCTATCTTGACTTCCGTTCCGGCGTACTTGCTGAACAGAACCCTGTCGCCCGCCTTGACGTCCATTTTCACGATTTTGCCTTCTTCCGTTTTCTTGCCGTTTCCAACTGCGATGACCTTCCCCTCCATCGGTTTTTCCTTTGCGCTATCGGGGATTATAATCCCCCCTTTTGTCTTCTCTTCTTCCTCGAGGCGCTTAACAATGATCCTGTCATGCAATGGTCGAATCTTCATACTCCCTACTCTCCTCCTTACAATTATTTGTTTTTTAAGATAAAAAAACGTCACTAACGTTTAACAATCCGTAAGATAACCATGATTCCGATCCTGTCAAGGGATTGAACAATTTTTTTACAGGATTTTGAAAACGGAGATCATCCCCCACCGTGGAACTGTTACCGCTTTCCTATGTGGAGGATACCTTTTGTGATGTTGCAGAGGTGGTCGTTCAGACGGTCGATAGCCGTCAGGACATCCGAATAGACCAGACCGGCGTCGCCTAAACATTCTCCTTTTTCAAGCCGGGATATATGGTTGGACCGGTATTGTTTTATCAGGGCGTGCGTCTCCCGGTCGATATTCAGCGTGATGGCGGCGGCCTGGTGATCGTCCTTCTCCAGGGCTTTTCGTGCCTGGCGTATCAGGGCATGCGTTTTCTCAAAAAGTCTGGCCAGTTCCATCTTCGCGGGTGCGGAAAAGGTGAGGTTATGTTCATACCCCCGCTGCGCCAGTTTCACGATGCTCTCGCAGTAGTCTCCCACCCGTTCGAGATCATTGACGCTGTGGAGAAGCGCGGGAACCAGACTCCGTTCCCTGTCGGACAACTCTCCCTTGGTGATCTGAACAAGGTACTCCGTAATGTTCTTCTGCATCTGGTCAACGGATTCTTCGTCAAGGGTAATCTCGTTTCTGATTTTGTGGCTGTAAGTGGTTATACACTCCTCCGCCTTACCAAACATTGCATGGCAGAGGTCCAGCATGGAGACCATCTCCCGTATGGCCGCGTTGATCGCCAGGCTGGGGGTTATCAGGAGGTGGGGCTCGAGGTGTTTTACCTCCCTCTTCTCGTAATCTTCCCCGGGAACTATTATGCCCAGAAACTTAACAAAAAATGGGAGAATCGTTAGAAAGATCAATGCATTAATGGCATTGAACGCGGTGTGGGAGTTTGCGATCTGGCGAGCGATGTCCCCGGATGTGAGGGGAATATACTTGAGGTAGAGCGGAACAAGGGGCAGCATGATCATGGTTCCCGTCACATTAAAAAGCGTATGTCCCAGGGCAAGCCTTCTGCTGGACAGATTGCCCCCGATGCTGGCAATGAGAGCGGTGACACAGGTCCCGATTTCGATTCCGAAAAGCAGGTGAATCGATCCCTGGAGGTTCAGCAACCCCACAGACGCAAAAGCGATGATCATACCGGTGGTCGTGCTGCTGCTCTGAAGAATGGCCGTAACGATCATTCCCGTCAGGATCCCGAGGAAAGGATTCGAACTGAATCCGATTAAGACATCCCTCATTGTTTCGTTATCCGCCAGGGGCTTTACGGCGGAACTCATCATTGCGAGTCCCAGAAACAGGAGGCCGAAACCCAGGAGCGCCCGTCCCTTGTTCTTGTGCTTGTCCTTCTTGGCCGCGAGAAAGGCGACGGCACCGACAAATACACAAAGAGGGGCTATCGCCGTAAACTTGAAAGCGATGAGCTGCGCGGTGACCGTGGTCCCCACATTGGCTCCGATCATGATGGCAACAGCCCCCATGAGAGGGATAAACCCGGCATTCAGAAACCCGATGACGATCACCGAGGTCGCACTGGAACTCTGGATCACCGCCGTGACAAAGGCGCCCATGAGCGCCGATTGTAACCTTCCGGATGTCACCTTCTCCAGCATCGCTTTCAGGAGCCCCAGAGACAGCCGTTTCAGCGAGTCGCTCAGGAGGTACATCCCGAAGACGAACAGACC
Source organism: Syntrophaceae bacterium UBA6078 (assembly GCA_002428735.1). Classification (GTDB taxonomy): domain Bacteria; phylum Desulfobacterota; class Syntrophia; order Syntrophales; family UBA2210; genus UBA6078. Next base: position 18,732 of record DIXO01000012.1, on the reverse strand, counting down.
CAATCCTCCGATAACACCCGAAATAATCTTGAACTCCATCAGAGCTCCTGTCCCGCTATTGACGTTACCGCTCCACCAGCGCATTCCTGTCCGGCAGCGTAATCGTCGTGGTCTCCAGCACTCCAGTGAAAAGTGTTATACAGTGCTTTCATGCTATTCTCCGTGGAAGGAGATATCATTATCACGAAACACAACACCCCCATCGGACTATGATTTGACCTTTACATTACACACTGACAAAATGTCAAGGCATTCGCCCATCCGAAGCTCATCACACCGTCCTGTCCAGAGAGAAATCCTTTCAAATTCTGTTGCGGTAAACCGCCTGTTGTGATAGTGGATGAAGGCTTTTAACGATAGTGCGGGAGTGGTTCATGGCGCAGAGTCTGGGCACGATGTTCGAGAACACGTGTGGTACATACCCTGAACGGGTGTCCATCCTGTACAAGGGCTCGACCACTTCGTACGCCGAACTGGAAAAAGCGGTGAACGCCTTCGGTAACCGGCTGAAAGCGCTCGGCGTAACGCGAGGGGACAGGGTAGCTGTCATGCTCCCCAATATACCTGAATTTACGGTAGCCTATTTCGCCATCCTGAAGCTTGGCGCGGTTGCCGTCACCATCAATGTCATGTCAACCCCCCATGAGCTTCTCTACCTTCTCGACGACTGTGACGCCAGGGTCTGCATTACTGTTCCGTCGTCGGCAAAACGGTTTGAGGAAATACGGGAACGACTACCGCGATTAGAGCACCTGGTAACTACCGATGATATCCCGGGAACTCTTTCCATAGCTGGATCTCTGGAAACGGAATCCCCCAACCTGGAGATGGCGGAGATCGCAGGTGACGATCCCGCAGTGATGATCTATACCGCGGGTCTGACGGGGAAACCCCTCGGCGCCGTTCTCAGCCACCGCAACCTGTCCACCCAGTCCGTCCTGCTGGAGGAGGTCCTGTACGGAACACCTGATGACCGGGGACTGTGCCTCATTCCTCTTTTTCATTCCTTCGGGGCCACCGTCAACATGCTGATGGTCACAAACCTGGGCGCCAGCGTCGTGATGCTTGATCAGTTCAATATTGAAGCCATCTTCAGGGCCATCGACAATCAGAAGGTTACCTTTATAGCAGCCGTTCCGCGGGTCTTTCTGGGGATGCTTCTTTTTGAGGGCGCTGACCGGTATACTATGCACTCGCTGAGATTCTGCATCACCGGCGGTTCCGCCATGCCGCCGGAATACATACCGGTGTTCGAAGAGAAGTTCGGCGTTACGCTGCTCCAGGGGTATGGCCTGACCGAAGCTTCCCCCGTCTGTTCGGTCAACAGGATAGACGGCGCGCGCAAACCTGCCTCCATCGGTCTCCCCATCCCTCATATCAAGGCGCAGGTTGTGAATGAGAAAGGAGAATTTCTCCCGGCGGGGACGGTGGGGGAACTGGTTATCAAGGGGCCAAACGTCATGCAGGGATATTATGGGAATGCAGAGGCGACCGAGGAGGTTATCCGGGACGGATGGCTCCACACCGGAGATCTAGCGCGTATCGATGGAGAGGGGTTTATCTTTCTTGAAGGGCTCAAGAAGCGAATGATCATTACCAGCGGTTTCAACGTATACCCCACAGAGGTTGAAAACGTTCTCATGATGCACCCTGCCGTCAGCGGCGCGCGCGTTACGGGTAAAGCCGATCTGATGCGGGGTGAGATCGTCAAGGCCTTGATCGTCAAAAAACAGGGCGTCCCTGTAAGCGAAAAAGACATTATGAAACACTGCAGGACTTATCTGTCTTCTTACAAATCCCCCAGGGAGGTGGAATTTGTGGAGAGACTTGATTGATGGCATCAAAAAGCCTCCCTAATATAGAGTCAAGAAAAGGAGAAGAGTTATGAGAGAAGTAGTAATCGTAAGTGGAGCGAGGACCGCGGTCGGGACATTCGGCGGTTCTCTCAAGGATGTGCGGTGTATCGATCTGGGCTCGCTCGTTATCAAAGAGGCGATCAAGCGGGCTGGTCTCAGGCCCACCATCACCGATTTTATCAAGTCGTGCCGCGCGGACGCGTTCGGAGAATTCGATAAGACGCCGATCAACGAGAAGCACTATGATTATGCCGATTCATTGACCCCCGCATACTTTGATGAATGTATCATGGGAAATGTCCTCCAGGCGGGACAGGGGCAGAATCCCGGACGTCAGGCTGCCATCTACGCAGGTCTCCCCGAAGAAACAACCGCAATCACGGTCAACAAGATCTGCGCGTCGGGGATGAAGGCCATCGCCCTGGGCGCTCAGGCCATCAAGGCGGGGGACGCGGATATCATCGTCGCGGGCGGCATGGAATCGATGAGCCAGGCCCCCTATGCCCTTCCGAAGGCCCGCTGGGGATACCGGATGGACATGCCCTTCGGCCAGATCACTGATATCATGGTCCATGACGGTCTCTACGAGATATTTAACAAGTATCACATGGGATTTACCGCCGAGAATATCGCCGCATTGTACAAGATCACCCGTGAAGAACAGGATGAACTCGGTCTCATCAGCCACCAGAGGGCGCTGGCCGCCATCGCCCGTGGCGAGTTCAAGGATGAGATCGTGCCCGTCATCATGCCGCAGCGCAAGGGTGATCCGAAGATCTTTGAGGTGGATGAACGTCCCATGGACACGACGCTGGAAAAGATGGCCAAACTGGCCCCGGTCTTCAAGAAGGACGGAACGGTGACCGCCGGAAACGCATCCGGCATCAACGATGCCGCCGCAGCGGTCGTCCTGATGAGTGCTGAAAAGGCGAAGGAACTGGGGCTCAAACCCCTCGCGAAGATCAAGGGGTACGCCTCGGGAGGTGTGGATACGGCCTACATGGGGCTAGGACCGATTCCCGCAACCCGAAAGGTGATGCACGCTCTGGGATTGACGGTCAAGGATATGGATTATATTGAACTGAACGAGGCGTTCGCCTGCCAGGCCATCGCCTGCATGCGGGAGTTGGGGATCAGTCTCGACAATTGCAATCTCAACGGCAGCGGGATTTCCATTGGACATCCCATTGGATGCACGGGCGCGAGGATCACCTACAGCCTCGCCATGCAGATGCAGAAAAAGGACATGAACCTCGGTCTGGCGACTCTCTGCATCGGGGGCGGCCAGGGGATGGCCATAGTCCTTGAAAGGGTATAGCCGAACGGAGCATACATAAAAAACAAAAGAGGGGGGGTCAGGCACGGTGCCCCCTCCTCTTTTGCTGTTTGATTGTATTAACCGTAACGCCTCTGGTTAAGAGGCGCATACATAAACAATGAAAAGGAGAACAGATCATGGAAGTTAAAACATTCGGCGTGGTCGGTGCCGGTCAGATGGGAAACGGGATAGCCCAGGTCGTCGCGGATCAGGGCGGGCTGAAGGTCATCATGAACGATATCGCGGTCGAGTTTGTGGATCGAGGCTACGGTGCCATCGTGAAGCGTCTTGACGGGATGGTTGCCAAAGAAAAGATTACGGCTGAGAAAAAGAAAGAGGTGTTGAGCCGGATCACAAAGAGCACGAACCTGGAGGATATGAAGAACGCGGATTTCGTTGTTGAAGCAGCCACGGAGAGGGAAGATCTCAAACTTGATATCTTTAAAAAGCTTGACGGGATTTGCCGTCCGGGGGTTATTCTTGCGTCCAACACCTCTTCGATCCCGATCACGCGGATCGCGAATGTAACGAAGAGACCGGAGAAAGTGATCGGCATGCACTTCATGAACCCTGTTCCCGTCATGAAGCTGGTGGAGGTTATCAGGGGCCTGGCCACCGAGCAGGCAACCTTTGACCTGACGGAACAGCTGGCCGGTCAGTTCGGGAAGACACCGGTGGAGTGCAACGACTTCCCCGGATTTATCCTGAACAGGGTTCTCATCCCAATGATCAACGAAGGGATCTACGCCCTGTATGAGGGAGTCGGAAGCGCCAAGGCGATCGATACCATGATGAAACTGGGAGCCAACCATCCCATGGGCCCGCTGGAGCTGGCCGATCTCATCGGACTCGACACCTGTCTCGCCATTATGGATGTCCTCTACAAAGGGTTCGGTGATTCGAAATACCGTCCCTGTCCCCTCCTCAAGAAGTACGTGGACGCCGGGTTCCTGGGGAGAAAGTCAGGGAGAGGATTTCACAATTATGCCGGCTGATCCGGCCACATGGTAAGCCAAACAACATTGAAAGGAATACTACAATGCAGTTCGCACCAACAGAAGAGCAACAGATGGTAAAGGAAATGGTGACGCGGTTTGTCAATGAAGAAATCAAACCGGCGGCGGAAGAGCTGGATCGCACCCACCGGCACCCCCAGGAGATATGCCGGAAGCTGGGAGAGATGGGTCTCATGGGGGTATCCGTCCCGACCGAGTACGGTGGGGCAGGAATGGACAACGTGACCTATGTCATGGCCCTGATCGAGATCGCGCGGGGTTGCGCGAGTTGCGGCGCCATAACGTCGGTCAACAATTCCCTCTACGGGCACCCGGTCAAGACCTACGGAACGGAAGAACAGAAGAAAAAATTCCTGGTCCCGGTAGCAAGCGGAGAGGTGGAAGGATGTTACGCCCTCACAGAGGCAGGGGCGGGATGTGATGCCGCAGCGCTCCGGTGCCGTGCCGAGCTCAAGGGTGGCACGTATATCGTCAACGGCGTCAAAAAATTCATCACCAACGGCAACGTGGCAAGATACTGCGTTCTGGCCGCAACCGAAGATCCTTCCAAGAAGTATAAGGGAATATTGAATCTTATTGTGGACTTGGAAAATACTCCGGGCTTTTCCGTCGGAACGATCGAGGAGAAGATGGGGATCCTGGCCTCCGGCACGGCCGAGCTGGTCTTTGAAGACGCCGAGGTCCCTGCCGCAAACCTTCTGGGGAAACCCGGCGAGGGATTCCGCCAGATGATGGAAGGACTCAATGCTGGGAGAATCGGCATCGGGGCTCAGGCATGCGGCATTGGAAGGGCGGTCCTCGAGGATTCTCTCGCGTACGCAAAGGACCGGGTCCAGTTCGGGCAGCCTATCACATCGTTTCAGGCGATTCAGTGGAAACTGGCCGATATGGCCACTCAGTTGGACGCGGCGGAGATGCTTCTCCTCAAAGCCGCCTGGCTGGAAGACAACGGCCATAACTTCGAGAAGGAATCGGCCATGGCCAAAATGTACGCCTCCGACGTGGCCATGAAGGCGGCAGTCGAAGGCGTACAGATCTTCGGCGGCTACGGCTACTGCAAGGATTACCCCGCTGAACGGCATATGCGGGACGCGAAGATATGCCAGATTTACGAGGGAACCAATGAAATCCAGCGGGTTGTTATCGCCAGGAAGCTCTTGGGGATGCGCTAATTCTCACAGATAAAGGGCTCCTCCCGGAAGGATTGCCATGCGTCTGAAGCTCAATCGGCTCAAACACTACGAAGGAGTCAAAGGTCCTCTGATATTGATCATCCTGGACGGGGTGGGGCTGTACCGGGGCACGGCCGACGGGTACCCGGGTAACGCCGTCGATATCGCGGCTCCACCCACCCTGTGCCGGCTCTTCAGGGAAGAAAAGATCGCCTTCCATCTCAAGGCTCATGGGACCGCAGTCGGGATGCCCTCCGACCAGGACCAGGGGAACAGCGAGGTCGGTCACAACGCCATGGGAGCGGGGAGGATTGTCGTGCAAGGGGCAAAACTCGTTGACGATGCCATCGAAAGCGGTCGCCTCTTCGAGGGAGAAACGTGGAAACAGCTCGTCTCCAATTCCCGGACGAATAACACACCCATCCACTTTATCGGCCTCATATCCGACGGAAACGTTCACAGCCATTTGGTCCATCTGGTTTCTCTTGTCGGGCAATGCGACCGGGAAGAGGTGGCGGAGGTTTTCATACACGGCCTTCTTGACGGGCGGGATGTCCCACCCCTGAGCGCCCTGCGCTACTTCGGCGAACTGGAAGACTATCTCTGGTCGCTGCGTCTTCAGGCCTTTGAGCAGAGTAAACGGCGCCGGTACTTCATCGCTTCCGGGGGCGGCCGGATGGTAACCACGATGGACCGCTACGAAGCGGACTGGTCCATCGTCGAGAGGGGCTACCATGCCCACGTCCTGGGAGAAGGCCCCCGCTTCCCTGACAGCCTCACGGCTATCAGGGTGCTGCGTGAGCGGGAAAAGGTTGCTGATCAGTACCTCTCCCACTGGGTTATTCACGACCCGAACAACCCGGATGTTCCCATCACCACGATCCAAGATGGACACGGCGTGGTCCTCTTTAATTTCCGGGGAGACCGGGCCATCGAAATCAGCCGTGCCTTTGTGGAAGAAAACTTCACCGGATTTCACAGGCCTTTCCATCCGGCTGTTTTCTATGCGGGGATGCTCGAGTATGATGAGGATACCCACATGCCTCCCCATTTCCTCGTTGCTCCTCCGGTAATTGATCGAACCCTTTCCGAGTACCTTGCCGCGAACCGCGTATCACAGTTCGCTGTCAGCGAGACGCAGAAATTCGGACATGTAACCTACTTCTGGAACGGCAACAACTCCGCAAAGTTCGACCCGAAGACCGAAGAATGGGTGGAAATCGAATCCGACCGCGTACCCTTCGATCAGGCCCCCCAGATGAAGGCCGACGAAATCGCCTCCCGGGCCATTGAAGCGCTGGAATCAGGAAAACATCGTTTCATCCGTCTGAACTTTCCGAACGGGGATATGGTGGGGCACACCGGATCGCTCACGGCGGCGGTGGAGGCCGTCAAGGCTGTGGACCGGGCGGTGGCGAGAATCGTAGAAGCGGCCGACAGATACGATGCCACGGTCATTGTAACCGCCGATCACGGGAACTGCGAACAGATGTTCGCCGTGGATGAAAAGACGGGAAGGACCGTCATGGGACCCGGCGGAGAGTACAAACAACAGACAAGCCACACCCTCAATCCGGTCCCCTTTATTATCCACGGTCCCGACACGAACCGGTACGCGCCTGCCCATATCGAGAAACCGGGGCTGGGGAATATAGCCGCGACGATTCTCCTGCTCCTTGGATACGAACGGCCGGATGACTACCTGGAGCCGCTCATAAGGATTAAAGGATTCCAGGAGCAAAGGGGCCTAGTGAAAAGCTAGAACACTATAAAGAAAGATCTCACCCTTGAATCCTATTTAGTAAATCCCCGCTTCGATGCCCCCGGCGATCGTCTGCCCCAGTTCCCGGCATCGTTCGATGATCTCGTCCGTGACGCCTCCCTGCGAGTTGCGGGCGATAACAGGGTCATATACTTTCTTGAACTGGTATCCGAGGGCGATCCGTTCAATGCTGCTCAAGGCGCCGGTGCCATCGTTTCCCGCGCTCACAAAGACCACATAGGGTTTTCTGAATACTTTTCCCTCAGCAGGATAAAAGGTCCGATCAAAGAAGTCCTTCACGGCGCCGGACATGTACCCGAAGTTTTCAGGGGTCCCAATGGCAAGTCCGTCGCAGGCAAGGAGGTCCTCCAGAGATGTGTCGACCGCTTTTTTCAGAATCACCTTCGTATTCTCGATGCCCGCCGCACCCTGCGTAACAGCCCGCGCCATCCTTTCCGTGCTCCCCGTTTGCGAATGATATACTACCAATATCACGGGCATGATTCCTCCGGCATTTTTCACGTTCTGCCTGATTGGTTCATCATCCTGTTGATCCTGAATTCTTCACAGCTCCCTGCGAAACAAATCTGTGACTTCACAATACCGGGCGGTCACGCCCATCTCACCATTAAAAAAGGCCCCTGACCGCTATCGGGAGCCTTTTTCAGAACACACGCTTCACACTCTTCAGCGGTTAAGCTGGAGATCCTTCTTCCTTTGTCTTTCCCGCCTCTTCCTGCGGGGCTTCAGCCGTTACAGCCTCTTCAATTCCCATGGCATTCCATACGATCTCGGCAACATCAAAGGCCGCCATGGTCTCTTCTTTCTGGCGATCCTTGATGCCGTCGGACATCATGGTAAGGCAGAAGGGGCAGCCGACCGCGATCGTATCCGCTTTTACGGCAATCGCCTGGTCGGTTCTCATGTCGTTGATGCGCTCGCCGATATCCTCTTCCATCCACATTCTCCCGCCGCCCGCACCGCAGCAGAAGCTCTTCGTGTGGTTTCTGTCCATCTCGGCCAGCTTCATGCCGGGGACAGCTTTCAATGCCTTTCGGGGCTGCTCGTAGATGTTGTTGTACCGTCCCAGGAAACAGGAGTCGTGGTAGGTAAAGATCCCCTCAACCGGCTTTTTCAGCGCTATCTTTCCCTGAGCGATAAGGTCGGCGATTATCTCGGTATGATGATACACTTCGAAATTGCCGCCGAAGTGGGGATAATCTTTCTTGATCATGTTGTAGCCATGGGGGCAGGTGCATATGATCTTTTTCACGCCGTACCCGTTCATCACTTCGATGTTCATCTGAGCCAGGGTTTGGGAGAGATACTCGTTTCCTCCCCGCATGGCGGAATCACCGCAACAGCCCTCTTCTCCGCCGAGAATCCCGAAACTGACCCCCGCCTCCTTCAGCAGCCTGGCAAAGGCGATTGAAACCTTTTTGCCTCTGTCATCGAAGGAGCCGGAGCATCCCACATAGAAGAGATATTCCACATTCGGATCCTCGGCGAGTGACTTGATCCCCAAGTCTTTGGCCCAGTCGGCCCGCAGGTGCGTTCCAATCCCCCAGGGGTTTGAATTGTTTTCCATGTTGCGGTATGTCAACTGAAGCTCCGGAGAAAAATCAGCCTCCATCAGCACCTTGTACTGCCGCATGCCGGTAATCATCGGCACGTGCTCATTAAAGACCGGGCAGACCTCCATGCAGTACATGCAGTTCGTGCATGCCCATAGTTCGTGGAGATCGATAACCTCCCCCACCATTGTCTTGTCCGGCTCCGGGATCACCACTTCCTCCCCCTCCTTGGCGGCACTCTTCGCCGCCATCACCACGGGGACTCGCTTCAGCCAGTATTCCTTTATATCCTGGTGGAGCTTCTTCGGGGAGAGAGGCTTCCCCGACAGGTAGGCGGGGCACCCGTCCTGGCACCGTCCGCATCTGAGGCAGGCATCGGCGTTGAAGATCTGCTTCCACGTGAAGTCTTCCAGCCGACCCACGCCAAACGATTCTGCATTCTCGAAATCTGGGATCGGTTCAAGGTACCCTGTCGGCTTGAGCGACCGCATATACTGGTTGGCGGGAGCGAGAACAATATGCCGGAGCTTCGAGAAGGGGATGTACGCGATAAAACCAAAGGCAATGAATGCGTGAATCCACCACGTCCATTTGTGAAGGATCTTGACTGTGTCGTAGCCGACACCGGCCAGGGTCTTGGCGAAGGCGTATCCTACAAAGGACCACCCGCCCCAGGTATATCCATCCACATTGATATTCACGTGGAGCCGGAACCCCTCGAGGATGAATCCCGTCACGATGATACCGGCGAGGAGGAGCAGGACGATCGCATCGTCAGCCACCGCATCCATCTTCCCACGGTAACTGAGCCTGTCCGGTTTCTGGATATATTTTCTCCAGACCGCCAGGACAACCCCGGCGAGGACGGCCAGGCCGAACACCTCCATAAGGAAAGAAAACCAGAGATAAAAAGTGCCGTTAAAAAAGGGAACAAGAAAGGGAAGATGAAAATGGGTCGCATCGAAGGCGGCTCCCCAAATAAGAACAAAGAACCCGAAGAAGATGAGAGCATGCATGATGCCTGGATATGCTTCTTTGAATGTCTTTACCTGCAGCAGACCGTTCAGCAGGATGGACTTGATCCGCTCTCCGGAGTTATCGGTCCTGTTTTCGGGCCGGCCCATTGCCTTCCACATCTGCCAGCGCCGGTAAAAACCGTAGGCAAAGATGGCCAGGGCAATCGCCGCAAAGAAAAAGAGTATCGGTTCGGATGGGAATGGGGCATTCCAGAAAATTTCTCTCCCCTCATTTCCCACAGAGTATACCTGCCCGCCGTGTGCCATGATATCCCTCCCCTATGCAAGTTTCAGATTTCTGATCCTGCTGGCCACACAAAGACACTCGGGAACGCCCCCATTCTTTATGCACCCAGCAGGATCAAATATCCTGGTACCTCCGTTTAAAAAACGGGGGTGGATTTCGCATCCACCCCCGTATGCGTGTTACAGGATTTTTTTACAGGCCGCGGTAATCTCGGGTACCACCTTGAAGAGATCGTCCACGATCCCATAGTCGGCCTTGGCGAAGATCGGCGCCTCTGCATCCTTGTTGACTGCAACGATATACTTGGAAGAGCTCATCCCTGCCAGGTGCTGGATGGCCCCTGAAATACCACAGGCAATGTACAGGTTCGGAGAAACCACCTTTCCGGTCTGCCCCACCTGATCCGTCTGGGGTTTCCACCCCGCGTCAACTGCAGCCCTCGAGGCACCCACGGCCGCGCCGAGAAGTCCTGCCAGCTCTTCGAGGATTTTGTACTCGTCGGAACCCTTCATGCCGCGCCCGCCGGAGATGATGATGTTCGCCTCAGTCAGCTCGATCTTGCCGCTCGCATCCTTCTGCGTCTCAAGGACCTTGGTTTTGAGGGAAGCAGCGGAGACACCAGCATCGAACTTTACCACCTCACCGGCCTTGGCATTCTCCACAGCGGGAAAGACATTGGGCCGCAGGGACGCCATCTGGGGAAAAGTGTCGACAACCACTTCTCCGAAGGTTTTCCCCGCGTACATCGGCCTGATGGCATGGAGTTTCCCTCCTTCGATCTTCAGATCCGTGCAGTCGGAGGCCATCCCGGTGGCCAGTTTCCCACCCAGGGCCGCCGACAGATCCTTTCCCTGTACCGACGCGGCCAAGAGCAGAATCGACGGATCATTTTCCTTTACCGCCTTGGCAACCGCTGCGCTGTATCCATCGGTCGTATAATCTGCAAAGACGGCATCGTCCGCCACATATACTTTGTCCACACCGTATTTGGCCAGTTCGGGGGCAAGCCCCTCAACACTGGACCCCACCAGAACCGCGCTTACCTCTTCGCCCAGTTCATCGGCAAGCTTCCTCGCCGCGCTGGCGATTTCGAACGAAACTTTGCGAAGGGCGCCACCTCTCTGTTCAGCAACTATCCATACACCTTTTGCCATTGTTCTATCCTCCTCTCCCTTCCGATTAAATTACCTTGGCCTCTTCCCTCAACAATTTGGCCAACTCAGCGGCCTTCGCAGCCGGATCATCGCCACCGATGATCTTCCCTGGGGCTCTCTCCGGAGGGGGAGTCATTTTGACAATCTTTGCCTTCGGCTGAACGGTTATACCGAGTGCCGCGGCGTCCTTCACGTCAACCGGTTTTTTCTTCGCCTTCATGATGCCGGGAAGGGATGCGTACCGCGGTTCGTTCAATCCCTTCTGGGCGGTTATGACACAGGGCATTTGGCTTTCGATAAGAAGCTGCGCCCCTTCGATCGGTTTGACGGCCTTTGCCTTGCCGTCTGCTATTTCCAGCTTTGTGACAAGGGTAACCACCGGCAGTCCGAGCAATTCCGCCAGGATGGATCCAACCTGACCGGAATCGTCATCGATCGCCCGCTGTCCGCAGAAGATAATATCGGGGTTGATACCCTTGATGGCGGCTGCCAGGGCGGCTGCCGTGTTGTACTCATCCGCTTTATCAATGGTGATGTGAATACCCTTCTCCGCACCCATGGCAAGAGCGGTCCGGATTGTCTCCATCGCCCGCGCGGGGCCCATGGAAACGATGGTCACCTCTCCACCGTTTTTCTCTTTCAGTTTCAGGGCCTCTTCGACGCCATACTCATCATAGGGATTCATAACCCACTTGATCCCGCCCTCTTCGATACCAGAACCGTCAGCCTTCACCTTGATCAACGCTTCGGTATCAGGAACCTGTTTTACACACGCAACTATATTCACACTGGCCTCCTTTCACCGATGAGCGCGGTTGCTGTTACATCCTCCGCCCCCACCTTTTGTTATTTTGCCCGTATAGCCTCCACCCCCTCACCGTTGGCGGGCGAGGGGGTGGAGCAACTCATTCTTACAAACGATTCTTCACGATATCATCCACGACGGAGGGATCAGCCAAGGTCGAGGTGTCGCCCAGGTCATCGATCTGGTTGGCGGCAACTTTTTTCAGGATTCTCCGCATGATTTTTCCGCTCCTGGTCTTGGGAAGACCATCGGCCCACTGTATCTTCTCCGGGGTCGCGATCGGCCCGATCTCTTTACGTACGTGGGCGACCAGTTCCTTTTTCAGATCGTCCGTTTTTTCAACGCCGGTTTTCACCGTCACATAGGCGTAAATGGACTGTCCCTTGAGCTCATGAGGATATCCGACAACAGCCGCTTCCGCCACTTTGGGATGCTTTACCAGGGCGGATTCAACTTCGGCGGTCCCCATCCGGTGACCGGAAACATTGATAACGTCGTCGATACGGCCGGTGATCTGATAGTATCCATCCTTATCCCTTCTCGCGCCGTCACCCGCCACATAATACCCGGGGAACTGTTCGAAATAGGTTTCCTGGAATCTTTTGGGATCACCGTACACGCCTCTCATCATACCCGGCCAGGGTTTTTTTATGACGAGAGCACCCGACGCGACCGTCTCCTTAAATTCCTTTCCCTCGTCATCAACAAGGGCGGGCCATACGCCCATGAAGGGAACCGTCGCCCACCCTGGTTTGGTCGGTATGGCGCCAGGAAGGGGGGTAATCAGGACGCCGCCCGTTTCGGTCTGCCACCAGGTGTCGACAATGGGACACTCACCCCGTCCGATAAGATTAAAATACCAGTTCCACGCCTCGGGATTAATCGGTTCGCCCACCGTGCCGAGAATCCTGAGTGACGAGATGTCCGCCTTTTTGACCCAGTCATCCCCTTCTTTGGCAATCGCGCGGATGGCGGTTGGAGCGGTATAGAAAATGTTGACTTTATATTTTTCAACGATCTTCCAGAATCGGCTTATGTCGGGATAATTGGGAACCCCTTCGAACATGACGGATGTTGCGCCGTTGCACAGCGGTCCGTAGACGATATAGCTGTGCCCCGTCACCCAGCCGACATCGGCAGTGCACCAGTAGATGTCACCCTCGTGATAGTCAAAGATCATCTTATGCGTATAGGCCACAAAGGTGAGATACCCTCCCGTGGTGTGCATAACGCCCTTCGGCTGTCCCGTGGAACCGGAGGTATAGAGGATAAAGAGGGGGTCTTCCGCGTCCATCCATTCCGGTTCACAGTTGGCGTCAACCTTCGCCATTTCGTCATGCCACCAGAGGTCTCTTCCCTTTGTCCATTCACACTTGATCTTGTCTCCCACGCGATTGACAACGATCATTTTTTCAACCGAGGGACATTCTTTCAATGCCTCATCGGCACTGGTTTTCTGAGGAACAGCCTTCGCGCCGCGGAAGGTCCCGTCACACACCACCAGGATACGGGCTTTACTGTCCTGGATCCTGTCCCTGAGAGCGTCCGAGGAGAATCCGCCGAAGACGATACTGTGAATGGCGCCGATACGTGTGCACGCCAGCATCGCAATTGCCAGTTCGGGAACCATCGGCAGATAAAGACATACGCGATCTCCCTTTTTGATCCCGTGAGCTTTGAGGACATTGGCGAATTTGCATACCTGCTCATGGAGATTTTTGTAAGTGAGGCCCTTCGCTTCGCCGGGTTCGTTTCCCTCCCACTGGATAGCGACCTGATTGCCCCGTTTCTCGAGGTGCCGGTCAAGACAGTTGTAAGAGACATTCAGTTTTCCACCTTCAAAGTACTTGACATAGATGGAACCCTTGCGAATATCGAAGTTATAGTCTTCGACCTTGTCCCATTTCTTGAACCAGGTTACATACTCATCGGCGATCTCACCCCAGAAGCCATTCGGATCTTCAATAGACCGCTTGTAAAGCTTCTCATACTCTTTCTTACCCTTTATATGGGCTTTCTTCTTTATCCATTCAGGAATCGGATATACCTCTTTCAATGCCACCTTCGCTTCCGCCATTGCTTTGATACCTCCACTTTGTTGGTTTTTAAAATATTTTTACACGTCCTCGTATTGCCATGTTTTGTTCTGACCGCAGCGTCCTCCTGTCACCGGGAAGCAACTCAAGGTCAGAATATGACTTCAGGTCATTTAGCTTGCTGAACTAACCAAAATAAGGAATATATGTCAAGGAAAAAACGATAGGTCTCCCATGCAGCAAGCACGCAAGAGTCTAGAACTATATGGGCATAAAAGAATGTGTTAAAAAAGTCTTAACTAGAACAGCAAACCAAAATGTGTTAGAAGTCTCGGCATGTGTCCATACATTGCTGTGAAAGACTTCAAAAATAAACCTCTGTTCTTGTCAAGATCCATAATCAAGCTAGTCATATAACGAGACTAATGGTTGAGCAAATTTGAGAATATTTGCTAATATGAGGACCAGGTTAAAGGAGAAGAAAGTGAAAAAAGCACAGGTAAGTATTGTCATGGGGAGTGACTCCGATCTTCCCGTCATGAAGGAAGCGGCAGTCATCCTCGAAGAGTTTGATGTTTCACATGAGCTGTTCCTGACATCCGCACACCGCTCGCCGGAGCGGACATCTTTGTTCGCCGGCCAAGCTGCCGGACGGGGAATCAGGGTTATCATCGTTGGAGCGGGAATGGCGGCTCACCTTGCCGGCGTCATCGCGTCACAGACACCGCTTCCCGTGATCGGTGTCCCCCTCGATTCATCGGCATCTCCTCTTCATGGAATCGACGCGCTCCTTTCTACGGTGCAGATGCCGGTGGGAGTCCCCGTGGCCACAATGACTATCGGGAAGGCGGGGGCAAAGAACGCCGGCCTGATGGCGGTCAGAATCCTTGCGTTGAACGATGAAGACCTCCGCGAAAGGCTGGAAGCCTATATCAGACGAACGGCCGATACGATCGCAGAGAAACACGAGAAATTGTAGGACACAGCCGGCACGTTATGGCCATCGTTATCACATCGGATCCAGACGGATCGTTCATCGCCGAGGCTCAAGCCGTCATGAGGGAAGGGGGGGTTATCGCCTATCCCACAGAAACCTTCTACGGTCTCGGCGCGGATACCCGGAACGATCAGGCCCTTGAAAAATTATACGCCATCAAGGGAAGGGGCTTCGACAAGCCCATTTCCATCATCATCGGCAGCCGCGAGGACCTGTCGCACTGCGTACAAGAAATCACACCGGCGGCAACAATCCTCATGAATCAATTCTGGCCGGGGGGGCTTACCCTTCTGTTTCAGGCAGCTTTCGGCTTTCCCGAAAGACTCACGGCTGGAACCGGGAAGATTGGAATTCGGCTCTCCAGTCACCCGGTAGCCACTCTCCTTGCGCAGAATATCTCCGGCGCAATTACGGCCACGAGCGCGAACAGATCCGGGGATGCAGAATGCGTATCGGCCCGGGAGGTAATCGCAAGCCTGGGCGGGACCGTCGATGCCGTCATCGACGGGGGGAGGACCCCGGGTGGAGCGGGGTCGACTATCGTGGATACGACCGTAGATCCGCCGGTGGTCATCAGGGAAGGGATCGTCCCTGTTTTTAAGATATCACGATGGATCAGAAACGTTCAGGGTCCATTTCTCCGGCAGAAGGTATAATGTCATCCCTTCGGCAGCGAACGTAACCGCCTTTCAAAGTACGTATGGGAAGCGCACCGCCTCTCCCATACTTCCTCCCCGCACCTGTCATGAAAAGGACCGTTACTGATTTTTCGCGGCGTTTATCTCGATGAGTTCAACCACCAGTTCACTTGCCTCTTGGGCAGGCATGGTAAAGACCAGCATGAAGGGGATCCCGTCGCCCGGCTGTATATCTGCGTTACGAAAGTCCCTGCCGTAGGGATTGGAAAGTTCTTTCTTGATTTCATCCCACGTCAGGGTTTTCAACTCATCATCCGTCAGGATCGTTCCGCAGTGCGACTCCTCCTTGCCAAGAATATTGCCTGACGCATCCAATATTTTGCCCCGGACGCGGATATTGGATACTGCAACCGTGTTTGCATTGACGGCGGAACCTTCAACCACCATAACGTTCTCATCGGTCCACCCCTTGACGAAACGCTCCCCCACGTTTACCAGATTTACCTTCAGTTCTGGGTGTCCCGCATCGGGACTTGTATCGCTCTGGATTCCCGATACCGTATCCGCTTTGGGAGCAGCTGTTTCCCTGGGGATAATGGTTTCCACGGCTTTTTTGGTTTCTCCCGCCTTTTTCTCTCCCAAAAATCGCTCTACCCACGGGGAAAATTGATGGACGGCCGTCTCCCGCGCTTCGGGTACCAACCACAGGTACAACCCGGCCGCCACGACAGCAATCAGCACCAGAAGGAGAAGAGTTTTCCAGACAAAACCCCATAGCCTCCGGATCCCCCTTTTCCCGGTGGATCCTTCCCTGTGTATCCCATTGCTGGCATTGCCCAACGTCCACGGTTCGCGGACACGCTGTCTTCCGCGGGTCTCTTCGCCACCGCTGATTTCACCGGCATCGTCGTACGTGTCTTCCCATTGTGGCCTCTGGCCGGCATCCACCGGGGCTGAATCATCAAGGGCAAGTCCATGGCCTTCTTCCGGTGTTTCTGTCAACACATGTTCGACAGGGATATCTTCCCGCGGTTCGAGGAAGATATCTTCCACGGGTGTTTCGGGTTCACCACCTTCAAGAGAGATATCCCCCAAAATTTTCTCCCCCTCTTCAATATCCGCCCTCCCAGCCACGGACATCCCCTCTGCGGCAGGTTCGCGAAAAACATCTGATCCCGTGTCGAGATCCTCCGCTTCCAAACCACCCGGGGCAGGCTCATCTTCTTCCGGGATTTCTTTTTCAAGCCCTTCGAAGGGGCTCTCCTCCCGGGGTCCCCGGAAGACATCTTCCACGGCAGGGCCGGCACCCTCATCCTCGATAGTAATATCTCCCGGAAACCTGCCCCTTCCTTCGATCTCATCTGCGCCAACGATCGTTATCCCCTCGCCGGGATCACGATACGTATCTTCCCATGTGGGCCCGCGGCCGGGAGCGGCCGATTCCGGCTCTTCCGGCGTACTGCCACGCCCCTCCGCGACTTCTTCCTGCTCTTTGCGTTCCGGTTCCGGAGCCTCCACCGGTGGAGGGGGCTCAGCCAGGGGATTTTCTTGAAAGAAGGTTTCCTCGCAGCGGGTGCATCGCACCCATACCCCGTCACCCTCTATCTGCGATTCGTCAAACCGGTATTTCGTTCCGCATTTTTTACACTCAATGATCACTGTTCCCCTCCCTGATGACGTAAATTTCCGGCAGACATCTGAATTTTTCGTTGAAATCGAGTCCGTATCCTACGATAAACCCTTTATCCACGGCAAAGCCCACATAGTCCGCGGTAACAGCCCGCTCCCGTCTCTCCCGCTTGTCGATCAATGCGCACACCCGGATCGAAGCGGGACGTCGTTCCTTCAGGCGTCCCTGCAAAAACGCGATCGATTCCCCGGTATCGATGATGTCTTCAACAATGAGAACGGATTTCCCCTCTACATCGATCTCTATATCTTTTGAGAAGGTTATCTCCCCCGAACTGACCGATCCTGAGCCGTAGCTGGCCAGCCGCACGAAATCGACGGTATGCGGTATTTTCAGATGCCGAACCAGATCCGCCAGAAAGATAAAGGCTCCCTTCAGTACGCCGATGAGCACCACCTCCTGACCTTCAAGGTCGCGGGATATCAGGTCGGCCAGCGCCTTGACTCTTCCTGCAATCCTCTCTTGCGAATAGAGGAGTTCTTTCTTTTCCATGATTCATCCTTCCCCTGAGAATGATATGCCCGGCCGCTCCGGCAGTTCACGTGCCCATGACCTCCATCGTGTAACAGGCGTTAAAGGCGTCTATCTTGTCCTGGATGATCTCTTCCGCCTCTCTGAGTTTTCCCACAGTCTCGAATCGCGAGGTGAGACTCAACAGTATCCTGTCAAACCTTGACCGGTCACAACCGAGGGCATCGTAATCGATGTGACTGATCATATATTGTGAACCGTCAAAATAGTACTTCCCGAAGCGGTTCGCATCGGGCGACCGGAACAGCCAGGAAGTTTTCAGCGCAAAAAAGTCAAGGGCGATATCCTTCAGCCTGCCCGTCAACCGCTCCGGGCGCACCGTCTCGCCGATTCCCTCGCTGACAAACCGGAAAAACTCTTTGACCAGATCGATATCGGTAATGCAGAGACCATACAGGTACCAGTCATCGATAATTCTGATCAGCGCCTGTTGCTCTTCGCGGGAGATGAAATGGTAACTGGGGCAGAAGTGTCCATTGCACAGATCCAGTCCGTAGAATGATACGTCGCGCATGTCCACGCCTCCGTTTTGCAAAGGGTGGAGGAGGCAGCCCACCCGTCTCTCATCATCGTCAAGAAAACCCAGATATTCGCAGCAATATATCACTTCGTAGAGTCGCGCGCCCGGCTCGCGGCCGGTGACCGCTTCAGAGAATGCCATGAGATCGGCGGGGGATCTTACTGTTTCTTGAAAGAACCTCGTTCGGCCCCTCAGTTTCGCGGTCAGGGTTTCCCGCGAACTGTCGGCATAGTTGTAAAGGCCGCAACAGGCGCCGCAGGATTTGCGGGTGTCCGGCTGGCAAAGGTGAATAAAATCATTCCCTTTTGTCACGCAATCCATTGCACTCTTCCCCATTGGTTTTCCTTATATAGGCAAGGCAGTCAAAAAGGCAAGGGCCTTGATCCACCACCAAAAAAAT
>DIXO01000043.1 GCA_002428735.1 Syntrophaceae bacterium UBA6078 | reverse complement strand
CGGTGCGCTTCAAACGGGTGGTACGAAAGACGATCAACAAGAAGAAAAAAGAGCTCAAGAAAAGTCTGAGCAGGCCTGAGACGGCGACCTTTGTCATAATCAAGGAAGAAACCACGGACACCATCTTGAAGTATGTCAATGATGTCCTTGAATGGGAATGCCGCTCATTCTTCGCAGAGGTGGCCTAAATTGAAAGATTCCTCCCGATATGATACTCAGCCCTTAAAGAAGAAGGGTGAGGTCTGTATGAAGGGCTCAATCCAATTTAGAAAAGATAGGGGATATTATTACGTCGCATGGGAAGACAACGGCAAGCGTTATAAGGTTTACAAATACAACGGAGAATTTCTCTACCATAAGAAGATGGCTGAAAAGCTTCTGGCCTGCATGCAGGCGGACGTTGAGAAGGGCATCTTCCGTATTGAAAAGTATACAAAAGAAGTTCCGACCAATGTTGTTCCGTACCTTGAAGAGTGGGCAGAGGAAGAAAAGCCCCACCTGTCACCCGCCACATATAAAGATTACATCAATTCAATACGGAACCATTTGATTCCGTGGTTTGAAGAAAACCCCGTTCAGCTTCACGAAATTCAATATGATGTGCTGTGCCGCCTCTTGGGAAGTATCAAACGATCCGGCAAAGGCAAAATGAACGTTATGTACTGCCTTCACAAATGCCTTGACTTTGCATGGAAGTCCGGCCGTATTCCGGCAATGCCTCCTTTCCCTGAAAAGAACAAGTACGGGATCGTGAACCCGCTTATCACGTGGTTGCCGGAAGCAAGGCAAAACAAAATCATTGAAGCGATCCCGGAAGAGCATCAACCAATATTCTGGTGGCTGAAATACCATGCACGCAGACCGTCTGAAGCCATGGCCTTATACAAAGAGGATTACAGCAAAGACATTGATGCTTTTATCATAAGGCGAACTTTTTCAAGTAAACAACTTGTTAATTATACAAAAACGCACAAACAACACGTTATCCCCTGTCATTCCGAATTTAAAAAGATTATGGCGAAGATGCCTATCACATTCGGACCGTTCTTTTTTATGAATACGAAGGGACGGTTAAAGGGTCAACATTATCAACATGACTATCTGGTAGATTTATGGAATGCGGCATGTCGAGCAGTGGGTGAGGATATACGAATGTACGCAGGCCTAAAACATTCAACATGCTCTCAGTATATCAACGAAAGAGGCCTCAGCGTTGATGAATTACAGATGATAACGGAGCATGCGCGAAGGGACAGTGTTTTAAAATACGCAGATGTTCAGATCGAAGCAAAACGCAGGCTTATGGAACGGAAGATTATTGGCTTTCCGGGGGACAACTGGGGGACGGATTTTGACAAGGCGGAGTCAATAAATTCAGATAGTTATGGCGGAAGTGCATGGGAATCGAACCCACCCGGGACGGTTCTAGCGCCCCACACCGGATTTGAAGTCCGGGAGGCCCACCAGTGACCTTGGCACTTCCGCGCGATTTGGTAGTCTGTTGTTATCTCTTTCGCCGATTGTTGTCAATCACCGAGATATTCGGGATATTTCACGAAATTCTGTGAGTTGTCAAGAAGCTGCACCATAACCTGACTTCCCGCTTTCAAGAAATCGGTATCTTCAGGGATTACCATGATTCCGTTTGCCAGGACCATGGAACTCAGAATCCCGGAGCCCTGTTCTCCGGTAATCTCGGCGACGAATCCGGCGCCCTCCCTTTTCACCTTTGCCCTGAAAAAATATCGAAGTCCCCTTTTTTTATCGATGTCGTGGATCAGGGTGGCCCGGACGGTCCGGCGAAAGATATTCTCATGCCCCGTCATCTTCAGTATTGCGGGGCGTACGTACTGTTCAAAGGTGACCATGGACGACACGGGGTTGCCCGGAAGTCCAAAGACCGGTTTCCCCTCTCTGGAACCGAAGGTCATGGGTTTCCCGGGACGCTGTGCAACCTGCCAGAACTGCACATCGATCCCCATATCCTTCATGACGTCTTTCACAAAATCGTAATCCCCCACCGATACCCCGGCCGAGGAGACAATGATATCAGCCCTGAGGGCGGCGCTGAATTTCCGGGTCAGGTCGTCTCTGGTATCCTTCGCGATACCGAGCTGCAGGGGAACGCCCCCGCATTCGATCACCTGCGCCGCGAGAGAATAGCTGTTGCTGTTGACAATCTTATCGGTTGACACGGCATCATCGATATCCACCAGTTCGTCGCCCGTGGATATGAGCGCCACCAGAGGCCTGCGGTGGACCTTCACAAAGGAGCGCCCGAGGGCCGCCAGCATCCCGATTTCCGCGGGTCTCAAGACCGTCCCCGCGGGTATGACCAGGTTTCCCGTCCTGACATCCTCACCGGCATATCTGATGTTCTCGCCGTGCGGCACCGCCGCGCATATCCTCACCTCTGCTTTATCGCATGTCGTTTCCTCGACCTTCACAACCGCATCGGCCCCCTCCGGAATGGGCGCCCCCGTCATGATCCGTGCCGCTTCATCGGGTCCTATCCTCTTTCGGGGCTTGTACCCTGCCGGTATATCCTCAATAACGGTGAGAATAACGGGATTATCAGCACCGGCCCTTGCCGTATCTTCCGATCTCACCGCATAGCCGTCCATGGCCGAGTTGTCCTTCGGAGGAATGTGGCGGGGGGCGCTGATATCCTCCCCGATCACCCGTCCCAGGGCGCTCAGGATATCTGTCTTTTCAAGGCTGAGGATCTCGACGGAATCCAGAATATGGGCCAAGGCCTCTTTGACTGTCACCATGGTTCAACCCCCAGGCTCCGGTGTACAGGCTGGCTCGGAGCCTCGTGTGGAAGGCTCTTAGTATATGAAACACGTATCCTTGTCAATATTTCCGCCTTGAATAAATACCATCTATGGTATATTCAACTCCCGTATACGCAAGCAGGAAAGATCGGGAGATTGACATGAGCATCGTGGAAAAACAGAAACAGATCAGAAAGCTGCTTGATGACAACAACGCCATCCTGCTGGCCCATTACTACCAGCCCAGTGAGATTCAGGATATGGCCGACATACTGGGGGATTCTCTGGCCCTCAGCATGGAAGCGGCCGAAACGGCGGCGGACATTATCGTCTTCGCGGGGGTGCGGTTCATGGCGGAAAGCGCCTCCATCCTGTCGCCGGAGAAGACGGTCCTTCTCCCCTGCCCCGACGCGGGATGTCCTCTCGCGGATACGATCACCGTGGAAGAATTGAAACAGGCAAAAGCCGACCATCCCGACGCCAGGGTGGTGGCGTACGTCAACTCATCGGCGGAAATCAAGGCCCACAGCGACATATGCTGTACCTCGGCCAATGCCGTGCGCACTGTTGACAGCACCGACACGGATACCGTTTTGATGGTGCCTGACGGAAATCTCGCACGGTATACGGCACGATTTACGGGAAAAAAGGTAATTCCGTGGAAGGGTTTCTGTTATGTCCACAACAATCTGGAGCCGGAAGAGGTGCGGAAGGCGCAGGTCGCCCATCCCGGGGCGCCGGTCGCCGTTCATCCCGAATGCCGTCCGGAGGTCATTGCCATGGCGGACTACGTGGGGAGCACGGGGGGAATCCTGAAATTCGCCCGCGAGACCGACGCGCAGGAGGTCATTATCGGGACGGAGCAGGGGATCATGCACCAGTTGAAGAAGGAAAGCCCCGGCAAGACGTTCATCCTCGCGTCGGATCACCTCATCTGCCGGGATATGAAACGCATGACTGTCGATGATATCCTGAGTGCCTTGCTCGAGATGAAGCATGTCGTGCGGGTGCCTGAAAAAATCAGAGAACCCGCTCGCCGTGCCTTGAGCCGGATGCTGAGGGCATCGAGGTAGCATTACAAGCAGACTTTTTGAGTGAGGAAACGAGTATACAAAGATTCCCTGATTGGGGATTCCTCCCTTCGCGCGCTCATTGAGAAGATCCGCCGGGGAGACAATCCGGTGGATATCTGCGGCCTTCAGGGGTCCGCAAAGGCGTTTGCCGCATCACTTCTTTTCAAACACACAAACAAAACAATGCTTTTTATAACCCCTTCCGTGAGGGATGCCACCGACGCGTGTCGTGACCTTTCCTTCTTTCTCGGCGGAGAGGATGTCCTGCTCTTCCCCCCGTGGGACATCATTCCCCCGGACGACACTCTTTCCCGGCAGATTGAGATTGCCGTAGGACGGGCCGGCGCCTTATCGAGACTTCTGTGGGGGAGATCAGCCCTTATCGTCGCATCCCTGAGCGCACTGATACAACGGGTCGTCCCGAGGGCAATCTTCGAAAGCTGTATGGATACCATTTCGATCGGAGACATGAGAGACCGGGACCTGCTCGCGCACACACTGACAGAAGGCGGGTATGAGCGGGTTCCTCTGGTGGAAAAAGAGGGGGAATTCAGCCTGAGGGGGTATATTGTCGATATCTTCCCCCCGGCGCACCCCTTCCCTTTCAGGATGGAATTCGTCGGTGATGAGATCGAATCGATCAGAGAGTTTGATCCCGCAAACCAGAGATCCCTGCGAGAGGTGGTGGACTTTGTTCTGTCCCCGGCGTGCGAACTGATCCTGTCCGGGGAACGCAAGGCTCGGGCGCTGAGGAATCTGCGGGTGAGACTGAACGAATTGGACATCTCACGGACACGCAGAGAGCGACTGATCGACACCATTGGAAGCGAACTCCTGCCTGTGGCGAATCCGCAGTTTCTCCCCTTGTTCTACGGGGATCCGGATAGCGGGGACGGGGCACTTGGGCTGGATACCCTTTTTGAATATCTCCCTGGGGACACGGTGATCATCAGTGAAAGTCCGGCCGTCATGGAACAGTCAGCCGAGGAGGCCCTGAACAACGCGGACCGGATTATTCGGAAGGCCGAAGAAGAGGGGAGATTTTTTCTTGAAAAGGACCGTTTCCTCACACCATGGGAGGAAATCTCCCGAAGGGCGAGCGTCTTTCGCCTCATATACAGTGACCGCCTGCAGGCCGAGGACCCGATCCCCTTTGAAGTGGAACAAATACGGATTCAGACAGCCTCCGCACCCCACGCAGGGGAAGATGGTATCCTTGCCCCCTTCGCGGACAGGATCAGGTTGTGGATCGGCGAAGGATTTCAGGTGCACTTTCTCTGCGTAGAGGGGAACGTTCCCCGGATCGAGCATCTGCTGGACGAATACTCTCTCCCCCTTCGTCGATCGAACAACCCCTTCCTTGCCGATTGTGCGGATGGTGACAAAGGATGTCTCATCCTCAGAGAAGGAAAGATAACCGGTGGGTTTTCATATCCTTCCCTGGGTACTGTCGTCGTCAGTGAAGAAGAGATTTTCGGAAGGAAGACGCGCAGGAGGCACCGGGGCCACGCCCGGGAGGGGTATTTTCTCAGGTCCTTTGGTGAGCTGGAAAAGGGAGATTTCGTCGTCCACGTGGACCACGGCATCGGACGGTATCAGGGACTTGAGCGGCTGACCTTCGGCGACATGGAAAGCGACTTTCTCCTTCTGGAATACCGGGATACAGATCGCCTCTATATCCCGGTGGACCGGCTGAACCAGATACAGCGATACATCGGCCCCGACGGGCACATCCCGCAGGTGGACAAACTGGGGGGCACCTCCTGGGAATCGGTAAAAAACAAGGTCAAGCAATCGGTGCGCGCCGTCGCCGAGGAACTGGTTTCGATTTACGCGGCCAGGGAGGTGATGAGCGGACACAGCTTTTCCACCTCCAGCCGGGAGTACGAGGAGTTTGCCTCGTCCTTCGAGTTCGAGGAAACCCCCGATCAGGCGCGGGCCATCGAAGACGTCTACGACGATATGGGTGATTCGAAGCCCATGGATCGCCTCGTCTGCGGCGATGCCGGATTCGGAAAGACGGAGGTCATGCTGCGGGCAGCATTCAGGGCGACCATGGACGGCAAACAGGTGGCGATTCTGGTTCCAACGACCATCCTGGCGGAGCAGCACTACCGGACCTTTTCCCGCCGCTTTGCCCGTTACCCGGTACGCGTAGAGGTCCTGAACCGGTACAAGACAGGCACCCAGCAGAAGACAATCGTGGCGGACATAGAACGGGGCCTCGTGGATATCGTTATCGGCACCCACCGCCTTCTGCAGAAGGATATAAGATTCAGGGACCTCGGCCTGGTGGTTATCGACGAGGAACAGCGTTTCGGTGTCGCCCACAAGGAAAAACTCAAAAAGCTTAGGACCCTCGTGGATGTCCTCACGTTGACGGCAACCCCCATTCCACGGACACTGCAACTGTCTCTCGTGGGGATACGGGACCTGTCAGTCATCGATACCGCTCCGCAGGAGCGCCGCCCCGTGGAGGTTCACATATTTGAATTCAACGAGGATCTCATCAAAAACGCCATCGAACGCGAACTCGACCGGGGGGGGCAGGTCTTTTTCATCCATGACCGGGTTCGATCCATATACAGCATGGCGCGCCTGGTCGAAAAACTGGTTCCCCGCGCGAAGATAGCCGTAGCGCACGGGCAGATGAAGGCGAAGGAACTCGAGGATATCATGGTGGGATTCGTACGCGGGGACTTCAACGTTCTCGTCTGCACCACGATTATCAGCTCCGGCGTCGACATACCGGCAACCAATACTATCATTGTCAACCGCGCGGACCGGTTCGGTCTTTCCCAGCTCTACCAGTTGCGGGGACGGGTCGGCAGGGGAAATGAGGAAGCCTTTGCCTATCTCCTCATCCCCGAAGAGTCCACCCTGTCGCGCGACGCGAGGAAGCGGCTTTCCATCGCCCGCGAATTTTCCGAGCCGGGGTCCGGCTTCAAGGTGGCGACACACGACCTGACCATACGGGGCGGGGGAAGTTTCCTGGGGGTTTCTCAGTCGGGTCATATTTCCGCCATCGGGTATGAACTCTACACGGAGCTGATGGAAAAGACCATACGGGAGCTCAAAGGGGAGGGACATCCCGAAGAGGAGATGGAGCCCGAGATCCACCTCGGTATCCCCGCCTTTATTCCCGACAGCTTCATAGGGGACACTCATACCAGGCTGATGACCTATAAGAGGATAGCCATGGTTTCGTCGGAAGACGATCTGCCGGCGATCAGGGAAGAACTGGCCGACTGTTACGGCCCGGTCCCTCCCCAGGTGGACACCCTTCTGGATATCATCCGCATCAAAAACAGGCTCAGAAAGATACGGGGGGAAAGGATGGAATACAACGGCAGGGAAATGCGGATCGCCTTTCGCGAAGACACACCTGTGGCCCCGGCCAGAATCATAGCGCTCTCGCGGGAAAAATCAGGGGGGGTACGGTTCACGCCCGATAATCGCCTGATCGTGTCCATGCCTGATCTTGCGGTGCAGGACATCATCGGCCGGGCCAAAAACCTCCTCGGCGAACTGGAGATTGAAGAACGGAGAACATTCTGATAACGTTACCATGTTATAAATAACGGGGGGATTGTATATGAAATCAAAAGTATCTTTTTTCGCCGCCGTCTTTTTCATCGTCTGCGCGACTGCTCTCTACGCAGCCTCCGAGGACAGGATTGTCGCCGTTGTGAATGACGGTATCATAACGCTTTCCGAGTTGAATACCGCTCTTCAGCAGGTCATGGAGCGGATTGAGAAGATCCCTGAAGAAGCCAGGCGAAACGAGGTGGCTGCACAGGCCAGAAAAGCGGTCATGAACCAACTCATAGATCGCTCCCTCCTTGAGCAGGAGGCATCAAAACTGAAGATCACCGTGACTGAGGACGACGTGGACAAGGCACTGGAAAGCCTCCTGGCGGACAGGGGATTAACGTATGAAAAATTACAGGAAACCCTCGCGGCGGAAGGGGCCGCTCTTGCCGAATACCGCGATGAAATCAGAAGAGACCTCATGCGGAGAAAACTCGTAGAGCGAACGGTTAAATCGAAGGTGTCCGTCACCGATGAAGAGGTGGGAGCGTACTACGCCAAACATCGGGGCGATTACGAAGGGAAAGAGGCGGTCAGGATACAGCAGATATTGATCGTGAAGCCACGCGGTGCCACAGACCGAACCATACAACAAGCGAAGAGAGAAGCGGAGGCGGTTCTGAAAAAACTGAAAGCGGGAGAATCTTTTGATCTCCTGGTGGGGATGCACTCTCAGGGCCCCGCTGCGAAGGCCGGAGGGGATCTGGGCTTCATGGAAAAGGGGATGATGTTCCCTGCGGTGGACGAGGCAGCCTTCAGAATGAAAACGGGTGAGATCAGCGACGTCATAGAATCTCCCATCGGCTTCCACATCATCAGAATCGTAGACCGGAGAGGCGCCGGGATCAAGCCCATCGAAGAGGTACGCCATGAGATCGTGGGGAAGATAGGAAATGAAAAAATGAAGAAAAAATTCGAGGAGTGGATGGGGGACGTGAGAAAGAAAGCCTATATTGAGACACGGCTGTAGTCTCTTGGCATGCTCAGAATCATCTATGAACCAGATCAAGATACGGGGTG
This sequence comes from Syntrophaceae bacterium UBA6078, assembly GCA_002428735.1. Classification (GTDB taxonomy): domain Bacteria; phylum Desulfobacterota; class Syntrophia; order Syntrophales; family UBA2210; genus UBA6078. The sequence goes on along the minus strand of DIXO01000043.1, from coordinate 15,158 downwards.
CGAGTCAGCACAACCTGAAACATGTCAGCCTTGATATCCCGCGAGATAAACTTGTCGTCATAACCGGCGTCTCCGGTTCCGGAAAGTCTTCTCTTGCCTTCGATACCATCTACGCCGAGGGACAGCGACGGTACGTGGAATCACTCTCCACCTACGCGCGCCAGTTCATCGGACAGATGGACAAGCCGGAGGTCGAATCCATAGAAGGCCTCTCTCCCGCCATAGCCATTGAACAGCGAAACGCCAGCCGCAATCCCCGCTCGACCGTGGGGACCGTCACCGAAATATATGACTACCTGCGTCTCCTTTTCGCCCGAGTGGGGACTCCTCATTGCTACAACTGCGGAAAGACGATCGAGGCCCAGACCATCGATATGATGGCCGACCGGGTCCAATCACTCCCCGACGGGACAAAGCTCAACGTCATGTCGCCGATGATAAGGGGGAAGAAGGGGGAGTTTCAGAAAGAGTTCGGGAGGCTTCGCAAGGAGGGGTTTGCCCGTATCCGCGTCGATGGGGCGATACGGGATCTCGCGGAGGATATCTCCCTGGACAAGAATAAGCGCCACGACCTGGAGGTGGTGGTGGACCGGCTGATTGTCAAGGACGGTATCGGGAAGCGACTGCGCGATTCCCTGGAGATTGCCCTCGGTCTTTCGGGGGGGTTGGCAGGCATCCAGATTATCGATGGCGAGGAGATGCTCTTCAGTCAGAATTACGCCTGCCCCGAATGCGGCATCAGCATGCCCGAACTCGCTCCGAGGATGTTTTCCTTCAACAGCCCCTACGGGGCCTGCCCCGTGTGCAGCGGCCTGGGGACACAGATCCATTTCGACGAAAACCTTGTCGTTCCCGACCCCGGCCTCTCGATTCGTGAGGGAGCTATCGCCCCGTGGGAAAACAAGGATTCCACCTACTTTCACCAGATGCTCGATGCCCTCTCCAGCCACTACCACTTCGACATCAACACTCCCTTCAACAAGCTCCCCGAGCGGGTGCAGCACGTGCTGCTGCACGGTTCGGGGGATGAGAAGATCGGGTTCTACTTCGACCGGAGCGGGAGGAGACATTTCTACCAGAGGCGCTTCATCGGCATCCTCGAAAAACTGGAGGAGGCATACCGGGAGGACGGCGCCGGCAGCAGCCGGCTGGATTTTGCCCGGTATATGAATATCAGCGACTGCCCCGCCTGCGGAGGGGCTCGGCTGAAGAGGGAAAGCCTTTCCGTAACGGTAGGAGGGAAAAATATCGACGAGGTCTGCCGGCTGTCGATCCGGGAATGCATGGGTTTCTTTGAGACACTCTCCCTGTCGCGCACCGGTTCCCTCATTTCGGAACGGATCCGCAAGGAGATACGGGAGCGGCTCCAGTTTCTCATCGACGTGGGGATCGACTATCTGAGTCTCTCGCGGGCATCGGGGACCCTATCGGGAGGGGAGGCGCAACGGATCCGTCTCGCCACACAGATTGGCTCGGGGCTGGTCGGCGTTCTCTATGTCCTGGATGAACCCACCATCGGGTTGCATCCGCGGGACAGCATGCGCCTCGCATCCACCCTGAAACGGCTGCGCGATATGGGGAATACCGTCCTTGTGGTCGAGCACGACACGGATATCATGAACTCGGCCGATGACATAATAGATGTAGGCCCGGGGGCGGGGGTGCAGGGGGGGGAGATCGTTTTCCAGGGGTCTCCTGGAGAAATCCGCCGATCGGAAATCTCTCTCACGGGGAAGTACCTTTCAGGCAGACTGTCGATCCCTGTTCCGGAACAGCGAAGGCTGTTTTCCGGGCGATTCATTGTTATCGAGGGGGCGTCGGAGAACAACCTCAAAAATGTTGATATCCGGATCCCCGCCAACGTCTTCACCTGCGTCACGGGCGTGTCGGGTTCGGGGAAGAGCACCCTGGTGATCGAGACATTGTACAAGGTCCTCAGACGCAGGTTGAACAAGTACCGGGGCAAATCAGGCCGGATAGGAAAGATACGGGATTTCGGAGGCATAGAACGGGTCATCACCATGGATCAGCAGCCGATAGGGCGCACCCCCCGATCGAACCCCGCGACCTACACGGGGGTTCTGACCCATATCCGCGACCTTTTCAGCCAGCTCCCCGAGGCGAAGGTGCGCGGCTACAAACCGGGACGATTCAGCTTTAACGTCAGAGGAGGACGGTGCGAAGCCTGCCAGGGGGAAGGGGTCAAGAAGATCGAGATGCATTTCCTCCCCGATGTGTACATCACCTGCGACGCCTGTCAGGGGAAGCGGTTTGGCAGAGACACGCTGGAGGTGCGATACAAGGGGCTCAACATAGCGGATGTTCTCGACATGACGGTCGATCAGGGCCTTGCCTTTTTTGACAACATCTCTCCGGTACGCTCGAAGCTCCAACTCCTCTCCGATGTGGGGCTCGGATATATCAAACTGGGTCAGTCCGCCACGACCTTTTCAGGGGGTGAAGCGCAGCGGATCAAGCTGGCGCGTGAACTGGGCAAACGCCTGACCACCGGAACGCTCTATATCCTGGATGAACCGACGATTGGCCTCCATTTCGCCGACATCGAGCGGCTCCTCATCGTTCTCGCACGGCTTGTGGATATGGGGAATACCGTCGTGGTGATCGAACACAACCTTGACGTGATTAAATCGGCGGATTACATTATCGACATGGGGCCGGAAGGTGGAGACGACGGCGGAAGGATCGTCGCTGCCGGCACCCCTGAAGAGGTGGCGCGGGTCGAAGAGTCGCTCACCGGGAGGTTTCTGAAGGGCGTTCTCCCGACGCGGGATGACTAGACCTGTTTTGCGTCATCCGTAATCTTTTCAGAGGAGTGGAGAGAATATATGCCCATATACGAATTTTACTGCCCGCGGTGCAACACCATGTATAACTTCTTTTCGCGATCGGCCAATACCGAGAAGGTTCCCTCGTGCCCGCGGTGCAAGACGAAAAAGCTCGAGCGCCGGATGTCGATCTTCTCCGTCGTCTCCGGTCAGAAGGGTGAGATGGAAGACAACCTCCCCCCCATCGACGAGGCACAAATGGCGCGGGTGATGGAAATGCTGGGGAGAGAAGCGGAAGGGATTGACGGAGACGACCCCCGGCAGGCGGCAGCCATGATGCGGAAACTCTCCGAGGCAACGGGGCTCAAGCTCAAGCCGGAGATGGAGGATGCCCTGAGCAGGATGGAACGAGGGGAAGACCCCGAGAAGATAGAGGAAGAGATGGGCGAACTCCTCGACGACGACAATCCCTTTTCCCTGGAAGGAGCGGGCAAAACAAGAGGGGAGCACCCGGCCCCCCGCGTGGATGAAACGCTTTACGATCTCTAGCGCACCTATCGAATCAAACTCGGCAGGGAGGTGATGATCACGGGAACAACCGGCGGACCCGGAATTTACCAGGATCCTCATGATTATCAGAAAAGACGCCGACATTGATCTTGGACATAATCAAGATTCATTAACAAACAAATTTGTCTATGTTGGAATAAGCTTTCTTTACAAGGGCGGGGCGCTTTAAAAATGATATCAAGAGAGCTGTAAAGCCCATCATGATTGAAAAAAATATGAAAGCTAAATGATAACTTCCATTGATGTCATAAACAAACCCGGCAATGAGAGGTCCGATGACACTACCGAATGTGCTAAGCCCTTGGATAACCCCAAAAATTGTTCCATAATTCTTCCTGCCATAGTAGTCACCGATTAAGATTGCCTTAACAACCATGGTGCCCCCATAAGCAGTCGAATAAAAGAGCACAAACGGAATTACATCCATAAAATGGTGAGCTCTCACAAGAAAAAAAAGACTAATGGGCTGCATAATGAAAAGGATCACTAGGAGCCATTTGGTATTAAAACGATCGCTGAGCCATCCGGATCCGTACCTGCCTACCATACTGGTAAGTGCGATAAAAGAAACTGCTGATGCGGCTGATGTAGAATTGATGCCTAAGTCGACGAGATATGGAATGAGGTGCACAAACACAGCTGCTTGGGTTATCTGATGGGTAAAGAGACAGATCGTTAGTACCCAGAAAGCCGATGTGCCCATTGACTTGCGAAGAGAAAAGTTAACCTCTGTCTTGGCATTTGCCATCTTGGTTGTTTGGCAGGCATCGTGGAAGTTTGGTGTGCTCAACTCTCCATCTGGCAAGAGCCCGCATTGCTCAGGCGAGTTTTTTAAGAAAAACGACAATGGAAGAACAATAACCCATGTCACGGGTCCCAATATGAAAAGGGCCGATCGCCAGCCATAATGGACGATCATATAAGCCACTAACGGAACAAGAAGACCGGAAACACCGCGGGCAGTAGCGTAAATACCAAGAGCGCTACCCCGCTTTTTCACAAACCATTTACCAACCAAGGGAGTGCCAACGGCTATCCCGGAGAAAGCGCTCCACCCGAAAGAAATAATGATAATGGCAACGTAGAAAGGCAAGATAGTATTTACATAACTGAGATAAATGAACCCTCCGCCCGTGATGAGACCACCGGCAAAAACCAGTTTCTGGGGACCAATGCGGTCTAAAAGATAGCCTACAATTGGAGCGGCTATTCCTGCCTCAAGGCGATAAACAGAAAAACCGCCTGAAACCACAGCCATGCTCCAGGCAAGTTCTTCTGCAACAGGTTTAACAAATGTGCTAAAGCCGTAATAAAAAACACCGCCACCATATATTGAAAAAATAGAAGTGATTAAAACTATCCACCAGCCATAGAATATCCTTCTTTTTTTATCAGGGGGTGCCATAGTCATATTTTCAATGTCTTTCAGTGTAATGTGTTATTCTAATCTCTCTGTTAAAATTTCGAAAGGGATTTTTCTATGAATCTTGATCGCAATAATACGCTGAAATGTTTTAGAATTCTAGTAAATCTGGTAACGCCAAATCTATTCATCCGAGTCCTTTGATTTTCTTTTCTCCTTACTCGGCTTCAGGAGGCACCCCGGTGCTCTCTCCAGATCTTTGACAAAACCCACATTATCAAGTGGTCGGCCGTTTGTTCATTCTTTGGCGTTTCTCTGATTTTTTCTTCCTCTAACTTGAAATACACACACTTGGAAGGGACGAGCAAAACTGCGAGACGGCGTCCAACCCCCCGCGTGGATGAAACGCTTTACGATCTCTAGCGCACCTATCGAATCAAACCCGGCAGGAAGGTGATGATCTCCGGCACTGCCATGAGCAGAATGATACAGAGGACATAGGCGGGCAGAAAATAAAGGACTCCTCTGAAGACCCCCCCCAATCCTATCTCCTGTGCCATGCCGGCCACCACATAGGTTGAGGCCCCCACGGGAGGGGTTACGGCTCCCAGCGTCGTGATGATGGTGATCATCACGCCGAACCAGATCGGATCGTATCCGAGCTTCAAGGCGACGGGGAAGAAGATGGGAATGGTGATGAGGAGCAGGGCGAGCGCGTCCATCAAGGCGCCGCCGATAACATAGATCAGAAAGATAACGCCCAGGATGGCGATCGGCGGGATGGGCAGCGCGGCGACCCAGTCGGCGATATCAAAGGGGATGCGCGTGAGGGCCAGAAAGCGGCTGAACATGACCGCCCCGGCGATGATGACAAAGACCATGCAGGACACCTGAAGGGTGTCGACGACGGCCGCCCTGAAAGCCCGCCAGGACAGTTTTCTCCTCGCCAGGCTGATGACCAGGGCGAGAAAGCTCCCCACAGCCCCGGCCTCTGTCGGGGTAAATATCCCCGCGTACAATCCTCCCATGACCAGGGCAAAGAGAAAAATGGTTTCGAAAAAACCGGGGAGCGCCGCGAGTTTCTCCCTCATGGTACGCCTTTCCCCGAGGGGGCTCCACTGGGGATTGAGACGGCACAGGATGGCGATTGTGGCCATGAAAAAGGCGGCGAGTAGCAGCCCCGCGGGCATCCCGCCGTAAAAAAGCTTGCTGATCGATTCGCCCGTATAGATGCCGATGAGGATGAGCACCACGCTGGGAGGGATCACCACGCCGAGGGTGGACCCGCAGGCGATTGCCCCGACCGAGAGGTCGGGATGATACCGATATTTTCTCATCTCCGGGAGAGCCACGGAGGTCATGGTAGCCGCGGTTGCCGTGTTGGAGCCGCAGATGGCCGCGAATCCCGCGCAGGCGAAGATCGTTGCCATGGCGAGTCCGCCGCGGATATGCCCCGTGAGAGTGTGGGTCGCCCTGAAAAGCCGCTCGTTGAGTCCCGAATAGAAACAGATCTGTCCCATGAATACAAAGAGGGGAACCATGGTAAGACCGTATGACGAAAAGGTGTTCCACAGCTCTGCTCCCACCATCCCCGCCGATGCCTTGAAGGAGATCAGATGGCAGAGTCCGCCGAAGCCGACCACCGCCATGGTGAATCCAACGGGCATGCCCAGGAAGAGCAGCATGAGCAGCAGGACTACGACGCCGAAGATGCCGATGCAGGTGACACTCATGTCCGCTCTCCTTCTCCGCTGAGAACCTTCAGGAGTTCAATGACCAGAACCAGCGCGATCACCACGCAACCCAGGGAGACGCTGTACACGAAGGGAAAGTACACAATCCTCAGGGTCTCGGAGAGTTCATGGACCCTCCAGAGATTTGTTCCCAGGAGCCAGGTCTGCCAGGCAGCCAGAATGAAGAAAACGCTCCCGATCAGATACTGGAGCGTGCTGAGGATTGTTCTTATTTTCGCCGGGAAGACCCGCACCAGCACATCGACGGCTATATGTTGCCGCTGCATCTGTGTCCCGGCCAGGGCGAATGCGGCCACAACGGCGCCGAAGAGCCCCATGAGTTCAAAGGTCCCCTTGATGGGTATGCCGAACCCTCTGCCCGCTACATTCGCGCAGGCGAGGAGCATCATCGCCACAAGAAAGAGACCCGCAACGGCCATGAGAACAGCGTTCAGGATACGGCTTATCCGCTCCAGGTATCCGATGAGATGTGGCATGATGCACCTTCTCCGCGCTCTACCGATACTGTTTCGTGTAGGCGTCCTTGAATGTCAGGACATCCTTGATGATCTCCCTGGCAGGCACCTTTGAACCAGCCCGCTCGATATACCCGTTGACGAGCGGTTCGAGGAGCTTGCTCATCCGGGCCTTCTCTTCGGTTTTGAATTCGATCACTTCGACATTATACTTTTCCTTCGACCACCGGACGGCCTCGTTAACATGCTCGTCGACGTACAGTCCCGTCCACTCCGTCTGCTCGCGGACCAGCCCGTCGAGGACCTTCTGCACGTCTGCGGAGAGGGAATCCCAGCGGTCGCGGTTCATCACCACGGCAAAGGTCACTACCTGGAGATTGGTCATGGTGATGTACCGGCAGTACTCTGCGTAGTTGAAGTCCTTCATGACCTCGAGAGAGGAGGCCATCCCCTTGATTACCTTTTTGTGGAGGGCGTCGGGAACATCTGACTGGGGCATCCCGATGGGGTTCGCGTCGAGGAGTTCGAAGACCTTGACGCCGGTCCCGGCGGCCCGTATCTCCATCCCTTTCAGATCTTCCAGTGTTCGGACGGGCTGTATGGACATGATGTTGGCCGGCGGACAGGTGAACATGGTGAGGACCTTCACCTTCCGGAATGATTCAGGCTGGTATTTTTCATAAAGATCGAGGAGCGAGAGGCTCGCCACGACTCCGCTCGGCCACCCCAGCGGCAGGTCGATGGCTTCCACCACGGGGAACCGTCCGGGATGATAGGACATGGCGAAACAGCCGATATCGGCCTGCCCCATGACGACGCCGTCAAACATATTCTTCGCCCCCAGGAGCGTCCCTCCGGGGAAGGTGTTTATCTTCAGCACTCCCTTTGTGCGCTTTTCCACCTCTGCCTTCCACCGCTCCATCTGGACGCAGGGGAAGGTGGACGCGGGGGGAAAGTTCGCGTACGACAGGGTGGTCGTCCGCGCAGAGACCGGCGCGACTCCCGCCGCGTACACCACTGCCGCGATCATGAAAGCTGCTATTGTTGTGTATAATTTCACCATATCATCGCTCCTTTTTTATGTTGTTACTGCCAGCCCCTTTTCGAACCCCCGCAAATTAAGTTCAACCTGCGAGGGGCGGGACGCCTGTTTGATGACCCTGCACATCACCGTCTCATCGCAGAAGAGCGCGCCCTGCCGGACAGCGAAGCCCAGAAGGACGAGATTCGTCGCGAGGAGGGAACCGAGTTCTTTCGCGCAGGCTGTCGCGTCGATCCCCGCATATTCCCCCTGACCGCCGCTATTGACGATGCGCATGCCTCCGGCCCTGACATAGGCGCCATGGATGGGGATATTGGCATCCGTGAGGAACAGGCCGGTATCCGCCCGTCCTTTCCGGATGAGAGGACTCCTGAAATTACCGATCTTGATGTGTGAGATAACGGTCCCTCCGCGCATGGCCATCCCGTGCGTTTCGGATGTCAGGACGTCCGCTCCGACCTCCAGTCCCGCCTCCGCGAGGAGGCGTGTTACGAAGAGGACCCCCTGTCCTCCCCGTCCGCTGACCACAATCTGCTGTTTCAAGCCCCACCTCCCGTTTCCTGGACAACGATCGCCCCGACGGGGCAGACCGCCTCACAGACACCGCACCCGATACAGCTGTTCTGATCCACAAAGACCTTTCCCGCCTCTTCATCAAAGATAAGGGACGGGCACTCGAAGCGCTTGATACAGATCCTGCATCCCGTGCATTCGTCGGTCACCTCCACCCGATAGCGCTTCTGGCCCTCCAGCGCCTTCCGGTCCATGATGCAGGGATGTTTCGAGATGATGACCGCCACCCCTCCCTCATCGCTGCGGCAGAACCGGTCCGCTTCCCTGAGGCAGGAGGTGAAGGTATCAATATCATAGGGATCGCGCTCTTCCAGGAATCTCACCCCGCTCGCCCTGACGAGATCGGGGATGTACACGGCATTCCCCGGCGTCCCGTCCGCCATCACTCCCACCTGCGGCGTGGGCTGATTCCCCGTCATGGCGGTGGTGGCGTTGTCGAGGATGACGAGAATAAACCGCGCCCCGGTAAAGACGGCGTTGATGAGCCCCGGAATCCCCGCGTGAAAGAAGGTGGAATCGCCGATGGTCACGACAATTGTCGGGTAGTCGGAACCGTCGGCCGCGTAAGCGTGGTACAGTCCAGCTCCCTGGCTGATACAGGCCCCCATGCAGTGGCAGGTGTCGACGCCGCCGAAATTCATGCCCAGTGTGTAGCATCCGATATCGCTGGGGAAGATTCCCTTCGGAAAGGTGGTGCTGATGGCGTAGAAGGCGGCCCGGTGGGGGCACCCGGGACAGAGGCTCGGCCTGACGCCTTTCACCTCCTTCACATCCTCTTCCGTCCCGCCGGCCACATTCAAAAACGTCTTCAGAACCTTCTCGATCACCTCCGGTGTGAGCTCGCCGTAATCGGGTACATCCTTCGAGATTCGCCCCCTGGCCGCGCAGTTCATGAGCTGCGTCTCGATCACGGGGTAGGTTTCCTCCACGACAAGGATGTGGTCGTACCCGGCATTGATCGCCTCAATAAAGTCCACGTTCAGGGGATAGGGAAGATCGACCTTGAAGAGATCCACCTCTTCCAGAAGCCCCAGATCCTCCAGGATTTCGTACACATTGGCGCAGGCAACCCCCGACGAGACAATGCACCGCGCTGCCGAACCGCTTCCCGAGATGCGAGAAGGATACATCTCCGGGAGGCGGGCTATCTCGTCGATCTTGTCGTTGAGGCCGCGGTGAAGACCGGTCAGAAACTGGGGCGTGGCAACCCAGCGCGACGAGTCCTTCTTGAAGCGGGCAGTACGGCCTAAATTGTGAACGCTTTCCAGCGTGACCCCCTGCCGGGCGTGGCAGACCCGGGTCGTCGGCCGAAGCATGACAGGGATCTCATACCGTTCGGAAAGCTCGAAGGCGCGTTTCACCATCTCCTTCGCCTCGGCGGGGTTTGAGGGGTCAAAAACGGGGATGCGGGCAAACTGTGCAAAGGCCCGGCTGTCCTGTTCGGTCTGGGAACTGTGGGGGCCGGGATCATCAGCGACCACCACCACCAGCCCTCCCGTTACACCCAGATAGGCGGACCGTGTGAAGGGATCGGAGGCCACGTTCAATCCCACCTGTTTCATGGCGACGGCGGAGCGTTTCCCCGTGTAGCTGTGCCCCAGGGCAATCTCATAGGCCACCTTCTCGTTGATCGACCACTCGGTGCGCACCGTGTCTTCGGCCTCTCCGGCAAAGGTGACGGCTGACTCCAGGATTTCCGAGGCGGGCGTCCCCGGGTATGAGGAGATAAGGGTGCACCCGGCCTCCACCAGACCCCGCCCGATCGCCTCATTCCCCATCAGGATCTTCTTTTCCATCGCTCATTCCATCCCATGCCGCTTCCATGTAAACCCACAAAAAAGGCCGTGAACATGGTCCGTTCACGGCCTCTCAACTTCATACTCTCCTGATCCTACGCGGTGAACAGACCTCTCCCTGGTATTTCGCGCCACCACCACCAGTTTGTTGAAAGTCTGTGCGCTCGCTTCATCGTTCATACCTTCGGCAACGTGTAAGAGTCCTCATAAAGCAATTTCATCGATAAGGCAAGCTTTTTTCACACTTTCTCATCGCGGTGGTCGAAGAGGCGCTTCGATTTCCTCTCCGTGCGGGGAAGTGAGTGGTAATCGACGATCTCGACCGTGCCGCTCACCATGATCCCCTTCTTGACGGCGCTCTCGATCCGTTTCGCGATCTTTCCGTCATGATCGGCGCTGCCCCCCTCGGCCCGCTCGACCCGGACGGTCATGTAGTCCTTCCCGTCGTCCCGCCGGTCGAGGTGGATCTGGTATTCGGTACCGATCCCCTCCTGTCCCGAAAGGATCTCGTCGATATGGCCGGGATAGATGTTGACGCCCCGGATGATGAACATATCGTCCGACCGCCCCAGCAGTCGGTCGTGCCGCGGGAGGATCGATCCGCAGGGGCAGGTCCCCGGGATGCTCCTCGTCAGATCGCGCGAGCGGTATCGGATCAGAGGAGCCCCCTCCTTGCGGAGGGTCGTGTAGACCATCTCCCCCACTTCGCCCTCGGGGACCGGTTCGAGCGTGTCGGGATCGAGGAGCTCCATGATGTAGTAATCGGCCCAGTAGTGAATCCCGGTATGGTGCTCGCAGTCCAGGCCCGTCCCCGGACCGTACAGCTCCGTCAACCCCGGGATGTCGAAGGTCTGCTCGGCTCCCAGCAGGTCCTTGATGGTCTCCCGCATCGCGTCGTTCGAACGCTCCGCCCCGAATATCACCTTTTTGACGTTGATTTTGTCCCGCAATCCTCTCTTCTGGACCTCCTCGGCCATGAGGAGACCCATGGACGCCGTGGAGCAGATCACGGTGGGCTGGAAATCCTCCAGGAACTGCATCTGCATCTCCATATTTCCCGGTCCGGCGGGGATGGCCAGAGCGCCGAACCGCTCACAGCCGAGCTGAAATCCCACACCGGCCGTCCAGACTCCGTACCCGACGCAGATCTGCACCCGGTCCTCCCGCGTCAGACCCGCGATCTCGTAGCAGCGGGCGAACATGTTCGCCCAGTCGTCGATGTCCTTCGCCGTGTAGATCAGGACCTTCCGCTTCCCCGTCGTCCCCGACGAGGCGTGAAGGCGGACGATCCGATCGAAGGGGACCGATCGGAGGGGCCAGGGATACTGTTCCTGGAGGTCCTGGGCCGCCACAAAGGGGAGATGTGTCAGGTCATCGAGGCTCCGGATATCCTCCGGCTTCACACCCGCCTTATCGAGGCGCTGACGGTAGAAATCCGAACCCCGGTACGCGTGCGCCACGGTCCACTTGAGCCCCTCAAGCTGGAGCGCCTTGAGTTCTTCTTCTGTTTTAATCTTCGGCATGAATGTCTGCTTCATAGTGTGTCCCTCATCAGTGTCACGATCCGGCACAAGAAAGCCGTGAACAGTGTCTGCCACGGCCTTCGGTCTCCGGCTTTCTTCTGCATCAGACTGCGGGTGGACAATATCCCTTACTGCTTTTCAACCGCCACCAGTATGGGTCGTATCGGACGATTTTTGCCATTGCCCTGTCCGTCCCGGGTTTCTCGGCATGCTAATGCAATAGGCGCGAGAAATCAACAGTAAATGGGATAAAAACCACTCTCTATCATTTGTAATCTTGACATACAATATGTTATGTGTAAAAAGACAGATGTGGTGGCATAGATATTCAGATAAACAGAGGAGAGAAAAAAATGAAAAGAATTACCTGTAGATGCGCTGTTTCGTTGTTCTGTGCGGTCATGATCCTGCTCCCCGCCTCCCCGGCCCTGGCGGAACCGGCCGGGAAGCTTGTCATGTTCCATGCCGGGAGTCTTTCCGTCCCCTTCGCCGCCATGGAAAAGGTCTTCGAGGTGAAATACCCGAAGGTCGATCTCCAGCGCGAGGCAAGCGGGAGCCAGGCCGCCGCCCGGAAGGTATCGGAATTGAAGAAGCCGTGCGACATCATGGCGTCGGCGGATTATACGGTGATCGACAAACTGCTGATTCCCGGATATGCCGATGTGAATATCCGTTTCGCGACGAATCAGCTCGTCCTCTGCTACACGGACAAGAGCAAATATGCCGGCGAGGTGAACGCGAACAACTGGTACGATATCCTCCAGAGGAAAGGAGTCGTCTGGGGTCATTCCGAGCCGAATGTTGATCCCTGCGGATACCGGTCGCTGATGGTCCTGCAGCTCGCCGAACAATATTACAAGATCCCCGGGCTGTACGGCAAGATGCTGGCAAACCGTCCCATTGAGAACGTGAGGCCCAAATCGGTGGAACTCGTCTCACTCCTTCAGACCGGCAATATGGATTATGCCTGGGAATATCTCTCCGTCGCCGTTCAGCACGGGCTCAAATACATAGTCCTCCCGGATGAGATCAACCTCGGAAATTACAAATATGATGACTTCTACGCGAAGGCCGTGGTAAAGGTCACGGGGAAGCAGCCGGGGACGTTCATGGATATGAAGGGCGGTTCAGTAACCTACGGAATCACGATAATCAAGGATGCCCCGAATCGGAAAGCGGCCATTGCTTTCCTGAAGTATATGCTCGACCCGCAGGGCGGGCTTAACATCCTGAAAGACCAGGGGCAGCCTCCCTTCATCCCCTGCCGGGTCCCGACTGAGGATATGAAGGCGAAGGTCCCCTCCGAGCTTCAGAAACTGATCGTTGTGAAGGATTAGAAAGCAGAAGGCACAATGAAAAAGAAGGAACCTTTTTTCTGGATCACCGTGTCATGTGGACTGGTTATCATGGCCTTCATCCTCCTGCCTCTGATCCAGATGCTGACGGCTCCTTCTCTTTCCATGCTTAAGGAAACCATACAGGACAAAGATGTAGTGCGGTCGATCTGGCTGAGTATCTACACGGCCGGATTGGCCGCGCTTATCGCCTTTGTTTTCGGCACCCCCCTTGCCTACCTGCTCGCGAGAAGCAGCTTCAGGGGGAAGCAGTTTATAGAGAGCATCATCGATCTTCCCATCGTTATCCCCCATCCCGTGGTGGGCATCGCGATCCTCAGCGTCGCGGGGAAGGGGCACTGGCTGGGGCAGATCTTCAACGAGCTTGGCATCAGGATCATGGGGAGCGTGACGGGAATCGTCGTGGTCCTCACCTTTGTGGGACTTCCCTTCTACGTCAACGCGGTCAAGAACGGATTCGAAAACATTTCCCCCCGGCTCGAAAACGTATCCCGCAGCCTCGGGGCATCCATGTTCAGCACCTTCGCGCGGATCACTTTCCCCCTCGCCTGGCGCAGTATGCTCATCGGCATCATCATGTGCAGCGCCCGTGCCATCAGTGAGTTCGGGGCTGTCGTTATCGTCGCCTATCATCCCATGATCGCGCCCGTCCTCTTGTACGAGCGCTTTGAGGCTTATGGCCTCAAGTATTCCCAACCGGTAGCGGTGTGGCTCGTCTCCATCTGCCTCGCCCTCTTTCTGATCCTGCGAATTCTCACCCTCAGAAATGCGGAAAAAACATGATTGCGATAGAAAACGTCAACATCCACCTGGGCGAATTCGACCTGAGAGATATCAATCTCACGATAGAGAAAAACGAATTCTTCATTCTCATGGGCCCCACAGGGGCGGGGAAAACGGTGCTTCTCGAGGCGATCGCGGGGCTGATCCGGGTCGACACCGGGCATATTATCGTTGGCGGCAGGGATGTCACCTCGCTTCCCCCGGAAAAAAGGGGGATTTCCATCGTCTATCAGGATTACTCCCTCTTCCCCCACCTGACGGTACGCGACAATATCACCTACGGTCTCCACTTTCACAGGACGCCGAAAGACGAGGCGGACAAACGATTCGACCGGTTGGTGGACGAACTGGATCTCGCTCACCTCCTGCATCGGCTTCCCATCAACCTGAGTGGCGGCGAAAATCAGCGCGTCGCCCTGGCGCGGGCGCTGATCGTGAATCCGCAGGTGCTTCTCCTCGACGAGCCCCTTTCCGCCCTGGACCCCGGCTTCCGAGAGGAACTGCGCAAGGGGCTGAAAAAGCTTCACCAGCATACCGATGTCACCTTCCTCATGGTGACGCACGATTTCTCCGAGGCCCTCTCCCTCGCGGACCGGGCCGCCGTCATGGACGGGGGGCGAATCAAACAGGTGGGACGGATGAAGGAGATCTTTCAGAAACCGGAATCCACGTTCGTCGCGGATTTTGTGGGAATGAAGAATCTTTTCACGGCCCGTTTTCGCGGCACAAGGGCCGCCATAAACGGCCTGGAGGTCGAACTGGGAAGATCGCCTGAGAACGGGCACGGGTACATTGCGATCCGTCCCGAGGATATCGTCCTCAGCAGAGAAAAGCTGCACTCCAGCATGAGGAACTCCTTCCGGGGCACGGTGACGGACGTGACGGATCAGGGGCTCTATTACGAAGTGAGCATCGCCGTCGAAGGCGTCACGTTCAAATCGCTGATCACCAAAAGCGCCCTCTTTGACCTGGAGATGGGAGAGGGGTCAGAGATATTCCTCTCTTTCAAGGCGACGGCTATCCATACGTTCTAGCAGGTTGTTGAAAAACTTTTCCAATAACGTGTCGTAAATTTCTCCGTTTTGTGATAGAGTGCAGCGCATAATATCTTGGAATAACAGGAGATAATCATGCGCGGTTATGAGAACAGAAGTGATA
>DIXO01000046.1 GCA_002428735.1 Syntrophaceae bacterium UBA6078 | reverse complement strand
TATTTTTTTGGTGGTGGATCAAGGTTTGCTGATGCGGATTTCAAATTTATTCGTTCCTCTCAGTTTCTTCAACCTCAGCGATGGATGACGGAAATCTTCTAGAAGCAGGCGCAACTGTTTATCAACTCGGTCCCGGATTTCAGTGGGCAGTGCCCGATAATCCCTGCGGAAGGCGTCGGTCCTTCTAATCTTCACTGTTGAGTTCCTTCATGAGGGCATCAAGATTATCAAAATCACGGAAGTTTCCAGCGGCTATGTCTTCGTCGGCCTGCCGTTCCTTTTCCTGCCACTCCTTCGTCCAATACCAAGCCTGATCGCGGGGCACTGTGATTGTGGTGACAGGCAGCAGACGGGCAATTCCATCTTCGATCTGGATGTCGATCTCGTCACCAGGTTTCAGGTTCAGCGCCGTCATGACATGTTTGGGGATGGCAATTTGGCTCTTGCTGCTGATGCGCATGGCTTTACCTCTTTACTTTTTTACTCAGGGTAATGACTTTTTACTTCTTTGTCAATGGGATTGGTGAAATGAGGGACAGAGCCCCTATTTTTTAGGCCGTATGGGGGTGAGGCGTTACGCCCCATTCGTTCTAACTAAGGGGCGGAGAGAATCAAAATCTCTCGTGATATTTCATTAACTTATTAATAATGATCAGTTCATGAGATATAAGGAACTCGTTGCTGCTGTGAGCCATCCGGTTCTTTTCGCGCCAGCGGGGTACGGGATCTTCGATTGAAGAAATAGGGGCTCTGTCCCTAATAAAGTAATAAAGGTGCCGAATAAGTTCAGTCCCGCAGGATGAGGCTTATTCGGCACTGTTGTATGATGCCGCCGCTCTTAGAACCGCCAGTTCACAATGATCATCCCCGGGGCCAGTTGTCCCGGAAGGCCCGTAAACCATTCATTCTCGGGGATAAGGTTGACAAGGCCGATCTGAAGCGCGCTTGTCGCCTTCGCCGCGTAATTGACCAGGCCGAGCTGAAGACCGGTGAAGTGCCCAGCGTAGTTGACCAGACCGGTCTGCAGTCCCTTGGTTGACCCCGCCGTGTAGTTGACGATGGCGGATTGCCAACCCGTGAAGCTGGATTTATTGTAATTGACTGGCGCCCATTGCACGCCTTTGTAGCTGTCCGCGTAGTTGACAAAAAAGCCCCAGCTGAACCCGGCGCTGCTGCCGGTAGAGCCGTTGACAAATCCCAGGGCAAAGGCCGACTGTGGATTTTCGCCCCAGATGTTGAGGGTCACCCCTTTGATATGGGTATCCTTGTCATGGATGGCGACATCCGGAGTGAGACTCAGCTGAATCGGCTGTGAATCGGCCATCGCCACGCCGGTGAATGCCACAACGGCACCAATGCATACAAAGAATAATAATTTTTTCATTCCAGCCTCCTTGGTGTTTGAGTTGTGAAAAAAGGATGCAAAAAATGTGCGATTTACGTATTATCCCTCTGTTGGTAGATATCATACGCTCTAATCATGCGGGAATTCACCGTAATTTTTTATGGCGGACATCCAGGGCACGCCGAGCCGCGGGGAGCTGAAGGGCTGAAATAACCGATAATCAGGGGAAAAACACCAGAAAATGAGGGACAGAGCCCCTGTGTATGTGAAGGAGCAGGCTGATACCCAAAAACCGCGATTATAAATAATCAAGCAGGAGGTACTATTGAGTGAATATTCATACACTGTATTTCAGCACAACAGATACAACGAAAAAAGTGGTGACCGGAATAGCCGGAAAAATCGGGGAGAAAATGGGCGGACACGCCACGGTCAACACCATCGATTTCACCTTGCCGGGCGCCCGGAAAAACGCGGTCTCTTTTGAGAAAGACGATCTCGTCATTGTCGGCGTCCCCGTCTACGCGGGGCGGGTTCCCAATGTCCTGGTCAAGTATCTGAATACGATTGCCGGCCACGGGGCGCTGGCTGTGGCTGTCGTTGTCTTCGGAAACAGGGCGTATGATGACGCGTTGATCGAACTGACTGATATTCTTGCATCAAAGGGTTTCAGGGTGATCGCGGGAGGGGCCTTTATCGGCGAGCATTCGTTCTCCCAAACACTGGGCGCGAACCGGCCTGATGAAAGGGATATGGCTCTGGTGGATGATTTCGCCGGTCAAATCTATGCCAAGATACGCACGCAAACAGAGTTCCACGCCATAGCAGTTAAAGGAAACCGACCGTATCGGAAATATTATGTTCCTAAAAACGAACAGGGCGAACCGGTGACCGCTTTCAGACTGATCACTCCAAAAACAAGCGATGATTGCCTCGACTGTAAACTGTGCGCTTCGGTGTGCCCCATGGGGTCCATTGATTTTGATGATGTCTCCGTCATAAACGGGATCTGTATTAAATGTTGCGCGTGCGTCAAGAAATGCCCCGCCCAGGCAAAGTATTTTGACGATCCGAACTTTTTGCGCCATAAAGAGGAATTGGAAATCGCCTATAACGCCCGCAGCGAACCGGAACTGTTTCTATAAAATTAGGGACAGAGCCCCTATTTCCGGAAAAGCGGCGAGACAGGTGGGGGCATGTCGGAAGTGTACCGTTTCTCATTAAAATAGGGCTCTGTCCCTAATTTCAGGAGGAGAAAATGAAATACGTGAATCTCGGCACATCGGGACTCAGGGTGAGCGAACTCTGTTTCGGCTGCATGAGTTACGGCCGTCGGTCATGGCGCGACTGGGTTCTGGACGAAGAGGAGGCCCGGCCTTTTTACAAGAAGGCCTTGGAACTTGGATTCAACTTTTTCGATACCGCTGATATGTATTCCCTGGGAACGAGCGAGGAGGTGATCGGCCGGGCACTTCGCGATTTCTCGCGGCGCGATCAGGTCGTTATCGCCACGAAGGTCTTCAATCCCATGGGGGATGGCCCCAACGACCGGGGTCTCAGCCGCAAGCACATTATGGATTCCATCGACAACAGCCTGCGGCGCCTGGGGACCGATTATGTGGATATCTACTACATTCACCGCTTCGACTACAGAACCCCGATCGAGGAGACCATGGAGGCGCTGAACGACATCGTCAGGGTGGGCAAGGTTCGCTATATCGGCGCGTCGAGCATGCACGCCTTCCAGTTCGCGAAGATGCAGTTTACCGCCGAGCGCAACGGCTGGACCCGTTTCGTGGCTATGCAGAATCATTACAATCTGGTCTACCGGGAGGAGGAGCGCGAGATGATCCCCTATTGCCGGGAGGAGGGGATTGCCCTGGTGCCGTGGAGTCCGCTCGCGCGGGGCTTCCTGGCCGGAAACCGGGCCCGGACGGGCGGGGGTGCAACGACCCGGTCCAAGAGCGACACTCTCGCTGAGAATCTTTATTACCGCGACGAAGATTTTACCATTGTTGATCGCGCCGTGGAGATTGCGCAGGAGCGCGGCGCCAAGCCCGTTCAGATCGCCCTGGCGTGGATACGCCGCAAACCGGGCATTACCGCGCCGATCATCGGCGCCACCAGGATGGAGTATCTGGACGACGCCGTGGGCGCGCTGGATATTGCGCTGAGCGATGAGGAAATGAAACGGCTTGAAGAACCGTACCAGCCCCACCCGACGCTGGGCCATAATTAGGGACAGAGCCCTTATTTCCGGGAGGTGATCTATGCCGAGAATATCGCGTGCCATAGCTGTCGGGTACCCCCACCACATCACTCAGCGGGGTAATTACCGCCAGACGGTCTTCAGTGAGGCCGATGATTACGCCCGCTACCTGGAATTGCTCAGCCAGTACTCCAGGCGGCACGAGCTTGATATCTGGGCCTACTGCCTCATGCCGAACCATGTCCACATCGTTGGTGTTCCCCATGCCGATGACTCTTTGTCGTCTGTCTTCAGAACGGTCCATATGTTGTACTCTCAGTATTTCAACCGTAAAGCCGAGGCGGTCGGGCATCTCTGGCAGGGGAGGTATTATTCCTGCGCCCTGGATGAACGTCACCTGTATGCGGCGGTGCGGTACGTGGAACTGAACCCTGTACGCGCCGGCCTGGTCACCTCCGCGCGGGATTACCCGTGGTCGAGCGCGAAAAGTCACCTGGACGGGATTGCCGACCCCGTTCTCTCCGGCCGTTGTGTTCTTGACGAAACGATCGAAGACTGGAAGGAATATCTGCTGGAGTCCCCGGATACCGAGGCCCAAGCCAATCTGATCAAGGCAACCCGAACTGGTCGCCCCTGCGGCGAAAATAATTTTGTCGCGCACTTCGAGGATCTCCTCGGCCGCAGATTCACAATCCGTTCCCCGGGCCGTCCCCCAGCAGCAAACAAAGGAAAGCAGAAAAGCGAAAATAGGGGCTCTGTCCCTAATTAAGGACGCGGGAGGCGTTCCTGATCAGGGCAATCATCTGATTGCCGGGGGTGTCCAGGAGAGGGGGTCTTCTTTTTGCGGAGTGGGCGTCAGAGGCCATGAAGTGGGCGAGGCGCTGATCGGTGATTTGGAGGCAGCATTTCAGCGCTTTTTCTCCAAATCCCCCGGTAAGGCTGCGGGCGGTTATCTGTGAAAGGGCCCCGGCCCCGACGATGTCGCGCAGGAGTTCGATGTTGTGCTGAATCGCCGGATTCCGTTCCGGGTGGCTGATAATGGGGGTGATGTTCATATTCCTGAGGTGGTTGATGAAATTGATGGTCGCCTCGGGGATGAACTGTTCCGGGAGTTCGAGCGATATATATCTGCCTTTGTCGTTCATGGTCATGAGCCGGCCGCTTGCAAGGGCGTCTGTGATCTCCGGGCTGAGGCGGACTTCCGAACCGGGGAGCACGGTGAGCGGGATATCGCACCCTGCCAGCTCGGCGTTGAGTTCCGCGCAGGCGGAGAGGATGTCGTCCCGCCAGTTGTCATAGACGCCGTTGAGGCAGTGCGGCGTGGCGACGATGGTTCCGATGCCGTTCAGAACGGCCACGCGCGCCATCTCCAAGGCTTCCTCCATGGTGGAGGGGCCGTCATCCATTCCCGGCAGTATGTGGACGTGAATATCGATCATGATTCCGTCGGACTGTCTTCGATGGTGAAGTTGTCCTGGATTTCTTGCTGGAGATTGTTCAGGGCGTCAATCAGTTCCCGGGGCGCGTTCCTGTCGCGCGCCGATTCGATGAGGCGTTCAAGCCCGGTCTGGATTCCATACACCTTTTTGTTCAGATTTGCCGCCATCCGGTTCACTCCTTCGGCCAGGGGGGTTATCTGATCCTTTTCGCGGAATCGTACTCTCCTGGCGAGATTTCCTTCCCCGATCTCTCGCACCTCTTGTTCCAGACGAAAGAGCGGTCCGCCGATCTTGTGGGATACGAAGAGGGTCACCGCGATCGCTGCCAGGGTAATCAAGATAAGGGTGATAATGCCGGTCATGAGGACATCGGGAAGAATGGCTGTCCAGGTGTTCTGTATGGTGAGGCGGGAATCCGTAAAAGAGGATGTCAGGGTATCCCGGTTCAGGAGAAGGAGCAGAGACGCCGAGAGCGCCCCGCCGACCAGGACAATGGCGCAAAACTTCAGAATGAATCTGAGCTGAAAGTCTTTTTTAATAAAATAGTTTCTGCGCTTGTACATGGGTGCCTGCCCGCGCATGTCCCCTCCCCCCGTTACCGCTTATAGAGCAGTCCTTCGTTGATTTCCACGGCGGCCTTTCTTCGTAAATCGTCTATCCAATCACGCAGCATCGCGGTTTTTTTGTCTTCCCTGATTCTTCGTGCAATCTCGTCCCGCAGTTCGTCCAGGGGCTCAAGCTGTGTCTTACGGTTTTTTGTTTCATTGTAGACGGCTCTGATTTCGTCCTCGGTAACGAGAATCCTCTGTGATAATTCCTCGCCTTTCATCTCCATCAGGTTCCGTATGAGCGTGCTCTCCCAGTACCGTTCGATGGCCCTGACGAAGTTCTCTTTCCGGTCAAGGTGCAGCCGTTTCGCTTCCTGGATGAGGATCTCCTTCCGGATCAGTTCTTCCAGAATCTTTCCCTGCGCTTCTTGTGTCAATTTGTAATCTTCATGCAGATCTACCGCCATGGCCATCTGGCGCTGACACTCGCCGAGCGTCAGGGCGCGGTCGTTTATCCTGGCCACGATCTCATCGTCCGCCTTCTGCTCTGGGGAACATGAAAGGAGGGACAAAAACAGGAACACCACGCCGATACAGAGAAACGTTTTTTTCATGGCTGCCGGGCACCTCCTCGCGCACAGTGGGACGCCACAGATATGGCGGAGCGGATCGCTCTGACATCGCTGATATCGTAACAGAGGGACCCCGGAATCTCCATCTTTTTCAGGGGAGACAGGTGTCCCGTTCCCTGCGGCGGGATTCAGCGATCATGACGGTTTCAAGCAACGATCATGCCATTATTGTCCTCGCCCTCCGGGCAAGGATTGTCCTCGCCCTCCGGGCAAGGATTGTGTTCCAATGGGAGAACCCGGGAATGAAACCCCGGCCGGGGAGAATCCTTTGATCTGAGAGAGGCCGGAATCGCGCGAGACGGCAACATGCGCCGGAGGCTGGGCGGGCGGCGCTGTCTTTGCCACTCGTTCCGCGGTGTCCGGTTTTTTGGTGGAAGCAATTTCGGAATCGAAGAGATTGCTGTCCACGTAGCGGGCGAGGATCTCGGCCGTGGCTTCAGGGGGGCGGATGATAAGGAAATGATCGATAATCGAATGGGCCATTTCGTGGGCGAGTATCCCCTCGTTCAGGTCGTCCACGTTGACGTATATGGTGTTGTTCTCGTATATATACCATGCCCGGTAGGGGGATTCGGCGTTATAGAGCCGCCGGTATGTGGCATTCAGTTCCTTCTTGTCGCGGCAGATATGGATGGTGACTTTTTTCAGCCGTTTGCGCATATCCAGCATGTCAATGACCCGTTCGTACAGGGCATCCACCTTCTTTGTTATTCTGTCCGGCAGGTCACCGGATGTATCGCGGGAAAAGAGCCGCGTAATGCCCCATTCGCCCGGCGAATAATCGATCCTGTCATTGAACCGTTCCAGATCCTCCGGTGACTGATAGCGTATGATGGCGTATCGGGTCTCGATGCTCTCCCGGGGGGAGCCGCCGGGCGCGTCCGCGTGTGCCACGGCGCACGGATACGGAGCAACGAACGCCGCCCCGAGTACGGCGGCAATGGATAATACGCGTATGACAGTGTTGTGTATCTTCATGGCGAGAATAGGTCCGCCTTAGTCAATATGATCAGACAGAGTTGCGGGATACCCCCATCTGAACATAGCGTGTGTCAAAAGAGTCTCTTCTCGTGCCTCCGGGTCCCTGTGAGATGAGAAAGTCTGTACGATGTTCTCCTGGCGTGGAGCGAGGCTCGACGCTCAGCGTGTCGAAGGGGCAGCGTGTCATATCCGTGACGCCCGATATGAACGAGCCCTTCGTTGATGTCGATTTTGGCGGTTTCCCGTAAATCGGCAATCCATTGGGCCAGCAGCTTCGTCTTCTTCTCTTCCCAGGTTCTTTCCATGATCCGCTCCTGCCGGTTGTGAGAAGGCATACGTATTTCTCCCGGCACGGCCGTACCGGTCCGACCGGGAGTCTTCACCACGGGCGCCCGCGGGCGTCTTCCCCCGCTCCGTGTCCTCAGGAGAAGACGGGA
Source organism: Syntrophaceae bacterium UBA6078 (assembly GCA_002428735.1). Lineage (GTDB taxonomy): Bacteria > Desulfobacterota > Syntrophia > Syntrophales > UBA2210 > UBA6078. The sequence continues at coordinate 10,661 of DIXO01000046.1, read as the reverse complement.
AATTGCACAATGGTGTAATCGGCATAATTGGGGGAAAGTTTATTTTTTTGTGATGGGTGCGCTTCGGTACGCGCACGGGCGATTGTCTCACCGGAAAGCATGGACGCGTCTTACGTGTGATTCACCGGACGGAAGGGAAGCCTGCGGTGGCGGAAGATATCTGTGTGTGGAGAAAGGCGATTAAAAAGGGGCGCGATTTCTCGCGCCCCCTGCGATCTGGAGCCGATGAGCGGATTTGAACCGCTGACCTACTGATTACGAATCAGTTGCTCTACCGGCTGAGCTACATCGGCCTGCATACCGGACGATTGGGAAGGTGCCTTTCTATCGCAACACTCCCCTGTTGTCAAGAGATTAGCCGCCCCCCTCCGGTTCTGTCCATTCTGAACGGAGAAGAGCGGCGCCGCCGCGCGCATTTTCCTCGCCCTCCGGGCAAGGATTTTCCTCGCCCCCCGGGCAAGGATTCATTTGATTACCTTTTGGAATTCTCATCCTTTACCTTGACATTCACCCCTGTTTTGGTAGTATCTTCGCGATTTAAGGGCAGGTACGGGGATCGCACATTCAAGAGATACGGAGTCGTTGCGGAGATGACTTTGCAGGGACAGAGATACAGAAGCTGGGTGGAAATCGACCTTGACGGTTTCAGGCATAACTGGAGGGAGATACAGAGACTGGTGGGGCCCGGCGTCAAAGTGCTTCAGGCGGTGAAGGCTGACGCGTACGGCCATGGTGCAATCGAGATATCACGGGCCGCCGTGAAAAACGGTGTGTACGCACTGGGGGTGGCAAACGCGGACGAAGGGGTGCAACTCCGGGTGGGGGGGATCAAGGCTCCCATTATCATACTGAGCCCATCCACCAAAGCCGAGATCGACGAGATTCTCAAATACGAGCTCATTCCGTCGGTGTCCGATATGCGCTTTGCCGTCGAGCTGAGCTCGAAGCTGGTCGAAACGGGGAAGCGCATTCCCGTCCATATCGAAGTGGACACCGGCATGGGAAGAGGAGGGGCCATCGCCGGGGATGCCATCGCCCTGGTGAAGGATATCTTCGAGCTCCCCAATATGGAAGTGGAGGGAATATTCTCTCACCTGTCCGTGAGCGAGGCCGCGGATGATCCCTATAATGCCCGCCAGTGGCGGCTCTTCAGCGATATCCTCACGGGGTTGGAAAAGGAAGGGATTTCCATTCCCCTGCGTCATATTTCCAACAGCGGCGGCCTGCTCGATTTCCCCGCTTTCAATCTGGATATGGTGCGTCCCGGAATCATGACGTACGGGGTGTATCCCGGACCCGCCACGACGACGAAGGCGAATCTGATCCCGGTGATGACCTTCAAGACGACGGTCCTGATCCTCAAGGATTTCCCGGCGGGCTACAGCATCGGATACGGCAGGACTTACGTTACCGAACGCCCTTCACGGATAGCCACGATACCGGTCGGGTACGGAGACGGATACGGGGTGGTCCTGTCGAACCGGGGGGAAGCCCTGATACGGGGGAAACGCGCGCCGATCGTGGGGCGGATTTCCATGGACATGTGCACGGTGGATGTAACAGACGTTCCCGACTGCGAGATCGGTGACGAGGTCGTTCTCCTGGGAAGGCAGGGCGGCGAGTACATCTCGGCCGGTGAGATCGCGGAAAAGGCCGGGACGATCAGCTATGAAATTCTCTGCGCGCTGGGGAAACGGGCGCCGCGCGTGTTCGTGGACAAGGGAAAACCGGACGCTGTCGAGCCGAAGCTGCGGAGGATTTTCATTCCAGGGGAGGAGAAGTCGATTGCCCGGATCGACGGCATGATTCGCGGCTGTCTCCAGGCGAGGACCACCGACCCGCAGTTCGCCGACGCTATCTACTACGAGATGTTCGAAACGCTCTTCGGGAGGGAAAACCGTCAGCTGGAATTGAGGATGGGTTTCAGGTATGATATCAAAATCCTTGCCCGGAGGGCGAGGACGATCAGCGAAGATACCGGGCGGGATGGAAAGTATTTCAAGGTCACAACCCATATCGAATATATCAAGACGCTCAGGGATACCCTCTTCATCATCGGCTGTGCCCGGAACAACAAGCAGCTCTCAGCCCTCTTCGAAGAGGAGAAATGCGAATACCGCTGGCTCCTGAACGGCACGGACGGCCCTTTCAGGGAGGATGATTTCAGGGTGACTCGCGTCAGGGTGGACGGCATTGACGCGCCTATCAAAAGTGCGAGGAACACGGAGCGGGGCTACGAGGTTCTGTGCGGAGGGAACAGGCTTGAGGCATCCCTGAACCGGCAGGTCCGGATCGAGATCGATATAGAAACAAAACATGACCGGAAAAACCGGATGTTTCCCGTCTATCTGGCATACCCCACCCGCGGACTGAACATCTCGTTCCGGTATGAGGGGACGGGGCTCAGGAATGTGAGAGAGGTGAGTTTCTTCGCGGGGCGGCGTCCCTATCCGGAGGTGAAAGTGGATGAGGGCCGGTCCATAGTATTGAAGATCGATGATGACGAGTGGGTCTTCCCGAACAGCGGGGTGACCTTTGTCTGGGATCTCTAAGGGGTACAAACCAGGGAAGCACGGCTTGATGAACGTATTGCGCGTGGGGATCATACTGGGGGGGATATCTTCCGAAAGGGAGGTTTCGCTCAACAGCGGGAGGAATGTGTACGATAATCTGGACCGGGAGCGGTACGAGCTGGTTCCGATCTTCATGGACGGCGGGGGAAGGCTGTGGGTAATCCCCTGGCAGCTGGTATCACAGAACACCACTACCGATATCGCGGATCATCTGGAAAAAGAGGCGCGGTGCATATCCTATGAGGGGCTGCGGGACGAGATCGACTTCGCCTTCATCTCTCTCCACGGGAAGTACGGCGATGACGGGTGCATTCAGGGGCTTCTGGAAATCCTGGGGATCCCCTATACCGGCCCCGGCGTGCTGGCATCGGCCCTGGGGATGGACAAGGACGCACAGCAGAAGATCCTGAAGGCGGCGGGAATCGATGTGCCCGAGAGCGTGACCGTGACTGAAGATGAGTGGCTGCGGGACGAGGAGGCCGTCAGAAAAAAGGTGGAAGACGCCTTTTCGATTCCCTTCGTCGTCAAGCCGATCCGGGAGGGATCGAGCATGGGGGTCACCATTGTGCGGGACCCCGCTATGCTGGAGAGGGCGATGGCGGCCGCCTTCGCGTGGGATCGAATCGCCCTGGTCGAGGAATACCTCGAGGGGACCGAGTTTTCGTGCATTGTTCTGGAAAAAGAGGAAGGGCCCTCGATCCTCGGAGTGACCGAGATCCATCCCCAGAGCGATTTCTATTCCTATGACGACAAGTACATGCCGGGGCGGTGCAGCAAATTCACTCCGCCCCGTACTATTACGGCCGATGTGGTTGACAGGATCAGGGAAGAGGTTGTCAAGGCGTTCGTGACTCTGGGGTTCAGATCATACGGCCGCATCGACGGGTTCGTCCTCACCGACGGGCGGGTCCTGATCACCGATCCCAACTCATCGTCGGGGATGGCGCCCTCATCCTTCTTCTTCGAACAGGCCGCGGAGGCGGGGATGCTCCCCTCCATGATCCTGTCGGAACTGATCGAGATCTCGCTCAGGATCCACGGGGAGAAGAAGGGGCCGCTGCAATAGGGATTCTCAGAGGTATTATTGATGACGGAGCGGGAACGGTTGTGGTGAACGGGAAGCCGGGAAAAATGAGAGTCGGGGTGATTATGGGGGGGATGTCTTCCGAGCGGGAGGTTTCCCTCGAGAGCGGGAGAAACATCTTCAGCAAGATGGACCGCGCGAAGTACGACCCGATCCCCCTCTTCATGGACAGCCGGGGGTTGTTATGGGAGATCCCCATCAAGCTGCTCATGCGTAATTCCACGGGCGATGTGGAGGCGGACCTGGAGACGGACGGGAAGAGGATCTTCTATGAGGATCTGAAGGCCGCCGTGGATTTTGTCTATATCGGCCTGCACGGGAAGTACGGGGAAGACGGTTGCCTGCAAGGGGTTCTGGAGCTCCTGAAGATTCCCTATACCGGTTCCGGGGTGCTGGGATCGGCGCTCGGTGCCGATAAGTACGCCTCCCGGAAGATGCTTGCCATGGGTGGGCTGGATGTGCCGCGGACGCAGGCGGTTTCCCTGAAGGAATGGGAGAAGAACCCCGGTGAGGCGCTCGCGGGCATCGAGGAGAAGATCGGATTCCCCTGTGTGGTGAAGCCGACCAGGGAAGGGTGCAGCACCACGGTGAAAAAGGTCGTTTCCGCGGAGGGTATCGAGAGCGCCCTCCTCGCAGCCTTCGCGTGGGACACGGTGGCTCTGGTGGAAGAATTCCTCACCGGGATGGAGGTCACCTGCGGCGTTCTCGGGAATGACTCCCCCGCCGCTCTTGTCCCTTCCGAGACGATACCGACGCAGGGGATCCTTTCGCTGGAAGACAAATTTCTGTACGGCCAGGGTGAGAACAAGACCCCCGCGCGCCTGCCGGAAGATGTCCTGAAAAAGATACAGGAAGTAGCCGTCAGGACCTTCCTGATCCTGGGGCTGAAGGTCTACGCACGGATCGACATGTTCGTCCCCGGCGACGGACGGATTGTCGTCCTCGAATCGAACACCCTTCCGGGGATGACCCCCTCCACGGTTCTTTTTCATCAGGCGGCTGCCGCGGGTATCACGCAGACCGGGTTGATCAGCCGGATCATAACGCTGTCGCTCGACGCACACGCAAAGAAGAGAGGTCCGCTGTAAAACCGGGTGGCGCATGAACAGGATTTCCGCTGTAATTGACAGATTCGGAAGGGCCGTGCTCGACAATATCGAGGAGATGGGGAAGATCCTCATCCTCTTTCTCTCCGTCCTGATGTGGATGGTGCGTCCCCCTCTGAAGCTGCGCCTGATTTTCAAGCAGATGGAATTTGTGGGGGTGAAGTCGATCTTTGTCGTCGTCCTTACCGGCACCTTCACGGGAATGGTCATGGCGCTGCAGGGGTATTACGGATTCCGCATGTTCAACGCGGAAAGCCTCGTCGGTTCCACGGTCGCTCTGGGAATGACTAGGGAACTGGGACCGGTTCTCACCGCGCTGATGGTAACCGCCCGGGCGGGCTCCGCCATGGCCGCCGAGCTGGGGACGATGCGCGTGACCGAGCAGATAGACGCCCTGTCAGTCATGGCCGCGAATCCCGTCAAGCACCTCATTGTCCCGCGGATCATCGCGGGGGTGGTCATGCTTCCCGCCCTCACCATCGTCTCCGACTTTATGGGAATCCTGGGGGGGTACTTTGTGGGGGTGCCGATCCTGCATATCAATGAGGGGGCCTTTATAAAGAATATTACGAAGATGGTGGACCTGGGGGATATTTACAACGGTCTCATCAAGGCGGCGTTCTTCGGTCTGATTTTGTCCTTGGTCGGGTGTTACAAGGGATTCAACACGACAGGGGGGGCCGAGGGGGTGGGAAAGGCCACCACGGAGGCGGTGGTCCTCGCGTCGGTGTCGATCCTGATCAGCGACTATTTCCTGACGGCGATCATGTTTTAAGAGCCGGTGGGCTGAATGATATTTTCCAACTGGACGGTACGATGATCAAACTGGTGGATGTCCATAAATCGTTCAAGCGGCAGAAGGTCCTCAACGGGATCAATCTCGAGATAGAGGATGGCAAGACCACCGTCATTATCGGCGGGAGCGGCGGGGGAAAGAGCGTCCTCCTGAAGCACATGATCGGTCTCCTGCGCCCCGACAGCGGGCAGGTCCTGGTGGACGGCGTGGATATTGCATCGCTGAACGACAGGGATCTGAACGAGATACGGAAGAAGTTCGGGATGCTCTTTCAGGAGGCGGCGCTCTTCGATTCCATGAACGTCATGGAAAATATCGCCTTTCCCCTCAGGGAGCACACCAGAAAGAAGAATGATGAAATCCGGCAGATCGTGGAGCAGCGGCTCAAGGCGGTGGGGCTCTCCGGCGTCGAGGAGAAGATGCCGTCGGAACTGAGCGGCGGCATGAGAAAGAGGGTGGGTCTCGCCAGGGCGATCGCCCTGCATCCGCGGATCGTCCTCTTTGACGAGCCCACGACCGGTCTTGACCCCGTGATGACTGAGGCGATCAACGAACTGATCATGGAAACGCAGAGGAACTTCGACCTGACCTGCGTGGTTATCAGCCATGATGTCCAGTCCATCTTCAAGGTGGGGCACCGGATAGCCATGCTCTATGAGGGCAAGATCATCGAATACGGGACTTCCGAAGCGATACACAATTCTTCCAACCCCGTACTCAGACAGTTCCTCTCAGGGAGCCTTGAGGGCCCGATCAGCGTGATGTAAGAAGCGTGACAGGGGGGCACAACCCGTTCCCCGGACAACGAAGAATGGAGAATAAGATGTCTTCAATCAGCACGGAAGCAAAGGTAGGCCTGTTCGTTCTGGTGGCCTTGATCATACTGGGGTACATGTCATTCCGGGTTGGCGAAGGGGGGTTCGGCCTGAAGAAGAAGGGGTATCCGGTACAGGTCGTGCTCGACAGCGCCACGGGCCTCGAAAAGGATGCCTCCGTGCAGATCGCGGGGGTCGAGGTGGGGCGCGTCGAGGATATCTCTCTCCGGGATGGCAAGGCCCTCGTGACGCTCCGGATCATCCCGGAGATCACGCTGGCGAAGGACGCCGAGGCCACGATAAAGGCATACGGCATCCTGGGTGACAAATATGTGGATATCGCCCCCGGAACGCCGGGAGAGGAGCGTATAGAGGCCGGCGGGCAGATTGCCCGGACGGGGCGGCAGGCCGATATCGACAAGCTCCTCAGCGAACTCGGCGCCATCGCCGGGGATGTGATGGAAGTGACCGCCTCACTGAAAAATACCGTGGGGAGCGTGGAAGGCGAGGAAAACATCAGGGCGATCATTCATAATACCCGTGTCATCACGGAGGACCTGGGCCGTATCGTCCGGCAGAACGACGCGAAGCTGAGCCTGATGGTCGAGAACCTCAGCGAGGCGTCCGTGGAAATGCGCAGGGCCTTCGCGACGCTGAACAGCATCGTGGAAAAGGTCGACCGGGGGGAGGGAACCATCGGCCAGCTGGTTGAGAACAAGGAAGCCTTCGATAATCTCAATCAGTCCCTTGCCTCCCTTCGGAATATAACGGACAAGATCAACCGGGGTGAGGGTTCCATCGGCAAGCTGGTCAATGACGAGGATACCGTCGAAAACCTCAACGCGAGTCTGCAAAGCCTCGGAAAAAGTATGGAGGGGATCGACCGGTTTGTATCGAAGAGCGAGCAGTTCAGAACTTTTCTGGGCTACCGGGGGGAATACCTCTTCGACAGCGGCGACGGGAAGAGCTATCTCGATCTGACGATACGGCCGAAAGAGGATTACTTCTACGTTCTCGGTCTGGTGACCGATCCACGGGGTGAGCGGACGGTGACCGATTCAACGACGAACGGTGAGACGACGCGGACCGAATCGTGGGAGAAGAACGAACTCCTCTTCACCGCTCAGATCGGCAAGCGGTTCAAGGATATCGCCCTCAGAGGGGGGGTTTTTGAATCGACGGGGGGTGTGGGGGTGGACTACTTCGCCCTGGACGACCGGCTGAAGCTCACCTTCGAGGCCTTCGACTTCGGCAGCGACCGGAACGCCCATCTCAAGACATACGCCGAATACCGGCTCCTGAAACATATTTACCTGTCGGCCGGGTGGGACGACGTTATCAGCAACGAGGGCGGAGAATCTCCCTTTATCGGTTTCGCGATCAGGTTCGAGGATGAGGATCTCAAATACCTTCTCGGGAGCGTGCCGATACCGAAGTAATGGGGCCGGTAAGCTCATGAGCCGACAGCGAACAGCCAGGAGCTGATGGGCTGATCCCCTTGACATTGTCTGATGGGTTCATATATTAAACCCGACCAAGCGACGGGGCGGGATAAATCGATGTATTTCAGTCCACCGGAAATATCCCTCGTGAAGAATGCCTTCCGGCATGCCGGGGAACTGGCCGAAGACTATTTTTATCTGGGCAGAAGCGGGCTGAAGGATCACCGGTACAAAGTCAAGACCCTCGCCCATCTCAGCGATCAGGAGACGGACGAGAGGGCTTTCGCTCATCTGTGCCGGTATATGTATCAGAAGGATGGCAGGGAGAATCATCCGGATAATTTTTATTTCTTTACGATCTGTCTCCAGGATAACCGGATCCTTGACGCGGTGAAGAGGAGCGAACCCTTTGTCAAGCTGGAGCCCCTCATGCTCTATATCGCCGCCCATGAGCTCGCTCACATTATCCGGTTCAACAACAGGGAGATTGATTTTGACGCGCCTCTGGAAGAGAAGATGGCCGAAGAAGAGAAGGTACACGCGATTACCAGAAGCATGCTCAAGCCGATGGCGGAAACGGATCTTAATCTGGTGCTCGACTGTTTCAGTAACCGCTATCGCATAGGGGATATATGTAATTGACGCCCTTCGGGAATGAACAGTTCCCGGAGCGGCCACCGAGATATTACGTGTTGGAGGGTTAGGTAGTATGCCGATTTATGAGTATCAGTGCAGCAAGTGTGGAGGAAAGTTCGAGGTTCTGCAGGGTATCGCGGATCCGGAGATCAAGAAATGCAAATTCTGCAATGGCCCGGTGAGCAAGCTCATGTCCCTGTCCTCATTTCAACTGAAGGGGTCGGGATGGTACGTGACCGATTACGGCGGAAAGAAACCCGCCGCCCAGGAAACAGCCGCGAGTGAACCCGCTTCCTCGTCGGCCGAGAAAACAACCGCAGAGGTTTCGAAGCCTTCTTCTGAAAAGACTGAATAGCCGGGGCGGGGCGCCAGCCTCCTCCTCAAAGATGGCCGGGTCTCCTGTCAGGGTGGAACCCGGCCTGTTTACGCTCCGGCCCCCCGGTGTTCATCCCTCAGCAGGTCTCCCACGGTTTTGACGGGATTGAATGTAGCCGAGGGCACCGCCACAAAGACCGTATTCCACCCCGCCATGGAACCGTTCCACAGCCCCGGAAGTTCCAGGACCTTTATGGGTTTTCCCTCGTGAGATTTATGCGAAATGATCCTGGTTTTCTGGTCCACGTACCGTTCCAGATCGAACTTCTCCCCCCGGTAATCCTTGATACCGCACACCAGGTCAACGGGATTGAAATAGGTGGATGATTCCCAGATGGCCCTCTGCCGCCGCGATTCGAGATCGACCTGCGCCTTTTCAACGATCTGCAGTGACCGTGTTCCGTCCCCTTCCTCCACCCAGAAGGGGCCCCCTCCTGGCTCTCCCTCGTTTTTCACCATGCCGCAGACGCGCAGGGGACGGTTGAGTATATCGAAGAGGATCTTCTTTTTTCGACTACCCGGAAGTGTGTCAAATTCCGGAGGCGCCGAGCGTGAAAGCCGCTGGCGGCAGAAGTCTGCTATCTCTGGAAAAGAGCCTGTATCGTGCGTGGTGCCATCGAGAAACCGCAGGTAACGGAATATCTCCTCCTGGAGTTTCAGAAGATATCCCCCGAGGATTTTCTTGTGCGACACCGTTTCCGGCTTCAGCCGGTCAGGGACAACATTGTCGATGTTTTTCACAAAAATGACATCACCCTCGATTTCGTTCAGGTTTTTCAGAAGGGCGCCGTGCCCTCCGGGTCTCAGGACCATCCTTCCCGTTTCGTCTCGAAAGAGGCGGCCGGTCTCGCCGATGGCCACCGTATGTGTTGAGGGTGACTGAATGGAGAGAGAAAGATCAATTCTGACGCCATAGGAGGTTTCATACCGATCGCGCACATGCGCAATGTATTCTTCAACCGCCGTCCGGTGTTCTTCGGACATGGTGACGTGCACCCTGCAGACATGCCGCTCATCCTGTACGTACATGACCGCTTCAACCAGATGCTCTTCCAGGGCGGCGCGGCTTCCATCGGGATAGGCATGAAATTTGATGAGCGCTTTGGGGAGATGGCCGTAGTCCAGGCCCTTCGGGGTAAGGAGATACTCCAGCACCTTCCGGGTGTTGTCGCTCAGAAGGTCGCTGATGTTCCGGCCGTCCCGTGCGACGAGGCGCGCAAGGTCATCGTAGAAAGCAAAGCGCGGGATCTGTTTTTGAAGGACCCGGGCATCTTCGGTTTCATTGAATGCCTCCGTTTCTTCCCATTCAAACCATTGCTGAAACATACGGCTCGCGGCCCCTGAGGCGGGGACGAATTTCGTCATCCTTCCCTGCGAAGCGGCCCGGTCGTGCAGGGTGATCAATCCCTCACGCTCGGCACCGGGGATCGCGACGATCCCGTCACCGATCGAACAGGCCCTGGCGAGCGGGAGAGGGATCGTTTCACCGCTCAGAGTCTCAAGCTGAGACAGCACATCCCCTTCGGTCAGGCCCGCATCCCTGATGGTTTGCAGATCTTCTGCTGTAAATGGTTGTTCCGACATAGTGGACTCCCCCCGGATCTCTTTATGCATTGGGGGTTCATTATATCCGATGGAAGAGAAAAAAACAAATCAGGCACTCTTCCGTAATCCACCACCAACTTTTGCATGGACGGGTTTTCGTGCATTTGGGACACGGTTTGTTCGTCCCTGGATCGGTTATCCGCTTAAGAATGACATGGCGACCTCATGTTTTCCAAAGTTTGCCGAACCTCCTTGTGGCGTGTTCGTCTCGGAACACACTTCCGCGACC
>DIXO01000031.1 GCA_002428735.1 Syntrophaceae bacterium UBA6078 | reverse complement strand
GACATATTACGTGCTCCTGACACTGCTGTCAAAAGTGGTTGACAAACGGACGCGGGTCCAGCATTATATAGCCACAAAGAATAGGTTCGGTCTTCTGACTCATTTCTCTCTGCCGCGATCCGTTGTTTTGAAATCGAGGCTCCTTCTCATGTAACGATTCATTCTGCAAGGGCGCCCAGGGGCTGTTCCCGCGTCTGTTTCAAATCTCTACCATATTCAGCAACACCGGGCTGATGCCTTCTTATAATCTCGACGTTGGTGTTTTTTCCAAAAACCTATGACGCAAAGGAGGAAAGGACCATGCCGGACAGTGTTTACAAGATTATAGAGTTGGTGGGGACGAGCGACAAGTCATGGGAAGACGCGGCAAAAAACGCTGTGGAAACAGCCAGCGGAACTCTCCACGATCTGCGGATCGGAGAGATCCTGAAACTGGACATGACCATCGAGGGCGGAAAAGTCAAAAGTTACCGGGCGCGGGTGAACGTGTCGTTCCGACTTGACGCGTAGCACTAATTCACCCGTATCAGCGAACATCGCATATTCCATCTTTCGCCGTGTGCATGACTCGCGCAGCGGGTATGTTTGAGGGGTGTTGTCCTTCAGTCTGGGGGGACGATATCAATGCGGATCTGTGCCATACCATCAAAGCAACATGACTGCCATTGAAAACAGAGGAGGTGGCCATGTACCGGTTCAGAAATATCAAAGTGGGGCTTGCACTGGAGGAAGAGGACAAGACCAAGATTCGCTACGCGGGCCTCGTCAGCTGGTTGAATTTATCGGAAAAGATCATCTTTTCTCATATTATCAGTCGTGAACAAGCGCCGACACTCCTCGACGCGAGCGCCCTTTCGTTGATTCAAGAAAGAACGAAAGGGCGGATGAAGGAGCTGATCGAAAAGTACTATGACGGTCCTTCGAAGACGCGGATCGAGTATCAAGTCAGCATTGAATCACCGCTGGTGGTCATAGACGTTCTTAGGAGACTCCAGGAGGATGATGTTGATTTATTGGTTCTCGGCAGAATCAGCAGTGAGTTAAGCGAAGAAGGAACTATCCCCGTGAGGATCGCCCGGAAGGCCGGCTGCTCGATCCTGTATGTCCCGCGGGAAGCCCAGCCCCGTACAAATCAGCCCGAAGAAATACGGATACTTGTCCCCGTTGATTTTTCAGAGAACGCGGCAGAGGCCATGAGGCTGGCCGTCGATTTCGCCGTTGCCCATGAGATACCGAGTATTTACTGCGTGCATGTCTACGATGTTCCTCTGGGTTATTACAAGCGAGGCAAGACCTACGACGAATTTGCCGAAACCATGCAGAAGAACGCGGAAAAGAAGTGCGAGGAGTTTCGAGGAACAATCGATTTCAAGGGGATCTATCTGAATCCGCTTATAGTAAGAATGGACAGAAAACCATACAAAACGATTGCGGAAACAGTGGATGAGCACGGGATTGACTTCGTTGTTATCGGATCGAGGAGCAAAAAGGCGACTGCACGGTTTCTGCTGGACAGTGTGAGCGAACATCTTATCAGGACAACGAAGGTGCCGCTCCTCTCTTTCAAGAAGAAGGATAAAAAGGATATGGGGCTTTTTGAAGCCCTCATGCGATTGTAAGGGAAACCGGACGTCGTCCGGAAAGTGCGTTACAAAAGGGAGTTGATCAGCAAGGGGGAACCGGCATGGAAGAGATCATCAGCCGCATCATGGAAATCGAGAAACAATGCGCCGATGCGGTCGAACAGACCGAGCAGGAGTCCCGCCGGAATATAGAAGCGCACCGGAAAACCGTCGAAGAGAGGAAGACCGGGGAATATGCCCGGATCATCCGTGAAAACAATAAACGGCTGGCTCAAGCGATAGAAGGGGCGAAACGAGAGATAGAGGTCGAATTCCGAGCAGCCGAGGAAGAGATGGAACGATTGCAGCAAGACCTGACATTGACTGGGGAGATAGGGGAGACTATCGTTTCAATACTGTTGGAAAGTTGAGTAAGTATGAAATATTACGCTGATACGGCCAATCTCCATGCCAGGATCCATGCGATGAGAAGTCGTCTCATTCCGCCGAATGAGTATGCCGCGGTGATAAGCCGCCAAGAATCCGCGTATGATACAGCTTCCGGTCCCCCCGGCATGATCAAGGCACAAGAGGCGATTTTCAGTGAACAGATCGCTGCCGTCATGACCATTGCCGAGGCAATCCAGCGGTACGCCCCCCTTTTTATCGCCTTTCTCTGCCTCTACGAGGCGGAAAACGTGAAGGGTATCCTGTCGAAGGTCTTCGGGATGCGGAGCTTCGAACTCTGGTACGATATCGGTCCCTTCGCCGCCATCGATAAGGATTTTCTCACCCGTGACGTGTCGCTGAATGATGTACGAGCCGAACTGTCAGGCACCTATCTGGAGGGGATCTTCGAGGGTGAAGAGATTTACGAATCCCTTGAAACCCGCCTGGATGTCTGCGCTCTCAGAAATCTCTATGCCGCTTCGGCATCCCTTCTCCCCGACGACGGAAAGATATTGCAGGACTTTGTGCTCCGGCGTGTCGCCGTTCTCACCGTGGTTCGGCAGTGGAGGCTCAGCGTAAGCTACGGCTGGAGTTATGAGAGGACGGAAGTCTACCGGGATGAAATAAGCGCCCTCTTCGGAGGAATCGCATGGCCGCAACTCAAGACAGTGGAAGAGCTTCTCAGCAGGCGTCTTGAAGAGTGGGGAAAGGGGGGTGAATCGACCCCGGATCCCGCCGACGTGGAGTCCTATCTGGACGATTATTATTACGGATGGGCCTCTTCCATGTTCCACCGGGATTTTCACTCCATATATTGCGTGGCGGCCTATCTGTGGCTCCTGGCATGTCAGATACGAAACCTGTTTCGTGTCGTGGAGGGGGTCAGATTCGGTCTGCCCCACGATGAGATACTCCGGAAGATAATCAGCTATGGGTGAGAATGCCTATGTTCATGAAGTCTGATATCCGAAGGGTCTCCATAGCCGTCGAGAAAAGGTTCTATCGCACGGTCTACTCGGCGCTCGGCCGGGCGGGAATCATCCATCTTTCACCGCCCCAGGGCGGAGAGACCATGATGCCCGTGGAAGTGCGGGAGGAAGAGGCGCGGATACGGGAGATTTTTCTGGGGATCGATTCCGCCCTTCGCGCCCTCCATGTTCAACCCGGAGAGACGAGCGGCAGACGGGTTGACATCGCGGAGGATTGGTCCTTCGTCTCTCAGACACGGGACGCCATAGATCGCGTGGCGCGGCTCCGCTCCCGCATCTCTGAGGCCCTGGAGAGAGCGACCCGGAGTATCGCGTACCGTGAGGCGCTGGACCGGATGGGGATCGATCCCGCGGCCTTTCACCGGGCGCGGCTGGTGCGAATCGTCTTCGGAACCGTCGAGAACACCGACTGGGTCTTCCCTGATCAAAGGCGATTTGAGATATCCAGCGCCGGTAATTATGTCTGCGGCGTCGCTCTTCCGCCGGACCTGCCGGATCTGCTGACATTTCTCAAGAAATATGGATTCACGGACCACTCCGGCGAGATCGGGGACGCCTCTTCCGATGTCTTGAAGCGCCGCGTGGAGACCCTCACGACCCGGCGTGCGACCCTCGATCGGTATATGGACACGGTGCGCGACAGGGCGGGGGAAACCCTGGCGGAGATGTACGGCGCCTACCGGGAATACGGCGATATCTTCGCGGCCATGAAGATGTCATTCTTTTCGTCGAAAGTCCTTTTCATTACGGGGTGGATGGACGAGAAGGATCGGGAGCAGCTCTTCGGTATCCTCCGGCGAATATGCAAAGACCGGTTCATCGCCGTCCTGTCCGACCGGAGGGACCCCGGGGCTCCCGTCAGGCTGACGAACAGCAGGCTCCTGAAGCCCTTCGAGCTGCTCGTGAAGACGATGGGCGTTCCGGGAAACAAAGAGATAGATCCCACGCCGCTCACGGCCGTCACGTTTGTCATCATGTTCGGTCTCATGTTCGGTGATCTCGGCCAGGGTCTCGTGATTGCCATGGGCGGGCTGATCATGAGAAGAATCGCGAAGAAGAGAGGCGACCTCGAATCGACCCTGTATCAGGCCGGAGGTATTCTGTTCGCGTGCGGTCTCTCGGCCGCTTTCTGCGGGATACTCTACGGCAGTATCTTCTCGAATGAGCACCTCATCCCCGCGCTTCTCTTCCATCCAACCGAGAATATCATGAGCCTTTTTTCCATAACCATCTTGATGGGGGCCCTCTTTATCGGTATCGGCTTCCTTGTCAATGTCATCAACAACATTGCCGGCGGTGATTATGCCGAGGCATTTCTCGAAAAGCACGGGCTTGCCATCCTGGTCCTTTACGCCGCCATCATTCTCCTTGCCGTGAGGTACAGCGTTACAGGCGAAGGGGCCGCTCCGTGGATGATTGGACTATTCATTATCCTGCCCCTGCTCATCTTCTCCCTCCGGGGGGTACTCGGACCCATCCTCTTTCAGAGCCCCCGGCCTCACAGCGTGGTTGAATACATCATCGAAACCTGCGTGGAGATCCTGGAAATCGGCCTGAGCATGCTGGCAAACACCATCTCTTTCATCAGGGTAGGGGCGTTCGCCCTGTCTCACGCGGGGCTCAGCATTGTGACCTATACCCTTGCCGGCATGGTCGATCCGGCCATCCGCTCACCCGGCGCTATTGCCGTCATCATCGCCGGGAACATCTTTATCACCGGTTTCGAGGGACTCATCTGCATGATCCAGTCGATGCGTCTCGAATATTATGAGTTCTTCAGCAAGTTTTTCAGAGGAGACGGAGTGGGCTTTGCCCCCTTCACACTTAAGGAAAGAATTTCGGAGGTGTAGGATGACCAGAAACAAGAACGCTGTCGTTTCTCTGGTGGTAGGGTTCATCGCGGGCTTACTCTTTCTTTTTCCCGATGCGGTATTCGCGGCCGCGTCGGAAGTAGCCGCCGGCGGGATGGAAGAAAAATGGATGGGGCTCGCGTACATAGCCGCTTCGCTGGCCGTGGGGCTGGCCTGCATCGGGAGCGGTATTGCCGTTGCCCGGATCGGTTCCGCGGGGATCGGGGCCATGAGCGAGAAGGCGGAACTCACGGGACGGGTCCTGATCTTTCTCGGTCTGGCGGAGGGGATCGCCATTTACGGCCTGATTATAGCGATCATGATCCTGAACAAGTTGTAACATGAAAGAGATATACGTCATAGGCGATATGGACACGGTGAGCGCCTTGCGCCTCTCGGGGGTTGGGGGAGTGATCGCCGACAGAGACACCGCACCATCGCGCTTTGAAGAGGTCATTAAAAAGAAAGAGGCGGGGATCGTCATGATGACGAGCGACCTTGCCGGGGATCTCCAGGAGCGAATAACCGAGGTGAACCTCGCCGTGGATGGACCCGTGGTCATCGAGATACCCGGCATCGACGAGACGGAGGGTTTCCGCAAGTCCGTCGTGGGATACATCGCCGAGGCCCTCGGCATCTCCCTTGACTCGTAGGAAAGGATCTATCATGGAGCAGCCATCACTGGAAGAATCCATCAGGAAGGAATCCGAGGAGGCAGTGCGCGCCATCCGGGAGAAAGAGACCGCCGAGATTGAAGCATTGGACGCGGCATGCGCCGCCGAGATCGAGGCCTTCAAAAAGAAGCTAGAAGCTGAAACCGGCGCGAAGATCGAGCAGGAACGCTCCCGGCTGGAGAGCAAAGGTCTCCTCGAACGGCGCAAGCTCAAATTGCGCGGCCTTGAGGACTTCATCGGCCGCATGGTGGAGGAGGCGGTGGGGGTCATGAGGGACGATCCCCGGTATAAGGCTTTTCTTCTGGATCGGGTGCGCCATGCCGCCGGTGAGATACAAACCGGGATGGAGGTGCTGCTGGGAAGGGAGGACCTCGTTCTCGAACAGGAGATTGTGGCGGCCGCGAAAGATTCGGGACGGCCCGATGCCATCGTGCGCCAAGACCCCGCGATCCGATGGGGCGGCTGTGTGATACGGGACGAGTCGGCGGGACGCATCTTCAACAGCGCCATAGAACGGATCCACTATCGGAGATCCGCGACCATCCGCCGGGAAGTCACGAAGATCCTGGGGGGAAAGGGCTTTTCTTTCTAAACGGGGGCAGGAACGTGGATGACATGCTGACAGGAAGGGTGGTATCGGTTAACGGACCGATCGTCAAGGCGGCGGGCCTCAGGGGAATAGGGATGTTCGACATCGCCGAGGTCGGGAGGGACCGGCTGATCGGCGAGGTGATCCGCCTGGTGGGGGAGATCACCGTCATACAGGTGTACGAGGACAACACGGGCCTCAGGCCCGGAGACGAGGTAACCTCCTCCTGCAGGCCGCTCTCGGTCCTCCTGGGTCCCGGTCTCATCGCGAATATCTATGACGGGATACAGCGCCCTCTCGTCGGTATCTCCGAGGCGTGCGGCCACTATATCAAAAAGGGGATCAAACTCAGCCCACTCGATACGGAGAAAAAATGGGAGTTCACCCCCTTGATCGAGGCCGGGGCCGAAGTGAATGAAGGAGACATCCTGGGAGAGATCCCGGAGAGCCCCCTCGTCATGCACAAGGTCCTCGTTCCTCCCGGCCTTTCCGGCAGATTGACCTCCATCGGCGCTGCCGGCCGGTATACGATCGAGGACGATCTGTACACCATCGAGAACGGCGCCGCCCCCTACCAAGGGAAACTGGCCGCCTACTGGCCGGTGCGCAAGCCCAGGCCGAGCAGGAGCAAAAAAAAGCCCTTTATCCCCCTGATGACGGGGCAGCGCGTCATCGACACCTTTTTCCCCATCGCCCGGGGAGGGACGGCAACCATCCCCGGCGGGTTCGGGACGGGGAAGACGATGACCCAGCATGCCCTGGCGAAGTGGTGCAACGCCGACATCATCGTCTATATCGGCTGCGGGGAGCGCGGTAATGAGATGACCGACGTTCTGACGGAATTCCCGAAACTGATCGACGAGCGGAACGGCCGCCCCCTCATCGAGCGGACGGTCATGATCGCCAACACCTCGAATATGCCGGTTCCCGCCCGCGAGGTGAGCATCTACACCGGGGTGACCATCGCCGAATACTACCGCGACATGGGGTACAGCGTGGCGGTGATGGCCGATTCCACCTCCCGGTGGGCGGAGGCCCTGCGGGAACTCGCCAGCAGGCTCGGGGACATGCCCGCCGAGGAAGGGTTCCCTCCGTATCTCGCGACCCGGCTCGCCGAATTTTACGAACGGGCGGGGCTGGTGGAAACCCTCTCCGGGGTTGACGGCGATATCAGCATCATCGGGGCGGTTTCGCCTCCCGGGGGAGATTTCTCGGAGCCCGTCACCCAGCACACCTCGCGCTTCGTGCGGTGCTTCTGGGCCCTGGACAAGATCCTGGCCGACGCGCGCCACTATCCGTCCATCAGCTGGATCGACAGCTACACCGAATACCTCCATGACATCGAGGGGTGGTGGAAGGATCTGGACGCCGATTGGCTCACGATCAGGGCGCAGGTTATGGCGATCCTTCTCGAAGACAACCGTCTCCAGCAGGTGGTGAAGCTCGTCGGGAGCGACGCCATGCCCCCGGCCCAGCAGTTCACCCTCTTCGTGGCGGACATGATCAAGAACGCCTTCCTCCAGCAGAACTCCTTCGATCCGGTGGACAAGTACTGTCCCCCGGAGAAGCAGCTCAAGCTTCTCAAGGCCATCCTGGACCTGCACACAACGGGTGAAGATCTGGTGCGGTGCGGCGCGACCGTCAAGGAGATTTCCGCCCTGGAGGTGGTATCGGAGATGGTGCGGCTCAAGTCGGAGGTTCCGAACAACGAGCTCGAACGGATCGATGATTACCGGAAGCGGCTCGCCGCGGGGCTTGCTTCGCTGAAAGAAAAGATACAAAAGGGGTAGCCTATGACCGCTGAAATCGAGTACACGACCCTGTCCGGGATCTCCGGCCCCCTGATCTTCGTCGAGGGGGTCAAGGGAGTCGGATACGGAGAGATCGTGGAGATTCGCGACAAATCAGCCGAGGTGCGGATCGGACAGACCCTCGAGGTGGACGAGGACCGCGCCATCGTTCAGGTTTTCGAGGGGACAAGCGGGCTCTCCGTCAAAGATGTGCGGGTTACCTTCGTAGGAAGGTCGCTTGAGATCCCCGTGCACCGGGACATGCTCGGCCGGGTCTTCGACGGACTGGGACGGCCCATCGACGGCGCTCCCCAGGTGATCACCGACAATCTGATGAACGTGAACGGCCTCCCGGTCAACCCCTGGAGCCGTGAGTATCCGCGGGACTTCATCCAGACCGGGATCTCCGCCATCGACGGCATGAATACCCTGATCCGGGGGCAGAAGCTCCCCATCTTCTCCGGGAGCGGGATGCCCCATAATCTGATCGCGGCCCAGATCGCCCGGCAGGCCCGGATCCTGAACGCCGAGGAAGAGTTCACCGTCATCTTCGCCGCCATGGGGGTGAAGTTCGACATGGCGCGCTTTTTCATCGACTCTCTCGAAGAATCGGGCGTTCTCACCCACTCCGCCATCTTCCTTTCCCTCGCCGACGCCCCCTCCATCGAGCGCCTCATCACCCCCCGCGTCGCCCTGACGCTGGCCGAGCACCTCGCCTTTGAAGAGGGGATGCATGTCCTTGTCATCATGACCGACATGACGAATTACTGCGAATCCCTCCGCGAGCTGTCCAGTTCACGGGGCGAGATTCCTTCCCGGAAGGGTTACCCCGGGTATCTCTACAGCGACCTCGCGGCCATATACGAGCGCGCCGGGAGGCTCAAAGGGATCAATGGTTCCATTACCCAGGTCCCGATTCTCACCATGCCGAGCGACGATATCTCCCACCCGGTGCCGGACCTGACGGGATACATCACCGAGGGGCAGATCGTCCTGGAGCGGGAACTCTTCAACAAGGGGATCTACCCGCCCATTGCGGGCCTGCCTTCCCTTTCACGCCTCATGAAGGATGGTATCGGCGAGGGGCGGACACGAAGCGATCACGCCCAGAACGCGGCCCAGCTCTTCGCGTCCTACGCGAAGGTCAAACGGATCAGGGCGTTGGCGGCCATCGTGGGCGAGGAGGAACTCTCCGAACTGGACAAGATATACCTCCGGTTCGGGACCGCCTTCGAAGAACGTTTTCTCAGGCAGGGGGATGAGGAAAACCGCTCGATCATCGAAACCCTTGACCTAGGGTGGCAGATGCTTTCCCTCCTCCCGAAGGAGGAACTGTACCGCGTCCGCATGGAAGATATACAGCGTTACTACATGCCGCAGCAGGAGGTTCAGGAGGCCGCGTCATGCCGGCTATAGATATCCCCCCCACCAAATCGTCCCTGCGCAGGCTCAAGGAAGACCTGGAATTCGCCTACGAGGGGTACGATCTTCTCAACCAGAAACGGGAGATCCTCGCCATAGAGATCATGCGGAACATCGGCGAGATACGGAAAATGGAGGCCGCCCTGTCAGGTGTCCTCGGCGAACTCTACGCGGCCTACCGTTCGGCTGCCGTGGAAATGGGGTCGGATACCCTCAGCCGGAAAAGCTGTTTCGAGAAGCGGTCATATTTCTTTCACATGAAGTACACCCGACTCATGGGGCTCAGGCTCCCGACGATCAGACTTTCTTTCAAGCGGCCTCAGGTCACGATGTCTCTGGCGGGGACGACCGCCGCCTACGACGAGGCGAAGGATAAATCGAGGAAGGCCCTTGAGAGTCTCGCCGAATACGCGACCATCACCAAGACGATCATGATGCTCTCACGGGAGCTGAAAAAGGTACAGCGGCGGGTCAACGCCCTCGAGAAGATATTCATCCCCCAGCGCGAAGAAGCGAAGAAATATATTTCGGACCGGATCGAGGAGATGGAGCGGGAGGAGATCTTCGTCAAGAAACTGATCCGGCAGCGGGCCGAGGCACAAGAGGGATAGGGGTCGGAGGACTAACCCCTTTCTGCGATTTCGTCTTATGCTGTTAGATACGGGAAGCTTCCCCGGTTTTTCTCGCACTACGTGGGGGAGGCAGCGTGGCCTTCAGAGCCGAGACGGTTCTTCAAGGACGGGGTAATCCCGCATTACGGGCAGAAGAGGCCCTGAGATGGAACTGTCATCACACTTCGTCGGCACCCGCCTGAAAGAGTACCGGACAACCGTCACCTGGCGCGACACCATGAACTATGCCGCTGCCGTGGGCGACGCCAATCCCTGCTATCTGGACGACGAGCGTCCGGGCGGAATCGTCGCTCCCCCCATGTTCGCCGTGGCGGTCACCTGGCCGATCCTGGAGCGGATCTGGGATTACATCGAAGACCCGGATTTCCCCCGGGAACTCCTGCTGACCCAGGTGCATTACACCGAACACCTGCAATTCCACCGTCCGGTTCGACCGGGAGACGTCCTCACGATCCGGGGCGCCATCGCGGCCATTATCCCGCACCGTGCCGGCACCCACATCGTCATCCGCTTCGACGCCTCGGACGGCGAGAATGCGCCCGCCTTCACCGAGCATATTGGCGCCCTCCTGCGCGGCGTCGCCTGCGCCGACGAAGGGCGGGGGGGCGATGCCCTGCCGCGGGTTCCCCCGTCTCCCGATGAGGCCGTTCCCGTCTGGGAATCTCAAATTGCCATCGATCCGTACGCCCCCTTTGTCTACGACGGCTGTACCCGCATCCATTTTCCGATCCACACCTCCGTGAAATTCGCGCATGACGTCGGCCTTCCCGGCAGAATCCTCCAGGGGACGGCCACGCTCGCCTATGCGGTCCGCGAGCTGATCGACAGGGAACGGGAGGGAAACCCCCTGGCCGTGGAATCGGTCTCCTGCCGGTTCAGCGGCATGGTCATCCCCGGCGGGGAGATCACCGTCCGCCTGCTCCGGAGGGCTCCCGGCGGCGGGACGGACCTTTTCTTTGATGTCGTCAACGACGAAGGCAAAACGGCGATCAGTCACGGATACATACGATTGAATACCTGATGCACAATAAAGGGGGAAACACATCATGGCGTGGAAAGATCTGAACTTGACCTGGCACTACGTGGAGAAGTGGGCCGAGAAAAAGCCCGAAGCGGAGGCGCTGGTCTTCGGAGACGAACGGCTGACCTGGGGGGATTTCAAGGAGCGGATGGACCGGATCGCCAAGGCCTATCTGGAGGTGAGCGTCGAAAAAGGGGATCGCGTGGCCATGCTCTCCATGGCCCGTAGCGATTTCCTGACCACCTACATGGCGGCGAACAAGATCGGTGCGATCTGGCTGGGTCTCTCGCCGAAGCTGACCCTGGACGAACTGCGGTATCAGATCGGCGACTCGCAGCCCGCCGTCCTGATTACCCTCAGGGAGTATCTGGGGGCCGATCTCGCGGAGACGATCGCGGCCCTGAAAGATGAGTTTTCCTGTATCAGAAAAGTCCTCGTAATCGGCGAGGCGATTGACGGAACCGACAGTTTTGCCGCCTTTACGGGGGAGCCGCGGCCCCAGCTCGACGATGCCCTGGAGGAACGTGCCGGCCAAGTCGTCGATACCGACGAGGCCCTCCTGATGTACACCTCCGGGTCTACCGGCAAACCGAAGGGAGTCGTGCACACGCACCGGAGCATCATCGAGAACATCAGGGTCGAGCTGCCCAAGTTCTACTTCGATGAGAACACCCGGGGGCTCCTCCATTTCCCCATCAACCATGTGGCCGCGGACGTCGAGATCGGGTTCGCCGCGATCATGGGAGGCGGCGCGCTGATCATGCTGGACAAATTCGATCCGGGAGAGGTCCTCACGGTGATCGCGAAGGAGCGGATCACCGTTGTGGGACAGGTGCCGGTCATGTTTCTCCTCGAATTCAAGCATCCTGCCTTCTTTACCACCGATTTCAGCAGCGTCGAAGGGTTCATGTGGGCCGGGGCGGCCGCCCCCAGGATCATGATCGATGTCCTGAGCGGGATCTGTGGACAGACCGGGGCGCATCTGATCACCGGCTACGGGAGCACCGAGGTCTGCGGCTTTGTCACCTACACCGAAAAGGGAGATGACCTGGAGACCCTTATGAAGAGCGCCGGGAAGATCGCCCCACCTTTCGAGCTCAAGATCGTTGATGAGAACCGCAACGAGCTTCCCGACGGCCAGATCGGTGAGATCGCCGTCCGGGGACCGTTTCTGATGAAGGGATACTACAACAAGCCCGAGCTCACGGCCGAGGTGATCGACGGGGACGGGTGGCACTACACCTCAGATCTCGCTTACAAAGACGAGCGGGGATACATCTATATCACGGGGAGGCGCTCCGAGATGTTCAAAACCGGCGGGGAGAATGTCTACCCGCGCGAGGTGGAAGATGTCCTCGAATCCCATGACGGCATTCTCTTCGCGGCGGTCATCGGCGTTCCCGACGAGATATTCCAGGAAGTCGGCTGGGCCTTTTGCATGCTTATCCCCGGGAAGACCGCTACAGAAGAAGAATTGCGCGAGCTGTGCCGGTCGAAGCTGGCCAACTTCAAGGTCCCCAAGAAGTTCTTTATTCGCGATCTCCTCCCGCTCCTCGCGAACGGCAAGGTCGACAAACTCGCCCTCAAGGCCGAAATCGAGCAGATGCTCAAAGAGCAGTGATGTGTAGCTGCGGGTCAACGCACTGGAGAAGATATTCATCCCCCAGCGCGAAGAAGTGAAGAAATATATTTCGGGCAGGATCGAGGAGATGGAGCGGGAAGAGATCTTCGTCAAGAAACTGATCAACCAGCCGGTGGAGAGGGAATGAGGCCGGGTTCATCCGTGGTCGTTGTTCTTGTATTAAATACGTGAGGCGTCTTGGGCGTTCCCTTCGGGTACCAGAGGGGACCCGTTTGGCAGCAATACCGGAAAGGAGGCAAACGATGTCAATCCAGGTGCAGATGATGTTGCATGTGGGATTCGGCGTCCTGGGCATTCTCCTGGCTGTCGCATTGTTCGTGGATGTCCTGAACGTCAGTGAAAGAAACATGGAAAGGATCAAGAAACTGAGCGTTGCCGTGGCGGTGTTTGTTTTTCTTTCCTACCTGATCGGCGGCTACTGGTACGTGGTCCATTACGGCCCCGACCGCGCGATCATCAAGGCCGGGCAATGGGCATGGGCGCACAACTATTTCATGGAGGTCAAGGAACACCTCTTCTTCCTGATGCTGATACTCAGCATCTATCTGCCGATCGCCGTTTACAGAAACGTTCCGCTTGCGGAAAAAGGTAATCGAAGCCTTGTCCTCGGGATCGCCGCGCTGATCGTTCTGCTCGGCCTCTTCATGGAGGGCGCCGGGGCGATCATCGGCAAGGGCGTCACCATGGGACTGATGGGAGGGTAAGAGCCATGACAAACATGAAGATAGAAAAATACACGGCCGGGTTTGGCCTTTCGCTGATTGTCACCAGCCTCTTGAATGCCGTGATCCTGCTCCTCAAAGAGACGAACGGGGCGATCATGAACGCGATGAAGGCGGCGCTGGGGCATCACTGGACGACGCACGGGGTCCTGGTCATCGTGCTGTTCGTGGTGCTGGGCTTTATCTTTTCGGGCACGAAGATCGCCGAGAAATGGGATTCCCGGAAACTGCTCACGTACATCATCTGGGCGGTGATCATCGGCGGCGCGATCATTGCGGGATTCTTCCTGCCGCACTTGAAGGGCGCGTAAGCGGTCAAGGATAGAACGACTATTTGAGGGCAGCGATTTTTTGAAGCAAAGGGGCTTGAACTGTCCCCTGAATGTTTGAATGCGCCTGTTCAAATCAGGCTGAGCCCGCCGCGGCACGAAGAGTCGAAGAAGTACATCTCCGACCAATGGCGCGGGAAGAGATCTTCGTGAAGAAACTGATCAGGCAACGGGCGAAACGGATGGGAGCTAGTGCCAAACGAACAGCAGGTGAGTCAAGAAAATTGGTAAGATGTCCCCGAATTTCCCAAAGCGCTGTGGGTTCACATTCACTACCCGGCTACGGCCCGGTAATCTCTGTGAACCGCCCGGTGCGGACCCGCATGCCGGGTGGTGTGGGGGCTGGGGGTTAACTACCCCCGGCTACCCGATTGGACGCTATTCCTTCCAATCTTCGAGTTTCAGGTTTTTAATTCTTATAAATTCGTTTGTATTGTTGGTAACAAGGATGAGATTGCGCGCAACTGCCTGAGCTGCGATGAGCATGTCGTAAGAGCCGATAATATTTCCTTCTTTTTTTAGCTGTGATCTTATAATTCCAAAGTGTTCAGCGTCGGTATTACCAAAATCGATAATTTCAAATGGAGCCAGAAATTCAGTTAAAGATATCCTGTTTTTTTCAATGTTTTGACTGTTGTAAACGCCAAATTGCAATTCGGCTACCGTGATGCTGGATAGATAAACGGTTTGTTCGAGTACACTGCGCAATTTTTCCAGGACATGAAGAGGCTTTCTGTTCTTGATAAAAATACAGATATTTGTATCAAGCAAATACATTACAGACCCTTTCGCTCCTGCATTTGCGGCTGTTCTCTCCCGTTTTCCATGAAGTCATCGGTAAACCCGTGTAAGCCGTGGAGAAATGTTTCCCACACGCGGTTTTTAGGAAAGAGAATGACAGAATCGCCAATCTTTTGAATGAGCACATCTGTCCCTTCAAAATTGTATTCTTTGGGCAGACGAACCGCTTGACTGCGTCCATTTTGAAATAATTTAGCTGTTTGCATGTTGCACCTCCACGTTTGATATATATCACGATATATATCTTGTCAAGCTGAAAAATTCATTTTCTCCATATTCTCGTTTTTGTTTACGTCCAACAATTAATATACCCGGCGGGTATTTTCCGAACTTTTGTGTAAGACTACTCTAATTCATAAAAAATGAAAACCGAAAGTCTTGCCGTAAAATCAAATACAACGGGATTTTAACCATCGGGTATTTTGCGGTAATAAAGACCAAAAACCCAGTTGGTATAACATAGGGAAAATGGCAATCATCGCTCCCCGCCAAACCCAAAAGCCCCATCGCTCGGGTTCGAGTAATGGGGCTTTTCACAATCAGACCATACGCGCTCCTTTTTCTTTGGGTGCGGGCCGGACAGGCACTGCTGTCAAAAAAACAAGATCGTAATGAAATTGGAGGGAAGGATACCCCCCCGGTGGCTTCCGGTCAAGGATTTTGTCGCGCGCCGCGGCAATAAACGGGGCGGAACGAGTGCACAATATTCTGTAAATAGGTCTGTCAAGAGCAAATAGAACTGT
>DIXO01000017.1 GCA_002428735.1 Syntrophaceae bacterium UBA6078 | reverse complement strand
ATCCCCTCAGCTAGTCTAGACCCTAAAAATATTTCGTATTCCCGGAACGACCGGGAAATTTACTTCTTTTTGCCCTTCTCCTCGGCGTCGGCGCCGTCCTCCCGATTCTCCATTCCCTTCGGGGGGCGGTAGGGCACCCCGGCCTTCTCGCAGATCCGGGCAGCGATCCGGTTCAACCCCTCGACCGCTTTCTGGTAGTCTTCCAAGAGGGGAAGTACCTCCGGGGTCGTGAAGCGGATCAGGAGTCCGTTTCTCAGGATGCGGATAGCCTTGTCGGCGCTCCTCACGATGTCGAGGACCCGGTGGGTATCGGAAGTCCTGGTGATGATGACCCTCGTATCCCGCTCCCTGGCCAGGGAGACTTTCCTTTCGATTCGGTCGGTCAACCGGTTTTGCTCTTCCATGCGTCATTCCTCCTTGAGAGATGTTTTTCGTTCCCTGTATAAAGCGATCCCGATGCTGATCACCGGGACCATGATGAAGATCACGGTCGTGAGCACGATGAACCAGGCCGATATGAGGAGAACCGGCTTGAACTCGACGATCCAGCCGTAGACATTCTCCAGCGTCCCCGGCGCGACCCAGGAGCGGAAGATCGAAAGAAACGCCGCGATCCTCCCATCAGTCAGGACGACCAGGTACAGGAAGTGGAACAGGATGAAAGCCAGGACCATCTTCAGGATCGCCCCGACGATCGTCCCGCTCACGAAACTCCGGATCATGACCCGGGTGAATCTCCCGGCGTAGTACCTTCCCATGCCCCCGATGAAGACGGCGTAGCCGATGCTGAAGCTGAGCGCGATCAGGAAGACAAAGCCCTTGTCGAATGTCGTCGGCTCCGTGTCCCCGAAGACCGGGATCAGTTTTTCCAGGACCCCGATCGCCAGGGGGGCGAGAAGGGCGCTCACGAGCCCGCTCACCAGGGAACCCTTGAAACCTGCCTCGAAATACTCGATCCGGTTCTTGGTCGTGAAGAACCGCTCCGGGATCTCGCTTCCCTTCCTGTCCATGGCGGAGAATTTTTCGATTTCCGACAGGGCGTCGATGATTCCCTTGGGCTTCGACTCTCCGCCGCCGCTCGTGATAACAACCGTTCCGCTTCCGCCCGGCATGGACGTCTCCTTTCTACCTGAACCCCAGGAGTCTCAGGACCGTGGCCCCGTAGGTCATTGCGACAGATATTACAAAGTATGCAAAGCCGATCTGGAACCGCTGCCTGCGCACGCCGAACCAGAAGGCGAGGAAGAGGAAAGAGGCCGCAAAAAGTCTCGCCCAGAATCCCTGAAGGACGGTGGCAAAGAGCGTCCGCCAGAAGGACTGGTATCCCTCGTGAGAAAAATATTTGAGCGGGTTCAGAAATTCCAGGAAGTCCATGACAGGCATCCCCTTTCACATAGTTCTCCTGATATATAATGTTTTCGATGCAGGGATTTTCGGCGAGAAATTACAGCAAGGAGGGGGATTGACGCAGCCGGCGCGGCGTGAGTTCAGCTACTTGGATGACTTGCGATTCTGGAAAAAATTTTCGGGTCTCGATTCAGATCGGATGAATCGGCTGCCTTGATCTTCATTTTCTCGGAGGGATACGGCTTCAAAATGGACGAGTTCACAGAAACAATTGCCATTCGGTCGTAAGTGGAATGCCAAATCGGAGGATCAAATCCAGAAAAATCAAATGAAAAAGGAGCTTTAATCACCAGGATCTGCTACTTTTGAAGAGAATTAAATTCGGTCCTGGACACTGTTCAAAGATGCAATGGCTCCCGAGATTGTTTTCTGCAGCAATTCATCGAAACTCAGATTCAATGCGCCGGGGAAATATCATTTGGCGCGATTAATCCGAAGCGATTGAAGCTCAATTCTTCGGTGGCCGAAAACAAATTAAGGATGCCTCAGTGTTCTTTGTCTCTCGGCGGACAGGGATCTTTTCCTGGCGCTATTGTATCTTTGCTCACAATCTTTCTGTCTCGCCCGATGACTGTCAGTTCCCCTCCACCTTGATTCTGCAGCATCTCCTTAGCCGCATCACGCGCGTCTTTTTGAGTGGTATGAAGGCTGCTCGCCTTTTCTGTATCGTTTCTTTTATTTACCCACACACCATCCGATCTTTTGTATACAGTGCGATCTTGTCCTTTACTCATCATGTTCTCCTTTCAAGAGTTCATTCATTCAGAACAATAGCCCTCGTTTAAAGACGATTCTTGCACGATCAAGCAATTTGACTTTCCTGCCGTGATTGCATTTATGCAGTCTTCGATCTTCGCTTCGTACCTGCTGTATTTCCATTGCCCCTGCCCGAGATTTCCGACAACAAGATAATCCAGTCGGGCTGAGCTTTCCAGACATGATCCTCCACGACGCACTGCATTCTCAGTCTTTTGCTCTCTTTTCCAAATTCAAGCTTACCTGTGACGAGAAAGATTCTTCCGGAAACTAAAGTTGCGATAGTATTTACCTAACACTCCTCCTGAACATCATTGACGCGACCGGCTTTTCCAAAAGTAGACGCTCTGACGGGAAGCTTAACTTAAACGTACGTACTTCTCTAAGAGAGTTAGAATAACCCCAGCAAATCCCTCCACGTTAGAGACTATGTTGTTAATTTTTGTATTACGATCAGTGGCCGAGCTAACAATTTTCATCAACTCTGCGAGTTTTTCGACATCGGCTGGCTTTGGAAAAAGTTCTTTGATTTCTTCCTCGGTCATTCTGGTAACAGAAGATATTTTTGAAGCCAGTCGATCATCGGTACGCCTTGCTGCCGATTCGATAACTGAATCAACATCGCTCTTGAATTCATCCCAGTTTACAGGCATTTTTATCCCTCCTTATTGCTTGAGATTAAAGAATCTTTAATTACCTTTAATTTTTTAAGATACTCTTCTCCCTTTATTGCGTTATCTTCAACCTTCTTAGCTCCAGAGACCAAATCGCTGACCGTGGTATTTACCTTGTCTATTGCAATTCCAATCTTACTCTCCGTAATACCCGTCATTGCCAAGTACCTGTTTCGGTTTTGGTCAACTTTGGAAGCAGAAAAAAGGAAACTGGTAATCGTATTATTAATTGCCCCTGCTTGCGCGTATTCATTCCGAAGATTTTCCTCAATACGTCTTTCGATCTCGTCAAGTGGTTTTATGAGTTCGGCGCGTTTTAGGTTAATTCTTTCCTGCAGCTTCGGACCTGTAATCACCAAAAAGGTTAGCCTGTCTACGGGATTATTCTCAGCAACTATGATGTCCCAAGTCTTTTTAATTTTTGAATCAGAAAATACTTCTTGAGCAAGGGTTGGAACCCACTCGTTCTGGATAAATCTATCGACCTCTGCTCTTTTGAGATCAAAGAAACGATGAAGCAGGCTCAGATTCGCATCCTGAATAGCAGCAATCCTCTTCCCGAGCTCAGCAGACATTTCAGGTGCTTCGGGCGGTATGGATGCGCACGCAACAGTTATTGCGCAAACTAAGATTAAGATACCTGGCAGAGCTTTTCTCAAGCCTTTCATGGCAAACTCTCCTTTCCCGGGAATGCATTTATCGTTTATTTTCCGCTCACTTGTGCTCGCAAAGCCCTCTGCTCTTTTTTAATAAGGGTTAGGGCTTGTTGATTGATTAATTCATTTGAAAGTGCCTTCTTCGTTTTTCTTAAATGGAGCAGGACTGCCAAATACTCGGATAAAAATTCACGTGTGCTCTGGAGGGCTTTTAACTCTAGGACCTTATTGCCGTGGCACTTTCTAATCCTTTTCCCGCTTCCGCAGGGGCAATCGTGATGACCGCGATATTTATCAGTGGCAAGTATTCCAATAAGCCTGAGCACTGACAATTCAGAAGTGATGTCGAAATATTTCAAATAATATTCCACTAATCCCTGACCACCGTGAGATAGTTCCCCATATGGCATAGCACCATTCCGTTCCCGATAGGAAAAGGAGAACAGGAAAGGTATTACAAGATTATTGATGAAGCCCAGCAGCGTTGGTTCCTGAGCGAATTTCCTTTTAATATCAACTGGAGCACCCAAGCAAAAGGACCCATCCGGATTTATATGGAAATCAGGATCAAGGGGAATCCTTCCTCCAGTTTCTTTTGCAGCCGGCAATTCTCTTGAATACTCCGCCGAAATGGAAATCTCGATCTGGAATGAATCTTGGATTTTGGTATTTTCATAACAGGCGGAGAAATCGAGGATGCCTTTTAATACCCACTCACCCTGGTTTTCTTCCAGTCTCAAATCCGGATAAAATTCTGATAAATCCCGGAACTGAGTTTCAATCAGAACACGATGAGAATCATCCATGGCACGTCCACGGCTTGCTGGGGTTGGTGATTTCGACGGTTGAGCCTTTTTTATAGGCTGGTGCAAAGAGCGCCGGGGTCGATAAGGAGAGTTTCGATGATGCCGAAGCCACGGCCCTTTCTCCCAATGATCCCGCAAGCGATTCGGTTATTTTCTGAATATCGTTCTTGGCCAGGATCTCCAAAAAGTCCCTGCGAGCCCATGCAACCCATTGGAAAAACGCCTTGGCCCTCTCGTGATTATTTTCATGCCACCTGTCAGCAAAGTTCTCATAAGGATTGACGGGGTTGGGCATGTACCACTTTCCCTCCGTGGTCAGCGATATGATTCTCCGGGCGGCAAGGGCACTCTCCAGGTGATATCCCGGTTCCATGAGTCCGGCGTGCGCATATATCTTTTCAACGATATTGTTCAAAGCAGATAAGATGTCTTCCTCATTCTCGTAAAACTGGGCGGAAAGAGTGGTTATAATCATCGATATGGGCTTGTTCGCCTCTTGAGGCTTGCCAGCAAATCTCACATCCCTGTGACGCTTCAGGATCTGAATTGCTTTTTGAAGAGGGGTGCTTACCAGCTGATCAGGAACGGCATCGACACTTTCAAAAATGTCCTGGCGATTTTCGAAAATATAGCTTTTTTGACTGGCAGCTACCTTGTTGAATACGGGCTTTTTTCTCAAATCGAACCAATCCGCGAAGCCCCCGGGATTACCTGCGGACCAGTTATAAGATCCATTTCCGTTCCTGTGGGTTATCGAAATTGCTTGAGCAGAGAGGAGTTGGTTAACGCCAGCCTGCTGAAGATGCCTCACCATTTCACGATCCTCCGGAATCGACGGTAGGACATCAAGATGGAAACCTATTCCGTCCTCTTCCGCATAATTCAAAGTCCAGCACCTGCGACCTTCCTTGTCCAGCATCCTCTCGTAAACCTTATTTTCCTGTAACCGATCGCCGATGTCTCTTTTAATATCGCCCGGAGCTGAAATTTCCTTCTCCTTTTGGAGCTCACATACCAGATCAATATCGTAATCAGATTCTTTTCCGTTCCTGATCGGCCGAACCACGGTTCCAAGGCGAAATGATCCTTGAGGATAAATTCGCGGCTCTTCGTCACAGCCCTCATACTCACCGCAATTCAGCCAGTTGCCAACGGCGGTGTATCTCTCGACAGCTGTTTTGTATTTCGCAGGAGAGATATCGATTTCCGCGGTTATTTTTTCAAGAACTTCATTGTATTGTTTCCTGATATCGGTCGCCATAACCCCTCCTTTATTTGTAGTGCAGAATATGTTCAGAAGCGATGTGTCTGCCGAAGGTTTCTTTAAACAGCGGTGAAAAACGACGGCTCTCATGAGCTGCTTTTGCGAATAACTCTTCTTCTGAGAGTTGATCCAGGTCAAACAATCCATCCGGCACTTTCGGGTCCAACCGGAGTATCTTGTCTGCTCCGAGAAGATGCTGAGCCTGCGTATAGGCTCCTATGCTTTGCCCCCGAAGAATGATATCGATCCCTTCTTTCCGCCATTGCCAATATCCCCCTTTGTCGAGACTAAGAGATCTGCCTTTCACAGGATCAGTTGTTCCCAAACTCAGAACTCGAATCACGTCCAGCGGGACATTGAAGAAGCTGATGGCCTCTATTGCTCCGAGCATGCAGGGATTGTTTACCCAAACTCCGCCGTCAATCAGGCGAATTTTGTCGATTTGCGTGAAGGAAGGGAAATACGTGGGGGCTGCGCTGGTCGCCATCGCAACTTTCCACATCGGAACCCGCCAATCCCGTTTAAGGCGTTCATGATGGGGCGTCTTGAACAGGTAGATATCATCCTCGCCCATGTTATAGGCCGGAATAACGAGAGGCTTGATGCTATCCGCCAGGCGGGTTTCGCCGAAACGGTCTTTCAGGGCGTATTCGAGATTTTGCGGGTCGAACTTGTGTTTAACATATTGAATTCCTTCTGATAAGAAGCCAGGGGGGAAAATTTTTCGTCCGTCCTCGATGAAAAAAGAAACTATCTCACGTGGGCGCAGGCCCTTACCAAGGCCGAGGGCTATGATCCCGCCCGTAGAAGTTCCAACGATCAGGTCAAAATGATCTGTAATAGTTATGTCGTGATCCTTTTCGAGAAAGGCGAGAATCGCCGCCGAGAAGAGGCCCTTTATACCCCCACCATCAAGAGAAAGTATCTGGAATGATTTGCCCATATTTTATTTCCTTGGAAGTCGGTGCCCCGTCTGGCATGTGTCGCATTAAATACTTGAATTCGTTCCGGCAACATGCCATAATATGTCTGTACAGGCAACGGGTTTACAATGGCTTTCCTTAAAAATGATAATAAACGGCAGGCCGCCATTGCCAGATCGTTGTCCTTTCAGACAACAGTATATTCATTTATTTTTCCTTGTCAAGGAGGTTTTTTATGGCCCAGCCGGGGTTTGGATTAATGCTTCAACGCTTGCGCGAGGGGAGGAAACTATCTTTACGGGAACTCGCACAGCTGTCAGAGGTGGATCACGCCTATATTTATCGCTTAGAAAGCGGTGAGAAGCTGTCTCCTTCAGAAGATGTTATATCCAAACTTATTCGCGCATTAAAAGCTGGGAAGCGAGAAGCTGATATGCTTCGCTATCTAGCCGAACATGCCGACACCGACAGCACGCTCGTGGATATGACCCTCAAAGATCCGACGATCAGCTATGAAATTTTTGCATCTGCGGCGTCAGCAGTTTTTCGCGGTACCGGGCGGCCGGACTATCCGAAATTGATCGAACGTGTGCGAAAAATTCTGAAGGACGAGAGCGAGGATGGATGAAATTACTGTTATACACAAAGCGCGCGAATTTGTTGCTGCCGTGAACCCCATCGCCATCCCGGTTGATGTTTCAGCTTACGCATCGCATCTTGGTGCGGTTATTCGCCGCCAAACCGACCTCGGGAAGAATGAGTCTGGCTGGTCCTTTGAGAACCGGGGGAAATATTACATCTGCGTCAATGCAAAAGACATTGGAGAGCGTCAGAGATTTACAGTATGTCACGAGATCGCTCATATTGTGTTAGGCCTTCCATCCGACCATAAGACACTGCCTTCCTGGAGTTACGCGAAAAAATCACGAGAAGAAATATTGTGTGATGTATTTGCTGCGGAGCTCCTTCTGCCCTCCAAGTTGTTCAAGCCGCTCGCAGATAAGGAGCTGATCAGTTTTAGGACGGTGGGTGATTTAGCGGACCGTTTCGAAGCATCTCTTACTGCAACTGGATCTCGATTTGCTACGGTTATAGGCGCGCCATGCGCTTTCGTTCTTTCAGAGAAAGGAAACGTGCGATACACGTCAAGATCTCTCTCCCTTCGTGAGGCAAATGCCTGGGTTCACCCTCGGTTGGGTTTGCCTCCCGGTTCAGTTTCAGCAAGGGCGCGAGCCGGTGAAGTTTGTGAAGGTCCCGAGGAGATTGGTGCGGAACTCTGGTTCAGCCCTTGGGAGCGAGGCGGCATATTGCTAGAGGAGGCCAGGCATTTTGAACAGTGGGACCAAACCTTAACCTTACTTTGGTTCGAGGATGAGGAGGTACCGCCACTGAAGAGTAAACAAGAAGAAGAGGAAGAAGAATGGGGAATTAAAGAATTAGATGGGATTCTGCCCTGGCCAGGCAGAAAGCGCCGCAAGTAAGAAATGCAAGAATAATGTTAGTTTCAAGCCGATCAACCACCTTCATTCTGTTGAAAGTTTATATCTAAGGTGTGAATCGCAAAGTTACCACTTCGGCGTCACGTCGACGATTTCCCTCACCTTGCCGTATTTCTGTGATTCCAACTCCGAGGGTAGCATCCCGAAAGCCTCTAGGTTGAAAGGCACGTATGACGCCTTGGAATGGACCGTGCCGTCCCGCATGGTAACCACGAAGGGCGCGCTGAAGTATCCGTCACGGATGAGTCCCCGCGCGATCGCGTTCTCCTCCGTCTTGAGGCGTTCCACGATGGAGTAAAGGATATTCGTTCTCAACTCCTCGTCGGAATCGGCGATCAATACGGATGGATCGCCGTTTATCCTTGCGACCTTCTTAGTGACCGACCACAGGAGGCCGACCTGCACGTAGACGTACCCGTTCGCCATGGAAAATGCCTCCCACCGGCCCTCGTCGACCTTGTTAACACGACCGGCAATTTCCTGCAGGATCGCTTTCCCGTCGTACCAGGGAAGCTCGACCTCCCTGGGTTTCCTTCTTCTCTTCCTGTCTTCGGTCTTGTTCTCGTCATCCCGCGGAATCGTCTCCCTGGTAGAAGTGACCCGTCTTGGTTCCACTTCTTCCCGGGGGAGTGACTCCCGGCCGGTTCCGGGATCTCCGAGGGAGAAGTTTCGCGCGAGCTCTTTTTTCCTCGCCTCCTGGTCGGCCTCCTTGAGCTTGATCGAGAAGAAATCGATCGGTTTGCGGTGATGGTCCCGGATGGCCGTGATGACATCCCCCTTGTTGGGCATTTCAGAGAATCCGGGAATCTTGTCCAGGATGGTGACACTGATGACCGGATGGTCCCCAAGAGAGTAAAGTTGTTGCCTGTAGGCTGGGATCTTCCCGAGGTCGTGGCCGAGGGCGGCGATGATCGCCATGGGCGTCATCGGACCGGGATCGACAAGGCGAAGCATCGCCTTGGCCGTGTCCAGGGCATGCTCGCGCAGGGTGACCCGGGCCAGGCGGTTGTAAACTCCCGTCTCCAGGCTCGCCTCGATCTCGCCATGAGAGTTGACCACGGAAGGGCAATTTCCTTCCCGGTCCAGGGTCTCCAGAATGCCTTCGGCAACCTGTCTCGTTTGGGGAGAGAACCCTACCTTGTCGCGGATGTTCTCAATGTAAAATGCGTTCAGATCCGGATCGTGGAAAGCGACGCTGATCTCATGAGTTTCATCCTGACTCTTTCCCGTTTCCTTTCTTGTTTCTCCCTCGTCTTTTTCGGCGGATGATTCCGCCGTTCCCTTGTGTGTCCATATCCCCGCCAGGCGCTCCAAGGCGACCTCCCGTTTTTCCTTTAAGCAGGGTATATCGGAATTCCGTGATTTACGCGCGGCGGAGAACCATACGCAGGCAGCGTAAATTGCGAAGCAGCCGGCCGCGACGATGAAGAGAATCGTCATGATCGTTTTCATGACTCGGCCGCAAGGTCCGGGAACTTGATTTCCAGGTAGAGTGGTGAGACATCGAGACTCCGCCCGCGGAACAGGCCGGAATAAGTCATGAGGTAAAATTCCCTCTCCGCAAGTTCGAGGATATCGGAGGGCTTCAAGATCGTGTCCTCTTCTTCCCGAACCGACACTCCGCCGTCCACGTTGAGAATCGGGGAATAACGCCGGAACTCCCCGAAGTGCTTGGCCACGTATGAGGCCGTGTCCGTGTCGGGGACCCGCATGAAGAGCTTGGTATTGGTGTTGTCGAGGATGGCATTCCCGTAATCCTTCCCGATCATGGCGTAGAGCTGCGAGACGGACTGGGCGAAGCCGTGGACCCATACGTCGGCCCCGCCCGCCTTGGCGAAGAGGTCCTCGATCCCGTAATAGAGGACGTTTTGGCACTCGTCTATGTAAAGGCAAAGGGGCGGGGTCACCCGCCTTCCCGACGAGAAAACCCGGCCCACGAAACTCTGGACCATCGAAATGACCACCTTTCCCAGCGTGAACGCGGCCTTGCGAGTGATCAGAGACCCGAGATGGACTACCATGATTACCGGCTTTCCCTTTTCCAGGCGATCGATGAACCGGTTCTCGTCGGCCTTCCCTATGACCTTCCCGATGTTCCCGCTCGTGAGCTCCATCAGGGCGACACGGAGAGACGAGGAAACCTTCCCGTAATAGTCCTGGGGCGAGTTCAGGATCTTCTGGATATCCGAGGAGAGCTGCTTCGCCTCCGCGGTGTCGATGCAGTCGATCTGCCCCTTGAGCTTTTCGAGCTCTTCCCGCGACATCTTGTTCTTGACATCGTTCAGGTTGAAGCTTTTAGCCTTCCCCTGCCAGGCGGCGAGCATGATGAGCGCCTGGACGATCACGAGGCTGATCTCGTAAGCAACGTTGAAGAAGAACCGCTCCTTCCCCACCTCCACCCCGGAGACGATGTGCCCCACCAGTTCCTCCGGCATGTAGTAATAGGCCAGGGGATCGATCACGGCGCTCAGGTGCGGGTAGATGGGCGTGACGAGGATGAGCTCACGGTCCCGGCCCTCCTCAAAGGCGACCTGCACGATCTTGGAGAAGAGATCGATATCCCCCTTTGGGTCGATGACAACGACGCTGTAACCTTTGCGGATGTCCTGCTCGACCATGTTCTCCATAATCCGGGTCTTCCCCACCCGGGTGGTTCCGAAACACCAGAAATGTCCCTTCCGGGATAAATCGGGGATAGTGATTTTCATGGACGTGTCCGGGTCCGACATCCCATGTCCCATGCCGAGAATCGTTCGAGATGTGTTCCGGTCATTCTTCCCGCCGGCAAGGCTTTTGCGGAACCGGGCAATCATGAATTGACCACCCGGATGTACTCCTTCAGTTCGTCCGAAACGCTCTCGATGACATTAAGGGGAATCGGCGCAGTGGAAACGACTTTCGAGTAAGCCCCGGCGATCCTCTTTACACACCTGACCTTCACGTTCTTTCCGGAGGGAGTTCCGAGGGCTTTATTCATGATAAGACCTTCAACCAGTCCCTTGCCGTTCCTGCCCAGGGTGATTTTGAGCCGGGGCATGCCGTTTTCCATTACGGGGGATGCTTCTAGGACCTGGAACGACAGGACATCTCCGGGACGATATGTCCCCCGTTCCTTCGGTGTCTGGAACCGGTATGGGCATGAGCCTACCATGCTCCCGGGATTATAGGGGCCATTCGCATGCAGGCGTATGGACAATGACCCGTGATTTACCGTCTTCACAATCATGCCCTCGACAACGCGGCCGATGAGGTCCCGGCTGAGATCGTAATCGCGAAGGACCCGTATTTTGGCCAGTGACAGGGAGAGGTCTCGCCGGATCCTTCTTATCGCGTGCCTGCCGATGCTGGAAACAGGCAAGCTTCTGACTTGGAGGTCGCCGTACGAGTCCCGGTACGAGTAAATTTCCAGGGCGCCTGCTTTGCTCGACAGGACTTCTATTTCGGCGCCGAAAACAGCGGAAAGCGAGTTGGAGAGCGATTTCAGGAGCTCCGCCTTCGCGGTTTCTTCAGGTAGGCCGTAAATATCCGCGAGTTCACGAACGTCAAACATGGGTTCATTTCCGCAGGGCCATGCACACCTTTCTGGCGTACCGGGCGCGCTTGTGTTTCTGGGAGGCGTTATAGGCTCCGACCGCTTCCCAGGTGTAGCCGTGCTTCCGGATACAATCGGAGAGGATCCAGGCGCCGACCTTTACGTTCGTGCACGGATCCCCCAAGGAGGACCAAAGCTCCTTTCCCAGGACCCGTGCCCATGAGGAATTGATCTGCATGAGCCCGTAGTCATATGAGCCGTCGGCGTTGCGGTTGAAAGCGTCGGCCCGAAAACCGCTCTCAACCCTGGCTATTGCCCAGAGGAGACGGGGGGAGACGTTATAGATGAAGCCCGCCTCCTCGAAGCAGAAGGCATGGAGTTGCCCCATGGGAAAGAGGAAAAGTAATGAAAAGAGGATGACGACTTTTTTCATGGTGACTTTTCCTCCCTTGCCCATGCGCTATGATCGGAATTCCCAGGGGCGGACTCACGGTTGCCGTTTTTTGTTTATTGGTTTATTGAAAATGCCGTTTATTGATTTTTTTGTTTATTCGTTTTCTTCCCGGCCGGAGGGTTGTTGTTTTTCTTTGCCGGCGTCGCCGAAGATGAGACCGATCTGCCATCCGTAGGTCTCGTTTTTGGCGAGTTTCCCCTCGGCGTCGAATTCGTTGCCAGCCCTGGACTTGAGACCGGTGAAGGCGACCGTCTCGTTGTTCAGCAACATCCTGGCCTGGGCGGAGGTGATGTCGGCGTGCCCGAGCCGGTCGAGGCTGTTCTTCCACAGCACGAACTTGCATCCCTCCTTGTAACCCGAGCAATAGTAAGACTTTTTCCCCTCGTAGACCGGTTTCCCGCATTCCGGGCACTTGCCCAGCTCTTCGCGCTTGTTTTCCATGACTGCCTCCTGATTTACTTGTGTTTTGACGAGTCGATGCGCGGCTTCGCCGCGATCGCTCCTTAATATATAATGTTTTCGATGCAGGGATTTTTGGTTGGAAATCAGTAAAAATCGAGATTATGCCTCGTTGAAATTCAACATTGACATGTAATCATTATTAGGTTACAAATAGCCATGTACGAAGTTCTGGTGAAAAAGAAGGTTCTTAAGGATATCGGGAAATTACCGGAGGCGATTCAAAAGGCGCTCGTGAACCTGATCGATGACTTGCGGGAAAAAGGTCCCATCAGGAATGAATGGCCGAATTTTGGGAAATAGGAACATTCGATTATCATTGCCATCTGTCAAGAAAATGGGTGGCCTGTTGGCATTGCGAAAAGAAATCTATAATTATCGAGGTGTATTATGCAGGCAGTCGTGAAAACGCGCCATATTGATATTAAAATCCGGGGTAAGAATATCCCGACTAAGTTGATCTACGCCTTGAAAGACGAATACGGAGACAAGGTCAAGATCACCGACGATGATGATGCTCTGGTGAACATCCTGGAAACGCCGTGGTACAAGGACCTCAAGGAGAAAACAACTCCGGGAGACACCATGCGCATTTACAGGGAGGCGAAGGGGTGGACCCAGGAAAAGTTGGGCGAGTTGTTAGGCGACATTCCCCGGCAGCATGTTTCCAACATGGAGCACGGGAAAAGGCCGATCAGCAGCAATACCGCGCGCAAGTTGGCAAAATTGTTCAACGTGCCGATGGATCGCTTCATTTCGGATAGGTCATTGAATTGAAGATTCAATAGCCGCCAACTCGAAACCCCTTAAAGTTTAAAGGGATACTGATAAACGACACCGATATTCTTTGTCATGGTGTCGTCTGCATTCTCGGAGTGCTAGAGTGTTTATTCATCCTTATGCCAAAGCCGATTGACAAGGTTCCAATCGGTTATATCATCCTTGTCAAAATCCTCCTTTTCAGCCCAGGATACCAGAACGAGCCCCATTATGACAGCTATAGTAAGTACGATAAGGATGGTGCTTATCCCGGCATCTTTCAGAAAAAATATCAGAAGCCCCAAGAGGAACACCAGAACTATTATCTGTCCGGGAGTTGCTCGTTTAAAAAGCTTTTTGGGCATAGATAATCCTTTTATCACGCTTGACCTGCGATCATACGAGCCAAATCTGAAATCATCCTGAAGGTCCTCTCAAAGTCGAACATATCATAATCGGAAGATCTCAACACCGGCTTTAGCTGCGTTTCCAGCTGAGACAGCAATTCCTTTTTCTTCGCATTGGACACATCGATTTCGTCGTTATCCGGAACCTGGAGCTTCCTCTTCAGCAGACCCACGAGATGAGGGTCTTCAAGATTGACGCCGAGCCTGGAAACAGCATAGTCGATGTCGTAAAAATCACGGATTGCTGGTTCTCTTCGCGCCAATGCTGCCCTCAGCTTCTCAGCGTAGGTCTCTTCACGCGTAAGAACTACGATATCGAATTCCTCGACACCGGGTAGCCCCGTAAAGGGGTTTTCCAAGAGTGTCCTGACGCTTCTCTTGACGGGCGGAACCAGGATCTCTTCGCGAAGCCCAATCTCGATTTTGATCCGACCGAGTCCTGAACCGACCAATGTCGGATAGGCAATCTGTGCCACGTATTGCTTAGAATTGTTGAATCCGGTCAGTTTCTGCTCGACCTTGAAAACTGGGGACTCCTTCTCAAGGGCGGAAATCCAGTCCTTGACGGGTGTAATCATCCGGCTCCGATCCGTCCGACTTGATATTGACGGCAACGAAATCGTGAAGTCAAGATCCTCGCTCAACCGGTAGAAATCCGCGTGAATCTTGCTCAGGCATGTACCGCCCCTGAATACTGGGGGTTGTTTGCAGCCGTTACACAGGTTTGCGAGGAGCACCGAGCAGAAATAATCCTTTTCCACCAGAGGCGCATTCAGGCCGGTTTTCCGTGCTGTATAAAGGATCGCTTCCCGGAAAAGCGGCTTGTCCTCGTGAAAGGTAATTTTAACCGGTTTCGAT
Organism: Syntrophaceae bacterium UBA6078; assembly: GCA_002428735.1. GTDB lineage: Bacteria > Desulfobacterota > Syntrophia > Syntrophales > UBA2210 > UBA6078. Next base: position 11,084 of record DIXO01000017.1, on the reverse strand, counting down.
GTTGCCATTTACGATCAACCCCCATTCCTTGTTCACGGATCCTTTTGCAGGCATCCCGGGGATCCACTTGATCAGGGACTTCATGGAACCGGCGTTCTTTTTAAATTCCTTGAGCATGTTTTCGGGTACACCTGAGACGGCGAGAAGATATCCTATCCGGCGCATGGTAGCCTTATTCCCGTATTTCAGGGAAGTTCTTGTAAACTCATCAAAAAAAACGGTATCCTTCTTTATCGTTGCCGTAATCCATTGATAAGCACGTGGGATTGTATTGTATCTCGACCAGTCGTAGACGGCGTCTAGCAGGGCACGGGCTTTTGTTGCAATTAAAATCTTCTCCCCATCAGGTGCCTCGAATTCAGTGGAATCCCCAAGCCGGTTATCCGAGATTTCCATGAAAACGTAATCGAAACCGCCTATGTTCTTCTCTCCGCTGATCCGGTTATTGTAAACATATACCCGATTCGGCACTTGGTCATCGAATCCGTAAAGGTAAAACGCGTTGGGACCGCTGACCTGATATTTGCCCCCGATTTCCCTCATCAACCTTGAGAGGATGTAATATTCACTGACGGCCAATCGCCCACCGGCTGGAAACCGGGGAGGAACCAGGTAGACTCCACGCGTCAGACGTATGAACACGCCGGACCGGCTCATTCTGCTGAATAGTTCCCGCTCCTGCTTAGGGGTGATCTTGAGAGCCGCGGAGATTTCCTTCGTGCGCACGACGTCCATCTTCCGCATCTGGACGTATGCGAGGAGTCTCATTTCGAGAGAGCCGAGTTCGGTTTTGGGTTGTTTTATTCTATTTCCCATAAATTGTCTGCCACGCAATTTACGAGAAATATAATAAAACATGGTTCGAAGGTCAACTGAATTCTTCTTATAGAGTTTGCTTTGAGTAGAGCTATCTGTTCATCTCGACGTAGGCCAGGAGTTTTCCTTTCGTGACATCGTCTATTTCGATTGTTCCCTGAAGGGCGATCCTGCTTTCGAAAAGATCGCTCACGGCGATATGTATACGATTGCAGCTTTCCAGGCATTCTATTGTTTCCTTATCGAGGCGGATGTAGTGGTCCCGCCCGATCTTCAGGTACGAGTCGTTCTCTATCATGACGATATTGAGAGGCAATCCTTGGCCGAAGGAGAGCCCTTTTTCGAAGACCGCCAGCAGTCCCCCGTTCATTTTTAGGTATTTGTAGGCTGTGAGCATTATGTTTTCTGTTCCTCAACAATTTAAATCTTATTGCACGGGATCACTTGCGGGTCCGGGAGATATCTCGCCCTTCACTGTTTCAACACCCTCAAGGGTCGGCTCCCCCTTGGTCCTGTTCAACTTGAAATTATTTCCGAGTTCACCCAGTTGTTTTACGCTTCTTACAGTACTCCCGATAGATGCCAGTCCGTCCATGGAAGCAGCCGCTCCAACCGCCACGGTTTCTCCGCCCACTTTTCTCACTCCTTCTGTAACCGTTCCGTCCGCCCTGACACCCATGTTTACGTTCAGCCTGTCCTGGTTTTGCGTCCGGACGTTCCCTATCGTGCTTTCAGAAGCGAGGACGTCTCCTGTCAGTGGGACGATCGTTTCCTTAGTGGCGCCGTCTGCCGTCTGCCGGTAAGAACTCACGAGGTGATTGATATTCCCGGAAACGAGTACCGGTTTTTTGTGCGAAGGGTCGTAAACCATCACGCGATGGCCCCCCGCCATCGATGCGTCCTCGACAATACTCACGTTGTAGCCTCTGCCCCGGAACCCCGAGACGCTTTCCCGGAAATCATCGTAGCGGACGCTGTGTGATCCTCCCACCCGGTCCGTGAAATTGCTGTATATCTTTCTGAGGTTTCCTTCCTCGCTTTTGGATATGTTGTATCTCGCGATATCCCTCCCAGTTTTTCCGAAGGTCCCGACCTGGTATTGCTCTCCGCTTATCCGATTGGTGAAGAGCAGTTCTCCCTGCTCTCCCCAGGCCATGCGGTAGTTTCCCGCCCCGGGGAGGCCGTATCGTCCTGCTTCAGAGGCGCTCACGGAGATATCCGCCGTCCGGTGCCGGTCCGCCGCGAAGCGCTCGAAATCCACTCCTTTGGATTCGGCGAAGGACCTGAGCACTCTCCACTTGGCAACGTCGTCGATCACAGCGTCCCGTCTCGCGTCGAGATAGGCGCCTTCGCCGACGGCTTCGATTCCCCTGGAGGTAGCTATAGTTTGCAGGGCATCCAGCCGACCCTTTGTCTCTCCCAGGTCTTTTGCTTCGACACCGTATTTTTCTCCCTCCCGGATCGCTCCCGGCGTCTTGTGGGCGTCAAAGTCGGCCACGGCTTTATAGCCTGATACCCGCTCTCCGCAGCCTGCCTCCTCCATCGCCTCGTCATATTTCATGGCTCCGAAATAGCGCTTCTTTCCCTCCACGGATGCCTGACTGGCATGGTAATCGAAAAAATCCCCCGCATGGCCCGACTCGCGGAAAGATTCGAGGTCACCCTCGGTTTTTCCCAGCCTGGAGATGTTTCCGGCCTTGAGAAGACCTTGCGACCGGTCGAGGCCCACTTCCGCCATTCCGGACCCGGCCGCCGCGCGGGGGAGAAAGCCGCCCACTGCCGCGTCCCCGTGCATACCGCCCAACCGGTCCGCTCCGAATTCGTCGCGGATCTTCATCATTCCGGCAGTTGAGCCCACGCGTCTTGCCGTTTCCAGACCTGAGTAGTCCTGGATGCTCCACCGGTTGGCGTTCGACCATGTGGGAATGGACGTTCTCGCCGATTCCACGGATCTCGCCCCTCCTTCCGGCGTTGACGCCTGGGAGGCCGCCTGGGTCCCCTGGGACTGGACTGTCCCGGAGATGGTCCCCGCCATCATGGCCAAGGCGTGCCCGCCGAACCGGACGAGCATGCCCGTAATCACCGTGGCCAGCATGATGCCCGAGGTCCTGATGAGGCCGAACATGCTCAGGGCTTTGAGAGACGCGTCGGGCATATTCATGACAGCCGCGAAGCCCAGGGCGTTTTGCCTCACGTATTCGAAGACCCCGTAGGCGTAGTCGGTCGCGATTCCGTGGGTGATGGCGTCAGTCACGCCCCAGGCCGTGAGCCAGATGAACATCCCCGCAACGAGTCCCAAGGCCTTTCCCGCGAGAGGCGTGGGGATGAAGATGGCGAGGATCGGTATGAGCCCGATAGCCACGGCGGTGATCACGGCTCTCGCCACGGGAAGCCACTCGTTGGCCACGATCCCCATGCCGAGCCCTCCGGTCATGATGCTCCTTGACGCCAGGCCCTTCACGGCGAGATCGGGATTCGCGTCGAGAAGCATGTCGTTCAATACTTCAGCCATGTAGACCTGTCTCATGAAGTTCGGCGCCGGGATCGTGAATGCGCCACCCTCCACGTAGGAGGCGTAGTTCGAGATGATCTCCGTGCATTTCGTAAGCTCACCGGCGTTGTCCGCATTGAAGCCGGCGTTCGCACAGGCAAAGCGGATCGTGTCTCCCATGTTGAGGGGATCGCTGAAGTAACCCTGCAAGTTGGTCCAGGCAGCCGCGCAGGACATGGTCGTCCCGGTTCGGTCCGATTCCGAATACCAGACGGTGAAGACGGCCGGGTTCGCCGCCTGGGCATACTGGGTCATGAAGTCCGTGCTGGAACTCGTGACGTCGTTCACGCTCAGCGACGTCCCCGGCCGCTGCAGCTCGAAGAACATGCAATCCTTCGTGTAGCGTTTCAGCGATTCGTCGATGTACTGGTCCCGGATCTTGAGGTGGCCTCCGGATGCCTTCAAAAGCATGTCGAAGCCGATGCCGCCGGCGTAGTCCTGGAAACTCTGGGGTGTGCCCGACGTGGAGATGATGTCCACGAGTCCCCGCTCAATCTTGTTCAGGGTCCCGGCCACGACGACGATGCCGTCTGGTATCCGCCCGACGGTCTGGAAGCGGTTGAGGACGGGATCGTAGATCGTGACGTTTCCCGTAGGAACCATGAGCCCGAGGTAGAGGCATATCCCCAAGCCCACCGGCCAGGCCCAGGAGAGGGGTGAAAACCTTGCTCCCTTGAGGAGTTGGAAGTACGCGGCCGCCCCTGCGATGAAGATTCCGAGCGCCGTGACCGTGAAGAAGAGCGCCCGGTAGCCGTTATCCGAAAAGATCAGTGAGATCTTCTGGAAGGCCGTCACAACGGCCCCGAAGCCGTTGTAGGTATAGTACTCCATGTCCACTGCATGGGCGTTCGGCGCAGCCGACAGCATGACGACCGTGAAAACAAGTATAAAAATTATCTTTCCAACTCCCATCAGGATTCTCTCCCGGAAACTCTTTCAGCGTGATACTGACCTGGCCGCGACGGCCGTACCGAATTTCGAACTCAGCATGCTCAGGGCCAGCCTGTCGAATTTCTCCATCTTGTCCACCAGGTTGTAGACCCCCATCACCTCCTGGACGGATGCGGCGTAGGATCTCCGGACTCCGCTTACCATTTCCACGATCCTGGCCTGCATCTCCGCCGTGCCGTCGATCGCGCCGGAGAGCATCTCGATCTTGCACTGGTGTTCCTGCGCGCCCTGCACGGCTCCTGGCTGAGCCTGGGCGAGGCTTCTCGCCTTGTCCATGATGTTCCAGGCCTTCGTGTAGAGGTCCGAGAGGAGTTGGAAGGCGTAGGCCTTGGCGGTCACGTCGGAGAGGGTGCTGATGATGGATGATTCCTGGTTCGTTCCCACGGCCGCCTTGAGAACGAGCCCGATGGAAAGGGGACTCGCGTTCACGAAGGCGTTGTCCTCGTCCGAGAGGGCCTGCTTTGCCTTGATCTTTCCCGCGATCCGGGTCATCTTCGTCCGCACGTAATTCGTGAGGTCGGCCGAGCTGTCGGTAATTTGTATGCAGGCGCCTCCTGCCGGCCGGGCGTAGACGCTTCCGTCCAAGAGGTTGTCGAAGGAAGCGTACCGGTTTTGATCGCAGGGGGGCGTGTGACCCACCTGGTAGCCCGCGTCCCCGGCGTCGATGATGTAGACGTCGCCGACGAACCCTCTCAACATGTCGAGGTAGGACTGATTGTTGAAGCCGGTCTTGGCGGCGATGTTGTTGATGACCGACCCGTTGGTCCCGAAGACGTCCCGGATGTCCTGGGGACAGCCCGCGAGCGCCTGCTTCATGTTCGTGACCGGCTTGTTCGCGTTCGCGCTCGTCTGGTCGTTGATGCTCTTCCAGAGGTCATTCACTCCCGATGACTGGAGGAAGTCCCCCTGGATCCCGGCGAGCTTTGCCTGTTTGTCCTTCGTGTCTGCAAGAGACGGGGGCACCATGGTCGCCACGAGCGCCCGGCCAGCCTTGCATTCATCGAGCTGCAGGTTGTTCAGGGTGTTGATAATAGCTTCCAGGGACTTGATCGTCTTCGAGCAGGGTTCGCAGAGAACATTCAAAGCGATGTCGAAAGCCGCCGCAGGGGCGGCCTGCATGATCCTTTGGAGCTTGGTCACCAGGTATTCGAAATTGAGATAGGAGAACCCGCCCAGGAAGACGTCGATCCCGCCGCAACCCGCCTTCACCTTGGGAGGCATGGCAGTGAAGAGGTAGTCGTTTCCCTGCTGCCACCTTGCCGAAAAGCTCCCGCCGGTGAAGTAACCCCTTTTCTGTCCCTCGAAATATCCGGGGGATGTTTCCGTCTTTTGCTGGAGCCAGTCGTCAACCCAGCCGGCCATAGGCCCATCCGGGCCAAGGGGCGACAGAAGGAGAGCGGCGGTTAGAAGCACCACGATAGTCTTGAAAAAATATCTCTTCTTCATATTCATGTCTTCGTTTTTATCTCCTGTCCCGCCTCAAGAGAGCCCTCACATCGAAGGCGCCGCCCCGCTGGAACTCGTAGAGAGAATACTCCTCCGGGGTGATCTCGTTTTTCAAAAGCCGGATTCCCCGGTAGAGTTTTTCCTCGATCTCGGCCAGGGATGCCACCCCGGCCGAGACGGTGATATGATCGGAGCTTCCACGGTAAATGAGGAGAAGGGTCGGAGTCGTCTCGATCCCGAAGACGGACGATACCGCCGCCTCCCTTTCTATGTCGATTTCCCGGATCTCCCACCCGTACTTCTCGACGAAACGGCTGAGGATCGAACCCTCCTCGGCACAGTACGGGCAGCCCGCAGAGGAAAAATAGATGAGCGCGAATTCTTCCCGGGCGCTCCGGATCCTTGATTTGATCTCGTCCATCCGTTGCGAGACCTCGGCGTTTCTCCCCGGGGCCGTGATCGGGTAGTCGGCCGCCACGGAGAGGTCCGGGTATTTCTGCATGACCGCCGCGGACACGTTGGCGAAGGCGAGGGACTTTCTCCGGGCGATGTCCTGGACCACGTAATATTCCCTCACGTTATTTTCCGAAGGGACCTGGACGGCCTTCTTCTGGAAGGCCATGAGGACGGCCTGGAAATCGTCGGGGTACATATTCCAGAGTTCCTCCATTGTGTAGTCCGAAAGGCGCGGAGAGCGCTTCTTACCGTCCTCGACTTTCTCGTCCCGGTCCCTTTTCTCCAAGGGGATCTTCTCGTACCACCACCAGCCCCGCTTGGCGTCCCCGTAATACGCCTTGCCGTTTTCCTCCATGAACGGCGGTTCCCCGGCGCAAGGGGTGCCCGTCGTGAAAAGAAGGACAACCTGGCAAATGATCAGGACCCGGAACATCAATTTCTTCTCAGAAGAGCGGACAGGCAACGGCCTTCACCTCCTCATTNNCCCGTGACGAACACCGCGTCCACCGAGATTTTCCCGCTGTAGTGAAACCGGGGAAGCTCCTCTCCTTTGAGGGAAAGATCCTTCGCCACCGCGATTTCCCTTCCATCGCAGTAAAAGTCATGGCCGACGGTGTCGAGTTCCTCTCCCCCGGCGCAGGCAATTCTCTTGATGACCCGGTGGGGCGTCCCATGGTCGACGTATTTCGACCGGATATCGAACATCACGTAAGCGCCTCTTTTCAGTTCTCTCGTGGGCGGCCCTGTTTTCAGAAAAAAGATCCTGTGTTCCGTCGAAGGCGTGATGCTCACCGCGAAGCGTGAGGGAATGAGCATCCCCGCCGCCACGAGAGCTCCCATGAAGAGAATGAGCCTAAGGCCTGATGGTTTTCGCGTTTCGGACAACGGCGTCCCCCATGATCACGACCTCGTTCGAGGGGATGCCTTCGATCGCTTTTTCCAGCGACTCGATGTTTTTCCTCAACTGGTCGTCGTCAATCTTTCCTTGGACAAATAGATCCCTCTGGGCCGCGATGAATCCCTTGACGTCGACCGCGACGATCCGCGTCGCGAAGTACCTGTCATAAACGACAATCGAGGCCGCGGATGACGCAAGCGAGATCCCCAGGACCAGGAAAGCGATTGCCAGCCGGCAGGGAAGAACCCGCCCCGCCTTGCCTTCCTGTTTCGTTTTCCCGGCACCCGCGGGGATTTCTCCCGGTTGAGCGGCGCTGGACTCCATCATTTCTTCTTTCTCAATGCTTTCCTTCATCTCTTGTTCACCTCGTGGTAAATTCCGCCTTTCAGGGCTTCCAGAAGAGCCACAAGCGATCGCCTCCCGGATTCCCTCCGGAATACCTCAAGGATATGCCCCAGGGAGGCGTCCCCGTAGAGGTTGTAATGATCGCCCGTCTTTGCGTTCCCTTCCATTCCCTCGCTAAGCGTCGTATCAATGATCCGGACGTCAGGAGCGTAAACGGCGGCCGGTACCCGGGTGATCCCATATTTTCGGAAGAGGAGAGGATCGATCTTGATGTTGACCCTGTAAGCGATGCATTTGTTTTTTTGAATGTCACAGTCCGCATCTTCGGTGATGATCTGACGCACAAAATCCATCGTGGGCTTCACGCGCTTCATGCCGCCCACGAAGCCCCGCAGCACCATGAAGACGGCCGGGTCGCCAAGCCTATCCAGGTCCCTCGCATAGTTCCTTAGCGTGCCGATGGGAACGGACGAGGATATGAAAAGATAGATCCGTTCGTTTCCGGGGAGGGTTCCCCCTTTGGCGCTGTCTTTTTCCGCTCCGTTGGAATCTCCGTAATAGGAATCGATCGTATCCTTGAAAACCGTTCCCTTGAGACGCTCGATCTCCGCCTCGTATTTCCTCCTGAACGCCTCCGACTGGTAGTATTCCAGCAGCTTTCCCGCTTCTTTCTGCCCCTGAGCCTTGTGGAGATTCTCCGGGATCTCGATGTTCCGGCCGATCCGGCCTGCGTTCTCCATGAATCGGCTGATGTCCTCCATGTCATCCGCTCCAGAGTCGGGAATGGACGCATGTAAGAAACCCATAAACGCGAAAAGGATCAGTAGTCCCATCCGGGTTCCTTTCTTGATCAGAAAGCGCAGCATGACCTTCTCCTGAAGAGCTGCCAGACGAAGTTGTCCCCTACGAGTGGCGGGTTCTTGAGCGCTCCCCAGATGAGCCCCGTCCTCCCGAAGGGATGGCACATGAAGTCGCGCACCGGCTTGGCGACGTGCATGCGCCAGTTGTGCTTCACCCAGATGGGCGTGGGGACACAGGCGCACAGGTTGAGGGCCGTGTCGCAGACGAGCCCCTCCCTGGCCAACTTGTAAACCATCCGGGCGGCGATCGTGGAATTGGCCATGAGCTCGTTGTCGTCGTTCACGTGCCCCGTGAGCGGGTAGGCGCTCCCGCCCGAGCCGATGCACCAGAAAAGGGGGCTCATGGAGAAACCCGCGTTGGTCGAGACGCTGTCGGCGATGCAGGCCGTCTGGGCGATGGGATTCCCGAAGAGGATCGACTCCGGCTCCAGAATGAAGGCAAGGATGTCATTCTGCCAGAGAGGGTCCACCTCCGTGAGGTACGCAACGTCGAAACCGCTGTGCTCGATGCAGGCAAAATCGACAAGGAACTCCATCATCGACCATACCGGATAGATAAAATAATGCGCCTGGGCAAAGGTGGAGGTATCCACACTCGCGTTCCCCTGCTCCTGCGAGCCCCCGCCGAGAAAGCCGCCCGCCGCGGTGAGGCCGAAGCCCAGGCTCGGGAAGCAGTAAGGATCCTTGACTGTTTCCACGTACCTGGCCGGTTCCCAGAAGCTGACGGGGATGCCGATCCTGATGAAGAGCGGGGGCGGCGCCGGACACGCGCAGACGGGCATGCCCGAAAGGTCCGGAACGTTGTTTTCCACCGGGCCGGGAATGATCTCGATCCCGGCGATGCTCACCGGGAATATGCACTGCCAGCAGAGGTCGGTCACCGGGTTCAACGGAATCCCGGACCTGCATACAGCCTGTGCTCCAACGGCGTGAAAGAGAATGAGGAGAACGAAAAACCCCTTCACGACGTCCCTACTTCCGCTTCTTTTGCCCCTTGTCGTCGAGGGCATATTCTCTCACCTCCATGACGGTACCCTTTTGAACGATCACGGCGGGGACCGCCTTCAGTTGAAACCTTTTCACGATCCTGGCGTCCGCGTAGAACGCCGGTCTCTTCAGCTTCTCCATGACCCGGGTATACGGTCCCCCGCAAAGGAGGAGTATGACCCTATGGTCTTTTGCGTAGGAGGACGCCTTGAACCATTCGATCTGTCTCTCGTTACCCCCGTCGATCACGACGAGGATGTTGGGAAGAAATACATGGGCCAAGGGGTTGAAGCTGAACCCCCTGGGATAGAGGATCCCGCCCCTCCCGTCGGGGATGTCGAAATCGAGCGTGTAACTCACGTCCACCTGGAAGACCCGGTCCTTCTTCGCCGCCAGCAAGGCCTCCATCCCCTCGGGTCGGTAGTTTTGAATTCTTTCGCGCGTCCTTTTCGGGTCAAATGCCTTTCCCCAGTCGACCGCCTTTGCCCGCTCCTCGATTTCGGAGAGTGCGTCGCGCTCGACGACGGGATAAGTCGCCCCAATATTGCCGAGATCGGCGCAAACCGCCGCTTGGGCCAGGAGCAAGGAGGACAGGACTGCCAGGATGAAGACCTTTTTCATTTTCTCCCTCGCGGTCGTACGCGCGCTTTGGGTATATGTCCATTTCGGTCGTGGCATTCCACGCATACCAGGCCTTCCGGCCGCAGGTATCTCCCCTCTCCAGGCCCGAAAGTTTTCTTGCAAACAATGCAGGTCTCGCGCGGGCAATTCCGCGAATCGATCGGCGGGCATAAACTCATTTCCGCTCAACCTTTTCATAGAAATCCGAGACCTGCCGCTGCATGTCCTGTTGCACTTCCGATGTCGCCTTCGCCTTGATGTCTCCGAAGTACTCCGAGAGGTCGATCCGGGAGAAATCGAGCATCTGGAATTCCTCCGGGGTGAAGCCCCGGCAGTTGGGGTTCTCCGCGCCTCCCCAGTCGCCGCTTGCGCCGAATTGTTGGAGCTGCGCTCTCCCTTGTTCATGGATGATCCTGCCGAGCTTGGAATTGAAACAGCAGTAAGTGTTCGCCCTCTGGACACACCCGATGAGGGACCATTTCTGCTGACAATAATCCCCGATGTAATGGCACATCCCTTTGCCGACCGCCTGCACCGTTTCCGCGTCCCCGGAGCCGCACGTGTTCTGGATGAAGAGAAAGCTTCCGGGATCGGTATTGCAGCAGTTGAAGAAGGTCGTGCTGATCCCGGCGGTTCTGCATTCTTTTCCCTTCCCGTTGAATATGTACAAGGCGCCTTGGCAATCGCCGGTCGAAGGGTCCACCGTGCCGTCGTTGTGATAGGAGGACGTGTCAGCGCCGGTCGTTTGGGTGGGCATGGTGAACGGGTTGAAACAGGCGTTATCGGAGCACTGCAGAATCCCGGTCGCCGGGTTCGGAAGGCAGGCATATTGCGATCCGAGGGGACAGTCCGTGGACGATCCCGCGCATGTATTCGTGGCAGGATCGAAGTTCCCCACGTAACAGACAGGAGGTGCGACGCACTGCCTGGAGGAAGCCTGGTACGTGTAATCGGAAGTGGGACACTGCCGGACCGGGTCCTTCGTGCAGAGGTCCATGGAGGCGAAATACACCGCCCCGTCACTGCAGGAGGGAAGACGCTCACACCGCGATTCGAGGGAATTGAACGTGTTCTGGGCCGGACAGATAGCTGATCCGGGAACCGCGCATTTGTCGATCCCGCCGTCGTATGTTCCCGTCTCGCACACCGGGGG
>DIXO01000027.1 GCA_002428735.1 Syntrophaceae bacterium UBA6078 | reverse complement strand
CGGACATATTACGTGCTCCTGACAAGGTGTGAGAATCCTCTTGACAAACAGATCTTTTTATATAAAATGCAACATCAATTCATCAAAGGAGTATTGGTCAGATGTTTCATCTCTCAGGAAAAGCGGTAGGCCTTTTGGTAACCGTACTTGTACTCGTTGTAGTACTTACGGGGACCGCTGCTTGATCCTGAAGGAATAAAAGAAATCAAGCCGCGGGCCCCGGATCCCGCGGCTTTTTTGTTGTGAAGCCGCATCTCGAAAAGAGGGTTTGCGGCTTTTTTGTTTATGCTCTCGAGTGGGAGCATGAGCAGGTGATGCCATACCATAACGATAATGAGGAAGGTGCATAATGGAAACGACAGGATCTGACATATTGATCAAAACATTACAGGACGAAGGGGTAGATGTGATCTTTGGATATCCGGGGGCGAGCAGCCTGCCGATTCATGACAGCCTGCTCAAGAGCCAGATACGGCATTACCTTGTGCGGCACGAACAGGCAGCAGCCCATGCCGCTGACGGTTACGCCCGGGCGACCGGGAAGGTCGGCGTCTGCCTGGCCACGTCGGGGCCGGGGGCGACCAATCTTGTAACCGGAATCGCGACGGCGTACATGGATTCGACTCCCCTTGTGGTGATGACCGGACAGGTAACAACGAATCTTCTCGGGAGCGATGCCTTTCAGGAGACGGATATTATCGGCATTACCATGCCCATCACGAAGCACAGCTATCTGGTCAGCAATCCGTGCGATATCGGGTCGACGCTGAAGGAGGCCTTTGATATTGCGCGGAGCGGGCGTCCGGGGCCGGTCCTAGTGGACCTTCCGAGGGATATCATGGCTACCAAGTGTGATCTCAGCGATACGAAGGATGTTGCCTCCCGGGTAAAGTCCCATCAAATGGGAAAACGGGATGACGAACAACTTGGGAAGATCGCCTCCTCTCTAAACCGAGCGGAGAGGCCCGTGCTCCTGATCGGTGGAGGAGTGAAGCTCGCACAGGCGTGCGATGGGCTTGCCCGTTTGATCGAGAAGGGGAATATCCCCTTCGTGTCCACCATGATGGGGATCGGCTCGGTGACCGCCTCAAACGGTTTCAATCTGGGGTTCATCGGCACTCACGGCAATGAACTTGCCAACCGCATCGTCCATGATTCCGATTTTATCCTGGCCATAGGCGCTAGGTTCAGCGACCGCAGCACGTCGGTTGTTGAGGAGTTCGCCCCGCTGGCTACCATCGCGCAGATCGATATCGATGCATCCTCCATCGGCAAGGTAGTCAAGGCAGATATATCCCTGGTGTGTGATATCAAGGAGGCCCTGGCGGGACTTATGCCCCTCGTGGAGAAGAAAGAGCGGCGGGAGTGGCTGGACAGGATCAAACGGGAAAAAACAGCATGCCAGAATACGGCCGTGGAGGAATGCGGACCTGCGGGACCCTTTATCAGGAATGTCCAGGCGGCGCTGCCGGAGGCAACAACCATGGTGACTGATGTGGGACTGAACCAGATATGGGCGCTGCGATCCTGGCAGGCGAAGGCCCCCCGCAGCGTGATCACGCCGGGTGGACTGGGGACTATGGGATTCAGCCTTCCCGCTGCAATGGGTGTCCAGGTGGGGGCGCCTGACCGCGCCGTGGTGGTCTTTTCCGGGGACGGCGGCTTCTTCATGAACATACAGGAACTCGTGACGGTCACCTGCTACCAGATACCGATCAAGATCGTGGTGTTCAACAACGGGCACCTTGGTATGATACGGCAGATTCAGGACCTCTTCTACGGGGCTCGTTTCTGCGATATCGAGCTGGGGACCAGTAAGGTCGATCTGGTCGCAATCGCCAAGGGGTTCGGCATCGAAGCAGACCGTGTCCCGGTCGATGATGCCGCCGCTGGCATCAAAAAGATGGCCGTTTCGAAGGGACCGTTCCTGCTTGAGGTGACGGTACCTCCTGATAACTACGTCTATCCGATCATCCCCCCGGGGAAATCGAACATCGATATGATAAGCGGTCGTCAAGGGTAGGCGCTGGAGAGGCATAGAACCAAGCATGCGAGATTTACGAAAGAAAGGGGATACAATGGGAATAGAAGAACGGATACTTGAGATACTGGTCAGCAACAAGCCGGGCGTCCTGGCCCGGGTTGCCGGCGTTTTCGGGAGGCTCGGATATAATATAGAGAGCCTCTGTGTGGCGGAAACCATCTCCCCCGAGATATCGAGGATAACTTCGATCACCAATGCTGATGCCGATTTTATCGAAAAGGTGAAGAAGCAGTTGGGCAGACTGGTGGATGTCATCGAGGTGACGGAACAGCTTCCCGGTCAGTCCGCCCAGCGCGAGATGATTCTGATAGGGATGACGCTGAATCAGAAGAACAGGCAGGAGGCGCTTCAGACCATCGCCATGTTTGACTGCAAGATTATATCCATGCGGAACAATTACTGCATAATCCAGGTTGCCGGAAGCAGGGAGGAGGTAGAAACGGTCATCAGCTTCCTGAAACCTCTCGGTGTTGATAAAATCGCTCGAACAGGGGTTCTCGCCCTCCAGCAGACAAAAAAATAAGCGACATCCCCGGAGTAGGTCGAGTCTCTGCCGGTTATCGGTTGCCTGTTGCCGGCAAAGTGTGGTATCAAAACAAATTTATATATGCACGGATGGATACCATACTCAGGAGAACGAACATGGATTACAAGGTTACATTGAATCTGCCGAAGACCGACTTTGCAATGAAGGCAAATCTGGCCCGAAAGGAGCCGGAGCAGCTTGAAAATTGGCGCCAGATAGACATCTACGGAAAGATACGGGAAGTATCAAAGGGCCGGACGCCCTATATCCTCCATGATGGCCCTCCCTATGCGAACGGGGATATACATCTCGGGACCGCGCTGAACAAGATCATAAAGGACATCGTCATAAAGGCGAAGAGCATGGCCGGGTTCGACTGTGTGTATGTCCCGGGATGGGATTGCCACGGTCTTCCCATCGAGCACCAGGTAGACCAGGAACTGGGTGAAAAACAGCACACCATGCCACAGGCAGAGAAGCGGAGGCTCTGTCGGACCTACGCTGCCCACTACCTCGACATTCAACGCAACCAGTTCAAACGGTTCGGCGTATTCGGCGACTGGGATCATCCCTATGTGACGATGGATTATGACTATGAGGCCACCACGGTCGAGGAATTCGGGAAGCTTCTCCTCAGCGGCGATGTCTACAAGGGGAAGAAACCGGTATACTGGTGCGCCTCCTGCAAGACAGCCCTCGCCGAGGCGGAGGTTGAATACGCCGACCACTCAACTCCCTCCATCTATGTAAAGTTCCCCATGGTATCCGATCTGTCAGCCGTACTCCCCGCGCTTGCTGGCGATAAGGTCAGTGTGGTGATCTGGACGACTACGCCCTGGACGATCCCCGCCAACCTCGCCATTGCCCTCCACAAGGACTTAGACTACGCGGCGGTCAAAGTGAAGGGGGAGGTCTTGATCTTCGCCGAGGAACTGCTGGACTACTGTCTCGACGCCTTCGGCTTCAGGGGAGAGCAGTACGAGATCCTGAAGACTTTCAAAGGAGCGGCCCTCGAGGGCTTCAAATGCCGGCATCCTTTCATCGGCCGGGACAGTGTCCTCATCCTCGCACCCTTCGTCACACTGGACGCCGGGACAGGGTGCGTGCATATTGCCCCCGGTCACGGCCAGGAAGACTATGAGATCGGTCTCGAATACGGTCTGGATGTCTATGCCCCGGTGGACGACGACGGCCGATTTACCGCCGACGTTGATTTTTTCGCCGGCGGATTCGTCTTTGACACAAATGAGGCGGTGACCGAAAAGCTCCATGAAGTAGGGGCACTTCTGGGCCGCATGGATATGGAACATCAGTATCCCCACTGCTGGCGGTGCAAGCAGCCCATTATCTTCAGATCGACGGAGCAGTGGTTCATCTCGATGGATAAAAACGGTTTGCGCGAGAAGGCGCTCGCCGCCATAGACAGCGTCACCTGGATCCCCTCGTGGGGACGGGACCGCATATACGGCATGATTGAAAACCGGCCCGACTGGTGTATATCACGGCAGCGTTCATGGGGGGTCCCCATCACGGTATTCTACTGCAAGGGATGCGGTGCGTACCTCGCAACGCAGGAGATCATCGATCATGTGGTGGCCCTGGTCAGAGAACAGGGGGCCGATGTCTGGTTCGAACGGGATGCCGCCGATCTTCTCCCCGTCGGGACGGTGTGCCCTTCCTGCGGCGGCAGCGATTTTTCAAAGGAGACCAATATCCTCGATGTCTGGTTTGATTCCGGAGTCAGCCACGCCGCGGTCCTTGAAAAGCGGGACGATCTGAGGTCACCCTGCGACATGTACCTGGAGGGGAGCGACCAGCACCGCGGGTGGTTTCATTCATCCCTGCTGGAATCGATTGGAACACGGGGGAGGGCGCCGTACAAGAATGTACTGACCCACGGCTTTGTCGTCGACGGCACGGGAAAGAAGATGTCCAAATCGCTGGGAAATTTCGTCGATCCCCAGCAGATGGTCGACCAGTACGGAGCGGAGATTCTCCGCCTGTGGGTCGCCGCCGAGGATTACACCCTCGATATCCGGATATCCGAAGAGATATTGAAACGTCTCGTCGAGGCGTACCGGCGGATCCGCAATACGAGCCGGTATATCCTGGGGAATCTGTACGATTTTGATCGCGCAAAGGACCTGGTTCCCGTGGAGGATATGGAGGAGATTGACCGATGGGCCCTTCACCGTCTCCAGGAGATCATCCGACGGGTGAGAAACGCCTATGAAACGTATCAGTTTCATGTGGTCTACTATACCCTGTACAATTTCTGCAGTGTCGACCTGAGCGCTCTCTACCTGGATGTGTTGAAGGACCGGCTCTATACCTCAAAAGCCGGGTCACGGGAGAGGCGGTCCGCCCAGAGCGCGATGTATATCATCCTTGACGCCATGGTGAAACTGCTGGCCCCGGTACTCGTTTTTACCTCCGAGGAGATATGGGCGCATATGCCCGCCTATGCGGGGAAGGAGCAGAGTGTTCATATGGCCCCGTTTCCTGATGTGGACGCCGGCTATCGTGATGAAGAGCTCGGAAAGAAGTGGGAAAAACTCATTGCGGTCAGGGGAGAAATTTCAAAGGCCATAGAAATGGCCCGGCAGAAAAAGGTGGTTGGTCACTCACTGGACAGCTGTGTGACAATTCATGCTCCGAAAGATCTGCAGGGCTTGCTGACGGAATATTGCGATACCCTGCGGACCCTGCTGATAGTGTCCCAGGTGGATATTGTATCGGGAGATACGATATCCGATCCTTACGAAAGCACCGAATTCGCAGGTCTTAAGATAGGTGTTGGGAAGGCCCGGGGGGTGAAGTGCGAGAGGTGCTGGAACTACAGCGAGACGGTCGGTGACAGTGCCGAGCATCCCACCATCTGCGCGAGGTGCGTGAAGAATCTGTAGGAGGGCCCGGTGCGGAAGAATTGCTGGGGTTTTTTTATAATACTGGCGCTGGTTGCTGGACTGGACCAGTTTTCCAAATGGCATATCAGTTCGACCATGTCCCTCCATGCCTCGTATCCGGTGATCGACGGATTTTTCAACATCACGTACGTGCGCAACCCGGGAGCGGCTTTCGGTTTCCTGGCAAGCGCCCCTTCATTCTTTCGATCCGGTTTTCTTATCGCCGTTTCAGCCGCCGCCATCGTGATGATCCTGTACTATCTCGCGCAGAACAAAACCGGCGGGTTTCTCCTGATGGTTGCCCTTTCGCTCATCACGGGAGGGGCGGCGGGCAACCTGATCGACAGGGTTCGCTTCGGGGAAGTAATCGATTTTCTTGACGTCTACATCCAATCTTATCACTGGCCCGCATTCAATGTGGCGGATTCGGCCATATCCATCGGCGCGGTACTGCTCGTCGTGGAACTGTTCAGAAGACGGAGGGGGATCACCGCGGCATCAGAATAACCACCTTCAGATATTTTCTCCCCCACTGAAGGGCATCATCCCGGTCCGAGAAGAACACGTCTATGTGATCCCCCTTGATGGCGGTTCCCACGTCATGGACTTCGCCCCATCCGTACCCCGGGACATACATCTTCGTGCCGAAGGGGTACCGGCTGATGTCAGCCGCGATGGTTCCATGCTTTGCCTTCGTCCCGTCGGCCGTAATCCCGACCGCCTTTCGTTTCCCCTTGAGCGGCCCATAGGCGTAGACCGCCGGTCCGATACACCCGTATTTTCTCTCCCAGCCGGTCGATTCGGGACCGGCATCATAGGCGGTAACCAGCATGGTGCGCGTCACTCGGTTGTACGGTCTTTCTCTGGGGAACAGGGCGCATCCGGAGAGGGAGAAGCCCAGAAGGATGATGGCGAGGCACACGCAGATTTTCTTCTGTATTCTGGCCATGGGGGAAGCCTCGTGAGTATGCATGGCTTGTTTTCTACCATACCGACCACGTATCTTGCAAGGCGGGAAGGTTGCAGAGACGGCCTCTATGCCCCTCCTTCGATCGTTTTGATTTGTCTGTCCGGGGGCCCGGCGCCGTCCCCGCCTATCCCATCAGATTCGGGAGGAAGAGGGCGATCTGGGGAAAAGGGATAAGGAGAAGCGTGCCGATGAGCAACGCCGCGAGGAAGGGAAGGACTCCCTTGAAGATGACATCCAGGGGAACATCTCTGGCCACACCGCTTACGACATAGACATTGATCCCTACCGGGGGCGTAATCACGCCGATCTGCGTCACCAGGACAATAATGACGCCGAACCAGACCGGGTCGTACGCCAGAAACAGGATCACCGGGTAGAAGATGGGAATGGTCAGCATAATGAGGGCCAGGGAATCTATCACGCATCCACCGATCAGATAGACCGCGATAATGATCAACATGATCGCGTAGCGGGGGAGCTGGATCTCCGATACCCCCTGGGCGATATCGAAGGGAATCCTGGTGACCGCAAGAAAATGGCCGAATATGGTGGCTCCGGCGACGATCATGAGGATCATGCAGGATATGCGTGTCGTCTCAAAGACAGCCGTCATGAATCCCTGCATGGTAAGATTGCGGCCCGCGAGAGCCAGGACAAGAGTCCCGAAGGCGCCGATGGCCCCGGCTTCAGTGGGGGTAAAGATGCCCAGGAAGAGGCCCCCCATGATGAGAATGAAGAGGAGCAGCGTCTCGATGAGACCCGACAGCGATGCAAGGCGCTCTCGATGGGAGAACGTTGGCCCTTTCGGCCCCAGTTCGGGCCTCAGACGAGTCCATATGACGATGGCAAGGATAAACAGGAGGGTGAGGAGCAGACCGGGGACGATGCCTGCCATGAAGAGTCTGCCGATGGATTGCTCCGTCTCGATCCCGTAGACGATAAATATGACGCTCGGGGGGATCAGGATCCCGAGGCTTCCCCCCGCGGCAACAACCCCGGTCGCGAGCTCCGGCTTGTAGTTATACCGTTTCATCTCCGGAAGGGTTGCCGCCCCCATGGTTGCAGCGGTGGCGTTCGTGGAGCCGCAGATGGCGGAAAAGGCCGCGCACGCCCCAACGGTCGCGATGGCAAGTCCCCCGGGCCAGTGGCCTATAAACCGATAGGCGGCTTTAAAAAGTCTTTTACTTATTCCGGAATGATACGCAAGCTGGCCCATCAGCACAAAGAGCGGTATCACGGTCAGGCTGTAGGATCCGAAGATGGAAAAAACATCTTTCACCATCATGCTCATGGACGCCTGAAAAGAAACGGTGCACCCAAATCCCACAAACCCCACCGCCGCCATGGCGAACCCGACAGGTACCCTCAGAAATATGAGGATAAAAAGAACTGCGATGCCGATGAGGCCGATGGTGGTAAAACTCACGGGGCGATCCTCTTGAATGATTGGTGCAGGTCCGCCAGCAGAACGAAACACACGAGAAGACAGCCGATGGCTATGCCGAAAACAAAGGGGTATATCGGTATCGCGATCGTGAGGGATACCTCTCCCGTTCGTTTCAAATCCAGGGCGTATAGGATGCTTTGACGCGCAAGTATCGCGAACAGCGCGGCGCTCAGGAGTTCGCCGGCGGCGGTAATAACATGTTGCGCCTTCTCAGGCATTCTGCGGGTCAGGAATTCAACCATGATGTGTCCCTTGTGCGCCGTTGTATGGGCAAGGGCAAAGGACACGGCCACCGTTCCCATGAGCCCCACAATCTCATAGGTTCCCGGAATGGGGTGGCGAAAAAAACGGAGCACCACATCGGCGCACGTGAGGATCATCATAACCAGAACAGCTATTGCCGCGAGCCAGTTGAGGGCGTCGCTGAGAGTGTTAACCCGTTTTTCCAGATGTATCATGAGGCATCCATCATGAGGATGCGGGGGACACCATCCCCCGCATCCGGTTTTCCGGTTTATTTGCTGTAGGTGCCGATGAGTTCTTTGATCACTTTCACAGCCTTCTCCGCCGGCAGTCCCTTTTCACCGGTGGTGGTTATGTAGTCGTCAATAATGGGCTGTACCGCCGCCACCCATCGCTTGTTTTCTTCTTCACTGAGATCGATAATCTCGTTCCCCTGACTCAAGGTATACTCGCGCCCCTCATCATCGCTCTTGTCCCACGCTTCTCCGTGCACATCGACCCACTCGCCGCTGACCTCCTCCACGATCTTCTGCAGCTCTTTCGGCAAACTCTTCCATTTGTCGAGGTTCATAACGACAAACATGGCAGTCGTATACCCGATGCCGGTGCACTGTGTCGTGTAGTCGATCACCTCTGCCTGTCTCCACCCCTTGAGGGTTTCAATGGGGGAAAACGTTCCCTCAACAACGCCCTTCTGGAGAGCTTCGTAGGTGTCTCCCTGGGGCATGGCGACCGGCGCTCCACCCAAGGCCTCCACAATATTGGCGCTCAGCCCCGTTGAGCGGATTTTCAGTCCCCGCATATCTTCCAGTGTTCTCACGGGTTTCTTCGTACTCAACAGTCCGGGACCGTGAGCGTGAATGTACAGGACTTTTACATCGGCCAGTTCCTGCGGCGCCATGGCTCTGGCAAATTCATTTGCCACGCGGGTCGCGACCCGGCCGTTGATATATCCGTGGGGAAGATCCACCGCGGCCATGATCGGAAAACGACCCCGGGTGTACGCGAAGCAGGACATGCCGATGTCCGAAATCCCCTTCACGACTCCGTCGTAACATTGATTTGCTGCGGTCAGCGTGCCTCCGGGATAGGGTGTGATCTTGATCTTCCCTCCGGACCGTTTTTCTATTTCCTCGGCCCAGGATATCCCCGCCTTGCACTGGCTGTGGGTGGGCGGAAAGAATATGCTGTAGGTAAGCTCGACCGTCTTTTCTTGTTTCTGGCATCCCACCATCAACAGCAATGCTGCCGCGCATATCATACTGATACAAAAAAGATTCTTTCTCATGATTTCTCCCCCTCATATAATATGGTGCCGTCCGCTTCGCCTTTTCCAATGCGGCACGGCAGGTTTTTTAATTGGATTGTTGAATGTGAAACGTGAACGATGGTGTGTGATGGCCTGCTTTCCCGCCCGGCAGGGGTCGGGAAGCAGGCGTTAATACGTGTAAGATGTACACGAGGAGCATGCAATGACTGGCGCGGAATGTACAAATGTATCGTTCATGGTTCATTTCCGATTTCGAGTATGTGGTCGCACCCTGTACTCGATTTGTCGTGACCTGTCAAATAATATTTGCAAACCCCATGGCCGGTATAATCGGCGGAATCATCCGGGAGACCCTTCGCTGCAGGGATGGGAGTTTATCTGTACGCCGCCGGGGTTATTTTTTCTTTGCTGCTTTGGCTTTTTCCAATTCCGCCTTATATCTTTCCGCCTCGGCCTTCGCCTTTTCAGCTTCTTCCTTCGCAGCGGCCAACTCCGCAGCGCTTGGGGTTGCCTTTTCCGGCTCTTTCGACTTCATCTGGTCCCTCATCTCGTCGAAACCGACATAGATTGCAAGAGCACCTCCGAGCAGCAGCAGGATCGGTATTCCTCCCTGAAGCAGAATAAGAAAGGGCTCCCACCAACTGATAAGGCCGATGAGCCCCAGGACCGCCGCTACGACACCACCTATCAAAACCTTCATGTTCTCGAGCCTCCTTCTATAAAAGATATATCATAATCATTGTTGCAGAGGAATCACAGTAAACTGGTTTCTCAGCTAACACAAAATTGAATCACAGGCAAGACCAAAATAGAGAAAAAGGGCTTGCCTAAAATAGAATATTGCATTATCGTTACAAACTTTCAAACCGGTACTATCATCCCCTCCTGAGGGGGACGGGAAAGGCGCTGTATGGTGGAACTTGATTTTGAGAAGGGAGACGGGCTGATCCCTGTCATAGCGCAGGACTATGAGACGGGGGATGTGCTCATGCTGGCCTATATGAACCGCGATGCCTGGCTGAAAACAGTGAAAACGGGGAAGGCAACCTACTGGAGCAGGTCACGAAAAGCCCTCTGGGTCAAGGGGGAGACATCAGGCAATGTTCAGACGGTCAAAGAGGTCCTTGTTGACTGCGATCTGGATACCCTTGTCCTGAAGGTGGAGCAACAGGGAGGAGCCGCCTGCCATATGGGCTATCGGTCCTGTTTCTACCGCACGGTGACCGGCGGCGAAATGAGAATCATCGGTGAGAGGGTGTTCGACCCGGAGAAGGTGTATGCGAAATGAAACAACTGAAGCTGGGCATACCGAAAGGAAGCCTTGAAGCAAACACGATAGAACTGTTCAAACGGGCGGGATGGCGTATAACCAGCGATGCCAGGAGCTATTTCCCCGATATCGATGACGAAGAGATCTCCTGCGCCCTTGCGCGGGCACAGGAAATGTCCCGGTACGTCGAAGATGGAACCATAGACCTCGGCCTCACCGGGAAGGACTGGATCCTGGAAAACGAATCTGACGTTGTGGTGGTTCAGGATCTCATCTATTCCAAGGCATCCACGAGACAGGCCCGGTGGGTGCTTGTGGTGCGGGAAGATTCTCCCATACAGACCCTTGGGGATATCGACGGCAAGACGGTGTCCACGGAACTGGTGGGCTTTACCCGCCGGTATCTGCAGGAGCGGGGTATAGAGGCTCATCTGGAATTTTCATGGGGCGCCACTGAGGCGAAGGTGGTCGAAGGCCTTGTGGATGCCATTGTTGAAGTCACGGAAACGGGGAGCACGCTCCGGGCCAACAAACTGAAGATCATCCATGAACTCCTGAAGACGAATACGCAGCTGATTGCCAGCAAAAAGGCATGGAATGATCCGTGGAAGAGGAAAAAGATAGAACAGATCAGCATTCTCCTTTCCGGATCGCTCATGGCCATGGGGAAAGTCGGCCTCAAGATGAATGTTGCCAGGGAAAATCTGGGGAGGGTAGTCCTGCTTCTCCCCTCCCTCAAGGCACCCACCACTTCGGGGTTATACGACGAGAACTGGTTCGCCGTCGAAGCCGTCGTGGATCGAGGTATTGTCAGGGACTTAATCCCCCTCCTCCGGGAGGCAGGGGCCGAAGGAATCATAGAATATCCCCTTAACAAGGTGTTGTAAAAGGAGACTCCAGGGCATGGTTCGCAAGAAAAAGATAACCAGAAAAACCACAGAAACGGACATATCCTTCGAGATCAATCTCGACGGAACAGGGGTGGGGGAGATAGACACATCGATCCCCTTTCTTGATCATATGTTCACCCTCTTTGCGAAGCACGGGTTTTTCGACCTCTGGGTGCGGGGTACAGGGGACATAAATGTGGATTATCACCACCTCGTGGAGGATCTGGGGATATGCTTCGGCACAGCGGTCAAAGAGGCTCTGGGAAACAAAAAGGGAATAGCCCGATATGGTGCCGCGTATGTTCCCATGGATGAGACCCTGTGCCATGTCTGTATTGATGTGTCAGGAAGGCCTTATCTGGTTTTTCGCGCCGCCTTCGGCGGGAAGAAGATACGAGATTTCGACCCCCTTCTTCTTGAGGAGTTTTTTAAGGCCCTGACTGATCACGGTGGAATAACCTTGCACGTAAACGTTATATATGGTAAGAATCCCCACCACATAGCGGAGGCTGTCTTCAAGGCGTTTGCCCGCGCCCTGAGAGATTCCGTCCGTATTGACGACCGGATCGAGGGTGTCCTGTCCACTAAGGGAAGTATCTGAATTCATTGTCTGCCGCATTGAAAATCTTTCCATGACATTCCCCGTGGAATCTGGCTGTTGTAAAATCTTGCAGAGCGGGGTGATACGTATCAAAACGGTTATTTCTTCCTTCAGCTTTTTCAGGGTATTTCCGGCGGTGGCTCTCTGCGGCGTCCTTCTTGCCGGATGTGCGTCCCATACGCCGGGTGGAGCGATCACCCTTCTCGACAAGAACGTTCACTTCAAGAGGATTGCCATCGTCCCTTTTCAGGCGATTGGTGCCGAGGATTCCGCTAACCGGATTGTCCGGTGTCCTCTTTCTGGTGCAACGTTCAGGGCATGCGGTTTTTCGGGAAACCCCGAAGAAACGATAGAGGACTATTTTTTCAACGGGCTTAATCCTTCCGGTGCGTATATCCTCATACCCCCCCGGGAGATGCGCGGCATAGTCCGGAGGGTGACTGCCGGCTCGCTGGGAGCATCACCCGTGGATATATTGAAAAAGGTCGGGGAAGAAGCCGGAGCGGACGGCATTATTGCGGGGCATCTTTTCTGTTACCGGGAGCGGAAGGGATTTGATTATTCGGTTGAGGCGCCCGCGTCGGTCACGTTCTGTATCCATCTGATCCGCGTGGAGGACGGTGTGTCGGTATGGAAGGGTGTTTTTGACAAGACGCAGAGTTCGCTATTCGAAAACATCCTGGAAATCCTGCCCTTTCTGAGAGGCGGCGGAAAATGGATGACTGCGGAAGAACTGGCGCGTGAAGGGGTACGAGAGATATTGAAGGGATTTCCGGCTATGAAGGGACACTGACACGTGATTGTGATACCCGCCATTGATGTGAAGGAAGGCAGGTGTGTGCGCCTTCTTCAGGGTGATTTTGACCGGTCCACCGTGTATTCGGATCATCCCGCCCAGATCGCGCTGGAATGGCAGAAAAAGGGAGCGGAGCGGATCCACATCATTGATCTCGAGGGGTCACGGGACGGGGCGCCCCGTAACCGTGATGTTATCGGAGAGATCGCACGCGCGGTGGATGTCCCCCTGCAGGTGGGGGGCGGAATACGGGACATGAAAACCGTAAACGCCTATCTGGCCATGGGCGTGGCCTATGTGATACTGGGGACCCTAGCCCTGAAGGACCGGGACTTTGTGCTGAATGTCTGTGCCGCTCACCCGGGAAGAATCATTCTCGCCCTCGACGCCCGTGACGGCATGATCGCCGTTGAAGGGTGGACCGAAAGCACCGATCGGTCTCCCGCGGAGGTTGCCGCTCAGTATGAGGGATGCGGGTTGGATGCGATTATATATACGGATATACAGCGCGACGGCATGCAATCGGGAGTCAATGTTGAATCCACGAGGCTTCTTGCCGAAGCCGTTGACGTTCCCGTTATCGCGTCGGGGGGCGTGGCAAGCCTCCAGGATATCGACCGGCTGCTCGAAGCGGGAGGATCACGGATCATGGGAGTCATTACGGGCAAGGCTCTCTACACAGGGGCCTTGAGACTGGAGGATGCCATAGCGCGCGTCGCGCAGTTCGTGTAGGAGGTATGGATATGGAAGAATGTATATTCTGCAAGATCGTCCGGGGTAAGATCCCAGCGGCGATTGTCTATGAGTCATCGGATGCCCTGGCATTTGAGGACGTCAATCCCATGGCCCCCGTGCATGTGGTTGTGGTCCCGAAGAAACACGTTGCCACGCTCATGGACGTACCGGACGGCATGATGGATAGCTTGATGATGGCTGCGCGAAACGTTGCTGAACTGAAAGGGATTGCCGCCACAGGGTTCAGGACCGTTATCAACTGCAATAAAGAAGGGGGCCAGGTAATCTTTCACCTCCATGTGCATGTCCTGGGAGGCAGAAAACTGAATGATGAGATGGGGTAATAGAGTGATGGCCTGTCTTCCCGGTACACTATCGGGAGATGGATGGCAGGTGCCTTGCAGTACGAAAACGGAGAGGGGTGTAAAACGGTAATGGATATGCGAGAGCAGATATCAGCCGCAATGATCAAGGCGGCCAAGGATAAGGACAAGGAAACGTTATCGACGCTTCGAATGATCAAATCTTCCTTGCATAACAGGGAAATAGACCTCAAGGATCAATTCGGCGAGACGGAGATGCTCCAGGTGCTTTCCTCCATGATCAAACAGAGGAAAGATTCGGTCGAACAGTTCAAACAGGGCGGACGGCCGGAGCTTGCCGCAAAAGAGGCAAAAGAAATAGAGGTTATTCAAGGATTTATGCCACAGCAGCTGTCCGCTGAAGAGATCGACGCGTTGATCGGGCAGGCCATAGAAGAGGCCGGCGCGACGGGCATTCGAGACATGGGAAAGGTGATGAAGCTTCTCATGCCTAAAGTAACGGGAAAGGCCGACGGGAAAGCCGTCGGTGAGGCGGTCAAGGCGCGGTTATCCTGAGTAATGAGACCTCAAGTGAGTCCGTGCCAAGAGAGGTGGCAGTGTCTTGAAGGGATATATTCCTCAGGAAAAGATAGGGGAGATCAAGAGCCGGGTCAGTGTTGTCGATCTTATTTCCGAATACGTTCCCTTGAAGAAGGCCGGTAGAAATTTTGTGGGCCTCTGTCCCTTTCATAAGGAAAAGACACCCTCCTTCAGTGTGAACCCCGAGAAGCAGATCTTTTACTGCTTCGGCTGCGGGGAGGGGGGAGATATCTTTGCATTCCTTATGAAACTGAATGGCATGTCCTTTGCCGAATCGGCACGGCACCTGGCGAACAAGGCGGGGGTATCCCTGCCGGCCAGAAGCATGTCCGGCGCGGAAAAGGCCGAGGTAACCGAGCGGGAGAAGGTAGGCCGGATAAATGCCATGGCTGCCGAGTATTTCTCCATGCAGCTTTCTTCCGAGTCCGGCCGTCCTGCCCGTGATTACCTTGATGCACGGAAGATGGGAGGTGCCATCGTCGAGGGGTTCCGTTTGGGCTATGCCCCAGAGGGGTGGAACAACTTCACCTCCTATCTTGCGGCGAAAAAGGTTCCCCTCGGGCTTGCCGAAAAGACCGGACTGGTCATATCCAGAGATAAGAGTGGATATTATGACCGGTTTCGCGGCAGGCTGATCTTCCCCATAGAAGACCTGAGCGGCCGGGTGGTGGCTTTTGGCGGCAGATCCATCGGTTCCGATACGCCCAAATATCTCAATTCGCCCGAGTCCCCTGTTTATACCAAGGGGAGGGTTCTGTACGGGATGTCGAGAACAAAGGACGCCATCCGCGAACGGGATTATGCCGTGCTGGTCGAAGGGTATATCGACCTTCTCTCCCTGTGGAACGCCGGGTTCAAGAACGTCGTAGCAACGCTGGGTACCGCGCTGACCAGGGAACAGGTCGAACTGATCAGGCGGTTCACGCGGAATGTTGCCGTCATTTTCGATCCTGATGAGGCGGGCAGGCATGCAGTGGAGAGAAGCCTGAAACTCTTTCTCGAAGAGAATATGCATGCCCGGGTGGTCGTTCTTCCCGATGGATATGATCCCGATGACTATGTGAAGAAATACGGTGCGGAGCCCTTGAAGGAAATTATCTCCCGCGCCCCGACAATGGTCGACTACTATATAGACACCATCATGGGTGGGGGAGCGACTCTTGAAGACACGCTGGATACCAGCAGGGAAGCGGTATCATTCATACGCGGCATCACTGATCCCGTTGAACGGAATCTCTTCATAAAACGGGTCTCCGAACGACTCGGGATCGACCAGAAGCTCTTAAAGGACAAGGTGGAGAAGGTGTCCCCCCCCGACCGCAGGGTGGCCGCCCACCCCCCATCTCAGGGGAAAAAGATGGAAACGGTTGACATGGTGGAATTACACCTTATCTATATGATGATAGAGTATCCTGAAAAGATACCCGTCGCAGTAGAGGAAGGAATCCTTGATTGCTTCGGCTCGGAGGAATTGAAAAAACTGGGACAGACCCTGGCCGGGGCGAGGAGTAACGTGAACGCTCTGATCAGCGACCTGGAAGAAGGACCGGTGAAGAAGAGGCTCTTGCAATTGATGATGGAGCGCCCGTTCTCCGACGGGGAGATCGTTGACCGGGCCTTTAATGACAACATCAGACAGATACGGAACAAGTGGTACAAGGGGAGACGGGCTCTGCTGACCAGGGAACTGATCAGGGCCAAGCATGCGGGAGACAGGGATCTGAGCGAAAGCCTGCTCAGGGATAGAGATAGACTGTTACGGGAAGAGAGAGGATCGGCCAACGATGAAAAAAGTGATCAAATCGGATGAAGTCAACAAACTGATTTCGCTGGGCAAGGGAAAGGGATTCCTGACGTACGACGACATCAATGATATGCTCCCGTCCGACATTATATTCTCGGACCAGATAGATGATATACTGACCGTTTTTCATGAGAAGAATATCGAGGTCCTTGACGCCGAACGGGATGAAAAGGATGTGGACAAACAGGAGGACAAAGGCGACGAGGAACAGAAAAAGCTCGATGATGAGATACCCCCCCTGCCGTTGTCCGCTCTCGGCAAGACGGGAGACCCTGTCAAGATGTACCTGCGGGAGATGGGAATGGTGCCTCTCCTCAGCCGTGAAGAAGAGGTGAAGATAGCTAAAAAGATTGAAGAAGGGGAAAAAAGAATCATGGAATCCCTTTTCAGTCTGCCCATCTTCATAAAAGAGGTAATAGACATAGGGGAAAAACTCAAGAGCGGCGAGATGCGGGTAAAAACGGTCGTGTCCAATCTCGAAGACGAAAGCGGTTTTACCGAGGAGGATGTGTATCGGGAACGGGTCGAAAAACTTGCCGCCAAGGTTGAAAAGCTGGACGAGCGCAATGCTGTTCTGAGAGCTGAATTGAAAGATAAAAACCTCAGTGATGCGCGGAGGAAACGTATCAACGAGGAACTGGGGAAAAATATCAAGGGGATCGTGCGGTTGTGCAAGGACATCAGCTTCAGTAAAAGCCGTATCAATGACATGGTTCTCAAACTCAACGATACGGTGACCGAACTGAACAGGGGCGAGCAGGCGATACAGGACTGTGTGGCGCGGGCGGGCATGTCGCTCAACGCCTTGGACCGGATTTTCGCCCAGATGAGAGAGGGGAACGAGAAAGAGGCGTCACGGGAGTCGGGTATTCCGGTGAAGTCCCTGCGGGAGTACGAGAGAACCGTTCGCGAAGCGCGGAACAGCCGAAAGAGGATAGCCTCCCAGGTCGGCATCCCCAAGGAGACATTGAAGATGATCGTTACCTCCATCAAGGGGGGCGAGTCAGAGGCAACGCAGGCAAAGCGAAAACTGATACAGGCGAACCTCAGGCTGGTTGTCAGCATTGCCAAGAAATATACGAACAGAGGGCTCCAGTTCCTCGATCTCATTCAGGAAGGGAATGTGGGGCTCATGAAGGCCGTCGAAAAGTTTGAATATCAGCGGGGGTACAAATTCTCCACATACGCCACCTGGTGGATACGGCAGGCAATCACACGGGCCATAGCCGACCAGGCGCGCACCATACGAATTCCGGTTCATATGATCGAAACCATCAACAAACTGATCAGGACATCGCGGTACCTGGTTCAGGAACTGGGGAGAGAACCGACCCCCGCCGAGATTGCTGAGAAGATGGAGTTTCCGCTGGATAAGGTGAGAAAGGTGTTGAAGATCGCCAAGGAACCTATTTCTCTGGAGACCCCTATTGGCGAGGAGGAGGACAGTTCCCTCGGGGATTTCATAGAGGACAAAAAGGTCATGTCTCCCTCCGATGCAACCATGAACATGGATCTTGCCCAGCAGACCAGAAAAATATTGTCCACCCTGACACCGCGGGAGGAAAAGGTTCTGAGAATGCGATTCGGCATCAGCGAAAAAGCGGATTTGAGACTGAATCCAAAAAGGAGTACGGCCTATTCGGAGGATGACGTTGAACGGGCCATGCAGATTGAAGACAACGTATTAAAAAAGATACGGGGGGCATCAAGGAGGCGGGAGATAAAGGGGAGTATCAAATAGAGGGCTTTGCCGGATGTCGCACGATCGGCA
The DNA here is from genome assembly GCA_002428735.1 of Syntrophaceae bacterium UBA6078. Lineage (GTDB taxonomy): Bacteria > Desulfobacterota > Syntrophia > Syntrophales > UBA2210 > UBA6078. The sequence goes on along the minus strand of DIXO01000027.1, from coordinate 82,632 downwards.
GAGGAGTTTCTTCCCGCTGACAAACGACTGCCCCGTGGATCCTTGAAGCTCACCATATGCCGAGCGTTCAACTGCGTACGCTTCTTTTTATAAGGCGGATGGCGAACGCAGCAATGTGAGCGAGGCGCGATTGACGGGATGCAGGATGATTGTTACGGCTTCCACGTCTCTGTATCTTGCCGGTGTGTGCGTTTCTTGAATGCTATACAAGCGTTCCATTGTGCTGCCCTCCCTTTCCCGTTCCCACCGACACAAAGCGGGGAGAAATATCAATCGAATACGTGCGCCGGGTGTGATCCTTTGTGAGACGGCCAGCATCTGTCATAAGCGCCGTACCGGGAATTTTCATGCAAACGATACTGACCGTTACGCAACTGACCGAGGCCATTAAACAGACCCTGGAGTCAGAGTTCGGGCTCATATGGGTGACCGGGGAGATATCCAATCTGCGCCGTCCCGCCTCAGGCCACATCTACGCTACCCTCAAGGACGAGATGAGCCAGATACGCGTGGTTGCCTTCAGGAGTTCCGTGGCGCGGATGGGATTTGATCTTGAAGAAGGGATGCAGATCATCTGCAGGGGGAGAGTAAATGTCTATCCGGCGCGGGGAGAGTATCAGCTCATTCTTGACACCGCGGAGCCGCAGGGACTCGGGGCTCTCCAGAAGGCCTTCGAACAGCTCAAGGCACGCCTGGAGCACGAGGGACTTTTCGATCTCTCCCATAAGAGGCGGATTCCGTTCCTCCCTGAACGGATTGGCATCGTCACCTCTCCTTCAGGAGCGGCAATCAGGGATATCCTGCATATCACCGGAAGGAGATTCCCCTCGGTGGACGTGGTAATCGCCCCGGCGGCCGTCCAGGGACGTGAGGCGCCGGGCGAGATATGCGCCGCCATTGCCGCTCTGAACACGGCCGGGGTCGATGTGATTATCGTCGCGCGGGGAGGAGGGTCGCTGGAGGATCTCTTCTGTTTCAACGATGAACGGGTCGCGCGGGCGATCTGGTCATCGAGAATTCCCGTCATATCGGCTGTTGGCCATGAGATTGACTTTACCATTGCGGACTTCGTGGCCGATCTCAGGGCCCCGACGCCCTCCGCCGCGGCAGAGCTGGTGGTCCCCGACAGAAGGGATCTCCAGGAGCGGATCCGGAGGGTGCGATCGCGGCTGATCCTTGCCTGCCGGGTGTTGCTGCGCGGATGGACGACCAGGGTGGCAACGACGGCGGAACGCCTGCGTGATCCGCGGGGGAGGATAGAAGACCTGCGGATCGGACTTGATGATCAGCAGGCGAGACTGACGGCCGCCATGCGGCGTATCCTGGCAATGCGAAGAAGCGGTCTGCTCCCCGCGCGGAAACTGTTGATCCGGTTCACGCCGGCCGCACGCATTGATGGCCTGCGACGAACCGCCCAGCGCGTGAGGGGGGAACTGGAGGCACGGGTCCGATCCCGCATCGAAACCGCGCGGAGCATTCTGATGAGAGATATTGGGCTCCTGGATACCCTCAATCCTCTCTCAGTTCTGGCGCGGGGCTTTGGCATTATACGGCTGCCGGACGGCACGGTCGTCCGGGATGCCGGGGTGCTCGCGGTGGATGACAGCGTCCATGTGCGAGTTGCATCGGGCCGGTTCACGGCGCGGGTGACCACTGTTTCACGGGAGCAAAATAATGGCGGAAAAGAAGTTTGAAAAGGCACTTGAACAACTGGAAGAGATTGTCAGGAAGATGGAGGAGGGAGACCTTACCCTGGACGAATCGCTCAAAGCATTCGAAGAGGGAATCAAACTCTCCCGGTTCTGCTCAGACAAACTCGACGAGGCCGAGAGGAAGGTCGAGATCCTGCTCAGGGAGGGGGATGCTTTAAAGATCAGGCCTTTTGAGGAAGGGGATGGAGGGAGTGGCGAGCCTTAGCATTTCGCTGGACGAGTACCGTGAGGAAAAAAAAAGGGTGGTCGACCGGGCCCTTGATGGATACCTTCCCGAACAGGGCGGGATGTCTTCTGAGATTCTCGGCGCCATGCGCTATTCCCTCTTTGCAGGCGGAAAGCGGCTCCGGCCCATTCTGTGCATGGCTTCAGCGGAGGCGCTGGGAGGCAGCGCCGAGATCGTTCTCCCCGCTGCCTGCGCCCTTGAAATGATCCATACTTACTCTCTGATACATGACGACCTCCCGGCAATGGACGACGATGACTACCGGAGGGGAAAACCGACCAATCACAAGATGTTCGGCGAAGGAATCGCGATTCTGGCGGGGGACGCCCTTCTCACGGAGGCTTTTTACCTCCTGTCCATGACTCATCCCCGGGTCTCCCCTGAAACAGGGCTGACGGTTATTCGCGAGATTGCCACAGCGGCCGGCTTTCAGGGGATGGTGGGGGGGCAGGTGGCGGACCTCAGGGCGGAGGGGGAAGCAGTCGATATGGAGCGGGTGCGGTTCATACATACCCATAAGACGCAGGCCCTGATAACCGTTTCCATCCGGGCGGGGGCGCTGCTTGCGGGTGGCGGATCGGACGATCTCGATGCCCTGTCGGCATATGGGGACAAGGTGGGGCTTGCCTTCCAGATAGCGGACGACCTACTGAATGTCGAAAGTTCCCGGGCGGTGCTGGGAAAGGATGTGGGAAGCGACAAAGGGCGAGGCAAGGCGACCTATCCGGCGCTGATCGGGATCGATCGATCCCGGACGGAGATGCGCCGGCTGGTGGAAGGCGCGTTGGCCGACATAGACCGTTTTGATAAAAAAGCCGAACCCCTGCGGCTGATCGCGCGATTTATGGCGGAGCGGAAATCATAGGGTACGTTCCGGGCGGCATATTGCACCCGGAAGCGGGAGACATATTCATGGATGAAAAAACAGGCATACTGGAGGGGATCAACAGCCCTGCAGATATACGGCGCCTTGGCATCAAAGAACTGAACATCCTCGCCGGAGAGATCCGGGAGAAAATGCTGGAGGTTGTCTCAAAAAACGGGGGGCACCTGGCTCCGTCTCTGGGAGCGGTGGAGCTTACCCTCGCCGTCCATTTCGTTTTCGATACGCCCCACGACAGGGTAATCTGGGATGTGGGGCACCAGGCCTATGCGCACAAGATCATCACGGGGAGGAGAGATTCATTTCACACCCTCAGGAAGATGGGAGGGATCAGCGGCTTTCCCAAACGGCATGAAAGTGTCTACGACGTCTTCGGCGCCGGACACAGCAGCACCTCCATCTCCGCCGCCGCGGGGATCGCCGACGCCCGATGCCTGAAGGACGATGATTTCAAGGTGATCGCCGTCATCGGAGACGGTTCCATGACGGCCGGTATGGCCTTTGAGGCCCTCAACTGGTCCGGGGAACGCGAGAAGGACTTGATCGTCATAGTGAACGACAACGAGATGTCGATCTCTCCGAATGTGGGGGCCATGTCGTCCTATCTGAACCGCGCCATGACGGGACAGCAGATTACGCGCCTCCGGGCCAAGATCCACGACTTCCTGAAGACGGTTCCCGGTGTGGGGGAGCAGGTGATCAAGTTTGCCCGGAAGGCCGAGGAGTCGTTGAAGGGATTTGTTCTTCCGGGGATGCTGTTCGAAGAGCTGGGATTCAAGTATGTGGGGCCCCTCGAAGGTCATCGGCTGGATAACCTGATCAAGAATCTTGAAAACGTCCGCACTATGGAACGGCCCGTTCTTGTGCATGTCATCACCAAGAAGGGGAAGGGGTACCGATTCGCCGAGGAGGACCCCGCCCGGTTCCACGGGATCGGCCCCTTCGATCTTGCCACGGGGAAATCCATCGCCTCGAACGGCGCCAAGCCTTCGTACACCACGGTGTTCGGTGATACGGTGCTGCAACTGGCGCGGGAAAATCCCGCCATTGTGGCTATCACAGCGGCCATGACGGGAGGGACGGGTCTTGACCGGTTTGCGCTCGAGATCCCCGAACGGTTCTACGATGTGGGCATCGCCGAGCAGCACGGTGTCACCTTTGCCGCGGGCCTGGCTACGGAGGGTTTTGTTCCCATTGTGGCCATATACTCCACCTTTCTCCAGCGGGCGTATGACCAGGTGCTCCACGACGTGTGTCTGCAGAAGCTTCCCGTTGTCTTCGCCCTCGACCGGGGAGGGATCGTCGGAGAAGACGGCCCGACGCACCACGGCCTCTTTGATTTCTCCTACCTGCGCTCCATACCGCATATGGTTATCATGGCCCCGAAGGATGAAAACGAGCTCCAGCACATGCTCAAGACGGCCGTGGAATGCGGAGTCCCCGTGTCGATCCGTTACCCCCGCGGCAGCGGCGTGGGCGTTCCCCTGGACGAAAAACCGGCATGCATCGAGATAGGAAAAGCGGAAATCGTGCGCGAAGGAAAAGACGTGGGGGTCATGGCCATCGGCTCCACGGTATATCCCGCCCTGGATGCCGCGGAGGAACTGGCGGGTGAAGGGATCGAAGCGACCGTGGTCAACAGCCGGTTTGTGAAACCGCTCGACCGGGCCTTGTTGTGCGAAGTTGCCACCGCATGCAAAAAGATCCTTATCGTCGAAGAAAATGTCCTCATGGGGGGGTTCGGCAGCGCGGTCCTTGAGATCTTCGAAGAGGAAAGAATATCCGGGGTGACGGTAAAGCGACTCGGTATTGGGGACACCTTTGTGGAACAGGGAACGCAGGCCGAGCTCAGACAACAGCAGGGAATCGATGCGCATGGCATAGCGCGGGGTGTTCGAGCCCTGCTGGCCTCCCGTTGAAGGGCGGCAGATCAGGCCGAGGCCCGTTTCCCCGCATCCCCGCGAGGACCCAGCCGGATGAAGGAACATCATTTAAAAACCAGACTGGATCGACTCATGGTCGACAGGGGACTCGCCCCGACCCGCGAGAAGGCAAAGGCGCTCATCATGGCGGGGGTGGTGGTGGTCGAGGAGGAGCGTATCGACAAGGCAGGCGCTCTTGTCCGCCACGATGCCGGGATACGGATAAAGGGGGAGGGGAATCCCTATGTCAGCCGTGGGGGCTTGAAGCTCGAGGGGGCGCTCATGACCTTCGGCATCGATGTGGCGGGTATGGCGGCCCTGGATATCGGTGCCGCCACCGGCGGATTCACCGATTGCCTCCTCCAGCGGGGGGCGAAGAAGGTGTACGCCATCGATGTGGGATACGGCCAGATTGACTGGAAGCTCCGGACAGACAAACGGGTGGCCCTCTTCGAAAAAACCAATATCAGATACTTTTCCGGTGAAGGGATAGAGGACGCAATCGATCTCGCCGTTATCGATGTCTCTTTTATTTCCCTGAAACTGGTGCTTCCCGTAGCCCTCGGCCTCACAGCCATGGGAGGCTCCATCCTGGCTTTGATCAAACCGCAGTTCGAGGCGGGGAGAGGCGAGGTGGGAAAGGGGGTTGTGCGGGATCCCGCCGTGCATCGCCGGGTTGTTGAGGAAATCGCGACATTCGCGGAGGAACTGGGTCTTGAGGTGGCGGGGATCTGCGAATCACCTATTACCGGTCCGGCCGGCAACAGGGAATTTTTCCTGTATGCCCGCAGGCGATAAGATCGTAGACGAGGAAAGAAGTGGGAATCAGGCTTGCTGAAACAGCCGGGTTTTGCATGGGCGTGAAGAGGGCGGTTGACATGGTCCTCGCGCTGACCCGCGACAGGGAGGGGATGAAGGTGTATACCTATGGCCCCCTGATACACAATCCCCAGACGGTTGCGCTCCTCCGGGAGCGCGGGGTTGTCCCTGTGGAGAATATTGACTCGATTCAGGATGGCATTATCGTGATACGGGCCCACGGGATCTCGCCCCGGGAGCGGGAACGGATAAAGGAAAAAGGGCTGGAGATCGTGGACGCCACCTGTCCGCGTGTCGCGAGTGTTCAGGCGATCATCAAGAAACATGCCTCGCGGGGCCACGCGGTGGTCATTGTGGGAGACAGGGAGCACCCCGAGGTTGTCAGCCTTCTCGGATACGCGTCGGGGAGGGGCGTGGTCATCAATGATCCGAAGGACGTCGCTGCGTTGCCCCGTTCCGGAAAGATGTGTGTCGTCGCCCAGACCACGCAGGATTCGGCGAAATACAAAGAAATCACGGGGGAAATCAAACGCGCATTTCCGGAAGCCCTCATATTTGACACCATATGTGATTCCACCGAGAGAAGACAGGCGGAAATCAAAAAGATGGCCTCCGAACTGGATGGAATGATCATTGTGGGAGGAAAGGACAGCGCGAATACCCGGAGGCTTGCCGAAATATCCCGGGAATGCGGGGCCCGCACGCTCCACGTGGAGACTGCCGAGGAGCTTGACGGCATTGATCTGAATTGGCGAGGAAGCATCGGTGTATCCGCGGGGGCATCCACGCCGAACTGGATTACGGAAGGGGTGATCGATTTCCTGATCCACGAGAGGAAGGGGGAAATGCCGGGGGGTCTGAGAGGACTGTACGATCTCTGGATATCGCTGGTCAGGACAGATATCTCCTCCGCCATCGGAGCCGGGTTCCTCTCGCTGGTCAGCATGCTGCTCCAGCGCCTTCCGGTGAACGTATCACACCTTATGATCGCCTCGCTGTGCGTGTATGCCATCCATACCATCAATCGGCTGCAGGGGCGGAGTTTCGGGAGGATCAAGGGGAGTTTCAGGGAAAAATCATACCTGCGGCACAAGAGAATCTACATGACGGCCGCTGTTGCTTCCATCACCCTTGCCCTGGCATTATCCTTCATCGCGGGACCGGCCCCCTTTATACTGGTTGGCGCGGTTGCGCTCTTTGGCGTCCTGTACACGGTCAATGTGTGGGGAAAACGGCTGGAGGATCTCCCCGGTTCAAAGAACTTTTTTACCGCTGTGGCCTGGGCTTCCGTCACGGCTGTCATCCCGCAGATAAGCGTCAGTCTGGATATCACCTGCGGCATGATCGTGGCGTTTGTTTTCGTATTTACCCTGGTTTTTTCAAAATCGGTCCTTTCCGATACCCTGGATATCCAGAGCGACCGGCTGATCGGCCGGGAAACAATACCCATTGTGATGGGAGAAGGCCCCGCCAGGCTCCTGTTGCAAGGGATGACGGTTTTCACGGGCGCCTTGCTGATCGCGGCATTTCCCTTCGGTTGGGTTCCTTCCGTGAGTCTGGTCCTGCTGCTGCCGCTGTTTTATATATGGATTTGTCAGGGACTTTGTGATAAGAAATCCCGGTTTTCCAGGATGGCCTTGGAAGGATTGCTGGGTCTGAATTATATCATAGCCGGGGCGGGTGCCTGTCTCTGGCTTGTCGCAACAAAGCTGTAGAACGCCTGTCCGGGAGGAATGATGATGCGGAGAAAAGTGCCGGCCGTGATCTTTGCAACAGCGTTCTGCGTGATGCTTGCATCCTGCGGTGGGCTCCGTTACTCCCAGGTCGCGCCCGGCATAGATACATTTCACCCTGAGAAAATATGCGTGCTTTCGGTAAATCCGGGTGTGTATGAGAAAGAGGCGGGGGACGTAGCAGGCGATCTTATCGTGGATGTTGTCAGGGGGAAGGGGTGGTTTTCCACGGTACTGTCGCCGAAAGATGTGGCAAAACTGACGGAACGGGACGAGAACCTGCGCAAAGCCGTTGCCGATTACCTGGCGAAGCTGAAGACGGTACACTTTTCCGATCCCGACCTGAGCCGGCATATCGGCCAGGCGTGCGATGTTGACGCGTTCCTTGTGGTGGATGTCAATTTCTGGAACTATACGACGCAGGGGGACGATACTCTCGCCAAGGCGGGATTCAACATGGAGCTGATAGCGGCGCGGACGGGCCAGATCATGTGGAAGGCGGATCACTGTGCCACCAAGGAATACACCTGGTTCAAACCCGATCTCACTTCCTTCGCGCGAAGCGTGGCCAGGGATATGATTGATCACATGCCTCATTAGTCCGCGTGCATTTATTCTCCGCGTTTTTCACAGAGAAGAGTTTCTGTCCGGGTGAGAAGATCGAGTATCCTGACAAAGAGGACAGTTATTTCGAAGTTGTTGATGGTTTTTAGCGTTCAATACTTACTTGTTCGGAGGGTGGTATACAATGGCATATTTCATTACTGAAGAGTGTATCGCGTGTGGAAGTTGTGAAGATGAGTGCCCTGTTGAAGCGATCAGCGAGGGGGAAGACAGATATGTGATCGATCCCGAGCTGTGCACCGATTGCGGCGCCTGTGCCGATATCTGTCCGGTGGAGGCCATAGAACCCGCCGAGGGAAAAGATAAATAGCGGTCGGGCGTTGATATTCCCTGTCTGTGGGGCTGAAGGACATGGGCTTGTTCGTTACATTTGAGGGGATCGAAGGCTCCGGGAAGACAACGCAGGTAAGACGGGCTGCAGATTATCTGAGTGAACTGGGAGTATCCTGTATCGTCACCGGCGAGCCGGGAGGGACCCCTCTCGGGAGAGAACTCCGGAAGATTCTGCTGGACAAGACGGCCCTTGCCTTGTCGGGCAGAGCTGAGCTATTGCTCTTTGCAGCGGACAGAGCCCAGCATGTGGAAGAGGTCATAGCCCCCGCGATGGAAGAGGGCAGGGTCGTCCTGTGTGACCGCTTTTCCGATGCCACCCTTGCCTACCAGGGGTATGGCAGAGGTGAGGAGATACAATACGTGCGGTCGCTCTGCCACTTCGCGTCCCGGTCGCTGAAGCCCGACCTCACCTTTCTGTTTGATGTCCCCGCCGATGCGGGGCTCGCCAGGATCACGGATCGCGCGCGCAGCGCGGGGGATATTCCCCGCGAAGATCGGTTTGAGCGGGAACGACTGGAGTTTCACCGGATCGTCAGGGATGGATACCTCGCGCTGGCCCGCGGGGAACCGGATCGATTCAGGGTCATAGACGCCTCCAGAGACATCGACGCGGTGCATCGAGACGTGCGAACCCATCTGGCGGCGTTAATCGAAAGATAGGGCGTATGCCGTTTCGCGATATTTACGGTCAGGACAGGCAGATAGAGATGCTTCAACGCGCCATGCGCACAGATCGCGTTCCGCACGCGTATTTGTTCCATGGCATGCAGGGCATCGGAAAAAAAACGGCGGCCCGGGGACTCGCGCAGGCTCTCAATTGCCGCGAAGATAACGCCGATTTCTGCGGCAGATGCCCCTCCTGCAGCAAGACGGGCCGGGGTACGCATCCCGATATCGTTTTCATAGAACCGGACGGGATATTCATCAAGATCGAGCAGATCAGAGATCTTCAGAATCAGATACAATTCAGGCCTTTTGAGGGAAGAAAAAGGGTTTTCATCGTGGCGGACGCGGACAGGATGAACGACGCGTCGGCCAATGCCCTTCTGAAGACCCTTGAGGAGCCGAGCCCTTCGAATATCCTGATACTGACCACATCCCGTGTCCACAAGCTCCCTCAGACGATCCTGTCTCGGTGCCAGAAGATACGATTCCGACCACTGCGGCCCGAGGTTGTCGCATCGTTTCTCAGGGACAGAGTGTCCATGGATGAAGAGTCAGCCCGCGCTCTTGCCTCATCGACCGGAGGAAGCATCGGCAGGGCGCTGGAGATGAGCAAAGAGTCACTCCTTGACTTTAAACGTGAGATAACCGGCCTGCTTTCCGCCACCGGCACGGCTTCTCTTGATATGATCTTCCTCGCGGACAGCTTCGGGAAGGATAGGGATGACGCCCTGCGAAGGATTGACATCTTCAGGGAATGGTACCGGGATATGCTGGTATACCGGGAACTCCACGATATTGACAGGATTATGCACCGGGATATCGCTGAAGCCACAAAACAATGTTCGAAAACAATGACGGGAGCCGAGATTCTCCATAACATAAAGACCATACGGGATACCCAGAGCGCCATTGAACAGAACGCCAACAGGCAGTTGCTGCTGGAGTCCATGACGTTCCGGCTCAAGACCGCAGGCCGGGGGTATGATGGAACAGTACGAAACTAAAAGCATCGTAGGAATCAGATTTAAAAACACGGGGAAGGTGTATTCCTTCGACGCCACCGGTGTCGTTCTGGAGGAGGGAGATACCGTGATCGTGAATACCGAGTCGGGGCCGGCCATGGGATCCGTCGCGGCTGGTGTTCGCGTCCTTGCTTGCGATCAGCTCTCCCGTGCCCTCCAGAAGATTATACGCAAAGCAACTGCTGAAGATATGAAGGTCCATGAAGAGAATGTCCGGCTGGAGAAGGAGGCGCTGGCCTATTGCATGGAGAAGATCAGGGAGAGAAATCTTGCCATGCGGCTGGTCAGTGTGGAATCCCTCTTCGACAAAAGCAAACTCCTCTTTTACTTTACCGCGGAAAGCAGGGTGGACTTCAGGGAACTGGTGAAAGACCTCGTGCGGAAATACAAGACGCGGATCGAGCTGAAGCAGATCTGGGTCAGGACCGAGGCCCGCATATATGGAGGTGTCGGTATGTGCGGCAGGGCCCTCTGCTGCGCCAGTTTTCTCGATACCTTCGCTCCGGTTTCGATCAAGATGGCCAAGGAACAGAATATGCTCTTGAACCCTGAAAAGATATCAGGCCTGTGCGGGAGACTGATGTGCTGCCTCGCTTTTGAGCATGATCAGTACACAGAAGCGAGGAAAAACATGCCCAAATGCGGCAAGACGGTCACCACCAGCGAGGGAAGGGGCACGGTGGTGAGGCAGAACGTACTGGAGAGGATGGTTGTCGTCGACCTCGGCGATGGAAAAGAGGTAGAGGTCCCCGTAGACAGCATTCAGAAAGATCCTCCCCAGGCAAAACCGAAGACAGAGAAAAAGAAACAGGCATCGCGGAGAAGATCATGAAACGATTTTATGTCACAACGCCGATCTATTACGTCAACGCGTCCCCCCACCTGGGGCACGCATATACCACCATCGTGGCCGATGTCATGGCGCGATTTTACCGGATGGCGGGATACGAGACCTATTTCCTGACCGGCACCGATGAGCATGGCGACAAGGTCGCGGAGGCGGCCCGGCAGGTGGGCGAGGACCCCCAGAGATATGTGGACAGGATCAGCGGACAGTTCAGAACCCTGTGGCCGAAGCTTTCCATAACCAACGATTACTTTGTACGCACGACGGACCCGGATCATAAAGAGGTCGTGCGGTCGATACTCCAGAAGGTATACGATGCCGGAGACATATACTTCGGCGAGTACGAGGGTTTTTACTGCGTGGGGTGCGAGCGTTTTTACCGGGAGAGCGAGCTGGTGAACGGCATGTGCCCGGATCACCTTACCGTCCCCGAAACCCGGAAGGAGAGCAACTATTTTTTCAGGATGAGCAAGTATCAGGACTGGCTGATCGGCCATATCCGCGACAACCCCGACTTTATCAGGCCGGAACGCTACCGGAATGAGGCCCTTGCCTTTCTGAAGGAACCCCTCGAAGACCTCTGCATCTCGAGGCCCAAGACGCGGCTGACCTGGGGGATTACCCTTCCCTTTGATGAAAAGTACGTCACCTATGTCTGGTTTGACGCGCTGATCAATTATCTGACCGGCATCGGCTACCCCGCCGGCGAGCGGTTCGGTACCTTCTGGCCCGTCTCGCAGCATCTCATAGCCAAGGATATTCTCAAGCCGCACGGCATCTACTGGCCCACCATGCTGAAGGGGGCGGGGATCGAACCCTACCAGCATCTGAACGTGCATGGATACTGGAACATCGACCAGAGCAAGATGTCGAAGAGCCGGGGGACGGTGGTAAAACCCCTGGATTTGAAGGACACCTACGGGCTGGACGCGTTCCGCTATTTCCTGATGCGGGACATGGTCTTCGGTCTTGATTCAAATTTCAGCGAAGAGGCATTCGTCCAGCGGATCAACGCCGACCTCGCGAATGATCTGGGGAATCTGGTCAGCCGGTCCATCTCGATGGCGGTGAAGTATTGCGACGGAAAAGTCCCTGCCGCCACCCGGCATCCGGATGACGCCCCCCTGATTGGGTCGGCGGCAACGCTTTTTCCGGAAGTTGAAGCATCATTCCGGTCCCTGCAGTTCCATAAGGCTCTCATTTCCATCTGGGATTACATCAACATGACGAACCGGTACATCGTGGAGCGGGAGCCATGGGTCCTGGCCAAGGATCCGGCAGCCCGGGAGCGCTTGAACGCGGTGATCTACAACATATTGGAAGCGCTCCGCTTCATAGCCGTCCTGATTACCCCCTTCATGCCCGATGCCGCCGGGGATATCCTGAAGAGGCTCGGCATACAGGATCTCGATTCTCAAAAATTCGGCACCCTGGACGCGTGGGGAGGACTGCCCGCGGGCAGCATCCTGACCCGCGGCGAATCGCTCTTTCCCCGCGTGGAATGTCACAAACCGCAGGAGGCTCCCGCGGGCGTTCTCACGGATGTCAAGGATGAGATCTCCTTTGACGATTTTCAAAAGATCGACCTGTGCGTGGCCGAGGTAACCGCCGCGGAGCGGGTCAAGGGATCGAATAAACTGTTGAAGCTGAAGATCAACGTGGGCGAGGAGCGGACCATTGTCGCCGGGATCGGCGCGAGTTATGGGCCTGAAGAACTGGTGGGAAAGAAGATAGCCGTCGTGCTGAACCTGAAGCCGGTCAAGCTGATGGGGGTTGAGTCACACGGAATGCTCCTGGCGACGGAGACAAAAGGAAAGATTTCCCTCGTTTCCTTCGACGGCGATCCTCCGGTCGGCGGAAGAATCAGCTGATCCGGACGCTGCCTCGTCTGTTAACAACTGATATTCGTACCGGTTTTTTTACAGGGAGCCATGGATCCGCGGAACGTAACGGGCATTGGGATCATCATCCCCCTTCTGATTCTGCTCTGCGTGACAGGGTGCGGCCAGCGCCGCATCTCTTCCCCCGATTACCGTCCCCCTGAGCCGGCTGAAAAGCTCACCCGGATGGGGTACGCTATTCAGGCCGGCGCTTTTGAGCAGGTTGAAAATGCCGCCCGCCTTGCCAACCGCCTGAACGAAGACAATCTGGACGCCTACTATTTCCTCTACAAACGGGGATTGTACAAGGTGCGCTTCGGCAATTTTCCAACCCGGGAACTTGCCGCGCGCGAAGCTGAAATTCTGAAGGCAATGGGGGTAATAGGCGAGTACTATATCGTCCGCCCCGAAGAGTATGCTATCGCCAAGAGGCCGCCTCGCGATGAACCCTACTTCAGAGACGAGATCGTGAAAACGGCCCAGAGTTTTATCGGCGTCCCCTATCAGTGGGGAGGCGCATCCGCTGATCAGGGATTCGACTGCAGCGGTCTCGCCATGGCCATCTACCGGCTCAACGGTCTGAACCTGCCCCGCACGTCCAGACAGCAGTACGAATTGGGCGCTGCTGTCAGCAGTGATGCATTAGCCAAGGGAGACCTGGTTTTTTTTGATATCCGCGGCAGGGGGGAGATCTCCCATGTGGGGATCTACGCGGGAGACGACAGGTTTATCCACGCGCCGCGATCCGGCAAGACGGTGCAGACCAGTTCCCTCTCAAACTCCTATTATAAAAAACGCTATGCCGGCGCCAGGACCTATCTATAAGGGGACCGAGGGAAAACATTCGCCGGATTTGGGCCGCACCAGCTTCTCGAAACATGGAACGAGGGAGCCTCTGACAGAAGACAACCGGATCACGCCTGATGGGATTTGAAAAAAAGAGGGAGACGACCCACAAAATCCTGCTATTCGTTATCATGGCCTTGTGTGTGGGGGGGTGTAACATGCAGAACAGATTTCTGTATTTTCCCAGCGCGGAGCGGCCTGCCGCCCGCATCCTTGAGCGTGAGGGCGTGAAACTCTGGCAGGAGACGGACGGAGATTATCAGGGGCTGATTGCCGCCGGGGAAGCGCCCGCTCCCCATGGTACCATTGTTCTCTTTCACGGCAATGGCGGCACGGCACTCGACCGGACGTTCTATGTAACGCCGTTCATGGAGCTGGGCTTCCGCGTCATCCTGGCGGAATACCCGAAATACGGAGGACGTCCGGGAAAGGTGGGGGAAAAACCTTTTGTCGCCGATGGGCTGGAGACAGTGCGCTACGCGTCCGAGCAATACGGACCCCCCCTCTATGTGCTTGGCGAATCGCTTGGCTGTGGCGTCGCCGCCGCTGTCGTGAAAGGGACAGACCTTCCCGTGGCCGGTATCATGCTCATTACGCCCTGGGACACGCTGGCATCCGTTGCTAAATCTCTGTTCCCTTTTCTTCCCGTGAAGCTGGTTTTAACCGATACCTATGACAACGCGGCGAATCTTCAATCGTTCCAGAAGCATATCGCCGTCATCGGAGCGGAACATGATGAAATTCTTCCGATCAGGCATGCCATCAATCTGTACGACGCTCTTCCCGAAGGCAAAAAGCGCCTGTGGATCATCAAAGGCGCCGGGCATAACGATTGGCCGTTCCACGCGGATCCGTCTTTATTCAAAGACATAACGGATTTTGTCAGGGCCGGCGCACCATGACAAGAACGGTGTTCGACATGCTTGGGTAGTAAGAGCATACCGATCTGTTGGTCATTGGAGAGATGTTGTTTGAGCTTTTGCCCCCTGGTGGGATAATCCGTGGATGATGGGGAATCAATTTTACAGAGCACAGTCAAAGAAGTCTTGCATGATCCTATACGGCGCAACAAAAAGGGCGATCCGGATTGCCGTACTGCTGATATGCATCCTCCTGTCCGCCTGTTCATCCGGTCCGGAGCGAGCGTATGATCCGCGATCAGCGTCATCGATCTGCCTGCCCTGTTTCCCCGACAGGGACGGATGGTATGGCGGGGATGGGGCATACTCCATCAGACTGGATGACCGGCGCGTCCTGTGGCTCTTTGGAGATTCCTTCGTTTCGGAAGAAGAGGGCCGGTTAAATCGGGTGGGGATGAAGGTGGTTCTCGGGACGACGCTGGCCACTTCTACCTGCACCCCCGACGGCGTCTTTCACATCCGCTACTGGCTGAAAAAGAAAGATGGCCAGTTCGTTTCCTCTTTCGGCGAGGATGAATGGCTGTGGCCCCAGGACCCCTTTATGGCGGATGGAATGCTCTATATTCCCCTTGTATCGATTCGCGCCAATCCGGAGATAAAGGGCCCCTTCAAATTCGAGGTTCTGGGACATAAGATCGCCAGGATAGGTCACTTCGAGAAGGAAGACCCGAACCGGTGGCCTGTTGACTACGTGGACGTGACACCCGGCATTCTCGATGGCGTTCAGGCCTTTGCCACGACATCGGTCGTCTACGGGGAGCATGTCTATTTCTATCCCCTCTACAGCGGCGCGAAGGACGGACGTGCCGTGCTCGGTAATATTCTCACCCGCATTCCGATACGCAGGCTAGATGATCCGGCCCGGGCCGTTGAATATTTGACCACGGAGGGACGGTGGGAACAGGAGCCGGACCACGCGCGTGTGAAGGTGGTGCTTGAGGCAGCCGTTTCGGAGATGAGCGTGCGGTACCACCCCGACGAGGGAAAATGGGTCGCCGTGTATCTGTCCGTCAGAAACAACGGCGATCAGATGTTGTGCCGGAAGGCCGACAGACTGGAGGGGCCATGGTCCGAACCGGAGGTTCTGATCGGGACCATCCCCGAAGTTGATCCGAACAGCCCTCGGTACGACAGGAACACATTTTGTTACGCCGGAAAGGAACACCGTGAATTCGCCCGGGGCGGAAATCCGGTTGTCACCTATGTTTGCAATTCACATGATGATTTTGAAAAAGACGGCAGTTTCATCCGCAGGAATCTGTTTCTGTACCGCCCCGTTGTACGGCATCTAAGGCACTGATATACGCTGTCCCGCGTATGCGGTCATATCACCCTTTGCGGGTGAAGGGTGACCGATCCGGGGTTTCTGATTGCCTTGCGTCCTTCCGTCCCGTTTTACAGTTCCTGATCGGAAAAACAGACGACACGCTGCGATATGATATCCGCCGCCAGCCGCAGTTCCTGCTCCCTGAAATCGCAGACCGTGACGATGTCCGTGTAGGCGTCCGAATCGGGAATCAGTTCAGTGAGGAGATTCAAACGGTTCTTCAGTGTGTCCCGGTTGAAAATGACCTCTTTCTGATCCGGGAAGAGGGCGATATAGAAGATCCTCATTTCCACGAGATCCTGGAAAAAGTGGGAACCGAAGGACAGCTCCGGCATGAGGTTGCCGTGAACGTAGGCTACCTCTCCCAGTGCCGCGACACGGTTGATCTCGGAGAAACTCACGGGCACGCCCAGCGACGGCGTGGTTGATCCCCACCTCCCCGGTCCGAGAAGCAGTGCGGGGAGCGTCTTCCTGTCGGGAATCTGACGATTCAACCTTCCGATCAGCCGCGCTATTTCATATTTCTGCTGGAGGGGAAGCTCGCTGTACCCGTGCGGTTCGATGTAGATAACGCGCCTGATGGTCTGGGAGATGTTGCCGCCGAAGAAGTTTCCCTCCGAGGCGAAGAGGATCTTTTCAGGGCTGATCGCGCGAGGGATCTCGACGATCGTCTCCTCGCCGATGGTCTGCAGGGGGCGGCACTGGAGCAGGTTGATCTCGAAGAGGTCGTCCCTGGTGAAATTAACGGTAAACTCGATGTCCACCGGATAATTGTAGACGATCTCAAGCTTCTTGAGCATTGACCGCATTACCCCGGCGAAGGGGGTCTTTGAGAGCAGGTCGTCAAAGGTGATGATCCACGCTTCCTGGCCCGTGATGCCGTGCTCCTTCATCTCCCGGTTCATCTCGTGGTCCCTGACGGCGATCCGGTCGAGGCGCAGGTTCGGATTCTCTCCGGTCAGTTTTCGAAGCTCGACGGTCTCCAGGGAATTCGATTCGATGTTGAGGAGATCCACGTCGCGCTGAGAAAATTTACGGGAATCGTCCATCCCGGCGTAGGGCTTGATAAGGGGGAGGTCGAGAGCCGCGATTCTCGGATAATCCCCCTCGACGCGGTTGACCGCTCGCGTTCCCAGGCCGAAGACCAGCCGGAGCAGACCGGCCTGCGGGTTTATCTCTTTTTTCCAGACGAAGGTGTTGTAGGAGAGACCGACCCCGGCGATATCGGGGAAGAAATAGTTCCCGTAGCGATTCCCGGAAACCCGCTGGACCAGGAGAGCCATCTGTTCGTTGGCATGCTGCAGCCCTTTCTGGATGCGGTAGCTGAGCGCGTTCTCATTCAGCGTGCTGGCGTATACCTTCTTGACGGTCTCTTCGAACCGGGCAAGGCGTTCCTCAGGGCTCCCCTGGTTCACGCAGAAAAAGCTTTCATACTTGCCGGCAAAGGCGTTACCGAAGGCGTCTTCGAGAAGACTGCTGGATCGGACGATGAAAGGCGATTGCCCGAAATACTCAATAATCTGGAGGAGCTGTTCGCGAATCTCGTCCGGGAGGGTCCCCTGCCGTATCTTTTCCCCCAGTTCCCGTGCCGCCTGGAAATAGGTTTCCCCCGCCTGCTGCTGCTCCATGAGAGGTTTCCACCAGCCGTTCTGGACCAGGTAGGTGTAGAAGACGTCCGAGCCGATATAGAAGGAATCGTGCGGTTCCAACTGCGCTTCCCAGTTGAAGGACTGATCTTTGAGCAGAATCTTCCGGGCGAGGAGCATGCCGGTGGTCTTGCCCCCGATGAACCCCGTCCCGATGAGGCGGTTTTTGATACTCAACATATCCTCAAGGGTAAAATTGTCTTTCACGAGGATCGACATCCGCGGGTCCCGGGTGATCATGATGCTGCACAGCTTGTCGACCATCTTCTGCCGCGCTTCCGATTCCCATGGCTTTTCAAGGAGTTCCTCCGCCTGCAGGAAGAGAATATCCCAGTAGTCGAGATTCCGCTTGGCCCGCTCCTTCGCGCTCCGGGACATGATGGGGGAGAGCTCCGCGGCCTCCGTGCTGTCGGTAACGGGAATGAAGCGATTCCCCTCGCGGACGTGGGGCATGAACATGGTGGTGGAATACCGGTTCCATACCTTCAGCGGGTGGACGTACAGGGTACCCTCATCGTTGTAAAGGTCCAGGAAGAGCTGTGTCGTTTCGCGGATCCGGGCCGTTGTCTGGAAAGAATGCCGATCCCGGAGAAGGGCGAAGTAGGCGATGGTGTCCAGCTCGAAAAGGTAAGGACAGGAACTCATGAAGAAGTTGGCGATCATGAGATCACTGGCCCAGACGGCCAAGAGATCGGAGAGACAGTCAAAAACGTAAAACGCCTTCACCCCCTCACGGGTGACGATGTTGTACACCTCCGTGAAGAACGATTCGAATCCGCTCGCCGTGTCCAGACGCCGCACCTGGATATCCGGATGGTTCTCGAGGATCGGCGCCCGGTCGGAAAAGCGCATATAGATGACTTTTCTCTTGTCACTGAGCGCCTGTTTTACAAACAGCCGGGCGCAGGTTTCATAATCCTTGATGTCGTCGACGCGCCATACGACGTTGTCCCCGAGGCGCAGATAATCGATGACCTCGTCAAGGCCTTCAACCCCCGTGCTGATCCGTTCCAAAGACTCCATGGCACAACCCGTTCCTTTCTGTAATATCACACACCCCGGCAGGGTGGGAGCTCGGAAGCATAGATCTCCTGGAGGGACCGTATGCCCAAGGCGCCCCTCTTCAGCGCCTGTATCCCGCCGATGACGGCCAGGGCGCCGGAAACAGTCGTCACCACGGGGATGCCGTGGGCAACCGCGGTATGGCGGATCACCACCTCATCGCGCCGCGGTTTCGGTCCGCTCGGCGTATTGATGAGGAGTCCCACATCCTTGTTCTTGATGTAATCGAGAAGGTTCGGCCTCCCCTCGCCGATCCGCGACAGGCATTTCACGGGGATAGTATGTTCCGCCAGCGCCTGCGCGGTGCCGGGCGTTGAAAGGATCTCAAAACCCATATGGACAAACTCTCTTCCCACGGCGATGATTTCGTTTTTGTCATAATCCTTGACGCTGATAAAGACCTTCCCCGAAAGGGGGAGACTCTGCCGGGCGGCGATCTGACTCTTCGCGAAGGCCGCCCCCAGGCTGGTGTCGATCCCCATCACCTCGCCGGTGGATTTCATCTCGGGGCCGAGGAGGATGTCTCCCCCCGGGAAGCGGTTGAAAGGGAGGACCGATTCCTTGACCGCGATGTATCGGGACTCAGGATCGGCAATAATCCCCTGCTCTCTGAGCGTCCGTCCTGCCATGATACGGGTCGCTATCTTTGCCAGGGGGACCCCTGTCGCCTTGGATATGAAGGGGACGGTCCGCGAAGCCCGGGGGTTGACCTCCAGGACATAGATGTCGGTCCCCTTGACCGCGTACTGGATGTTGAGCAGACCCCGTACGTCAAGTTCCAGCGCCATGCGCCGGGTTTTGTCTTTGATCTCGGCGATGATTGACGGGTCCAGCGAGTAAGCGGGGAGAACCATGGCGCTGTCCCCCGAATGAATACCCGCGTGTTCGATGTGCTCCATAACGCCGCCGATCACCACGTCAACACCGTCGGATACGGCGTCCACATCCACCTCGATGGCGTCTTCGAGGAACTTATCGATCAGGATCGGATGACCGGGAGACGCCTCGAATGCCTCGCGGGCGAATCCCTCCAGGTCTTGACGGCTCCAGACCACCACCATGGCCCGTCCTCCCAGGACGTATGAGGGACGGATCAGGACGGGATAGCCGAGCCGTTCCACAATCCGCTCCACCTCCGCGAAGGAGAGGGCCGTGCCGCTTTCCGGCTGCCGGACATCCAGTTTGTCCGCCATCTCTTTGAAGAGCTTCCGGTCCTCAGCGCGGTCGATCGCCTCCGGGGAAGTTCCCCATATAGGCACCCCGTAACGCTTGAGAGGAAGGGCGAGGTTAAGGGGGGTCTGACCGCCAAGTTGGACGATGACTCCCTCGGGCCTCTCCGCCTCCACGATGTTCAGGACGTCCTCAAGCGTCAGGGGTTCGAAATAAAGCCGGTCCGATATGTCGTAATCGGTGGAGACGGTCTCCGGGTTGGAATTGACCATGATCGTTTCATACCCCATCTCTCTGAGGGCCATGGAGGCGTGGACGCAGCAGTAGTCGAATTCAATCCCCTGGCCGATCCGGTTCGGCCCTCCGCCGACGATCATGACCTTTCTCGCGCTTCCGGTCCGCCCCTCGTCTTCCCGCTCGTAAGTCGAGTAGTAGTAGGGGGTGGATGCCTCGAATTCGGCGGCGCAGGTGTCGACGAGCTTGTAGACCGGCATGATCTTCTTCTCTTCCCGGAGGGCCCGCATACGCGATTCATCGACCCCGATGACCTCCCCGATCTGACGGTCGGAAAAGCCCATCTCCTTCGCCTCCCTCAGAAGGGAGGCGGGGATATCTCCCTTCCCGGCATAGGATGCGATGGTCCGCTCCATCTCGACGATCTGCCTGATATTTGTAAGAAACCAGGGGTCTATGGCGGTGATCGTGGCGATCTGTTCCACCGAGATCCCCGCCTTGAGTGCCGCCTTGACGTAAAAGAGCCGCTCCGGAGTCGGCCGGGCCAGGCGCTCCTCCATCCGCAGGGTGTCGACCTTCTCTTCGCTCTTGAGGTCAAGGCCGGACAGGCCGATCTCCAAGCCGCGGAGCCCCTTCTGGAGCGCCTCCTTGAAGGTGCGGCCGATTGCCATCGTTTCCCCCACCGATTTCATCGATATGGTGAGGGTGTCTTCCACGCCGGGAAATTTTTCAAAGGCGAAACGCGGGATCTTGACGACGCAATAGTCGATGGTGGGTTCGAAGGATGCCGGGGTCTTTTTGGTGATGTCGTTCGGGATCTCGTCGAGAGAGTAACCGACCGCGAGCTTGGCCGCGATCTTGGCGATGGGAAACCCCGTCGCCTTGGACGCGAGGGCTGAAGAGCGGGAGACGCGGGGGTTCATCTCGATGACCACGATCCGGCCGGTCAGGGGATGGACCGCGAACTGAATATTCGACCCTCCGGTGGCGACCCCGATCTTGCGGATAACGGCGATGGAGGCGTTCCGGAGCTCCTGGTATTCACGGTCAGTCAGTGTCTGAGCGGGGGCAACCGTGATGGAATCTCCGGTGTGCACACCCATGGGATCGAGGTTCTCGATGGAGCAGATGATCACCACATTGTCCTTCTGGTCGCGCATCACCTCCAGTTCGTACTCCTTCCACCCCAGGACGGATTCTTCGATCAGAACCTCGCCGATCATGCTCTGCTCCATCCCGTTCGAGGCATAGCCTTCGAACTCCTCCGCGTTGTAAGCAACCGCCCCCCCGGTACCGCCGAGGGTAAAGCTCGGGCGTATGACGAGGGGAAATCCGATCTCCCGCGCGATCTCCCACGCCTCATCCATTGTTTTGGCCACGGAACTCCGGGGCGTATCCAGGCCGATCTGAGCCATGGCCTCCTTGAAGGCGTCTCGATCCTCCGCCCGCCTGATCGCCGCCAGGTCCGCTCCGATCATCTCCACCCCGTACCGTTCGAAGACCCCTCGCTCCGCCGCCTCCACCGCGGTGTTCAGAGCGGTCTGTCCCCCGATGGTGGCAAGGACGGCCTGGGGACGCTCCTTCGCGATAATCTGTTCCATGACGTCGGCCGTGATCGGCTCGATGTAGGTTTGATGAGCCATCTCGGGGTCCGTCATGATCGTGGCGGGGTTGGAGTTGAGAAGCACCACCTCGTACCCTTCCTCGACCAGGGCCTTGCAGGCCTGGGTCCCGGAATAGTCGAACTCGCAGGCCTGGCCGATCACAATGGGACCGGACCCGATGATCAGTATCTTCTGTAAATCCGTGCGCTTCGGCATGCCGTCTCAGATTACTCCCATTCGATGGTGCTGGGGGGTTTTGAACTGATGTCATAGACCACGCGGTTCACCCCCGCCACCTCGTTGATGATCCGCGAGGAGATATGTCCCAGGACGTCATAGGGGATCCGGGCCCAGTCCGCCGTCATCGCGTCCTGACTGGTGACGGCCCTGAAGGCGACCACGTTGGCATAGGTCCGCTCATCCCCCATCACCCCGACGCTCTTCACCGGGAGGAGGACGGCGAAGAACTGCCATATCTCGTGGCTCGTGTCATAGTGCTCGATCTCCTCCCGGACGATCAGGTCCGCCCGGCGCAGGATGGCCAGAGTCTCCCGGGTGATCTCGCCGATGATGCGCACCCCCAGGCCGGGGCCGGGGAAGGGCTGGCGGGTGAGGAGCCTCTCCGGCAGCCCCAGTTCTTTTCCGAGGCGGCGGACCTCGTCTTTGAAGAGTTCCCTGAGCGGTTCGATCAGCTCGAATGCGAGGTCTTCCGGCAGCCCGCCCACGTTATGGTGGCTCTTGATTGTGGAGGACGGGCCGCCGAGGGGAGATCTGCTTTCGATGATATCGGGGTAGAGGGTTCCCTGGGCGAGGAACTTCGCCCCCCGCACATCCGACGCCGCGTCAGAGAAGACGTCGATGAAGGTCTTCCCGATGATTTTTCGTTTTGTCTCGGGGTCGGTTATCCCCTTGAGCTCGGCAAGGAAACGGTCTGAAGCGTCTACGATCCGGACAGCGAGGGGGTATTCCTCGGTGAAGAGGGTGCGGATCTCCTCCACCTCCCCCTCTCTGAGAAGGCCGTTGTCGACGAAGATGGCCTTCATCCGGTCCCCGATGGCAAGGTGCAGCAGCGCCGCCGCGACCGAGGAGTCGACCCCGCCGGAGAGTCCGCAGATCACCGTCTGATGGCCGACCATCTCCCTGATCCGGGCGACCGATTCATCGATAAAGCGTCCCATCGTCCATCCACCGCTGCAGGAGGCGACGCCGAACAGAAAGTTTCTGATGATGTCCAGCCCCCGCGGGGTATGGGCGACCTCGGGGTGAAACTGTATCCCGTATATCCGATTGTCAGCGTCGGCCATCGCCGCGATGGGGCAGGCCGCTGTCCCGGCCAGCACCCGGAACCCTTCGGGGAGAGCCGTCACGTGATCCCCGTGGCTCATCCAGACATCAAGGAACGGAGGAAGACCGGCGAATATCCCGCCGGGATCCCGCACCTCTATCCGGGCGGGGCCATACTCGCCGCCACCTTTCCCCTTTTCCACGGTTCCTTCCAGAATCCGCGCCATGAGCTGCATGCCGTAACAGATTCCGAGGACAGGAATTCCCATTTTCAAAATCCGCCGGTCCATCCGGGGATGGCCGGCCTGAAAGACTGACGACGGGCCGCCGGACAGAACGATCGCAGCGGGGGCAAGCGCTTCCAGCGCTTCCCTCGTGGTGTCGTGCCGCACGATCTCGCAGTATACCCCCAGCTCGCGGATCCGCCGCGCGATGAGCTGAGCGTACTGAGACCCGAAATCAAAGACCGCAACCATTTCTTTCATAGGATCCCCTCTGGTCGGTGACGCATTGCTCCCACAAAGCGCTTGAAGAGATGCCGGGCGTCATGCGGGCCTGGTCCAGCCTCTGGGTGAAACTGTGTCGAAAAGACGGGCAGACTCTTGTGCCTGATCCCCTCCAACGTGTGATCATTGAGATTGACGTGCGTGATCTCGATCACATCCATGTCGAGGGAATCGGGGTCGACACAGAATCCGTGGTTCTGGACGGTGATTTCGATCCTCCCCGTGTCGAGATCCTTGACCGGATGATTCGACCCGTGATGGCCAAATTTCATCTTGAATGTCTTTCCGCCGAGGGCCAGACCGAGGATCTGCTGTCCCAGGCAGATCCCGAAGAGGGGGATCGTCCCGATCCTGAGCAGTTCCCGGGCGGTGTCAACGACGGAGGTAACCGCCGCCGGATCGCCGGGGCCGTTCGACAGCAGAACTCCGGCGGGTTCATATGCCCGGATCTCGCCGACGGTGGCATGGGCCGGGACCACTTCAACCGTGCATCCCGCCAGGCGAAGCTGGTGCAGGGTACTCAACTTGACGCCGCAGTCCAGGACCACGACGACAGGATCACCCTCATCCGCGAAGGTGTAGGGCCGGTCGCAGGTGACATCCCGCACCAGATCGATCCCCGAAAGCCCCGGAGAGCGCCGCGCTTTGTCCACCAGCGATGACGGATCGAGATCGGTGGTGGAGATGACCGCCTTCATGGCGCCAGCCTCCCGTATGTGTCTGGTCAGGGCGCGCGTATCAACACCCTGCATCCCGACCACACCGCTTTCTTTGAGATAGGAGCCCAGATCCTTCTCCGACCGCCAGTTGCTGGGGGCCTCGCTCAGCTCCCTGACCACAAATCCGTCGAGCCACAGTCCCCGGGATTCGGCATCCGCGTCGTTGACGCCGTAGTTGCCGATCAGGGGATAGGTCATGGCCACGATCTGCCCCTTGTAGGAGGGATCGGTCAGAATCTCCTGATACCCCGTCATCCCGGTATTGAATACCACCTCGCCGGCGCGCTCCCCTTGCGCTCCGAAGGATACCCCTTCAAAGATGCGGCCGTCTTCCAGTGCAAGCAATGCCTTCATATATTCGCCATTTTTTGGATCATTACCCGTCATGGGACGTATTGAACCACCTTGGTGCCGTCCACCCACCCGACCCCCACCGCTTCGAGGAGGCCTGCCTCCGCCAGTTGCCGCTCCGATACCGGCGATGGCGCCTCCGTCAGGGGACAGGAGGCGCTCCTGTTCTTTGGAAAGGCGATCACGTCGCGAATCGACGGTGTTCCCAGTATCATGGAGACGACACGGTCCATACCGATGGCAAGCCCGCCGTGGGGGGGCGCGCCGTACCGGAGGCTCCGGAGAAAAAATCCGAACTTGTCCTTGATCTCGTCGTCGGCAAGCCCCAGTGCCTGGAAGATCCGGTGCTGCACCTCTATGTCGTTGATCCGGATACTCCCGCCGCCTATTTCCTCCCCGTTGATCACGATATCGTAGGAACGGGACGTGAGGGCGGCAAGGGCGCGCCGATCATGGGGATCGAAATCGACCCTGTCCGGCGCCGTAAAGGGATGATGCGTGGAGGTGACGGTCTTTCCGTGTATCTCGAAGAGGGGGAAATCGGTCACCCACACCGGGCAGTAGCTGTCGCGGGAGATCAGGCCGAGCCGCCCGGCCAGATGCAGGCGGAGCAATCCCAGCGCCCTGTTGACCCGTATCGGCGAGGAGTCGGCGATCATCACCAGAACATCGCCGTTCTCAGCCGTGAGCCGCCCGATGAGCGCGGCCTGCTCTTTGGGGCTGAAGAACTGGACGATATTCGATTCCAGCCTGCCGCCGACCATGCGCATCCAGGTCATCCCCCTGGCGCCGAAGGAAGGGACGATCTTCTTGGCATACTCGTTCTGGAGGACGTTCTTGCTCAACTGATCCGATGCTCCCTTGATGTTGATCCCCTTGATGACGCCGCCCCGTTTGACGACCTGCTCCAGGATTCCGTACGAAGTGTCCCGCAGGATATCCGTCACCTCAACCAGGCGGAGACCGAAGCGCAGGTCGGGGCTGTCGGAACCGGTGGTATCGACCGCCTCCCGCCAGGTCATCCGGAGGAAGGGAGCGGTGAGGGTGATGCCTCCCACGGCGAACATCCTGACAATCAATTCTTCCGTGATGCGGTAGATGAATTCCTCATCGATGAAGGAGGCCTCCAGATCAAGCTGCGTGAATTCCGGCTGCCGGTTGGGCCGGAGGTCCTCGTCCCGGAAACACCGGGCGATCTGAAAGTACCGCTCCATGCCGCCGATCATGAGGAGTTGTTTGAAGAGCTGCGGGGACTGGGGGAGGGCGTAGAACTTTTTCGGATGCACCCGGCTGGGGACGAGATAATCACGGGCGCCTTCCGGCGTGCTCTTTGTGAGCATCGGGGTTTCCACCTCGATGAACCCCTCGGTGTCCAGATAGTCGCGGACTGCCTTGGTGATCCTGTGGCGTTTGATGATGTTTCCCTGCAGGGTGGGGCGGCGCAGGTCGAGGTAGCGGTACTTCAGGCGAAGGTCTTCCCCGATGGCCTCCGTTCCCTTGACCGTCGCGCCGGCAACCATCGCCTTCTCCGATATGGTGAAGGGGAGGGTCCGTGATTTATTCAAGATCAGGAGGCTGTCGGCGATCACCTCTATCGATCCGGTTTCGATATGGGGATTTTCCGTTCCCGTCTCGCGCCGCGCGACGCGACCGGTCACGCAGACGCAGAATTCGCTTCTCAGCCCTTCGGCGTTCCGGCGGTCCGTTGAAGACATGAATGCAGGATTGAAGACCACCTGCACGATGCCGCTCCGGTCGCGCAGGTGTATAAAGATGACCTCTCCGTGATCCCTGAGGGCGTCCACCCACCCTGCCAGCTGCACCGTTCGCTCAATATCGGACAGTGTAAGCGTTCCGCATCCCGATCTTTGTGTATATGGCATACCGCTGTTTCCCTGAAATCTGTAAATTCATCTATCTTTCTGTGCCTGTTTTTATAACAGGCGTTCGTTATCCGGCAGAGGTTTCTCCATACCCTGCGACGATTTCCCGTGAATGCGGGAATCCTGTCAGCCCACTCCTACTCCAGACCGGCAAACTGGTTCTTGCAGAATCCCTCCGGGATCGCCGTTGGATAATCGCCGGTGAAACAGGCCGTGCACTGGATTGCGCCGTCCGGGACGGCCTCCAGCATTCCCGGTACCGAAAGATAGGCAAGGGAGTCCGCCTCCATGGAGCGGCATATCTCTTCCGTGGAATGAGACGACGCGATCAGTTCCTCGGAGGTCGGTATGTCGATCCCGTAGAAACAGGGGCACCGCACGGGGGGCGAGGCGACCCTGATATGCACTTCGGCGGCCCCTCCGTTCCGTATGAGCCGGACCAGCTGGCGCATGGTTGTGCCGCGTACTATGGAGTCATCCACGACGACGACGCGCTTTCCTTCCAGGACGCCCGTCACGGGATTGAATTTTATCCGCACGTCGCGGTCCCGTTTATCCTGATAGGGATCGATGAAGGTCCTACCGATGTAGTGATTCCGTATAAGCCCTATCTCAAAACGTATCCCCGATCGCTGGGCGAAGCCGAGGGCCGCCGTGTTGGCGGAATCGGGGATGCTGATGACGATGTCGGCGTCGCAGGGGGATTCCTCCGCGAGTTTTTTCCCCAGCTTTCTTCTGAATTTATCAACCTTTTCGTCGAATATGATGCTGTCCGGCCGGGAGAAATAGATATATTCAAAAATGCAGAATGCCTTCCGCGGGGCGTCCGGGAGGCTGCGGGATGTCATCCCCCGCTGGTTAATACTGATGATCTCCCCCGGTTCAACGCTGCGGATGTAGCGGGCGCCGATGATATCGAGGGCGCATGATTCGGACGCAACAACGATGGCATCCCCGAGAGATCCGACGCACAGGGGTCTGAATCCGAGGGGGTCTCTCGCCGCGATCATCTCTAAGGGAGTGAGAAAGATAAAACAGTACGCTCCTTCAATCTTTTGCAGGGCGTCCGTGACCATGTCGTCAATGGTAGCCCTTTCGGATCGCGCGATCAGATGGAGGACGATCTCACTGTCTGATGTGGTCTGGAAGATCGATCCCGCTTCCTCCATTCCTTTCCTCAGCGCCAGGGCGTTGATCAGATTTCCGTTGTGGGCTGCGGCGATCTGCCCTTTCTTGAACTGTATGCGTATGGGTTGCGCGTTTACCAGGCCCGATCCGCCGGTGGTGGAATACCGGTTGTGGCCGATGGCAGACGCCCCTGGCAGGCCGGCAATGATGTCGGCGTGAGAAAAGACCGTTCGGACAAGGCCCATCCCCTTGTGGAGGGAAATCATCTTCCCGTCGGACGAGGCGATCCCCGCGCTTTCCTGCCCCCGGTGCTGGAGCGCGTACAGTCCCAAGTATGTCTTTTCGGCGGCCTTCGGGTCTCCGAAGATCCCGAACACCCCGCAGGCGTCCCTGAGACGGTCGGGGTCATATGTCAGTACGCTCGGCAGCACCGTGCTCTTCCTTTCTGGTAGGAGCAGATCCCTTTACCCGGTCACCGGGAGAGTTTTCCGTCATAGACAAAGACAACGTTGCCTTTGAGCCACACATCCTCGAAGGCATTCCCCTTCTTTTTGAAATCAACGATAAGGATTCCTCCAGGCATTTCCACTTCAATCGGAGGGGTTCCCGCCCCTTTGAATACGCTGCTGATGATCGCCGAGGCCACCGCTCCGGTTCCGCAGGCCATCGTTTCAGCCTCGACACCCCGCTCGTAGGTGCGCGCCAGTATCCGGCCCCGCTCGATGACCTCTACGAAATCCACATTGGTCCCGGCCGGCGCGAAGGCCGGGTGAAATCGAACCGTACGCCCCATCCGCGCCACCTCGTCAGCCGGGATGTCGGCGACGCCATGTCGGTACATGATGGTGTGCGGGACACCCGTGTTGATAAACCAGCAGGGAACGGTCTCCCCCTCTATTTCCAGGATCGCCTCATCCTTCATGGAAGATGGATTCGTCAGTTGGATGGCCACCACATCGTCCTCAACGGAGGCTCTCACCAGGCCCGCCATGGTTTCCATTGTCATCCGCTGCGGCGCGATTCCCTGACGCTCGGCATAGGCGGCGGCGCACCGCGCACCGTTCCCGCACATCTCCGCTTCGCTTCCGTCCGCATTGAATATGCGCAGCCTGAAATCGGCGGCGGCGCTCGGTTCGATAATCATGAGGCCGTCGGCTCCGATGGAGATCCGGCGCCTGCACCATTCCCGGGCATGGTCGGGCCAGGGCACGGCGCCCTCCCCGGAACGTCCGTCTATGATGATGAAATCATTTCCGTGCCCGGACATCTTTGAAAAACTCACCGATCGATTCACCTTTCCACTCACAGCTGAGCCCTCCCTTTCGAAGTCGATGGAGGGGATATGGTTACCCCTCGCCTCAAGCAATATTGATACCAGGAACACAATCCGGTATCCTCGCCACATCCATTTGATTTGTATAACTATTTTAGACGCGTTCTCCGAGGACTGCAATCGAAATATTTCCGTCTGCTACATTACGGTAACATTCTGAAAGGCGATCCACCATTATGTACGAACAGCGGTCTCCCTCGATGCCCTTCGGAAAGAGAAAGGGGGATCGTTAGAAAACGTTTTTGATAAAATCGACGGCGTTTCTGAAAAGAGAAAGGCCCGCCCCGTCCTCGGGCAGGTTCTCCCGTGTCCAGCGCGGATGGTTGGTGTAATGGAGATAGGCTTCGGGATGGGGCATGAGACCGAATATGCGGCCCGATTCATCGCATATGCCGGCAACGGCATCCACCGACCCATTCGGATTGAGGGGATACTCCATTACGGCTTTTTCGCAGGTTTCGTCGCTGTATTGCATCACAATCTGATTGCCCGCGCGGAGCCGCTTCAGTACGTCGGGGTTGTCCGTCACAATTTTCCCCTCGCCGTGCCTGACGGGAAGGTACATGCCTCGCAGCCCCCTCGTGAAGACACAGGGCGAATCCTCGTTGGTTTTCAGATAGACCCAGCGGTCCTCAAAGCGTCCCGAATCGTTGAAAGTGAGCGTCACCGTCTGCGTGGCATAGTCGCCCCCGAGCGCGGGAAGGAGGCCCAGTTTGATCATGAGCTGAAACCCGTTGCACACGCCCAGGATCAGCTTTCCGTCGCGGATGAAATCCACAAGCTGCCCGTACAGTTTTTCCCTGCTGCCTCTGATGGTCGCGTGGATGAACCGGTTCGCTCCCGCCTTCGCGGAGCCCAGATCGTCGCCGTCCAGAAATCCTCCCGGGAGATTGAGAAAATGATAATCCCCCAGGCGTTTTCCCCCGCAGAGGAGCTCGCTTATGTGAACGATATCGACCACGTCCGACCCGGCAAGCCGGCAGGCGTGGGCCATCTCCATCTCGCAGTTCGTTCCGTTTCCCGTGAGGACGATTGTCTTGACCGTGCGTGCCATATTTCGCTCGTTTTCTCTAAAAATCCAGGGTTTTCTGCCACGCCTCTTTCAGGGAGCCGATGGACTGTTCCACAATGGCCTTTCCGCTCATCCCGGCTATCCTGAAGATCCCCTCCGACGTCACCGTGCCGATGCAGGCGCAGGTGTGCCCCGCCATGATCTCCTCAAAGGCCTCCTTTGCCTGCGGGGAAATGGTCACCACGAATCTGCTCTGAGATTCAGAGAAGAGAAGATAATCGTCTCGTGTAATCCCTTCACGGGGGACGTCTGAAAGGGCGATATCCATCCCGAAACCACCGGCAAAGGCGACCTCCGCGAGGGCGATACCGAGCCCCCCGTCGGAGCAATCGTGGCAGGATGCGACGAGGCGGGAGTCAATCGCCCGGCTCAGCGCCCGGTAGAGCTTCTTCGCCCGCTGCGCGTTCACCTTCGGAACTGTATTGCCGATGAATCCGTGCAGGGCGAACCATTCAGACCCTCCCAGCTCTTCGCAGGTTTCTCCCAAGACGTACACCAGATCTCCGGGCCGCTTGGCGTCCATAGTGACCGCCTTTCTCACATCCGCTATCTTTCCCATGGTGGAAAAGAGAAGGGTTGGCGGGATCGATATCTTGGTTCCTCCGATGATGTAATCGTTCTTCATGCTGTCTTTCCCGGAGATGCACGGAACCCCGTACGCCGTGGTGTAATCGTAGAGCGCCCGGTTCGCGCGGACGAGCTGCGCCAGTTTGTACAGGCCATCCGGATTCTTGTCCGATTCTACCGGATCGCACCAGCAGAAGTTGTCGATGCCGGCCAGGCGGTCGAGTGAGCCCCCCACGGCGACGGCGTTTCTGACCGCCTCGTCGATCGCGCAAGCGGCCATGTGGTAGGTGTCAATATCGCTGTACCGGGGGCAGATACCGTTCGCTACGACCACCCCCTCGAAGGTGTCCAGGATCGGCCGGATCACCGCCGCGTCGCTTGGTCCGTCGTTTGCCGCCCCGACCAGCGGCTTGATGGCGCTTCCTCCCTGGACCTCGTGATCGTACTGTCTGACCACCGATTCCTTGCTGCAGATGTTCAGGCGGCCGAGCATCTCTTTGAGGGCCCGCCCCAGATCCTCCGGCTCGGGAAAGTCCGGCTCCTCGTGCCGGGGAGGCGTCCACCGGGCGAAAAGCCGCATCTTGGGGAGTCCCTCGTGGAGGAACTGCATGTCGAGATAGGCCACGGTCTTCTCTCCGTAGCGGACATGAAAGATGCCGGAGTCGGTGAAGGTGCCGAGGATGGTGGCCTCCACATCCATCTTCGCGGCGAGAGCGAGAAAGACCTCGCATTTCTCGGGGGGAACGGCGAGGCTCATCCGCTCCTGGGCCTCCGATATGAGGATCTCCCACGGCTGGAGACCCGCGTATTTCAAGGGGGCCTTTTTGAGATCAATGTCACATCCCCCGCAGAGGGTGGCCATCTCGCCGACCGACGACGAGAGACCGCCGGCGCCGTTGTCCGTGATCGCCCGGTAGAGATTTTTGTCCCGCGCGATCAGGAGAAAATCGGTCATCTTCTTCTGGGTGATGGGATCGCCGATCTGTACGGCGGTGACCGGTGACCCCTCGTGGAGCTCTTCCGACGAGAATGTCGCCCCGTGAATCCCGTCCTTTCCGATCCGTCCCCCGGTCATGATGATCACATCTCCGGGAATGATTTTCTTGGAATGGGTGGGCTCCCCCTGGATGCGGGCGGGCATGATCCCCCCCGTTCCACAGTAGACGAGAGGCTTGCCCAGGTACCGTTCGTCAAATACCAGACAGCCGTTGACGGTGGGGATACCGCTCTTGTTTCCCCCGTGTTCCACCCCTTCCCGCACGCCGTCGTAGATCCGCCGTGGATGGAGAATCCTCGGGGGAAGGGGCGCGTCATGAAAGGGGGAGGCGAAGCAGAAGACATCGGTGTTGAAGATGAGCTTCGATCCCTTTCCCGTCCCGAAGGGGTCGCGGTTGACCCCCACGATGCCGGTTAGGGCGCCGCCGTACGGGTCGAGCGCCGAGGGGGAATTGTGTGTCTCCACCTTGAAAACAAGGTTATACTTATCGTTGAACCGGATGATCCCCGCATTGTCCACGAAGACCGACAGGCACCAGTCATCATCTCCCAGAACTTTCCTGATCTTCTTCGTCGCCTTTTTGATGCAGCTCGAAAAGAGGGAGTCGATGAGCTCCGTTTTGCCCTGTTCGTCTTCGTAAGTGATCAGGCTGTTGAAGATCTTGTGCTTGCAGTGCTCGGACCAGGTCTGGGCAAGGCATTCGAGTTCTGCATCGGTGATCTGTGAACCGAGGCCGACCGTTTCCCGCCCGCGCAGTACGGACTCTGTGCGCAGATATTCGCGGATGATCTTTATCTCATCGACAGTCAGGGCGAGGACCCGGCTGTTGCTGATCGCCTGAAGCTCTTCGTCGCTCACAGCCAGGTCGATCTCTTCAGAACTCGGATTGTCATCAATGATCACGCGGGGGATATAGGGGGCGACACCGCGGGCGGAATCCCACTCATCTCTGCCGATGATCTCGTAGCGCTGGATGAGTTCGTTTGCCAGAAGCCCCGACGCGATACGTTCCGCACCATCCCTGCCGATATCCCCCTTCACGGCATATTGCCGCGAGGTATAGACCTGGACGGCACCGTGGCGGCCGAGAAGGAGTCCGATCGCCTCCCGGGCCGTCTTCCCCACGTTGTCCGTAACGCCCGGCCTGAACCCCACCTCGATCAGCCAGTCGAAACCGGCCGCAAGGGGCCGGTCGACGGCGTATTCCTGGATGATGGGATCGGAGAGAGGGCCGCCCGCCGCCGCCGTGAGTTCGTCTCCCGTGAGATTTCCCTCAATGGTGTATACTTCGATGGTCTCGACGCCCGCCACATCGATCCCGAGGTGCTCGACGATCTTGCGCGCCGTCTTTTCTCCCAGGACATCCCTGACGCCCTGTCTGAATCCGACTTCTATCCTGTGAGCCATCTCTGTTTTTCTCACCTCAACACGCCGACGAGACTTTTTCGAACCAGTCGGTTTTTCTATCCCATAAGGGACAGCGCGGGGTCCCTGAAAAATGCCAGGTCGGCCACCTTCCGCTCGGCATGTCCGTCGCTCATATCCTCGACTTCGACGCCCCGCCGCTTCAGTTCAGCGGTCTTCCCCCGCAGGTGCTCCGCGGCGGCGCTGTCGATGACATATACCATCTTTCCGCCCTGCCGGGAAAATACCTGGCCATATGAGATGGGGACCATAGGCGAGGGTTCCCGCAGGAGAGATTCCGCGACGGGTGCGGCCTTGCGGCTCCCGTTCGCGAGAAGCAAGACCGTTTTCGCCCGGTAGACGATACTGGCTCCCATGGAGACCGCATAGCGGGGACTGTCCTCGATGCGCGCGAAATGGCCGTCTGCGACCGCGTTGGATACGGTATTCTCATCGAGTTTCACCAGGAGCATCTCGTTTCCTTCGAAGGGAATCCCCGATTCGTGAAAGGCGACATGCCCTCTGCCGCCGACGCCGATGACATGGAGATCGATACCGCCTTTCTGCGCGATCTTCTCCGCGTACCCGTCCAGTATGTCGGTTCTGATCCAGCGGAGATACTTAGATTCCGCGTCCCTTCGTATGACGATAGCCCTCCCCTTGTCGGCTCCCTGTTCTTCCCAGTCTGACGGATGCGCCCGCAGTTCCGACGCCAGTTTTTCCTGATCGATAAGGGTTCCCCAAGGGACGGAGGTCTCTCTGAATTTGTGTCGCAGGAGGCCGAAAAGTTCCTGGATCATGAAATAGCTGTAGCTCTCCGGGTGCAGGGCCCTCTGCTGCGCGTTTTCTCCCGGAAGGCCGACATATTCGTCAAGATTGAAGGTTTCGATCAGGGAGGCGTTTACCTGGTGTGTGTTTACCGCCTTGGCCAGATGTTTATAGAGACCGGTCGGTGAATTGCCCGTTGCCAGGCCGAGAACATAGGGATCTTTTCCGCCGGTTTTTTCTCTGATGTCATCGATCACGATGCGCGCGGCCATCTCGCTCATGTGGTCGAAATCAGAAGCTATCAATACCGTGAACATGCGTTCCTCTTCAGTATGAGTTGCGGGTTTCCCCTACGCGAGTTTTGCTTTCACCACATCGACGATCCGGCAACAGCAGGTCTCTGTTTCCTCGTTTGTGGGCCCCTCCACCATGACGCGGCACATGTTCTGTGTTCCGGAATACCGGACCAGGACCCGTCCCTTATCACCGAGTTGTGTCTCAACCGCTGCAATGACCTCCACAATTTCGGGGATCGTCGCGATATCGGGTTTCGACGACACATCCACATTGATGAGCTTCTGGGGGAATACGTCCATGAGGCGGGCCAGCTCGGAGAGGGGCTTGTTCTCTTTTTTCATCGCCAGGAGGACCTGCAGGGCCGAAAGGATGCCGTCCCCCGTCGTATGGTGGTTGAGAAAAATGATATGCCCGGAATCCTCGCCGCCCAGGGAAGCGCCCCGCTCCTTCATCATTTCGAGGACGTAGCGGTCTCCCACCGGGGCGGTTGCCATCTCGATGCCGAGCTTTCTGAGGCCGATACCGAAGCCCAGATTGCTCATCACCGTTCCCACCACCAGGTTGTTGGTGAGGGTTCCCTCTTCCTTCATCATCTTGGCGCAGATGACCATAAGCTGGTCTCCGGTCAGGACACCTCCCTGTTCGTCAACGGCAATGACCCGATCTCCGTCCCCGTCGAAGGCAAATCCGGCGTCCGCCCCCTGCGCGAGGACCTCCTCGGCGAGCTTCTCCGGATGCTGAGAGCCGCACCCGTCGTTGATGTTTTCCCCGTTGGGGTCGGCGAAGATGGTGGTTACCTCGGCGCCTATCTCGAAAAAGGGTTTCGCCGCCATCCGGTGGGTGGCGCCGTTGGAGGCGTCCAGGACCACGCGGGTTCCCTCGAGCGTGTAGGATTTGGGGAACGAACTCTTCAAAAAGACGATATATCTCCCACGGGCGCCCTCCAGATTGTACGCCTTTCCCAGTCTGTTCGGAGAGGGGTGGAGCAATTGCATGTTGTTCGCGAAGATCATCCCTTCGATCTCCAGTTCTTTCTCATCGGGGAGCTTATACCCGTCGCTGGAGAATATCTTGATCCCGTTGTCCTGAAAGGGGTTGTGAGAGGCGGATATGACGATTCCTGCGTCGGCCCGCATGTTGCTCGTGAGGAAGGCGACACCGGGGGTCGGCATGGGGCCGACCATGTACGCGTCTACCCCCATGGAACAGATCCCCGAAACGAGGGCATGTTCCAGCATATATCCGGACACACGGGTGTCTTTTCCGATGATGATTCTCGGCTGGTGTCCCTCGCGCTTGAAGAGGTGGGCTGTTGCCATCCCTATGCGCAGAGCCATTTCTGATGTCATGGGGTATTCGTTGGCTACCCCCCGTATCCCATCTGTTCCGAACAGTTTTCCCATTCTTCCGTTCTCCTTGTTTCGGCTTGACAGGTTGGCCTTTTTTGAAGAGAGGTTTTATATATTACTTGAGTAACTTTTACAACAGGCAAAAAGGGATATTCTGTCTGGTCAGGCGCTTCCCTTTAACGTCCCCGGTCCGGCATGCTCTCCAGGATTTTTTCCCGGACCGTCCGGGAAAGATCCACGAGACGGGCCAGCGCTTCCCTGAGTTCTTCGAGCGTAAGATGACCCGCAAGATACCCATTCAAACGCGCCGCGACCGTGGATCCCAGCAGGTCTGTTCTGTCGGGGTATGCCTCTCTCAGCGCCTCCATCAGGGTCCGATTTCCTTGAAGGAAGTACTTCTGATGATATTCCTCAGCTGGATAGAATGTTGATGCAGGAAGAACCTGAGTGAAAATTTTACCGGTAGTCCCTGATGAAGAAAGCCCTTGCGCCTCGAGAATTACCCGTTTCTGTTCTTCCGTATGGTAAAAGGCGGCGGCCATGTACTGCCGTGATCCGGATCGGTCCTGCGGGTTATGACTGTTCCAGAAGAGATCGGCCAGTTTCCTGTAGGAAACCTGTTTCGGGTCGAATTCGATCTGAACCGCCTCGGTATGATCACCCAGATGGCGATAGGTGGGATCTTTTTTTGTTCCTCCCGTGTATCCGACTCGGGTACGCGTAACGCCTTCGATGCTCCCGAACCGGGCATCCACTCCCCAGAATCAGCCGAGGCCGAAGGTGGCGGTTTCCATGCGCGGGACTGCAGCGGAGGCTTCAGCGAATACCACGGACGCGGGTCCCCCCAGAATAAGCGCCGTCAGGCAGGCGGCCCAAACGAAAGGATCTTTGAGTTTCAAACGGTTCTCCTTGCTCGGGTAACACGCCGATTGTCTCAGCGCATCGGAATCCGCGCGTCACGTCGGCGGTATGCGTTCGATTATGGGCGGGCCTTGGCGAACATCTCCGCCGCGAAGGTCTTGGCGTCTTCGAGATCTCCCGCATCGGGATGCCCGGCGGCGCTCTGGGCCTCCTCGGCCCACGCCCGGTGTTCGATTTTTTTCATCAGGGAGTCTATAATTTTCTGATCAACGCGCCCCCTGCAGCCGAAGTGGCCAAGCACGGTCGCTTTGGGAGCGAGGCCGATGGCCTCCTCGAATGCCTGCTTCGGCAACTGGCCGCCGCGAAGGGATCCGTGTGTGGAGAAGAAGGCGATCTTCTGCCCCGCCGGGAGTCCTTTAATAAAGGGCTGAGCTTTACCCGGCACGCCGTGGGCGTGAACCGGAAAGCCGCAGAATATGATATCGTAGCCCTGGGCGCTCTCCACATCATCGACGGGCTTGATCTCTTTTGCTACCGGGATGGCATCGTATATCGCGCGGGCGATTTTTTCCGTGTTGCCTGTTTGTGAGTAGTACGCGACCAGCGCCTTCATACATATCCTCCTTATCAAGAAGTTTACCGTTACTTGTACAGGATTTTCAGGAGTCCCGCAAGTGTTCCCATGCCGAGACACCGTGACGGCATTCCGATCCGTACAATATCTTTGAAAAAATCCCACCGGAATGATAAGCATACACTCAGAAGTGGCCCCGCCCTGGCGCCGGAGAATGTGGAATGGATAATCGGGAACGTGCCGCTCGGGCGGAGTTGAAAAAGACAGGTGCCGTTCGTTTGTAAACTCTTGATTATTCTTACACAGGGGAGCTGTAATACATGATTTCGGGAAGCACATTCGTAGAATTCGCCGCCATCCTGGGCCTCGCAACTTTCATTGGAATTATCGGGCAAAAATTGCGCCAGCCGTTGATAATCATGTTTCTCGCAGCGGGGATTCTGGCGGGCCCCTCGGCTCTGGGGATTATTCAAAGCCACCAGCAGATCGAATTGCTGGCACAGATTGGTATCGCCCTTCTACTGTTTATCGTCGGCCTCAAACTTGATTTGCATCTGATCCGCATAACCGGCCCGGTGGCCCTTGCTACGGGGCTGGGGCAGATCATCTTTACATCCATCATCGGTTTCATCATTTCGATCTCCCTGGGCATGTCCATCCTCAACGCCGCCTATGTGGCTGTCGCTCTGACGTTTTCAAGTACAATCATCATCGTCAAGCTCCTGTCCGACAAAAAAGAAATCGATTCCCTCCACGGTCAAATAGCGGTGGGTTTTCTGATCGTTCAGGATATCGCCGCCATTCTTGCCCTGGTTCTTCTCACCACGTTTGGCGCATCGATAGAGGCGGAAGGATCGGCGGCGGTTTCGACGCTGATTATCTTTGCCAAAGGGTTCGGGATGCTGGGAGTGGTGGCTCTGCTCATGAAATATGTCCTTCCCTCTTTGACCAGACGTCTTGCCCACTCGCTGGAGCTGCTTACCCTGTTCGCCATCGCGTGGGCGGTTCTTTTTGCGGCGGGGAGTGAATTGCTCGGGTTCAGCAAAGAGGTAGGGGCGTTTCTTGCCGGGGTTTCGCTGGCATCCACCGAATACCGTGATTCCATCGGGGCGCGGTTGACAAGTCTCAGGGATTTTCTTCTCCTTTTTTTCTTTATCGATCTTGGAGCGCGTCTTGAGTGGTCCATGATTGGTGCCCATCTGTGGTCATCACTTATTCTTTCCCTGTTTGTTTTGATCGGCAACCCGCTGATTGTTCTCATAATAATGGGGTACATGGGCTACCGGCGCCGGACCGGGTTTCTCGCCGGGCTTACCGTGGCTCAAATCAGCGAGTTTTCTCTGATTGTGGCCGCCCTGGGTCTGAGCATCGGCCACATTACCCATGAAACCATGGGTCTTATCACCCTTGTGGGTGTCGTAACGATTTTCACCTCCACGTACATGATCCTGTATTCCGACCAGCTGTACCATCTGCTGTCCGTGCCGTTAAAGATATTTGAACGGCGCAATCCCTATCGGGAAGCCGCCATAGACACCCCCGGGAAAACGGCATCGGTGGATGTCATTTTGGCAGGACTCGGCAATTACGGGAGCGGGATTGCGGAATATCTGCTACGGCGCAGCAAATCCGTGCTGGGTGTTGATTTTGATCCCAGCGCGCTGGATAAATGGCGTGAGCGGGGTTTATCGGTTGTATATGGAGATATCGCCGACCCTGACATTCACGAGCACTTGCCGCTGAACAGAGCGCGATGGGTGGTCAGTACGGCCCGGTCGAAAGAGATGAATCTCGCTCTTATCAACAATCTCAAAAAAGAGAAGTACGGCGGGAAACTGGCTCTCACGGCCACCGACGAAGAAGAGGCCCGTGCATATGAAAAGGAAGGCGTCCATCTGGTCCTTTGTCCCTTTGCCGACGCGACGGAACAGGCGGCCGACGCCTTGACCTACGCGATGGATTTCCTTCCGGAAAAGATCAACTGGCCGATTTCGTTTCTTGAAGTTCGCATCAAGACAGACTCATCTATCGCCGGGCAGACCATACGGGATATCCCCGTACGGTCCATGATCGGGATATCAATTCTGGCGGTCAGTCGGGGCGGGCAGGTTCATTACGATCCTGATCCGGATTTCAGGATTTACCCGGGAGACCGGCTTCTCATCATGGGACCTCCCGACGGATTAAAAGATGCCGAAAGATTGCTGAATCAATTTGAAACAAGGGATGCCCAGGAAGACAGAGACCGGTTTGAAATCGCGGAAGTTATGGTTGCCTATGATTCGAAACTTTCAGGCCAGACGCTGATGGATCTCCGTTTTCGCCAGACCTATGGAGTGAATCTGATTGGAATCAGGCGAGGCAAGGACCAGATCACATCAATCACCCCCGCGGAACAGATAATGGCCGGAGATTGCCTGGTTGTTATCGGGACCTCCGGAGCAGTCGGCAATGTGAAAAAACAGGAGCCTCTGTAGAAAACTGTTGCGGGAAAATCAGGCAGTACTGTGCTACAATCTGAACTCAGCTCGACGTGGTAGCAGGAAAGAGAAGGGAGGAATATCCTATGCTCAAGGCAGGAGACATAATGACGAAGGAGGTAATCGTGGTTCATCCCGAAACGGAGATTGTCCAGGCTGCCCGGCTGCTCCTCGAGCACCACATCAACGGTCTCCCCGTTGTCGATCAGCAGGGACGCCTGGAGGGAATTATCTGTCAGGACGATCTCGTTACCCAGCAGAAGAAAATCCCCATCCCCTCCTATTTTATCCTCCTCGACAGCCTGATCCCTCTGACCTCTCAGAAGGATATCGAAAAGGCGCTCAAGAAGATGGCCGCGGTCACCGTGGGGGAGGCCATGTCGACGGACCTGATAACAGTCAGTCCTGACACGGAACTGGAGGAGATAGCCACGCTGATGGTGAAACACAACATACACACGGTGCCGGTTATCGATGAGGGAAAACTGGTGGGGGTCATCGGCAAGGAAGATATTTTGAAGACCATCATGCCCGCGTAAGGGGGCTTTCGCGCCGTACGCTGCGAACGGTAGAGGAAACGTCATGTTCACGATTGCAACCTACAATGTGAATTCCATACGGTCCCGCCTCCACATCATCATCCCCTGGCTGCGGGAAAACTGCCCCGATGTCCTGTGCATGCAGGAGACAAAGGTTGAAAACGCGAAATTCCCGGTGGATGAGTTCACGCATGCCGGGTACCATGTCGTCTTCAGCGGGGAGAAACGTTTCAACGGCGTGGCGATCGCCTCGCTGAAAGAGCCTGAGGATGTGGCCTTCGGCCTGGACGATGGGGAGCCTTTCGATACCGACCGCCTCATACGGGGGGTCTTTTCCGGCGTAACAGTCCTTAACCTGTATGTTCCCCAGGGCCGGGACAGAGAACTTCCCCAGTTCCAGTACAAGCTTCAGTGGTTCTCCCGCCTCCGCTCGTTTCTGGAACGCCACTATACGCCCCATGAACCGATGGTCTGCTGCGGCGACCTCAACGTCGCCCGCGAAGAGATCGATGTCCATGACCCCAGGCGGCTCATGGGACATGTCGATTTCACGCCGGAGGTGTGGGAGGCCTTCGATTCCTTCACATCATGGGGTCTTCTGGACATCTTCAGAAAACACCATCCCGGAGAAACGGGGCAATTCTCCTTTTTCGACTATCGGGTTCCGGCGTCCCTCGACCGGGGGCTGGGGTGGCGGGTCGATCATATCCTTGCCACCAAACCCATGGCCACCCGTTCGCTCGACTGCCGGATCGATCTGAAACCGAGGCGCGCCGAAAAGCCCTCCGATCACACCGTGATGATAGCCGAATTCGGCGATGCGCCGTAACCCTCTCACTGATTCGACTCCGGTCCGCCATACATTTTTCTTGAGAATTGCCCCGCGATCAAGTAGTAGTCCCCGTAGAGGACGGTTTCCAGCGGGGCCTTTCCCCTTCATATCTTTCCATAATGTGCACTGAGTCGGGCGTGCGCGTCTCACTATTTTTTCAAGGAGCTGACAAAGAGCATGGGTGACAAGAACACACAACAACTGGCGGAGCTTTCCATCAACACGATCCGTTTTCTCGCGGTCGACGCAATACAGGGGGCGAAATCGGGGCATCCGGGATTGCCCATGGGAGGGGCGGCTATGGCCTATACCCTCTGGACGAGGCACCTGAAGCATAACCCTGCCAACCCGAAATGGGTGGACCGGGACCGCTTTGTCCTCTCCGCCGGACACGGCTCCATGCTCCTCTACGCGCTTCTCCACCTCACCGGGTACGATGTATCTCTTGACGACATCAGGGCCTTCCGCTCCTGGGAGAGCAAGACGCCGGGGCATCCCGAGTTCGGCGCGACACCGGGGGTGGAGGTGACGACCGGGCCGCTCGGCCAAGGCATCGGAGATGCGGTGGGAATGGCGATGGCGGAAGCACACCTTGCCGCCGTGTACAACCGTCCCGACGCCGCCATCGTGGACCACTACACCTACGTTATCGCCGGAGACGGCGATCTGATGGAGGGGATATCCTATGAGGCCTGCTCGCTGGCGGGGCATTTGAAGCTCGGCAAGCTGATCATTCTCTACGACGATAATCTGATATCCCTTGCCGGTGAGACGCGGCTTTCCTTCACCGAAGACGTGCGGACGCGATTCGAGTCGTGCGGCTGGCACGTGCAGCGCGTCCAGGACGGAAACGATATCGATGCCCTGGACCGGGCGATTTCCGCCGCGAAGGAAGCGGTGACACGTCCTTCGCTCATTGCGGTCCGCACGGTGATCGGGTACGGCTCCCCCGCCAAGCAGGGGACGGCCTCTTGCCACGGCTCCCCCCTCGGCGGAGACGAGGTTGCCGCCACACGACAGAATCTCTGCTGGCCTGAGGAGACATTCGTTGTCCCGAAAGAAGTGTCTGCGCACATGCGCGGCGTCCTCGAGCGGGGGAAACAGCAGGAGGCCGCGTGGAACAAAGCCTTCGAGCGTTACCGGCAGGCCGATCCGGCCACCGCCGCCCAGTTTGAGCGCGTTCAGAAGGGAGCGCTCCCGCCGAACTGGGAGGCATCTCTTCCCGCATTCAGTGGGAACATGAAACCGGTTTCCACCCGGAAGGCATCCGAGACGGTCCTCCAGGCCCTCGCGCCGGTTATCCCAGAACTGATGGGGGGATCGGCCGATCTGAATCCCTCCACCCTCACCTGGCTGAAGGGATTCGGCGATTTTCAGGCGCCCGGAACGGGTTCGAAAGAGACCCAGGGAGCTGTGGGAGACGCGTGGGGGTATGAGGGACGAAATATCCACTTCGGCGTCCGCGAGCACGCGATGACGGCTATCGCGAGCGGCCTGGCCCTCCACGGCGGCATCCTCCCCTTTGTTGGCACCTTCTTCGTCTTTACGGACTACATGCGCCCCTCCATACGTCTCGCGGCGCTGATGGGGGCCCATGTCATCTATGTCCTTTCCCACGACAGTGTCGGCGTGGGAGAGGACGGCCCAACCCACCAGCCCGTCGAACACCTGATGAGCCTGCGCGCCATGCCGGGGCTCACGGTCATCCGGCCCTCCGACGCCACCGAAACGGTGAAGGCATGGAGCAGCGCCCTCCTGAACACACACGGTCCCACCGCGCTGGTCTTTTCCCGTCAGGATATTCCAGTCATCGACCGCTCCCGATATGCTCCGGCGGACGGTCTCCACCGGGGCGGGTATACCCTCTGGGAATCATTGGAGGGGACTCCGGAAATCATCCTCATCGGGACCGGTTCGGAGCTGCAGATCGCCCTTGAAGCCGGAAAAATCCTCTCCGAAACGGACGACATCTCGGTCCGCGTCGTTTCGCTTCCATCATGGGAATTGTTTGACGGACAGCCGGAAGAGTACCGGGAGGAGGTGCTCCCCTCATCGGTGAAAGCGCGTGTGGCTGTCGAGGCGGGAATCAGGCTCGGCTGGGAACACTATGTGGGTCTGGAAGGCGCGGTCATCGGGATGGACGGATTCGGCGCC
Source organism: Syntrophaceae bacterium UBA6078 (assembly GCA_002428735.1). Taxonomy (GTDB): domain Bacteria; phylum Desulfobacterota; class Syntrophia; order Syntrophales; family UBA2210; genus UBA6078. Next base: position 40,058 of record DIXO01000027.1, on the reverse strand, counting down.
AGCGCCCCCGGCCCGGTCCTGTACGAGAAGTTCGGCCTCACCGCCCGGCATGTCACGGAGGTGGCAAGGAATTTGTTATCTGTTGATGGTTAATGACCCGTAGTGTCATCTTATTGGAAACGCCATTGAAGATTTTTATCGGTGTCACAGACGGCAAATGGTTTGATTTCCTTTCAACTATCCCTGATATTGACGAGGTCAATTTCTGGCAGCCGAGTGGTGCGTCTGTTTTCAGAGCACTTCTTCCCGGCGAACTTTTTTTGTTCAAACTACGAAGTCCCCTGAACTGTATTGTTGGTGGTGGTTTCTTTGCGCACAGCACGATTCTTCCTTTATCCCTCGCTTGGGACGCTTTCGGAATGAAAAATGGAGCCTCTTCGTTTGCCGGCATGAAGTCACTGATAGAGAGATACAGGCGGTTGGACTCATCAGCAATTGATTACCGGATTGGCTGTATCCTGCTGGAACAACCTTTTTTCTTCGGGCGGGAAGAGTGGATTCCCGCCCCGACAGATTGGAAGGTTAATATAGTAAGAGGAAAAACGTACAGCACATCAAGCGAAATTGGCCGTGCACTATGGGACGCGGTTCAACTGCGACTCAGTGCAAGGCATGATTACGCCGCTGGGCCGCTGGTTACTGATCCGCCACCACGTTACGGTAGACCAGCCATTATTATCCCACGATTAGGACAAGGAAGTTTTCGCGTTCTTGTTACTGATGCATACAATCGCCGATGTGCCGTAACACGCGAGAGAACCCTGCCGGCCTTGGAGGCCGCTCACATAAAACCGTTCAGTCTCAGCGGTCCTCACAGCATAGACAATGGCCTTCTTCTGAGGTCAGACCTGCACAAATTGCTCGACACGGGATATGTTACGGTTACGGATAATTATCGTTTTGAGGTCAGTCGCCGTATACGCGAAGAATTTGAAAACGGTCATGATTACTACGCTTTAAACGGGGAGCCTTTGCAGCTTCCCGCAAAGAGGGAATTCATGCCGTCAAAAGAATACCTACGGTGGCATAATGAAAATGTCTATCTGGAATAGGTGAATATTCCCGAGTGATTGAAGCGGCATGGATATCGATACAGAGATGTGATTGTTTTACCCATATTGACGCCGTTCCCGATTGATTGTGATTTCATATATGATTCCCCAAGGGGAGATGTTGAATGTTACGACGGCTACAAGGCCCATGAACGCCGCACGGCCTTTACGTTCGAAGGCCGGCGGCGGGAGGTGGCGGAGGTGATGGATCGCTGGTACGAGGGCAGTCCTCAGGCGGGCGGGACGGCTCTGGATTACTTCAAGGTGCGCACGGAAGAGGGTGAGGTTTTTCTCCTCCGCTACAACGCCCTTTTTGACGTTTGGGCCGTGGTGCTGCCGGGGCGCGAAGGGGGCGGCGAGTAGGCAAAGAGAGGAGGCGTTATGCTCGATATCGAAAACTGGAGCAAGGAACATCTCTACCAGGTGATGCGGGAGCTTCTCTACAGCTTCAATTCCATGTGGTTTATGGTGGAGGACTGGGTCAAAAACTACGCGCCCGAAGGGTTGAAGGCCGAGGCGTTTCTCCAGTTTTCCGAGCAGTTCGGCGCCTATCAGGCGCGCAGACTCGCGAGGGTGGCGGACCCGCCCGCGGGGGAGATCGACAGGCTGATCTATTTTCTGGAACGTTCTCACTGGGCCGTCTTCGAGGATATGGAGATCACGAAGATGTCCGAGAGCGAACTGCGGATGAGGACGTTTGGATGCACCTCCCAGAAAGCCGCTCAAAAATGGGGGATGGAATATTACGAATGCGGAATTTCAGGATTAAAGCTCCGGGAGGGGTTTTTCCGGGAGATCAATCCGAAAGCCCGGGTTACGAGACTGTTCACACCCCCCGACGACCGGCCGGGGGGATGCCCGGAAGATTCATCCTGCGAGTGGCGGGTCACGATTAAAAGTGCATGACGGCGCGGAAGCGGGGAAGAGCGAATGCCCACACAGGTACAGGTTTTTCCAACCATTACGATCCCGGTCCCTTATGACGCCATTTACCGGCGTCTCGGGTTCAAACGGGGAATAACCCAGGTTGACAAGCGAAGCGGGGAAGAGATAGAAAGTCATATCGACTACGCCCTCTCCCTGATCTCCCTGAAAGGGGCCGGGCGGCGGGTGGGTCTCAGAGAGTTGACCCCCACCGCAGTTGTCCTCGAAACGGGCGACGAGTTCAGGAGCGGGAATCTCGCCCGCTTTCTCGGGGGATGCGAGGAAATTCTCCTCATGGGGGCAACCGCCGGAGATGCCGTGATGGAGGCTATCCGACGCGACACGGAAGGGGAGAAAATGACGCGCGGCGTGGTCATGGACGCGGCGGCGAGCGAGATGGCGGACGCGGCGCTGGACTGGATTGCGGGATACTACAGCCACCAGCTGACAAGAGAAAATGCCCGCCTTACCCAGGGGCGCTTCTCGGCCGGGTATGGCGACTTTCTTCTGGAAAACCAAATGATTATGCACGATCTCCTGGAACTTGACCGTATCGGGGTCGGGATCAGCGAAAGCTGTATTCTCATACCGGAAAAATCCGTCACGGCGGTGATGGGGATTCAGAGATAAAGGGAATATACACGTGAAGAGAGCACTTACAGACGAGATCAGGGAACGGATCATCATACTTGACGGCGCGACGGGGACGGAGTTTCAGAAGAAAGGAATGCCCGCGGGGGCGTGTCCCGAACTCTGGTGTCTGGATAACAGGGAGATCGTGGAGGGGGTACACGCCGCCTACCGGAACGCGGGAGCGGATATCATTCTCACGGCCACCTTCGGGGCAAACCGCGTCAAGCTGGAGCAGTACGGAGCGAAGGATGTGGCGGGTATCAACCGTGACCTGGCCCGCATGGCACGGCGCGCGGCGGGTGCGGGGGTTCTTGTCGGCGGGGATATCGGTCCCACGGGGCGTTTTGTCAGACCCTTCGGCGATCTCGATTTTGAGGAGGCCGTCGGTATCTTCAAGGAGCAGGTCCGGGGGCTCCTCGAAGGGGGGGTGGATCTCTTCACCATCGAGACGATGATCGATATCCAGGAGACCCGGGCGGCTCTGATAGCGGTGAAAGAGATTACCGATGCCTTCACCAGCGTCACGATGACCTACGAGCCGCACGGGAGGACACTGAACGGAACGGATCCCGTCGCGGCCCTGATCACGCTCCAGAGCCTCGGGGCGGACGCCGTGGGCTGCAACTGCTCCACCGGGCCGGAGGAGATGCTGGCGCTCATCGAGGCCATGAAGCCCTGGGCGAAAGTTCCATTGGTGGCAAAACCAAACGCCGGGATGCCTCAACTGATTGACGGGGCGACCTGTTTCACCATGAGAGCGGAGACCTTCGTTTCCTTTGCCACTCAGTTCGCTGAAAAGGGAGCCAATCTCCTCGGCGGATGCTGCGGGACTACACCGGATTATATACGGCTTTTGAAAAAAGAGATTGGTGGCGCGCGACCGGTGCCGCCGGTGAGAGAATCCATCAGCGCCGTCAGCTCCGCGCGGGCTTCTGTGATCCTCGAAGGGGAACGGTCTCTTGCGATCGTCGGTGAGCGGATCAACCCGACCGGGAAAAAAGACCTCCAGGCGGAACTGCGCGAAGGGAAAATGTCTCTCCTTCGATCCATGGCGCGAGAGCAGGAAAAGAAGGGGGCGAAGCTCCTCGACGTCAATGTGGGAATGTCGGAAATCGACCAGAAGAAAACGATGCTGGATGCCATCGGCGCCCTCGCCGTTTCCTCCGATCTGCCGCTTGTGATCGATTCTTCCGACAGCGAAGTGATCGAGGCGGCGCTGCGCCTGTATCCCGGAAGGGCTCTCATCAATTCCATCTCGGGGGAGCGGGAAAAGATGGAGCGGCTTCTCCCGGCCGCGGCCAGATACGGCGCCATGTTCATCCTTCTTCCTCTGGCCGGGGGGAATATCCCCGAAACGGCGGAAGAGCGAAAAAAAATCATCGAAGAGGTGTTCGCGGAGGCGAAGGCCCTGGGGTTCACGAAAGCCGATATCGTGATCGACAGTCTCGTCATGGCGGCGTCATCCAACCTGAAAGCCCCCATGGAGACCCTCAAGACGGTCGAGTGGGGTAGCACTATTTTCAAGGCAAACACCCTGGTCGGCCTCTCCAACGTTTCCTTCGGGATGCCGGAGCGCCCCTGGCTGAACGGTGCTTTTCTCGCCATGGCGGTATCGAGGGGGCTGACGATGGCCATTGCCAATCCCGGCGTGGAAGAGGTGATGAACAGCGCTATCGCGGCGGATCTTCTGGCGGGAAAAGACAGGGACGCCGCACGGTATATCGAACACTTTTCGCGGAGACCCGCGGCGGTGCAGAAACCGGCTGTTTCCGGCGACACACCGGCGGACCCCATCTTCCAGGCTGTTCTCGAAGGAAACAGAGACGACATGGAGGCCATCCTTTCCCGGGCGCTGGAAGCGGGCGGGGAGGCCCGAAAGCTGGTTGATGAACACATGATTCCCGCCATCACCGAGGTCGGCGTTCTCTTTGACCGGAGGGAATATTTCCTCCCCCAATTGATTGCCAGCGCCGAGGCAATGAAGAAAGGGATCGCCTGGCTCGAACCATGGCTCGCGGGCGCCGCGCCGACGAAGAAGGAGAAAGGGCGGATCATCATTGCGACCGTCGAAGGGGATGTTCACGACATAGGCAAGAATATCGTGGCGCTCATGCTGAAAAATCAGGGGTACACGGTAACCGATCTGGGCAAGGATGTCCCCGCCGCGACCATCATCAGCGAGGCGGTCAGGCTCAAACCCGCCGTTATCGCCCTGTCGGCGCTCATGACCACCACCATGGTGAAGATGGCGGATGTGATCGACCTGGCGCGGAAGCAGGCCGTGGACTGCCGGTTCATGGTGGGAGGGGCGGTGGTGACGAAAGGGTACGCCGAGTCGATCGGGGCGCATTACGCCAAGGACGGTGTGGAAGCCGTCAGGGTGGCCGACGAGCTGAGCCGGTGACGCGCTCAGCAGGGTGTTCGAAGGAGGGATGTATGGCTCGCGCAAAGATGAACGATATCGAAATAACATACAATATCAGTGGCTCCGGAGACCCCGTGGTGCTTATCGGAGGATTCGGGATGGTGAAGGAGGGGTGGGCGCAGCAGGTTGACGCCCTGGAGAAGCATTTTCAGGTCATCACCTTCGACAACCGGGGCGCGGGAGGAAGCACCGTGCCGTCGGAACCGTTTACCATCGCCGATATGGCGGCTGATGTCGCGGGTCTTCTGGACCACCTGGGAATCGACAAGGCGCATTTTTTCGGCGTTTCCATGGGTGGACTTATTACCCAGACGCTGGCTCTGGATTATCCCGACCGCGTGCGCAGGGCGGTGCTGGGCTGCACGAGCCACGGCGGCCGGCATGCCGTCCAGCCTGCTCCAGAGGTCATGCAGACGCTCGCGTCACTCGGCGATCCGGGGATGTCTCCCGAAGAGGCCGCCCGAAAACGGCTTTCCGTGGTCCTTTCCGACCGTTTTATCCGGGAGGAGCCGGAGAAAGTGGAAGAGCTTCTCAAGTTGTCCCTCCAATATCGGCTGACGCCGGAAGGGACGCGGGGACAGATGCAGGCCCTGAGTTACTTTAACGTGAAGAAGCGCCTGGGCGAAATCCGTTGCCCGGTGCTGGTCATAACCGGAGACGAAGATCGAATGATGCCTCCCGAGAACTCGCGATTGCTTGCCCAGGGCATTGCCGGAGCAGAGCTGTATATTGTCAAGGGCGCCGGACACAGTTTCTTTCTGGAAAAACCGGAAGAGGTGAACCGTGTCCTGATCGATTTCTTTCAAAAATAAGGAGAGTGCAATGCAGTTTTCGAAAAAGGGGGATAGAGGTGAAACAAGCCTGCTGGGGGGACAGCGCATCCCCAAATATGACCCGCGCCCTGAAACATACGGTGTCCTGGATGAAGCCAGTTCCGCCCTGGGCGTGGCCCGGGCGGCAACGGCAAACAAGAAAATCAAAGAGATTATCCTCAGTGTCCAGCGCGACCTTCTGACCATGGGAGCCGAGCTTTCCAGCCTGCCGGAGGACCTGCCGAAGCTGAAGGTCAGAATCGGAGAAGCGGACGTGAAACGCCTGGATGATCTCATTGATCTGCTCCAGAAGGATGTCGAGCTGAAACATGAATTCATCTATCCCGGGGAAACGGTCATATCGGCCCAGATCGATGTGGCCCGGACCGTCGTTCGCCGGGGGGAACGGAAGGCGGCACAGCTCAAAAGCGAAGGCCTGGTGAATAACCCCTCCATCCACGAGTACCTGAACCGTCTGGCCGATATGCTTTTTGTCCTGGCGCGCTATGAAGAACAGAATAGGTAGCGCGTCTGTCCCTCCCGAGTGAACAAGACGGCTGTCTCTCGTTCTCCGCGCACTGGATCTGGTGAACCCGGCAACAGGGGACAGGGCAGCGATCCTCCGCTCGCCCGGCAACGGCAGGTAAACGATATGCGTATCATTGGCGTGCTTCCTTGACTGATCCATTGTGAAACTATCGGAAGGGGGGAACCATGGGCTTTTCACTGCTTCTCACAATACTGGCCTGGAAATTCAAAAAGGCGTCGAAGTCAGACAGGAACTTCAGAAAATTCCTTATGGGGCATGAATGCGCCGTTGTCATCAAAACAAAGGATGGCAGACGGGGCAAACGATTCATCTTTAAAGACGGTGCGTTTTCATCTGACGGGAAACTGGACGAGTATGACGCGGCCATGATCTGGAGTGACGCAAAGAAGGCGTTTAAAGGTCTGAAGGCCGGAGAAGAGGGAATCAAGAACGCTCTTCAGAATCATTTTGTCAGCATCGACGGCGAGATACATTCTTTTACCTGGTTTGGCGCCGCTATTACTTTCGTTACAACCTAGAAAGAGCCAGCGGCGCCTCTGTTCTCTGTACGCTGCGTAACGAATGGCTATGATGCCTTCCCTCACTCACAGGGGAAGGAGGAAAAGGGGGGAATATGAGCTATTGGTCGCATGAATATCTGCTCAGAAACTGGGGCGGTCCCATGGTACAGGCCGAATTTCTCAAAGAAGCCCAGAGGGCGTTCTTCGTCCCTCGGATATTTTCCGGGCTCAATCTTTTTCTTGATAAGGCGGGCCTTCTGCCTGACGCGGTCGATTTAGTGGCCAAGGAATGCAAAAGCAAAAAGGCATTTCTGGTAACGGATGCGTACGCGGTTCGCTTTGCCCCGAAGGTGATGCGTCCCTACGAAAAAAGGCATGGCATCACATTCGAAGTATGGGCAAAGGCCAAACCTGATGCCCCCATCGATACCGTGATGGAGTGTGCCCAGAGAATGAGAGCCTTCGGCCCCGACCTCATCTTTGCTCTTGGCGGCGGCTCATCGATTGACACCGCCAAGGGCGCGTGGCTCCTCTATGAACATCCCGACGCCAATATCGCAATCCTGAGCCCGCTTATACCCTTGAATCTGCGAAACAAAGCCAAGCTGGTTGCCATCCCAACGACAAGCGGGACCGGTTCCGAGGTCACCGGCATTGCCGTCATCTCCTTTCCCGATGGAGTGAAGCTGGGCACGGGGGGCGCCTTGCCCGAATTCGTCCCCGACTTTGCCCTCCTTGATCCGACATTCACGGTTGGAATGCCCCCGGAGCTCACGGCGGGAACCGGGGGGGACGCGCTGGCCCATGCCGTCGATGGGTTTATGGCCCCGCGGGCGGATGAATTGAACCAGGCAATTGCCCTCAAGGTTATCAAGATGGTCTTCGAATGGCTGCCCAAGGCATACAAAAACAGCAACGACCTCATGCCGAGAATGAAGATGCAGCAGGCTGCCATGATGGCGGGGATTCCCCTCTCCAACGCCGGTTCCGGCATTTCACATGCCCTCGGGCACACCATCGGCGGCCTCTATCACATCCACCACGGCGCCATGGTCCTGCTGTTCCTGCCTTACGAACTCCAGATCTATTCGAAGGCAACGAGCCGCTACCTGGAAATATGCGATACGCTGGGCATCCGGGACAACGACTCCGATACGAAAAGTCTCGCCAATCTCATCGAAAAGATTCGCAATCTCATGTCTGAGGTGAATCTCCCTGTAAGCCTCAAAGATGCCGGTGTTTCCAGGGGAGACTTTGAAGGGCATCTCGACACGATTCTTGATCAGACACCGACGGATCCGGCTTTTTATTTCGGGTGGTTCGACCTGACGAGAGAACAGTTGATGGACCTGTTTTTATGCGCTTACGAGGGAAACTTGCTGGACATGAATTCAGAAATATGGAGGTAGTCCCATGAAAGGATATTTCGGCGCATTCCTGAAGGTGGATCTCACGGATGGAACAATAGAGGAACTCCCCATCAGCGATTATGATCTGAAACACTATGTCGGTGGGTCGACCCTGGCCGCAAAAATCATATATGACTATGTAAAACCGGAGATGGACCCCATGGCGCCAGAGAATCCGCTGGTCTTTGCCGCCGGTCCCTTTATCGGTTCTAATATCCCCATGGTCAGCCGCTCGGCAGTCTGCGGAATCGCTCCAAACGGTCTCTGGGGAGAGGCGACAACAGGGGGGACCTTTCCCTTCCGTCTCAAGGGCACCGGTTATGACGGAATACTCATAACGGGAAGGGCCGAAGCGCCCGTCTCCTTGTTCATTCAAGAGGGCGCGGCGGAAATCAGAGACGCCGTCCACCTGTGGGGGAAGGATGCCTATGAAACTCAGGAACTGATCAACACGGAGGTCGGAGGAAAGGCTTCAACCGCCTGTATCGGCATGGGTGGAGAGGAGCGGATCAGATACGCCGGTATCATGAATGACGGAGGGAGAACGGCAGGAAGGTGCGGCCTGGGCACGATCATGGGATCGAAGAATCTCAAGGCCGTCGTCGTGTCAGGGAATCGGAAGGCCGAGGTTGCCGACGCCGAAGGTCTGAAAGCTCTGGTAGAAGAAGTGCGTGCCTGCATCAGAAGTAACGCCAATACGAACGCCTACACCTTGTACGGGACAAACATGTATCTTGATCTGGGTATGCGCCTGGGAGACGTGGCCGCCAGATATTTTACCAGAAGTATTTTCCCTGTTGAAAAATTGCACGGCCCTGCCTTCAGAACACGCTACAGCATGACAAGCTCCGCTTGCAGGGGATGCCCCGTGGGATGCGGCAGAGTCATCACCGATTTCAGCGACGAAATGAAAAGGGTTGATGGGCCTGAATACGAAACCGTCGCCGCGTTCGGACCGCTCTGCATGAACTTCGATATCGATACGGTGGTCAGGGCAAACCATTTTTGCAACGCCCACGGGATCGACACCATTTCTGCCGGCGTGTCCATCGCCTTTGCCATGTATCTATATGAGAAGGGGATTCTCACACGGGAGCAGGCGGGCATGGAGATCAAATGGGGAGACTCCGCTGTGATTCTCAAGCTGCTGGAAATGATCATCAGGCAGGAGGGCATCGGCGTTGTCCTGTCAAAAGGCGTCAAAGAGATGGCCGTCGAGTTTGGGGCGGATCCGGAAGAGGCGGCCCAGGTCAAGGGACTGGAATTCCCCATGCATGACTCACGAGCGTATCAGGGCGCGGCGCTGTCGTACGCGGTTGGTCCTCGGGGCGCCTGCCATCTGAAAGGCAGCTTCTACAACCTCGATGCCCCGGGAAACGAATCCGGCCTGGAACTGGGAATCACCTTTTCCGACAAAAACGATCCCGCACAAAAAGGCGCACTGACCGCTAAGATGCTTCATTTTTGCGAGCTGTACAACAGCTTTACCCTGTGTCAGTTTTCACCGATGCCGGCCTCCATGATTGCCCGGGCGCTGGCGTCCATTACCGGCAATCCCTTCGACACGATGGATTTGCTCACCTTCGGCGAACGTTCCCTTAACCTGAAGAGAGCCATCAACAACAGGCTTGGCATCACCAGGGCGGATGACAGGCTGCCAAAGATTGCCCGGCAGGCGCTTAAGGAAGGAGCAACGGCGGGCATTGAGCCCGACATGGATCTCATGTTGAAGGAATTTTATGAGGTAAGTAAGTGGGACTGGGAGACAGGAAAACCGATGCCGGAAAAGCTCTTCGAACTGGGGCTTGACCAGCCGGCGCACGACCTCTGGGCGCGATCATAGGAAACAGACTGTAACAGTCAAGGTGTATCGCGGTCGGGATTGTTGTGGATTGCGAGAGAACCCGGATTTAGCCGTTCAGCTTGCTTCGCGCCCGTGAGGAGTACCTGAAGGAAACGATCCTCCGCGGTTCAATAATCATATGTTCTCCCGTCTGAGGATTTCTGCCGTTCCTGGCTTTTTTGTCAATGGTGTAGAACTTCCCGAAGCCGCTGATCTTGACTTCCTCACCTTTTACCAGTGACTGTTTTATGATTTCCAGGACGGATTCGAATATCTCCGATGCTCGTTCCTTGGGAAAACCATGCTGGTCCTGGATTGACTTGATGATATCCGCTTTCGTAAGGGTCATGGAAAACATGCCTCCTTTGACAGAAACTGGTCTTATTAAGTCTTGAATAGATCATTACTTGTACGTTTGTATTTTGTCAACATGATTTATCGCTCTGAGATGCCGGCTTCCTGCAATAGCCCCGGATTTTTCCACGAAATTCTTTGCCGCTGTTTCAGGAAGGGGTGCAGGCGATCGATTCGGAAATGCAGCAGCAGTTTGATGAATGCCTCGGAATGGAGCGGGTTTGACTGCATCCCGAACAGGTGGGTCGGGCAGGAGCAGTCGCTGGAACCGAAGCGGGCGATCTTCCAGTCGGCAACGGCCTCCATGGCCTGGGCTAGGGGGCATTCCAGCGAAACCGAAGAGCGGACCGGCAGCGCCGTTTCGAACTCGGCCGCCTGTCTGAGATAATCGATGTGCCAGTGGAGGTTTTTGCGGAGCCGCCGGTGCCGTTCCAGGCGGGCCGTGAGATTTGCCATGGCCGATCCCACATACACGTAATACCCGACCGGGAAAAAGATGCTGCCCATCTTCCCGACGGCGATATATTTCTCCTCTCGTAATCTGAGTATCACGAGATAACTGCCGCGGTCCGTGGCCTCCTGTTCGATGAATTCCCAGGGGATATCCAGCAGCCCGGTCGCGGATTTCAGCGTCAGGTCATCATTCCAGCCCACCGATACGGGGAAAAACCGGATCCGGTTTCGGCATGCCAGCATGGTCCGGGCGAAATGAAGATCCGTATGATAATCGGGGAGAAAGTATTCGGCGCGGGGCCAGTGGACCACAAACAGGACGGCTGTTTTTTCTCCTTTTTCGGACAGCGCGGCCAGTTCGCTCAGATGACGGGCCCCTCGCGCGGTGACGGCGTCGGGAAACATGGCAATCCGGTCGCCTACGAGCGTGCAGGATTTCACCTCCGTGAGCAGTTTCCGCCCCTCATGTTCAAGAAGAAGATCAAAACGGGAATGGTTTACCGTAATCTCCCGTCCGATGACCCGCGCCCTTTCGAGCCCCGCCACCTTCCCTCCGTCGATCAAATGGCGGGCCACGTCATTCGTCCTGTGGGTGTGGAGCATGATCGGCATCCCGTCCCGCTCCACCGCCACCACCGTATAGGGATATTTCCGCTGGCCGGACGTTCCGTCCCGTGTCAGGTACAGGGACCGGCCGGGGAGCAGCAGTTCATGCAGCCTGCCCGGATTGGGAAGAAAGGCCGTTGTCTCTCCGTTTCCCTTCAGACACCGCACCACAAACCGGTTCGGCCGGTCGATGAATGCCGCTTTTTCGATATCGTGGAAGAATCGCATGGGCGATTACCGATCAGCTCAAGTCGCCGCGCCGTCATGCCGGAGAATGGGCGCGATCATCGTGTCAGGTGCCGGTATTTGATCCGGTGCGGCTGATCGGCGTCTTTCCCGAGCCGCTTTTTCCGGTCGGCCTCGTAATCGGAATAGTTCCCCTCGAACCAGACGACGGAGCCGTCCCCCTCGAAGGCGAGGATGTGCGTGGCGGTGCGATCGAGAAACCAGCGGTCGTGGCTGATGACGACGGCGCATCCCCCGAACTCCTCCAGCGCCTCCTCAAGGGCCCGCATCGTGTTCACATCCAGATCGTTGGTTGGTTCGTCCAGGAGGAGGACATTGGCCCCCTCTTTCAGTATGCAGGCGAGGTGGACGCGGTTGCGCTCTCCCCCGGAGAGCATGCTCACCTTCTTCTGCTGATCCTGCCCCGAGAAGTTGAACCGCCCCACGTAGGCCCGCGAGTTCATCTCCCGCTGGCCCAGCCTGATCAGCTCGCTTCCTCCGGAGATCACCTCCCAGACGGACTTCTCCGGGTCGAGCGTGTCCCGTTCCTGATCGACGTACGCGAGTTTGACCGTCTCGCCCACCCGGATCGTCCCCGTGTCGGGGGTCTCCTTGCCGGTGATCATCTTGAAGAGGGTCGTCTTCCCCGCGCCGTTCGGCCCGATGATCCCGACGATCCCCCCCGGCGGCAGCGCGAAGGTCATCCCCTCGAAGATAAGCCGGTCGCCGAAGGCCTTGCTCACTCCCTCCGCCTCGATCACGGTCTTTCCGAGACGGGGTCCCGGCGGGATGTAGATCTCCAGGTCCTTCGCCTGTTTTTCGTAGTCCTGGTTCATGAGGGATTCGTAGGCGTTGATGCGGGCCTTGCCCTTCGCCTGGCGCCCCTTCGGCGACATGCTGATCCACTCCAGCTCCCGCTGCAAGGTCTTCTGCCGTTCCGTCTCCCTCTTCTCCTCCTGCCGCAGCCGCTGCTGTTTCTGCGCGAGCCAGGACGAGTAGTTCCCCTTCCAGGGAATTCCCTCCCCCCGGTCCAGTTCCAGGATCCACCCGGCCACATTATCCAGAAAATACCGGTCGTGCGTGACGGCGATCACCGTCCCCTCGTACTGCTGGAGATGACGTTCGAGCCAGGCCACCGTCTCGGCATCCAGGTGATTCGTCGGTTCGTCGAGGAGCAGGATGTCCGGCTTCTGCAAGAGGAGACGGCACAGGGCGACGCGCCGTTTCTCGCCGCCGGATATCACCCTGACCGGGGTATCCCCCGGAGGGCAGCGCAGGGCGTCCATCGCCATCTCCAGGCGGGAATCGATATCCCACAGATCGAGGGTGTCGATCTTCTCCTGCAGCGCGCCCTGCCGCTCTATGAGGGCGTTCATCTCGTCATCGGACAGGGGCTCGGCGAACCGCTCGCTGATCTCGTTATACTCCTTCACCAGCGCCACCGAATCTTGCATCCCCTCCTCGACCACCTCCTGCACGGTCTTGTCTGGATCGAGAAGCGGTTCCTGTTCCAGAAAGCCCAGCGTGTACCCCTGCGAGAGGACGGCCTTCCCGTTGTACTCGTCGTCGACGCCGGCCATGACGCGCAGGAGCGAGCTTTTCCCGGACCCGTTGAGCCCCAGGACGCCGATCCTGGCGCCGTAGAAATAGGAGAGGGATATATCCTTCAGGACCTGCTTGTTCCCGTAGAACTTGCTGACCCGCATCATGGTATAGATAATCTTTCTCGCGTCATCACTCATGGCATATCCCTTTTACGTTTTGGAGTATTCCGGCATTTTCTTTGTACCGACGGCTTCTCTATCAGGTTGCCCCGGACTGTACAACAGGGAAAAAAGAAACCGCCATTTTCCCAAGCGCCGGAGGTCCGCCTCATTCGATTTCGATCACGGCGCCGCAATCCTCGCACCGGTACCGGATCGTTCCCTTGTCCGGCGCTTCGACCTCGTCGAAGTCATAGTGCCGCACGCCCCGTTCCTCGTAACACTCCGGGCAATACCCGTCGCCCAGTTCATCGGCATCGATGGTCAGGTGACAGTGACGGCACCGCAGGACGGTATTCTTTCCTTTCAACAAAATAAGATTCGGGTGCCTGCATGAATCCATACGAGATTTTTCCTTCAACTCTCCGAAGTTGAAGTTAAGTTCAGATAACTTTGAAACCGATTTCGTGTAGATATTCGAACGTTGGATCGTAAAACTCGTTTTGGCGAGTCAAATCATCTGGATTACCTGATGGAACGACTATAACCATTCCTTGCCTGGCACGTGTTAAAAGAACACGATAAGCGTTCTTTAGATAAAACTGCCTTTCTTTTTTCCTTATGTGATTCCAACGATCGCCACAAAAAGAAAAGTGCTGCCAACGACCTATGGCATAGCGAAAATCAGCATCCCATACGACACATGCCCAATCCAGTTCAAGTCCTTGCACTTGGAATTCGGTAACAACATCTTCGAGGAAATAAGAAGATCGAACATCTTCTTTTCCGTCAAGAAACCAATGAATTGGATCAACGGGAGATTTTATATCTATTGCATGAGGTTTTAATCGTTCTGCCTGAGAAGAAACCACAATACCATAACGTTCAGAACCTCGTGCCTGTTCTTTTAACCATTTTTTTGCCTTGTTAATGTCACGAGTAATAACTATCGGATATTTGCCCGCTAGTTTTGCCAAGGTCTTCCGTACTTCAGTTGGATTCAAATCAAGCAATTGTTTGACTAACAGAGAAACATTTTCGGCACGAAACGAACGCATTGAAACTGAGAGATGTAATTCATCTTTAAAAATGGCTTTTGAGTGGTTCTTTATTTCATCTAACACCTTCTCACTACCGTATTCACTGTCAGTAAGTCGAGACGAGATATAGATATTCCAATCTGGAAATGAACGGGTTAAGGATTCAATCCACTCACTAATTCCCGCCTCACCTGTATTAATCTCTTGTCCTCCACCAACCAAACATACAATGACAGCCCAGTCTGGATGACGGTCAAGACAGGAAATCAAGAATTCTGGCTCAGAGTGGGCGAAACCTGGTATTTTCCTTTTTCGCTGCATGAAATTCGCTGTTTGTCGCAAATCCCATGCCCGTTGTGCTTCATCAAATAACGCGACGTGTTCAATAGGTGGCTTTTTGAAATCAACAAGACACTCATCACGGAAGTTGTGAACATTCTGAATGAACATTTTAACATCGCTCATTGCTTCGCTTTTCCGGAATTTGTGTCCGCGCTCCTTTTCATGCCGAACTTTGTCTCGTGCCAAGGCCTCACGAAGAATGGCAACTAGAGGGCCATTGCCTGAAAGAAAAACGCTGTAAAGATCATTGTCTTTGTCGATGTGCTTTGTCGCAATATTTAGCCCAATTAATGTTTTGCCTGAGCCAGGCACTCCTGTTACAAAACAAATAGATTTGAGGGACTTGTCTTTTGAAAAGCGAATAATTTCAGAGATTGCGTTAGATGTTTTGCTGAGATTAATTGCGCTTGCATCGTTTCGTGAGATATCGCTTACTGAATGGCCATTGTACAAGGCCATCGCTGCTTCGACAATGGTAGGAGTCGGTTGATATCGTCCAAGTTCCCATTGAAATGGGTCGATGGTCTCTCCTTCGGCGAAAAGCAACACATCTGCGATCACTCGATTAAGTAATTCACCGTCGCATTTTATCGGGAAGAGCAATTTATCGTTATGTGGAGTTGTCGAAATCGTTGCCGTAACAGTTTTTGCTTTAGTAGCAATCAATATTGGGGCAATAAAATGCTTGTGGCTTGATTCGTGGAAATTCTTCAAATCAAGTGCATAATCCCATACTTGGTCTATTGCGTATGAAGGGAATTGTGTTTCGCCAACTTTAAACTCAAGGACAAAAATAGTTGAACCAGTTATAACAACGACATCTATTCGCTTTCCCATACGTGGGATTGAGTATTCAAAATATACAGAACCTTCATAAGGTTGTAGTGTTTTTTTGAGGATGTTTATTTCCTCTAGCCATGCGTCTCTTTGGGGTTGCTCCAAAGCAAAGTCGTTGCTTTTCACGAGTTCCCCAAGAATCTCATTACGCGTCGTGCTTAGAAAGTTGGTAATGGTGTCTGAGTAATAATATCTTCTCATTAATGCCTTTAAGTTGTTCTCAAGCTACTCGGTCAAAATTTGTCAACTTACATTTGAACGACGTATGATACAGCATGTTTAGCAGTTCGAGGTCTTGTATATTATTTTCTCGATAAACTGAAAGCCATTCATTATTTTCATTTTGGCGATAGTCTGATGCAATCTTATCCAAGTTCCAGTCACAACATGAGAGGTGTCGGTTCTGCTTGCTCAATACAGTCAGATGACGACACTGTGAAAATGATGCTGTTTTCATGCCAAGGCCGAATCTTCCCAAGTCATCTTCTGGCCTGTCATCTCTTGGGTTCTTACTGCCAAACCTCATTGCTTCAATCAATACATTCTCAGTCATGCCATAGCCATCATCGATAATTGCTATCCACGGATTATCAAAATTCCAGGAAAAGCGAATCCACACATTAGTTGCTTTCGCTGTAATACTGTTATCAATAATGTCAGCAATTGCGGTCTCCATCGAGTATCCAATATCACGTAGTGATTCTATTAGTGGTAAAGGGGATGGTGCCAAGCTCAAATATCTGTCATTCTCCATTCTTAAACTCCTTACATCTTTGAGGAATACCCTTTTGCTCCTCATAAAACAAAAACCCCGCGCTCTTTATCCGAGGAACGGGGTTGTGTTTTTTTCACTCCACGGCTTACTCCTTTGTCGGCTGTGGATGAAACGATATGTTTTTTGGTGGTTTGAGCAATCTCCTTGAACCGATTGAAGAAAATACACCTTGAGGAAGAAATGTCAAGGGATTTTACTGAGAAGCACGATAAGTGCCAGCTTGAAGTCGTTGCCCTGTGCATTTCGCGAGGGTATTCTGA
The DNA here is from genome assembly GCA_002428735.1 of Syntrophaceae bacterium UBA6078. Taxonomy (GTDB): domain Bacteria; phylum Desulfobacterota; class Syntrophia; order Syntrophales; family UBA2210; genus UBA6078. The sequence goes on along the minus strand of DIXO01000027.1, from coordinate 23,315 downwards.
CAGATCGCGAGGTATTCTTGGGCCTTGACCCGTTCGCCGTCCGCGGCTGTTTTTATGCTGTTTCTTCGCGGATGACTCACAGGATAAATTTCACACCTGAATGGTGACCGGCGTGACTGCCGTATTTTCCCCCATGTGTTAGAAGGGAATCACATTTCAACGGAGATTGGAGGATACGGGATGCTACTGGCAACGTTCGCGATTATTATTCTCTATTTTTTTCTGATGATGGAGGTGAGCCTGTGAAGTGTGTAACCTTTCTCTTCGTGATGTGCTTTCTCCTGGTCATGGTGTTTTTAACGGCCTCCAGCGCGGGGAACGACAGGGGTTCATCCCCGGCCGCTTCCGCCCCGCTGCAGCTCAGGATGGCGCATCGATAGCGAGTAAAAGGGCGGCCAGGTTTCTCCGGTCAGGGGGGATACAGCGCCGGACTCTGAATTGGTGCGCCCCGGCCTCTTATGCGTATGCCTGCGTCCAATGTTTGAGGGATGCCCCTGAAGTTCACACAGAAACATGACCCCGCCGGAAAACACCCGACCACAGTATTCTGAAAAAATCCTGCCGGTGCAAAAAAGGGGAATCGTATCCTTCAAAAGGTCCGGCTCCGGGATATCAGCCCGCCCTTTTTTGGTCACATGCCCTGCCCTGTGGGCCCACTATTTTCTTGACAGGCGAATTCCTTGCCGGTTACATTCCACAAACAAAAAACGCTATCTTCTAAAGTCCATATACGGATTCATCAATTGAGCCGAAAGGGGGGGGGCAGGTATGAGCCGGGTAGAAACCGAGGTTCTGATTATCGGTGGCGGGATTGGTGGCGCCGCAATAGCCAGGGAGCTGTCCAGGTATACGGCTGATGCGACCCTTGTTGAAAAAGGGGCGGATGTCGGCCAGGGGATTACCAAATACAGCTCCACCATTATGTGCCAGGGGGCGAACGTCCTCGAGTTCAGGTCTGAATATCACAACAGCCGACTGGTCTGGGCCGGGATGCCCCTGATGGAGCCTCTCTGCCGGGAGCTTGACGTGCCTTTCAAGCGGATCGGGTCGCTGGAGTTGGTGGAAAATCAGGCCGGAATGCGTCATCCCGAGAAGATGATGCGACGTTTCAAAGACTGGCACGGCAAATACCTTCCCTCCGATATCGAACCCCTCCAGTTTATCGACAGAGATACCCTTCGCGCCTGGGAGCCGAATGTCGACAAGAAGTATATCGGCGCCGTCTACGACCCGAACATAGCCGTCAACGATCCCGTCCGGCTCACCATCGCCCTCGTCGACAATGCCAAAAAGAACGGAATCAATGTCCTGCTGGAAACCGAGGTGCTGGACATAAAGGCGGGGACGGATGGATTCGAGGTGTGGACGAATAACGGCTCGATCGCCTGCCGGTACATCATCAACGCGGCCGGGGAATATGTGGGGAAGATCGCGCAGATGGTGGATGCCGATGATTTCGCCATGTATCCGGTCAAGAGTTATCAGGCTGTCCTGGACAAGAAGGTGGGTGGGCTGATCAACCGCATGGTCCTCGCGACGGGAAGCGGCATGGTGAGTCCTACCATCCATGGAAATCTGTTCTTCGGCATATCACCGGGGTCGCAACGGCTGGGAAAGGCGCATGATCACTCCACCGACAAGAAGCTCGCTGATACCGCCCTGAGACATGCCCAGGAATTGGTTCCTGCCGTATCGGCCGCAGATATCATCAACTCTTTTGTCGGGTTCATCGTGTTCCGGAATTTCGAGATCGGATGGCATGAATGCACGGTCGGCGTGTCGCGGTGGGTGCCCCGGTTTATCAACGCCAGTATCGGGTTTCCCGGCATCTGCGCCGCTCCCGGCGTGGCAAAGGAGATGATCGACATACTGACCCGACAGGGGCTGCGGCTGGCGGAGAATCCCCGATTCGATCCCTATGAGAAGGCGATGCCCGATTTCAGCGATCTTTCCGACGAGGAGAAAAAGGAACTGATCGCCCGGGATCCGAGATACGGGCACGTGGTCTGCCGGTGCGAGACGGTCACGGAGGGGGAGATCGTCGAGGCCATCAGGCGGGGGGCCAGGACGCTGGACGGGGTGAAGTTCAGATGCAGGCCGGGTATGGGTCGCTGTCAGGGTGGTTTCTGCGGCCCCCGGGTGACCAGGATACTGGCGCGCGAGCTGGGCATCTCTGAAGAAGAGGTGACGAAGAAGGGCGGCGAATCCCGGAATCTGCTCTACAAAGGCAAGGAACTGCTGGAGGCGCACCAATGAAACTGCACGATGTGGATGTCGCCGTGATCGGGGCCGGGCCTGCCGGTATGGCCGCCGCGATCAGGGCCAGGGAAGCGGGGGCTGAGAAGGTCGTTCTTATGGAACGGGCGGAAGAACTGGGGGGACTCCTGCATCAGTGTGTCCACAACGGGTTTGGCCTCTTGTATTTCAACGAGGACCTCACCGGCCCGGAGTACGGGCACCGCTTTATCGAGAAAGCGCTGGATACGGGGGTCACGCCGCTCCTGGAGACCATGGTCGTCAGGCTCGGCGAGGACCGGCAGATCGGCGCGGTCAACACCAAAGAGGGGTTCATCACCTTCAGACCCAAATCGATCGTATTGGCCATGGGATGCCGGGAGCGGAGCCGGGGGGCGCTGAACATCCCCGGCACGAGGCCGGCCGGTGTCCTCACCGCCGGGACTGCCCAGCGGTATGTCAACGTGGAAGGCTTTGTCCCGGGAAAGAAGGTGGTAATCCTGGGCTCGGGCGATATCGGGATGATTATGGCCCGCCGTCTGACCCTTGAGGGCGCCCGGGTGGAGGCGGTGGTGGAGATCCTCCCCTACATAGGCGGTCTCATCAGGAATGAAGTGCAGTGCCTGCACGATTTTGACATACCGTTGTTCCTGAATCACACCGTTACGCAGATCCATGGTGAGGAGCGGGTGGAGGCCGTCACCGTGGCGCAGGTCAACGGCAACCGGCAACCGGTTGCCGGTACCCAGAGAACGATCGCATGCGACACACTCCTGTTGTCGGTCGGCCTCATTCCGGAGAACGAACTGTCGATCATGGCGGGGGTGCGACTCGATCCGGTGACCGGAGGGGCCCGTGTCGACGAGACGAGGCAGACGAATATCCCCGGCGTATTCGCCGGCGGGAACGTCCTGCACGTTCATGACCTCGTTGACAACGTCTCCTGGGAGAGCGAGATGGCCGGGGAGAGCGCCGCCCGGTTCGCCCTTGAAGGGAAGCAGAAGGAGAGCGGGAAGATCGTGGTCAGGGCGGGGAGAAACATCAGATACGTCGTCCCCCAGACCATCAGCGGCCGCAGGGACACCACCCTGTATATGCGGGTGAACGAGCCGGAGGAGACGGTGCGGATCAAGGTCGGTGACATCATGACCAAAGGGGTGCGGGCGGTCAAGCCCAGCGAGATGCTGAAGATCGAGCTTTCCGCCGAGAAGCTGGGGAAATTGCGGGAGGGAACGAAAGAAATAACGGTAGACTGCGAGAAAAGGGGAGGTAAGTGAGGTGGCGCAAAAAAAGACATTTATCTGCATCGGCTGCCCCCTGGGGTGCAGGGTGACGCTGACCATAGACGGGAAGGGCGCCGTGGCCGGGTTTGCCGGAAACAAATGCAAGGAAGGGGAGAAGTATGTCCTGGAAGAGTACACCAACCCGGTCCGTACCCTGACGGCCACCGTCCTGACGGAAGGCAGCTCCCAGCCCCTGCTGGCGGTGAGGACCAGCAGGCCGATCGTGAAGACGAAGCTGGCGGAGGGAATGGCGGTGCTCGCGAAGGTGCGGGCAAGGCCTCCCCTGAAGATAGGCGACGTCGTTGTGCCCAATCTGCTGGATACCGGCGCCGATATCGTGGCGAGCGGCAATCTGTCTTCCTAGACAACAGGTGAGGGGGTGATGTTCCGATGGAAGAGATAACTCTGGAAATGGCTGAGAAGATGCTTGAGGCCGCCGAGCGGTGGGCCGCGCTCGCCGGGTACCCGAGCAGCATTGCGGTAGTCGACAAAGCGGGGGCGGTAATCGCCGTCCATCGGATGGACGGCGCCGGGCCGATGACGACCGATATTTCGATCAACAAGGCCTTTTCGGCCGTCTATTCAACGGCGCCGACCTTGGTGCTGGCACGGATGATAGACCCGCGTATGATGGGGCCGACGCCCGGGAGCGGCGGGCTCGGTCTCCTGACACAGGCGAAGCTCCGTCTCATGTTCATCCCCGGCGGCAATCCCATCAGGAACGGGGATATGAAGGTAATCGGCGGTATCGGCTGCAGCGGCGTTCCCGACGGTGTCGGCGAGATCAGCGATACCACCGTCGTGCAGGCCGGGTATGCCGCTATCTACGAGGAATATGATTAACCGGTCAAGCAGGGACGAGCCGGGAGGCCGACTATGGGTATGAATATAGAGATCGCCAAGATGATTATCAAAGCCGGGATACAGCAGGCCCGGGAGATGGGAAACGTGTGCAGCGTCGCCGTTGTCGATGACCGGGGATTCTTAGTCGCCCTCCACCGGATGGATCGAGCCCCGATCCCGACTGTCGACATCGCCCGGGACAAGGCGTGGACGGCGGCCACCTTTCGGATGCCGAGCTCCGATATCGGCCGGTTCGGCGATCCCGCGGCTCCGGGTTTCGGATTCAACACGCAGAACTGGAACGACCGCCTGACCACCATACCCGGCGGACTGCCGGTTCAGGACGGCGATGAGGTTATCGGGGGAGTCGGGGTGAGCGGGGGAACGGCTGAAGAGGATGTGACGGTCTGCCGGGCGGCTCTGGCCGCTGTATTCGCTGCTGATTAAGCCGCGCGCAGGCGGCCCCACGGGGAATCGCCGGCGGTTCTTCAATATCCGGCGTTATCTGCCCCCCTTCGCCATGGGGTTGATGGTCATGCCATAGGCGGCTTTCTCCTCATCCATGGCGAAATACTCGCGGCGGAGGAAGGCGTCGGTCATGTCCGTGTTGTGTTTGCTCAGGAAGTGCTCGTTTTCTCCCGTAATGAGCATCATATACGCCTTGGGCTCGGGATCGAACCGGACAATAATCCGGGGCGCCGACGCCAGATCGGCGATATACGGGGGCTCCACTTCGTTGAAACGGGCCCGGTTGTTCGTCTCCCCGTCCCCCTCGAAAGCAATGGGCCCGTAGTTCACCAGCGGTTTGAACAGGGCCGAGTTTCCCAGGACGTGATCGAATTTGATCTTGTGTATCTCTCCCCATTTCCATGAAGCGGGGTCGCTTTTCCCGAACTGCTTTTCCAGCATTGCACAGCTTTCCCTGAAGGCGCGGGTGGCGATATGGGACACGCCTTCGATCTCCTTTGTGGTTGTGTCGTCAAAGAAGGCGCTTCCCTGATCGACCATATGGAGAAACCGTTCCATGCTGATGTAGCGGTCGGCCGCGTACTCCGCGGCGAGATCGGCCCCCAGTTCGTCGGCGAGGGTCTGACAGACGAAACGCACGTAAAAGGTATTATAGATGGACGCCGCCGCCGAATCCGTGCGGTTGTCGCCGTCCCACGCGAGGACCAGGTCATGGGCCTTCTGTATCATGGCGTCGCCGGAGTCCACGGAGACATGCCGCCGGATCAGGGATATGACCGCGCGGGCGAGGACGGAGCGTGTGTCCGTCTGCATCGCCTGACAATACGGCACATCAATGCCTTTTATGTCCCGGAGCATCTCGGCGATCCGCTCATAGCGGTATCCCGGCGCGACGGTTTCGTTGAAGTCGTACGGGTACTCCCGAGCGGTCTTGTTGTTGGACGTGGCAATAAATCCGCGGGGCGGATTTTCCAGAAGCGGGTAGTGATCGTCGGGAATGGTTCCGTGCCAGTTTCTCGCAGCCTCTGAGCCGTCCTGGATGAAGTTCCCCGTTCCCGTGTCGCGCAGGGGCAGCGTGCCGATGACCCGGAAAGCGATGTTCCCCTGATCGTCGGCGTAGACCAGATTCTGCGGCGACATGCGGATATGCTTCGCCCCCTCCATGAACTCATCATACGTGGACGCGGCGTTCATCATAAAAAACCCCGCCATCTCGAAGTGGTCAAAGCCCGTCCAGTCCAGGCTCACATCGAATCCCAGGTCTTTGAAAACCTCCGTGAGAACCGGTTTCCGCCCCGCGTAGTAGAGGGTTTTCGTGACGGGATCTTTGCCTTTTATCTGAAACACCTCTTCCTTTGCCGTCAGAGGGATATCCTTTCCCTGAAGACGGCAGGTCTTTTTCTCCCAGTCGATGGTCTCTCTGAAGAGATCCACCATGTCGGCGCCGTGGTTGGTCAGGCCCCACGCGCAGTGGCGGTTGTACCCGGACGCGATGAACGGAACACCAGCCACCTGGGCCCCGGCTGCCTCGAAACTGCCTGCCTTCACGTGGATGAGGTAAAAATCGTTCGGCAGTTTGGATTGGTGCACCTGCATGTCCGAACAGAGGATCGCCCCGCCGCGGGCCGTCTTCGCCGGGCCGATGGCCCAGCCGTTTGAGGCGGAGCGGCAGCCCAGGAGCCAGTCCATCTCACGGACCAGCACGGCAAGCCGTGCCTCGGCTGCCACACCGGACGGGCGGTCATCGATGGTCGTCGGCGTGTCTTCCGGAATCAGATTCAGGAGGTCACGGGCCCGCTCTCTTCCTGTTTTTTTCAGGATGCGCTCATAGAGAATCTCGTGTTTCATGTTGTAGGAGAGCGACCAGTTGAGCATGGAGCCCGTCAGGACCGAGTCGGCGATCTCCCATTTCTCTTTTTTGAGGCCCATGAGTTTCATGTAGATGTTCGGCCCCTGGGTGTCGAGGTAATGGTTCACGCCGTCCACGTAGCGCTGATACAGGACGCGGTAGCGTGGATCGAGGTTCTGCGCGTACTTTCTGGCAATGTCGTAAAAACCGACACTGCGGAGAAAGATGTCCTTGGTAAGCTGGCTTTCGCCGGCGAATTCGGAGAGGCGCCCCTGCCCGATCCGCCGGGTAAATTCCATTTGAAACATGCGGTCCTGGGCATTGACATATCCCCAGGCGAAGTAGAGGTCCTCCATGTTTTGCGCCGTGATGGACGGGACGGCAAAGCGGTTCCGTTCGACGGTGACCGGAGCGGAGAGCCCTGCCGCCTCGATGCTCGTGTTATAATTTGGAAGCCCCGTGCGCAGGAACCAATACGCGCCCGAGGCGACCGCCACAATCACGACAATCAATACGCTCAGGACTTTTTTCATGGCAGCACCCCTTGTTGCGAGAGGGTTATGGTGAAGATCAGGCGCAGGCTTTTACCTGACCTACGCGAGCCGTTTCGAGCCGGTATACACCTCCTCAATCTTCAAAGCCATGGCGGCATGCCCGGGATGCTTTGTGGGGTTCCACGTTTTCATGTCATCGTAGAGGGGGCCTTCCGTTTGATATTCGATGGATCCTTTGACCTGGAAGGATGTATTATCTTCAGTGATAAAGAGAATGGAGCCTCTGGTCCCCGCGAAGATATTCTTCCGGGTTTTGTCGAAATAATTATCGGCGATGACGATAGTCTCTTCATCGAATTTCTTGACGCAGGTTGCGTAGATCGCGTTGGGGATTCCCTTTTCGTCTACCGTGGTAAATACGACCGGTCCCGTCCGTTCGTCCCATGCCTTGCTGACTTTTTCCGGCAGTGTTGACATATGGTTCTCCTTTGGTTAGTGGTGTGTATCAAGCAGTGTAAATCGGCAGTGTGCGTTCTTCGGTGAATGGACTCTTTGATTCCCGGCGTCTCTTCCCCCAAAGGTGCCGCCACGAATATATATACCGAAGCTGCTGAAAATAACAAGGGTATAAAAGGAATGGCAGATTTCCGGATCTCTCAGACGGATACGCATTACGAAACATGCCGATGAACGAAACCCGCAACGTGGATAACTGATCATTTGTGAGCGGGAAGGCTTTCCGTCAGTTTCGGCACGGGTGCAATCTCTTTCAATATTTTCGCAAATAAACCGATAATAGTTGTGAGAGAGTGTCTATACCCAAGATTTAAAAGATGAAGGGTTGCTCTTAAGGAAGATTTGCGTATAATACCCTTTCCAGATGTTTATAAGGTTTCGGGTCCGGTTGCTGCTCCGGAGCCGCGGTATGTCACAGGGAGGTGCATTGAATGCCGGAAATCTTACTCGGAAAAATAAAAATCTTTTTGGACGGTCGTTCTTTAATTTTTTTGGACGAAGATAAGCCAAACTCACCCATTACCCTCTCCTCGAACGCGATAGAAGATCTTGTCGAATTCCTCCGTTCGCTCAATCTTGAGACAACCGAAGGGCGTATGGCATTTCGCGTGACTGTTCCCCGTTTAACCGATCTGACCGCCAAGTTGAGTTTCAGTGGCAAAACCTGGACGGTGGCGCCGGTAGACCTCAGCCTGATGGGAATTCTGGTCGAATTTTCCAACGCGGATGTGGCGGATATACCGATTGATGCGGAGGTCGGCATCGAGATTCGATTGGATGACAAAATTGCTGTGTTGAAAGGCATTGTCCGGCGGAGAAAAGACAACCAATACGGAATTCTCATCGCCGATTCAATGAAGAAGGGTGAGCTGAACCCGCCTGAACCGCTCGTCCTTATTTACAAGGAACTTGAAAGGCAGTGGCTTCGCAGGAGATTAAAATAGAGGCACTTCGTGATCCCGCTCCGCCGGGGGTTTTCAAAAATGAGGGTGGAGGGCTCGGCCACTATCCCAAGGGATAGTGTGTACAGAACGAAAAGCCATAGAAACGATGCCTTTCTGTCCGGATATCTTCATAACTTATCTCATCGTCTTAATGATTTCAGATCCAAAAGATTGGACTGTCTCAGGGGAAAGGATGCCGGTGTCGCCCAGTGAACTGACGGAATCCGTTTCTTCTTTCGACAGGTCGACGATGGCCTTGTCGGAGAGAATAAGGAAAGGGGCTCTATTGGTTCTTCGCGCCGTTTCGAAACGCCAGTGGTAGAGCTTTTGCAGGCGAATTTTCTGGCATTCTTCGAGGTCGTCATATCCATCAACCGCGAAAAAACCTTTCGGATTGAAGTTTTTCTCCTGCCATCTCACCGCCGCCATCTTGTCGAAGATTTCCTGAGCCGCATCTTCCAGGTTGTTGAATGCCAGCCTTTCTTTGAGGCGGGAGTAAAGCTCTAACAGATATCGCGTGTCCAGAGCGGCGTAATCAAGCTGCTCGTCTGTCAGGGGACGCACGTCCCATCTGGATCGTTGTATTTTTTTGGTCTTTTGGAGCTCCACCCCCAGATAATCCTGAAGGATAGCTTTGAGAGAAAGGCCCGTATCGCCGAGAATGCCGGCCGCCCGGTACGTATCGAAGACATTCGTGAACCTGAATCCGTAGTCCCGGTTGAGCAGGCGTATATCGTTATCGCACGCGTGAATGATCTTGACGGCCGCGGGATTCGCAGATACCTCCCCCAGAAATGAGAAATCGATGTCCAAAAGGGGGTCGAAGAGATAGGTGTGATGTTCCGTGGAGATCTGTATAAGACAGAGCTTCTCACGGAAGTACCTGAAGGAATCGTATTCGGTATCAAGACCTATCTGCCGGGCGGTGAGCAGATCGCGCTGCGCTGTCTCACGGTTGCGGGTGTTGTTAACGAGTATCCATCTGTTGCTCATGCCATAATCCTTATCTCGTCTTATATGCTTTCGCCCACATATGGCTCCCGGCGAAGAGCAGAAACGCCGACAGGGGAATCGTGCAGAGAAGGAGAGATTCGTGGCCCGCGAGTTTCAAAAAGAGTCCCGATGCTCCTCCTCCGGTGATGGCAATGATCGCCCCTGCCGCGTTGAGCCTGAACCTGTCTGCGTAAAACCCCAGCAGTATGGGGATGACGAGCCCGGCCGAGTAGACAGTATATGCCAGCAGAAGGGATGCGATAATACCCTGTAATTTCAACGCAATGATCAGCGAGGCGATACCCGTGATAATCACACATATCCGCGAGATACCAAGAAAGTTTTTTTCTTTGATCTTCAGCACAGGTGCCAGGATGTCAGCGGTTATAATGGTGCTCGTCGTGAGGAGGCAGGTGTCCGCCGAAGACATAACCGCCGCCAGGAGGGCGATTATGACGAGACCGTTCAACCCTGCGGGAAGGATTTGCGAAATGAGGGCCGGCAGAGCGCTTTCCGGCTGTATCCCCGGCAGCAGAACCCGCGCGGCAATCCCCGTGAGCGTTATGAGAAACGCCATGGGGACCATCACGGATGCGGTCAGCATGAGTGATCGCCTGGCGACTTGCGGATTACGGGCGCAGAAGATTCTGGAGTAAATGTCAGGGCCAACCAGAAACACCGCTCCGACGAAGAAGAGGAAGGTCAGAAGATCGATCCATCCGAAATCAGGGGATATGGGAAAGGATAAATGAGAAGGGGGGAGGTGTGCCGCCATTTTCGCGAAACCGCCGGCGGATGCCACGCCGACAAAAGCGCAGAGGATGACCCCCGCGACTATCAGGACCGCCTGGATCAGATCGGTACGGAGGATGGAATACTGGCCGCCAAGAAGGGTGTATATGATAAAGACTGATCCGGCGACGATCATCAGAAGCGTGGTCTGGCCCGGCCAGAGGACCGTCAGTATCTTGCCGGCAGCTATGATCTGCGCCGCGATGATTCCCAGCCATGCCACGGCTATCAGGATCGAAGCGATAAGCCGGACCGTGTTCCCTCCGTACTGTTTCTCGAGGATCTCCGGCAGGGTGAACACCGTGTAGCTTCTGACCCGCTCGGCGAACCAGACGGAGAGCACGAAAAGCCCGATCGCTCCCACGAGCATCCACCATGCGCCCACAAGCCCCTTTGAGTACCCCAGGCCCGCGATCCCAATCGTGCTCGATCCGCCTATGATAGTGGCAAGGAGCGATCCCGCAACCGCGGGGATCGCTGCATTGCGGTCGGCGACAAAGTAGCTCGATGCGTTCTTGATTTTCTTGAAGCTCAGGATGCCGATGAGGATCATTCCCAGAAGGAAGACTCCGGCTAGTGCGTGGTTCATAGACCTCTTGCTCGTACCATAATTTGGGTCATACCCATATCACACTTCACCTTGTGTGAAAAGCACAGCTCTGCAACAGGCGGGGCCGTGCTCAGTCACGGGTTCCTTGACAGAACAGGAAACGTGCTTACATTACAGACAAAAGGAAGCAGATACCAGATACAAGGAGGTGGATATCATGAAAGATGTATTAAGCTTGATTCCAAGGGCAGGTTCGATTCAAAGCGCGCGAGACTTTTTCGACCGATTGTTTGAGGACGAATTGTTGCCGCTGCGCGGAGAGAAGAGCTGGGCTCCGGCCTTCGACATCTCTGAGAATGAGAAGGAATATATTGTCAGCGCCGAATTGCCCGGCATTGATGAAAAAAATCTTGATGTTACCATTTCAGGTGGCATGCTGAGCGTAAAAGGGGAAAAGAAGCAGGAAAAAGAGGAAAAGGGTGAAACATATCACCGTATTGAGCGGACCTACGGCTCATTTCACAGAAGCTTCAGAATCCCTGACGCGGTTCAGGAAGACAAAGTGGATGCTACCTACAAGAACGGTATCCTCAAGCTGGTTATTCCCAAGTCTGAAGGAAGCGCGGTAAAGAAGATACAAATCAAGAAGTAGCACGCAATCACTGATGTTTGTCTGAATGCCGCCGGGTGGCGTGATACCGCCCGGCGGTTTTTTTACGACAGGGCGATTTTGCCTTGCCCTGATGTCTGAGATTTATTACAAACAACCCCGGGTTTTCTCTGTATGCAGCCCTCTGCGACATCATTGTCAGGCTCGCGTTCCCTGTTGCCTTGACGAAAGGAGACGAATCTGATGCACGTTGTATGGCACGAGGATTTTATCCCGTCCTATTGCTCCGACCCTGCCGCCGCCTTCGGGCGGATGGAAGCAGTCATCGATGTCATACGGGACCGGGTCACCTTGATTCCCGCTACCCCGGCTGATGAGGAAGATATCCGTGCCTGCCATACGGAGCACCATATCGCCTCCGTGAAAAGACAGGGTTTATACGATATCGCCGCGCTTGCTGCAGGAGGAGCGATTCAGGCTGCCTTCACCGGTCTTTCCGAACCCTGCTTCGCCCTCATACGCCCCCCCGGGCATCATGCCTCCTCCGGCAGCGCGTGGGGTTTCTGCTACTTCAACAACATGGCCATCGCCATATCGAAGCTCAAGAGAGAGGGAAGGATACGAAAGGCCTTCATCCTGGATTTCGATCTCCACTTCGGCGACGGTACCGTGAACATACTGGGGCAGACCGATTATGTAACCATATATAACCCGTCCGATCATGATCCGAACGCCTATCTCAGGGGTATCGAGGAACATCTCCCCAATGACGCCGATATTATCGGGATCTCGGCCGGTTTTGATAACCACGCGGAAGACTGGGGAGGTGTTCTCTCCACTGATGATTACCGGGAAATGGGGCGCATGGTGCGTGCCGCCGGCAGGAAAAGCGGCGGGGGTTGCTTTGCCCTTCTTGAGGGGGGATACAACCACCGTGTCCTCGGACACAATGTCATGGCGCTGATAGACGGGCTGGAGGAATAAAAGTTCAGGTTTTTCTTTTGATTGCAGGAGGGAAGGGTTATCCGTGCGACTCTGGACACTGCATCCCCAATATCTTGATCCCCGCGGTCTTGTCGCCCTCTGGCGGGAGGCCCTGCTGGCGCAGGCGGTCCTTACCGGCAGGACGCGCGGATATACACGCCACCCTCAGTTGATCCGCTTCCGCGAGGCCCCTTCTCCCGCGGCATCAATCGCGTCCTATCTGTCGACGATTTGTTCCGAAGCGGCGCGTCCCGGATACTGCTTTGATGCGGCCAGAATATCCCCTGCCGATCCCGTCGAAGCGATGGCGGCATCGCAGGGGCAACTTGATTATGAATGGGGGCATCTCGTGGCGAAACTGCGGGTCCGCGCCCCGTCGTGGCTGGCTGGAATGGGGTCCGTTATTCACCCCGATCCGCATCCATTGTTCCGTATTGTCCCCGGCCCCGTTGCCTCGTGGGAGGTTGTACGGCCGTTCACTCCTCATTACAGGGCGGGTTCTTCATCCGGCAAGGCGTAGGAACCATCGGCCTGGTGCACTTCGCCTCCCACCAGCGGAGGATTGAAGACACACATAAGCCGCATATCCCGATCATGAGCCCGCAGAAGATGGCGATCATGCTTATCCAGGGCGTACAGGGTCCCCGGTTGTATGGAGATAATCTCGCCGGTTTCCACCAGCTCCACTTCTCCCTCCCCGTCCAGACAGAAGACCGCTTCAAGGTGATTTTTATACCAGATGGGTGTCTCCGTTTTGGCGAAGATGATCGTTTCGTTGAAAGAGAACCCCATACCGTCCTTTTTCAGCAGGAGCCGCCGGCTGACCCAGTTTCCGTTCTTGGCGTACACCTCCCGCTCCGTCCCCCGTACGTCATCAATCGTCTTAACTATCATTGGTATAGGTTCCTTTCATCATCTCTTCTCTCTTTTCGAGACAGGCTGCAATGGATTCATCGATAATATCAACTCCCTGTCGGAGCAGTTCCTCTTCGATCACCAGGGGGGGGAGAAACTTGATCACGTCGTTCTTCGCCCCTGCCCGTTCAATGACCAAACCCCGCTCGAAGGCCTCTTCCGTCACGGCTCCGCTGAACCCCTGCTGGGGGAAATACAGTCCATAGATCAGACCTCTGCCCCGCATTTCGACCCCAAGATCCTTGTATTTATTCGTAATCTCTTCGAGTTTCTCTTTCAGGACCCCCTCGCGATAGCGGATGGCGTCGGAGAAGTCGCCGTTATCCCAGTAACTCAGAAGTTGCGTCGATGCGACAAAGGCCAGGTTATTTCCCCTGAAGGTCCCCGTGTGTTCCCCCGGTTTCCACTGGTCCAGTTCCGGTTTCATCAAAACCAGTGAGAGCGGCAATCCGCCGCCGATTGATTTGGACAGAATGACGATATCGGGGTTGATCCCCGCTTCTTCGAAACTGAAGAAGGTCCCCGTCCGACCGTTTCCCACCTGTATGTCGTCGACCACGAGCAGGATGTCGAAATCACGGCAGACTTGCTCCACATCCTTGAGCCACTTGAAACTCGCCACGTTGACCCCGCCCTCCGCCTGGACCGTTTCCAGAAAAACGGCCGCGGGGAGATCAACGCCGCTGCTCGAGTCCTCGAGGAACTTCCGCAAGTAGAGAGACGTATCGGTCCCGTCTCCGAAATAGCCATCGTAGGGCATGAAGGTAACGTTTGCCCGATTGATGAAGGCTTCATCCCGGTAGAATGCGTTCCCTGTGATGGCCATGGAACCCATGGTGAGGCCGTGAAAACCGTTGGTAAAGGAGATAACATTGGAGCGTCCCTTCACCATGCGCACGATTTTCAGCGCTGTCTCCACCGCATTGGTACCCGTCGGCCCGCAAAACTGGACCTTATAATCCAGATGCCGGGGCTGCAGGATCGTGTAGTACAGTTTTTCGAGAAATTGTTTCTTTGCCGTTGTGGCCTTGTCGAGGCCGTGGACAAGGCCATCATTCTTGATATACTCAATCAGGGCCTCACTGACCATAGGGTTGTTGTGACCGTAATTAATGGTGCCGGCTCCGGCGAAAAAATCAATATAATCTTTTCCTTGTTCGTCGTAGAGTGTGGACCACTTGGCTCTGGTGAACACGGTGGGAAAACTTCGGATGTAACTCCGAACCTGTGATTCTATCTGTTCAAAAATTCTCATTGTATCTCCTTGTATGTATCAGTTTTTTTGTCGGTTGTGTTCTGGGGGCCGATGCGAAGGAGCATTTCCTCTTCATGGGCATCAGTGCCAAAAAGATCCTCCGTCATATAGGGCTGACGATGGCACTCGGCCCCTCTGGCATCGGCAAAGGCCTGAAAAAAGCTGAGCGATGCCCGGTTCGACGGCGTGACCGTCGTCTCAATCCACGATGCCCACGGGGCGTTTGAGAGGATGCGCTCCAGCATGAGTTCTGCGAAGCCGCGCCCACGCATTTCTTCGGCAACCGCCACCTGCCACACAAACAGCGTGTCCGGTTTTCTCGGATGGCGATATGCCGAGATAAAGCCCGCCACTTGTGAGCCGTGCTGAGCCAGTATGCAGGTCTCGCTGAAGTGGTCGCACAGGAGCAGATACGAGTAACGCGAATTCAGGTCGAGCGGGGGAGAGCGTTTCACCAGTTGATATACAGCCGCACCATCGTCGATGTTCGGTGTTCTTAATGAAATATCATCCATGTGTGATTTTTGAGTGCTCATGAGGAATTTCTCTCTCGGTCGAACCCTTTCCGGCCGATTGTTCTGACTGTTTCAAGACGATTATGGGCCGACCGATATTCTGCAGGGGCACACTACGCGCATGGCAGGCCGGGCATGCAAAACACATCCCGGCACCGCGTACGAGGAAGGATTGTGAAAACCGGCCGACATTACCTTACGCAGTTTCAAAACATATTCGATGACACAATGGCCCCCGATCCACTTGACCGAATCTATTTTAATTAGGATACATCGTACTGAAATGATTATTACACAAACTATATGGAAAAGCAAGGCGGGCCATTTGCTTTGTAGGCTATGACGATAATATGGATCTCCATAACGCCCAATTGGATGAGAGAAAGACCGTATGATGATGGTTCAATATTCAATGATTGAGTCTCATAAAATATGAGGAGCTTTCACGGGGTGAAATCCTGCGGTGTTTATTGCTGAGATACGTTGCCTCCCGGTAATATTTGGATCGCTGAATCATGATCAACCATCCTTTCGGAAGTCGATGTTCGGTAACATCAAATTATGAGCCAGCGACCCCTTTGACACTTCTTTGATTACCTTTAATGTCTGTATGCGTTCTGGTAAACGATTCCTTAGTGCCTTAATATCATTGTGAGAATAAACAGCATATATTTTTTTAGTCTCACAAGAAAAGTTCTTGACAGCATGTAAAAACTTAGTTAGATAATTAATTAAATATAAGCATACATATCTTGATTTCCTGTCTGGCCATCGAGCGAAAGGTTTGTTCTCTTTATGAAAAACTCGAAGTCACATACTTCTCAAGGCTCAAACTATAAAAAAGGGATGCTTATTCAGGGAGCCTACGGTCAGATCAAACACCTGATCTCCATCAACCAACTCGTTCCGGGCCAAAAGCTCATTTACGGAAACATAGCCAAAAGGCTGAATATGGGTGTCACGCCTGTCATTCAAGCATTGAACCGCTTAGAGGCATCCGGACTTGTACGATACGAGGCAAACAAGGGATATTTCGTCGGCGAGATATCAGAGAAAGAGGTGCGTCAGTTATATCAGGCACGAGAGGCTCTTGAAGTAGCCATTATTCCGGATATTATTGAGAATATCAATAAGAAGGCACTGTCTGAGATTGAACAGCGTTTCAAGAGAAGTCACAGCATCAGACTTTCACGGCGGGAACTCATTCTCGAGGATACCCAATTTCACCTTGAATTGATCTGTTATGCCCACAACGATGTAATCTACAATATTTTGGAAAATATCTTTGAACAGGTTTACCTTAAGTATCGTCCGGAATACTTGGATGATGAGAGAATCAAAGTAATAAAGAGTGAACATAAGGACCTCTTGAGTGCCCTAAGGTCCAGAGATGGTGATAAGACTACTGCACTAATAAGAAGACATATCAGAGAGGGAATGGATTATGTTGTTAAGACCATAAAGGCAGAAAAAAATTGGTTTTCAGATGAAGATGCTAATTTGGAGGCAATATGAAAGAAAAAATACTGATACTGGGTCGGAGTGAAGAGGCTCGTTCCTTTGCTGATATGTGCAGGGAGACGGGGATTGATGTCAACCGGTTGGAATCCTATGATAATATAGCTTCAGATGCCACAGATACCAGCGTCATAGTTCAGTTTTACGAAGGTGGTTCAACCATCTTTTCTGATAGAATGTCTTACTCTCTGACAAAATCTCAGGTGTGGCTTGCCGAGAGTATTGATCGGAGTGTCACGTCGACAGCTAGTCGGATAGCAACACCGGAGCGTTTTGTGGGGTTCTCATTATCGAGTTTATTCCCGGAGAAGAAGATGGTCGAATTGATTGGTGGTGAGAGGACTTCTGACGATGCGCTGGGAGCGGCCAAGACCCTATTCCAAAAGTTGCAATTTACGACAGTGATCTCCCAAGATCGTCCCGGCCATATTTTGAACAGGGTTCTCGCCTCCATGATTAATGAAGCTATCTATATCAATATGTACGGGCTGGCCGAGATGAAGGATATCGACCAGATGATGCAGTTGGGTGCCAATTTCCCGATTGGCCCGTTTGAATATGCCGATAGAGTGGGGTTGGACCGAGTGCTGAAAACCCTAGAATGGTTAACCGAGGAGCTTGGTCCACAGTATCGTCCATGTCCCGTGCTTCGGCGCAAGGTGGAGGCGGGATTCTTAGGCCAAAAGACGGGGAGAGGATTTTACACATACTAGTTAGCAGGAGGCGCCCATGGATTTTGAGAATATAATATATAAAAAGGGTGAGGGTATTGCTCGGATAATTGTGAACCGTCCGGAGAAGCGGAATGCATTGAACCGGACTACGCGACTGGAGATGATAAGTGCTCTGGAGAACACCATAAATGATGGAGCTGTGAGAGTTTTAATCATCTCCGGTGCAGGTGGTAAGAGTTTTATTGCCGGTTCCGATCTGACGGAGCTTTCAACTTTCAGTCCACTTGAGATGGAGCAGTTCATGGCCACATTGGCTCAGGGCTTTTACACACGTTTTGAGCAGCTCGATAAACCCGTTATTGCGATGATTGACGGTTTGTGCCTGGGTGGAGGACTTGAGCTTGCGATGGCCTGTGATATTCGCATTGCTTCCGATGTATCCAAATTTGGTCAGCCTGAAGCCGGTATCGGCATCATACCCGGAGGAGGAGGCACCCAAAGGCTTGCCCGGCTTGTTGGTATCGGAAAGGCCAAGGAACTTATCTTTACGGGTGCTATGATTGATGCCCAGGAGGCTCTTTCCCTCGGGCTTGTAAATCAGATCTGCGCTACCGATGCACTTGAAGAGGCCGTCATGTCTATGGCAAAGCGTTTGACCCGGCAAAGCCCTCTTGTCATGAAATGGGCAAAGAAGGCCATCAACATGGGTCAAGAAACGGGCTTGACCGTCGGTTTGGCCTATGAAGCTTTGGCCGAATGCCTTGTCATGTCAAGCAAGGACACCAAGGAAGGGATGGCTTCATTCTTTGAGAAGAGAAAGCCGAACTTTACGGGAGAATAGGAGCTGAAATCATGGATATAAAGAAGATTTTAGTTGTAGGTGCCGGGGTAATGGGCCATGGTGTTGCTTTAGTCGCTGCCCGGAGTGGTTTTGATGTTTCGATGGTGGACATTAAAGACGAGTTCGTACAGAGGGGAATGTCGGGGATTACGGGGTTCCTTGAAGGGGGCCTGAAGCGGGGCAAGATTTCACAGGACGAGGTAGACGCGACCTTATCGCATATACATACCTCTACCGATGTTGATGGAGAAGCGGCGCATGCGGACTTCGTATTCGAAGCCATCATTGAGAGCATGAAGATAAAGTCGGAGCTTTTTGCCCGTTTGAACACGGTATGCAAACCGGAGGTGATTTTCGCCAGCAATACGAGCCAGCTTTCAATTACTGAATTGGGCGAGGCGTCAGGTCGCCCGGAATTGTTAATTGGTATGCACTGGTTCAATCCCCCCCCCTTGATGCGTCTTATCGAGATCCCTGTGGGGGAGAAAACAAGCGAGAAAACGGTGGAAGTGACCATTGAGGTGAGTAAGAAAATGGGAAAGCAGCCTTTTACTTGTAAGGACTCTCCCGGGTTTATCGTCAATCGCATCCTGAACCCCTGGTACAACGAGGGAATGAATATGTTCGACGAGGGCGTTGCATCGGCAGAGGAGATTGATACGGCGATACGGGAAGGGGGCGGGTTCAGGATGGGGCCTCTTGAGTTAAGAGATCTTGTCGGCTTGGATACGGCGTTGCATGTCACGGAGGATCTGTATCAGCGGTTGAGGAATGACAAGTTCAAGCCCCCGGCATGTCTCAGAAAGTTTGTTTCGGCTGGAAAATTTGGAAGGAAAACGGGAGAAGGCTTCTACAAGTATGATAAGAAAAAATAGAAATAGGAAGGGAGAATTTTCATGGATTTTGAACTGACAGATGAGCACAAGATGTTTAGAGAGGCGATCAGAAACTTTGGCCAAAAAGAGGTTGCCCCCGTTATGGAAGAGGCGGAGGAAACGGGTGTCTTTCCGAGGCAGCTCTTTAAAAAAGCGGGAGAACAAGGGTTCCTGTGCCCGCGGTATCCCGTTGAGCTTGGTGGCGGCGGAGGTGACAAGATCACTGAATGCATCATGGTGGAAGAACTCAATCGCGTGAATGCGGGAATCGCCTCTTCACTGATGGCCCAGAGCGGACTCGCCACCCAGCCGATCTACAATTACGGTTCCGAAGAACAGAAAGAAAAGTATCTCATTCCCGCCATTGCGGGAGACATGGTCGGAGCTTTCGGTCTGACCGAGCCGAATTCCGGTTCGGATGCGGCTTCGATTAAGACCACAGCCGTACGCGACGGAAATGACTACATCATTAACGGAACGAAGATATTTATCACTAACGGCCCCTTTTGCGACTACGTAATCTTGGCCGCTTATACTGATCCCACCAAGCGAGGGGAGGGGATCAATCTTTTCATTGTCGAAAAGGGCACACCGGGATTCTCTGTTGCGAGGAAGCTCGATAAAGTAGGAAATCGATCCATCGAGACAGGAGAACTTGTGTTCGAGGATTGCCGTGTTCCAGCCAAGAACATGATTGGAGAGAAGGAAGGTGGTGGTTTTGAACAGCTTGCGAGCACGCTCTTGTCGGGTCGTATCACTTATGGGGCGCGATGCACGGGAGTCGCGCAGGCGGCACTTGAATTGACCGTCCAATATGCCAAGGAACGTGTCCAGTTTGGCAAGCCGATCATCAAATTTCAGAACACGAGATTCAAACTGGCTGAGATGGCCACAAGCGTCGATGTCATGCGCACCTATACCTACCGTGTGGCATGGATGTACAGCGAGGGGAAGGATGTCAGCGTCGAGGGTCCCATGGTCAAACTGTTCACCTCCGAATTGCTCCAAAAACTCTTGGGGGATGCCATGCAGATACATGGCGGGTACGGGTACATGATGGAGTATCCCATCCAGCGTTTTTGGCGTGATGGGCGGTTGTTTACGATAACCGAAGGCACTTCTGAGATACAGCGTATGGTGATAGCGAATCGGTTGGGGTATTAGAAAGTGAAGCTCCCCGTGGCAAGCCACGGGGCATTCTGCAAGGGGTTTTAATAAATAAAAGGCGTGGTTATGACAGCGAGTATCAATCATTCAAAGGAGAAGCCGTGGTTGATGCGTACCTATTCGGGGTACGCCACCGCGAAGGAATCCAATTTACTGTACCGGAGCAATCTTGCCAAGGGACAGACGGGGCTGAGCATTGCCTTTGATCTGCCCACCCAGACGGCATATGATTCGGACGATGTTTTGGCGAGAGGCGAGGTTGGCAAGGTAGGCGTTCCGGTGAGAGATTACGAGGACATGGATCTTTTGTTTGATCAGATTCCCATTGAGAAGATGAACACCTCCATGACGGTCAATGCTTCTACGGCTTGGATTCTTGCCCTGTACGTAGCGACGGCCCAGAAGCAGGGGGCCGACATTTCCAGGCTGATGGGTACCACCCAGAACGACATTGTGAAGGAATATTTGAGTCGCGGAACCTATATTTTTCCTCCGAAGGAATCCATGCGGTTGACCTCCGAAGTGATCAGTTATACCGTCAACCGGATCCCGAAATGGAACCCCATCAACATCTGTTCCTATCACCTGCAGGAAGCAGGCGCCACTCCCGTGCAAGAGATAGCCTTTACCCTGTCCAACGCCATTGGCGTTCTGGATGCGGTCAGGGAATCGGGGCACGTGAGAGAGGAAGATTTTCAGAATGTAGTGGGCAGGATCTCTTTTTTCCTCAACTCAGGGATTCGTTTTGTGGAAGAGCTGTGCAAGGTCAGGGTATTTACCGGGATGTGGGACCGTATCTGCAAGGAGCGATATAGTGTTGACGATCCCAAGATGAGACGGTTTCGGTATGGCGTCCAGGTCAACAGTCTGGGGCTCACATCACAACAGCCCGAGAACAATATTGCGCGAATCATTTATGAGTTTCTCGGTATTGTGTTGAGCAAGGACGCCCGTGCTCGGTCTGTGGCTTTACCGGCATGGAATGAGGCCCTCGGACTTCCCCGGAAGTGGGATCAGCAGTGGAGTCTTCGGTTGCAGCAGATCATGGCATTTGAGACCGATCTTCTCGAATATGATGACATTTTTAATGGTTCCGAAGTAGTTGCGCGTAAAGAGAAAGAACTTGAAGAAGCTGCCGAGTCAGAGATGAGCAAGATTCAGGAGATAGGAGGGATCATTGCCGCCCTGGAGAGCGGGTACATGAAGCAGCAACTGGTCGAAAGCAACACGAGCAAGTTGCGCCAGATTGAGATGGGAGAACGGACGGTAGTGGGCGTCAACAAGTTTACCGAGTGTGAGCCATCTCCCCTGACAACGGATACAGCCGGATCAATCTACGTCGTGGATGATGCCGTTGAGGCCGAGCAGATCGCTATTCTCAATGATTTTCGCACCCGGAGAGATAAAGACGCGGTTGCGCGCGCGCTGGACAATCTGCGTGAAGGCATCAAGACCGGTAAAAACATAGTGGAAATCAGTATTGAGTGTGCGAATGCCGGAGTTACAACGGGAGAGTGGGGGCGTACCCTCCGGGAGATCTTTGGCGAATACCGTGCGCCTACCGGTGTCAGCCTTGCTGCTGCTCAGCTGCCCAGGATCGGGGAAGGCGTCAAGGTGAATCAGCGGGTAAAGGAACTGAGTGACAAGCTGGGGCGTAACCTGAAGATTCTCGTTGGTAAACCGGGGCTTGATGGTCATTCCAATGGTGCCGAACAGATCGCGATCAAAGCGCGGGATGTGGGTATGGACGTTGTATACGAGGGAATCCGGTTGACCCCCGAACAGATTGCTGAGAGCGCCATGCAGGAAGGCGTTCATGTGGTGGGTCTTTCCATTCTCAGCGGTTCGCACGGAGAGTTGATCCCCGACGTGATACAGAACATGAAAAAGAGAGGAATCGGTGATATTCCGCTTATCCTCGGCGGGATCATTCCGCGCGATGACATCCCGGAGATGCGTAAGGCCGGGGTCAAGAAGGTATATACACCCGAAGACTTTGATCTCAACAAGATCATGATGGAGATTGTGGGCGTTGTTGCGGAAGCAAATCATATAGACCTGTAGGAGCAAGGTCAGTATACGGCCCCATGGAGGAGACACGCCCGGGTGGACATCTCGATTGACAGTGTCCTGAGAGGAGACAAGAAAGCCATTGCCAAGATTCTGAATGTATTTGAGGAAACGGGATCTTCACGCTTTGAATGGCACCGAAAGCTCGTAGATGAGTTAAGCAGGAACGCGAAACCTGAACGACACGTTGTGGGCATAACCGGTCCACCGGGAGCCGGGAAATCGACGGTGGTATCGCGTCTGGTGAATGAATACCGGTCAAGAGGAAAAACGGTTGGAGTCATTGCCGTTGATCCGAGCAGCAAAAGAAGCGGTGGTGCTCTTCTGGGGGATCGGTCCCGTATCGCCTATGATCCCGATGATGCAGGTATCTTCATTCGGAGTATGGCTGCCGGCACGCATGTCGGTGGACTCGCCTGGAGGACCCGTCATTGTCTGACGGTTTTTGAAGCCGTCTATGATATCGTTCTTGTTGAGACCGTCGGTGTGGGTCAGTCTGAGACGGAAGTTGATCAGGTTGCCGATACGGTTGTCTTTATTGCTCAGCCTGGAAGCGGTGATCTCTTACAATTCATAAAGGCGGGGATAATGGAAATTCCCCATATCATTGTTGTCAACAAGGCCGACCAACAGACACTGGCGGTAAAAGCGCGCAATGATTTGATGGCTGCCAGGGCGTACAGTCCTGCTGCCGTGGGAGGCTGGGACCTTAAGGTTCTCATGACATCTGCTTTAAAGGGATGGGGGCACGAGGAACTGGTGGATATCCTGGTGGCGCACCGAAGATTTCTTTCCGAGAGCGGCATGATTGAGGACCTTCGCCTTCAACACCGTCTTGAGTGGGTGAACATGCTGTTCAGGGAACGGTTCGGCAGTTTTGGTTTCGATGCCCTGGGAGGCGAAGATAAGATTAAAAAAATTATT
>DIXO01000057.1 GCA_002428735.1 Syntrophaceae bacterium UBA6078 | reverse complement strand
ATCTCGAAAAAATCGATCCAAGAATCGAAAAGTGACCCTTTAATCAGTTTTTCAACGGCCTGCTAGAAGATTTAGATGTCTGGGAGCAATCTTTCTCTAGTCGGGTAAGCTCAGCAGCCAAGAATAACTCACAGATGAGAGGATCGTGGGGTGTGCCTGGCCGTGCGGAAAGTTTACTGAAGAAATGGGCCAAACGAGGGGTTTAGTGAAGAATGCAAAAGAGACTGTGTAACTTGTCGCTCAAGCCGATCGGAGCCTGCTCGGCTGCTCCGGCTTAGCTTTTCGTTAGTTTGACCCTGCGGGCATGGAAAAAAATTATGGAATATACAAGCAAATCACAAATAGCTCGTGTAGAGACTGAAAGAAGGGCAATGAACAATTTGTATTGTCCATTATGTGGTAATGAATTAGTTCGCCCTGAAAAATGCGATTTGTAGGCCGTGTAAATATTGATACTGCTCTTTAAAAACTGAAGAAAGTTGTGAGTTTATGGTTGTTTTTGCCTCTGCAGTGTGCTATAAGCTATTGATATGAAAGCACATATACCAGAAAGGCACCTTCGTATGTTTGAAACCCTGTTTTCGGATGTTCTCGATCCGGAGCATGAATTGCTCCGCGCCGCCCGCCTGATTGACTGGGATGGCCTCCACGATGCCCTGTCAATGTACTACAGTCCCACGGGTCGCCGGGGGAAGCCTGTTCGTCTGATGGTCGGTATTCATATTCTGAAACATCGATATGACTGCTCCGACGAGAGGGCCGTGGAGATGCTCCATGAAAATGCCTACTGGCAATGTTTCTGTGGATTCAACTCTTTCCAGACAGGCCAGATCCTGGAAGCCTCTTCCCTGGTTAAGTTTCGGAATCGGATCGGGACCGATGGGATGAAACGGATAGAAGCTTTGTTGTTCAAGACCTGGTCTGATATGGGTCTGGCGAAGACCAGGCGGGTGTCCGTCGATACCACCGCGCAGACCAAGAACATCGCCTATCCGACCGACGCCGATCTTCTGCATCGGATTCGAGAGAAGATCGCAGGGCAGATCAAGAGGGTTCGCGAGGAGGTAACCCTCCGTAAACCCTTTCGCACCTATAGTAGAGTCGGCAAGAAGCATCTTCTCAGGATCAAGAAGCTCTACCGTAAAAAACCTGAAGGCAGGAAAGAGGCGATCAAGAAGCTCAAAGGGATGACTTGTCATGTGGTAGAGCAAGCCGGCAGAGTAGCGAACAGTCTCTACAGCCGGGGCTTTACCAAAGCGGGTCGTGAACTGAATCGCCTGGTTTCTATCGGCAGAAAGATTGTTGAACAAACAACAGAGGTTCTTGCCGGTACGTCTCCCAAACATCGGATCTATTCTCTCCATGAACCCGGAGTTGCCGTCATCAAGAAGGGCAAGAGTCACCCCGACTGTGAGTTTGGCGCTATCGTTGCCCTCTCCAGGAATGACGATGGGTTGATTCTTTCCCACGTGGAGTATCAGCACAACGAGGCAGATGTAAAGACACTGGGTCCGGTCATCACCGGAATCAAGAAGACCCTTGGAAAATCACCCCGGGAAGTCACCGGGGATCGAGGTTTCGACCAATCTCTCAAAAAGCAGGAGAACTGCCGCAGGAGATGGGGTGTAAAGAGGATGGCCATTCCCAAGAAGGGGAAGACGCCACATCCGAACAGCAAGGAATCATGGTTTCGGACAGCCTTGAAGAGGCGAGCGGCGATCGAACCGGTTATCGGCCATCTCAAGTGTGACTATCGGATGGATCGATGCCGATACAAGGGAGCCGTGGGTGATACCGTCAATGTCGTCTGGGCCACCGTGGCATGGAACACGAAAAAGATTGTTCATCTCCACAGGAAAAGGGAAGAAAGACAGGCCGCAAGGAGAATGAAACGGGCCGCATAGGAAAATCCCACAGCGATAACCCGTGCTTCCTTAACTTTCTTCAGTTGCCAAAGAGCGATGCTACAACAAAACTTGTAAAAACCCTGTTTTTCAGGACAGACTAAATAGTATGAATTTCGTCTTTCTTAATGATTTTGGGTTATGTTTTTTTCATGAGCTACTGCCCGTTGTCAAGAGAAAAAATGGGCTGTGTCGGGAGCACGTAAAAGTTGTGAAACGTGAGTTCCATAAGCGTCCTAGCGGCATTGTACGGGGAAAACGGCTACGGCACTGCTTGCATACTACAAAACGAATCTGATAAAGACGACGGCATGATCGAAAACGAAAAGGCGGTGAAGAGCATCTTTCTCCTTGTTTTTTTTCTCATCTACGGCGGGATTCACCTGTATCTCTTTCTGGGGGCCCGGGCGTCGCTCGCGCTGGGAACACGGAGCAGCGTTCTTCTCGCACTCTTCATGAGCATCATGGTCGCGGCGCCCATCATCGTTCATGCGGCCGAACGATACGGCCTGCAGCCGCTCGCCCATTTCTTTGCCTGGACGGGATACGTCTGGATGGGATTTGCCTTCATGCTTTTCTGCCTCTCTCTGCTCTTCGACTGCTGCCGTCTTCTCGCGCATGTGGGGGCGTATATCTTTTCATTCGATCCCTCCTCCGCCATACCACACGCCCGATTCCCTTTTATTACGCTGATCTCTCTGGCTGCCGCCCTCGCGCTGTACGGTTCTTTTGAAGCCCTGCAGATTCACACCGAGACGATTACCATACAAACCGCAAAGATTCCCCGGGAGGTGGGAAGGTTCCGTATCGTTCAGATATCCGATCTGCATCTGGGCCTCATCGTCCGGGAAAAGAGACTGGAACGAGTTCTCCGGGAAATCAGAGCGGCCGCCCCCGACATGCTTGTTTCCACGGGCGACCTGGTGGACGGAGAGACAAACAACCTGTCCGTCCTGGCCGATCTCTTGCGGGAGATACAACCCGCGTACGGGAAGTTCGCCGTGACGGGGAATCATGAATTCTACGCCGGTCTTGACCAGTCCATCTCCTTTACGCAGAGGTCGGGGTTTACGGTTTTGAGAGGCGAGACCGCGGATGTGGCAGGGTTCCTGACGGTGGCGGGAGTCGACGATCCCACGGCCCGGATCTACCGGGCCCGCGCAGGAAGGCCCGAAAACGAGCTGATGGAAGGACAGACCGGCGGCCGGTTTACCCTCCTCCTCAAACATCAGCCGGTCCCGTCTCCCGCCCCTTTCGACCTCCAGCTCTCGGGGCATACCCACAAGGGGCAGATATTTCCCTTTACCCTCATAACCCGTCTGGTTTTCCCCTATAACAGCGGCAGATATGATCTTTCAAATGGAGCGACGCTTTACGTGAGCAGAGGGTCGGGAACCTGGGGGCCGCCCATGCGCCTCATGGCTTCCCCCGAGATAACCATTATTGATTTGATCAACGGCAGGTAACACTCGTGTTTCACCATAGTCTTTAACACCGACATCCCAGTTGCCTCACAATAAAATGTTACCGAAGGAGAAGAGAGAATATCTCTTTCCCCGTTGACTTTACTCTTTTTTTGTCCTAGTCTGCGGGGAATCTACAAAAGAAAGCATCTGCAACCTTCATCCACAGGCAGGCACCCCGCGTGAAAGGGATTGAATGATGAAATCACCAGAGGAATATCTTCGCAAGGCGCGTATAATTTCAAGACTCTATGAACTTGTTAATTCTATTGCCGAAGAACAGCAGTTGTTACTCCTCAGACACCTGTTGGGGGAAGATGTGGCACACCATATCTTCAAGGTGCTCCTTGATATGCCGGCGCCGCAGCAGTTACAGGTTATGGATCAGATGGAAGAGATGATGAAGGGGAATACCCTCTGGGATGAAGAAAAAGGAAATATTGTCGACATTGATACGCGCCAGGGTTCAAGAAAACCCTGCGTTATTCGTGTTGATTTTTCAACGGAGGGGCATTCCGCCCAAGAAGTGATCAGCGATATCAGTATCGGTGGCGCTTTCATCAAGACTGAGCAGCCCCTTGCGATGGGTCAGCAGGTTGCTCTCTCCTTTTCGGTTCCCAATTTTGACAAATCATTCGATCTCTCCGGTCAGGTCGTTCGGTGCGACAATCAGGGAATAGGCGTCAAGTTCAACAATCTGACGGACAAGCAACAGGAACTCATGATGGCCTTCATTGCACATATGGACAAGAAGTAAAAAATTTCACCGTTTCCGGTATAGCTTTACGGAGACATTGTAAGCATCACATCTCCGCCCAGCAGTTGTGGTATAGATTGTTTCGGCGAATGGATGGTAATTGATATCATTCCGCATCCCAACTCGCCCCATTGATTTATGTCCTTGTTACCCGAGAATAGCTCAGCAGAACGTACCTCGGAGCGGCCGAAACTGTTCAAATAACCGCATCAATGGCTGGCGCTTCTGCCTTGATTTCAGAGGATTGCGATTGGAAGGGCAACCTGATACGATTCTGCGTAAATATTTTTCCCGAGGAGAACCGCCATGGGGTACGAACAGATCATCTATACAGTTGCTGACCGCATCGCCACGATTACGCTTAATCGGCCGGAACGTCTCAATGCCTGGACACGCGTCATGATGAAAGAAGTGCTCCATGCACTTGATGAGGCTGATCGCGATGACAGTGTCCGGGTGGTGATGTTTACCGGGGCTGGACGGGCGTACTGCGCGGGAGCGGAGCTGGCCGCCGGAGGGTTCACCACTTCCGATAATTCTGAGACAAAGAAACCCCACAGAGATTCCGCCGGTCAAATCACCCTGAGAATGTTTAATATGAAAAAACCCCTTATCGCGGCGATAAACGGCAACGCCGTCGGTGTGGGAATCACCATGACCATGGCCATGGACATTCGCATTGCCTCTGAATCTGCTGCAAAAATAGGATTTGTATTTGACCGGCGGGGGGTTGTCCCGGAAGGGTGTTGCACCTACTTTCTACCCCGGATCGTCGGCATCAGCCGTGCGGCAGAGTTGATCCTTACCGGCCGCCTTTTCAGCGCTCGTGATGGGTTGGAGATGGGCCTGTTCAGTCACGTGACCACTCCGGAAGAACTGATTCCTACGGTCACCAGGATCGCTCGCGAGATTGCGGACAATACATCCGCTGTTTCCACAGCATTGTCGCGGCAGATGCTCTGGAAAATGTTGGGAGAGCGCCACCCCATGCATGCCCACATAATCGAATCAAAGGCATTCGGATATATGCTTACCTCCCATGACGCCAAGGAAGGAGTTGCGTCCTTTATGGAGAAACGGCCTCCGGAGTTTGCGATGAAACCAAGCCGGGACATGCCTGCATTTTATCCATGGTGGGAAGACCCACCCTATCAGGATGGATAATACGATCCCCCATGCCCCAGAGAAATAGTACCCCATGGAAGACTTTATCGCATGGTGAACGTGAGAAAAGAGCAAGGTATCACCTTCAGCCACGGTACTCTCGACACCATCAAACATTTTTGAAAGGTCTGAAGTGCACAATGGAATATTCGAACAAAAGGCAGCTCTCACAGAAAAAAGGGGGCGGACAATGAATACACGACTGACCGAGATGATGGGGATCAATTATCCTATTGTGTGCGGCGGCATGATGCGGCTGGCCTATCCGCCCCTGTGCGCGGCGATCTCGAACGCCGGCGGGCTGGGGAACCTGACCGCAGCCATGTACGAAGACAGGGAATCATTTCGCGGCGCCATTCAGGAAACCCGGCGCCTCACGGACAAACCGTTCATCGTGAACGTGACCCTGCTCCCCTCCATCGGGGTTTCCGACGACCGGTACGCCATGTACTTCGACACCCTCACCGACGAGCGGGTCGCGGCGGTGGAGATCAGCGGAACCCCCCTGCACCGCTATCAGAACGGTTTCTATCTCAAGAAACTGAAGGACGCCGGAGTCAAGCTGTTTCATAAGGTCGGATCGGTACGGCACGGGAAGTCGGCCGAGAAGGCAGGATATGATGCCGTTTTCGCCGCCGGCGTGGAGGAAGGCGGACACCCCCTGAACGAAAACGTCGCCACCACCGTCCTGACACCCCGTATGGCGGAAGAGCTCTCCATCCCGGTGATAACCACGGGAGGGATGGCGGACGGCCGGGGACTTGCCGCTGCTCTGTGTCTGGGCGCCGAGGGGGTCATGATGGCGAGCCGTTTCATCAACACCCGCGAATGCGCGGTCCATGAAAAAGTCCATGAAGAACTGATCCGCCGGCAGGAGAATGAGACGGTCCTGTACGGAAATTCCATCGGTCTGCAGGGGCGGGCTCTCCTGAACGAATCCATTCGGGAGGTTCTGAAGATCGAGGAGCGAGGGGGCGGTCTGGAAGAAATCATCCCGCATATTGCCGGCGCCCTAGGGGATGAGATCTGGCAGAAAGGGGATGTGGAGAGAGGTCTGGTTGCAGTGGGACAGTCCATCGGTCTGATCCACAACGTTCTCACCTGCAAAGAGCTCCTCGATGGTATCGTGCAGGACGCAGAGGCCATCCTGAAGAGTAATCTCAGACGGTTTTCATAGGCGCAGATTGACACCGATCGAACGGTTTGTGTGCAGAAACCCCTGTTCTGAGCGCGAATTCATCATTGGTCTACCGACATCTTCATTGAAAAGATTCCATTAATATGGAAGGATAAGCCGTATCAAAAAGCCCATCTGCGTGTTCGCGTCAAAACATTAGTTTCTCCTTGCATCTTCGTAGCATTCCGCATCTATTTCTCTTTCTAATAAATATCCAAGCAAAAACCGGGATGGAAAGATGTCAAGAGCAAATAGAACTGTCC
>DIXO01000051.1 GCA_002428735.1 Syntrophaceae bacterium UBA6078 | reverse complement strand
TATTTTTTTGGTGGTGGATCAAGGATTTTCGGCCTGCGGTGTTTTATATTGACTTCAAAGGGTCAAAATGTTAGCAACGTAACCCTTTTAGAGAGATACGCGAGGACGTGTGGCTATGCTGGAAATAAAATTCATACGGGAAAACATCGATCTGGTCAGGACGAAGCTGGAGGAGCGGGGAGACGCCATCGATCTGGGCCGGTTTGTCGCCATGGATCGAAAGAGACGGGACATCCTTCAGGAAGTCGAAACCCTGCGGAGCGAGAGAAACAGCGTCTCCAAGGAGATCGGCGCGCGGAAGAAGAACGGCCAGGACGCCTCCGATATCATTGCCAGGATGGGGACGGTCTCCACCCGGATCAAGGAACTGGACGACGCCCTCAAAGAGACCGAGGCCCAGCTCGGCGAATTGACCATGACCATCCCCAACATCCCCCATGAATCGGTTGTTCGCGGAACAGGGGACGATGACAACCCCGTGGTGCGGGAGTGGGGTGAGAAACCGCGCTTCGATTTCGATCCCAAAGCCCACTGGGATATCGGCGAGGATCTCAACATACTGGATTTCGCCGCCGGGGCCAAGATAACGGGTGCGCGCTTCACCCTGTACCGGGGAGCGGGCGCCCTTCTGGAGCGGGCGCTGGTCAACTTCATGCTTGATCTCCACACCACCCGGCACGGCTACACGGAGGTCTTCACCCCCTTCATGGTGAACAGCGACAGCATGACGGGGACCGGGCAGCTCCCCAAATTCGAGGAAGACCTTTTCAAGGTGGCAGGAACAGACTACTACCTCATCCCCACGGCGGAGGTCCCCGTCACCAATATCCACCGGGACGATATTCTGGATGAGAAAGATCTTCCCCTTTCCTATGTGGCCTACTCGGCGTGCTTCCGCGCGGAGGCCGGGTCGTACGGCAAGGACACGCGGGGCTTGATACGGCAGCACCAGTTCAACAAGGTGGAAATGGTCAAGTTCACCAAACCGGAGGAATCTTACGACCAACTGGAAAAACTCACCGCCAATGCCGAGGAGATTCTGGAGAAACTCGGCATCCATTTCCGGACCGTATCCCTCTGCACGGGCGATCTGGGATTCTCCTCCGCGAAGACCTACGATCTGGAGGCGTGGATGCCCGGGCAGGACGCCTACCGGGAGATTTCCTCATGCAGCAATTTCGAGGCGTTTCAGGCCCGCAGGGCGGGGATTCGGTTTCGCCGCGGAGAGAGCGGAAAGATCGAGTATGTCCACACCCTCAACGGCTCCGGGCTGGCCGTGGGGCGGACCGTGGTGGCGGTCCTGGAGAATTACCAGCAGAAGGACGGGAGCGTTCTGATCCCGGAGGCGCTCAAACCGTACATGAATGGGATTGACAGGATAGCGAGAAAGTAAGTAGAGTAGCACCGTTGTACGGAACCGGAGGGATGGCCGAGCGGTCGAAGGCGGCGGTCTTGAAAACCGTTAACCGAAAGGTTCGCGGGTTCGAATCCTGCTCCCTCCGCCATTTCAAAATCCAATACAGTCCAAAGAAGTGCAGAAACCCGCTAGAAATAGCGGGTTTTTTCTTGCCGTTCGGCTTCCATAGGCTTCTACAAATCGCATGATCCAACCTTTGGGTGACTATACTAAACCCGACAGATTACCTGCTGCAATACCGGTCATATTTTGTGTTCCTGACGTTGTTCATTTTTTCATTTGCAAAAAGGACTTTTTTATGGTCTTATTTGTGAAAATTTTCCTAGGAAGGTGATATGCCTCGAAAAGCAAAAACTGCAACTTCAAGCGATCTCCCATCCTGGGTTGATTCCCGTCAGGAGCAAGGGCTCTATTTCTTCACCCGCGAAGATGCCATCGAATCCCTTCAATTCACCGAGGAAGCATTCAAGAAAGCCGCCGCAAGACTGGCGAAAAAAAATAGAACCTTGCGCATCCGAAGCGGCTTTTTCGTCATCGTCCCCCTGGAATACCGGACTACCGGCATATTGCCGGCAGAATGGTTCATCGCCGATCTGATGGCCTACCTGGAGCAACCCTATTACGTTGGGCTGCTCAGCGCCGCCTCGCTTCAAGGCGCCGCACACCAACAACCACAGCAGTTTCAGGTTGTCACCACCGTCCCCCAACGCGAAGTCCGCAAGAAAGGCCTGGCCATTCGCTTTTTCTTCAAGACCAACTTCAAGGCAACCCCGGTCACTCAAATAAAGGTTCAAACGGGTCATATTTTTGTTTCTTCACCGGAGGCCACGGCCCTCGATCTCATCCGTTATGCCCGCTCCATCGGCGGGCTGGATCGCGTGATGACCGTGCTTCAAGAACTTGGCGAGTCTATGGACCCTGCTAAGCTAAAAGATGCAATCAAAGCGGAGGGAAATCTGGTTTGCGCGCAAAGGCTGGGGTGGTTGATGGAAAAATCCGGCTATGCCGAGTTGGTGAAAGATCTGGCTGGTTTAATCGCCGATAAGAATCCACCCTTTACCAGGCTGGATCCCTCATTGCCTGCGAGCGAAGCTGAAAGGAACGCCCGCTGGCGGCTTCTGGTCAATACGGATGTGGAGGGTGATCTGTGATTCCCAAGGCGGATATCGTCGCCTGGCGTCGGTTTGCACCCTGGGTCAACGATGCCCAGGTGGAACAGGACTTGATCATCTCCAGGGCGCTTGTCGCCATTTTTCAGAGTCCCTTGCTGGCGGAGCGATTGGCCTTCCGGGGCGGCACGGCATTGCACAAACTCTATTTTGATATTCCGCGGCGCTATTCGGAGGATATTGACCTGGTTCAAATTCTCCCGGCGCCCATCGGACAGGTCATCGATACCCTGCAACAGTTGTTAAACGGCTTTCTTGGTGTGCCGCGGCGCAAGCAAACGGAGCAATCGGTCATATTGACCTATCGCATGGAATCGGAGGGGCCTCCGGTCGTGCAATTGCGACTGAAGGTTGAGATCAACACGCGAGAGCATTTCGCGGTGGATGGCTATCAAAAGCAACACTTTGCCGTCCAGTCCCGGTGGTTCAAAGGAGAGTGTGAGATCACGACCTATACCCTGGAGGAATTGCTCGCGACCAAGCTGAGGGCGTTGTATCAAAGAAGAAAAGGGCGCGACCTTTTCGATTTGTGGATGGGTGTTTCAGAAGGGAAAGCCGATGCCGGCAAAGTAATCCATGCCTTCAAACAGTACATGGAGACCGAAGGCCAAACCGTTGACAGCATGCATTACGAAAAGAATTTGCAGGAGAAACTGAGGCATCGGGGCTTCCTCAGCGATCTGAACCCCTTGCTGCCTGCTGACGCGATATATGACGTCCAGAAGGCCTATGCCCTCATAAAAAATAAAATCGTCGATAAGCTGAACGTAAATTAAGGCGTATTTTTACAGCCCAAAGGAGTCTTTATGACGACCTACTACCGGAACGAATACCTCTTCTCCGAGATATACCTCCAAGAAATCACCCAGCAACCCGAAGATACGGAAATCCTGGCATCACTGACCACGTTAAAAGAATATCGAGAATTTGCGCGGACCGCCACCATCCAGGAATGGAAAGAGTCATTTGTCCATGAGGTGCTGTATGCCCTTCGTTTCAACATTAAGATAGAGAATGAAAGGCTGACCTTGCTATACCCTGTGGGAAATATGGAAGCGCCGCTCACCCTGTGTTATGTGCTGCTTCCCACGGACGATTTGGATAACACCACGATGGGCCGAAATTGGGCTGAAAAGGTCATCCGCAGCCTGCGCCACCACAATCTTAAATGGGGCCTATTGACCAACGGCGAACAGTGGCGAATGTACCATCTCGATGAATCCACACCCCATGAAATCTTCCTCGAAATAAATCTCGCCGCCATCCTATCGGACAGCGCATCGCAGGCTTATCAGATCTTCCACAAGTTTATGAAAGTGGAGAACTTCACCACCGGCGAACAGGGGCAATGCCGCCTTGACGTGTTCAAGAAGGAGTCCCTGGCGAAGATTGACTATATTGAAAGCGAACTGGCCAATGCCCTGAAGCAGAAGGAAGAAGGCGGCAAAGGCGTTCTTTCCAACCTGTGTATGGGATATGTGGAATTCCTAAAGTCAAGCGGATCTCCCAATTTCGATGACGACGCTCTGCGCGGAAAGATCTATCATGGCGCCATGCTCTATATGTTCCGGTTGCTTTTTCTCTTTTATGCCGATGCGCGTGGCCTGCTGAATGAAACAAACAGCAAGTTGCTCAATGATGTTCTCCGGCGCAGCAAGGCATCTTCCGCAAATAATACGTCTGCCTCAGGCTACAGCATTTGGGAGGACCTGGAACGCATCTTCGTCGATATTGACCAGAGTTACAACGGCGGTCTGTTTGACCCCCATGAAAGTGAATTTACCCAGTTCATCGAAGAGTCGCGCGTCAACAACAGTCATCTGGCCTCCGCCCTCCATTACCTGACATCCTACCAGGAAAGATCAGGGGAGGAAAAAGCCATCAGCTATCGGGATATGAGCGTGCGACACCTGGGCACACTCTATGAAGGATTGCTGGAACATAAATTGTTTATTACCAAGGAAGATACGGAGGTTCGTGCGGCAAAAGACAAGATTCAATTCATTCCGGAATCACAGGGCGGAAAGATCGTCGCCGGGCGATACATTCCGGCAGGACAGGTCTATTTCGGAAGTGATCGCAGTGAACGAAAGGCGACCGGTTCATATTATACGCCCGAATACATCGTCGATTACATCGTGCGCAACACCGTGGGAGAGAAGCTTTCACAGTTACGGCAGGATTTTCTGGCAGGCCAGAAAGACCTCTTAAGCGCCGTAGCCAAGGCCATTGATCAAAAAGAACGAAAGGCTCTGACAGAACTCCTGGAAGACAATTTGAAGACGTTCATAAAGGAGAAAGTCCTGAAACTCAGCGTGCTCGACCCGGCAATGGGCAGCGGGCACTTCTTGGTGAATACCTCAAATTTCATAGCGAATTTCATTACAGAGATTCTGAATGAATGCGCAATAATCGGGACAACCGATACCTCGACCACGCATTGGCGGCGCTGGGTCGTGGAAAACTGCGTTTACGGCGTTGATGTCAACCCGTTAGCCGTCGAGCTGGCTAAACTCTCTCTCTGGATTCTTTCCATGTCCAAAGAGAAGCCGCTATCCTTCCTTAATCACAGACTGAAGACCGGCAATTCTCTGATTGGCGCACGTTTGGATGATATCGGCAAATATCCCGGCAAAGCAGAGAAAAAGCAACACTCCGTCTTCTCCGATGACAGGGATTTCAAGGAAGCTGTCGGCAAGGCAATTTCAAACTACACACGAATTACATCCACCGATTCTGCGACGCTTGACGTTATTGCCGACAAGAAAGCTTGGCTTGACGAGATTGATGAAATCTTAAAGCCGTACAAACGGGTCTGCGACATGCACACCAGCATCTATTTTGGAAATGTGATAAGCGAATGGAAGTATAAGGAATTAATTGACAGTAAAGATTCTATTCTTTCCAGTAATGATCTACCATCATATTTTCATTGGGAGTTGGAATTTCCCGTTACATTTTTAATAAACTATGGATTTGATGTTGTGATTGGGAATCCACCTTGGGTTAGTTACGGGCTTCGTGGGCATTCCGCAATAAACAATCTTGATGAAGAGTATTTAAGACGCACTTATGCTGATTCTGCTGAATATAAATTGAGTCTCTATGCAGTATTTATGGAAGCAGCGATAAGACTTACTGCATCTGTTGGCTATCAAAGTTTTATTGTGCCCGACAGTTTTCTATTAGGCAAATACTTTTCACAAACTCGTAGATTCATTCTTTCCAATACTTCGATCAATAGACTCATTCTCTTTATTGAGGATTTCTGGCCGGGTGCAAGCATTGGCCGTTGTGTAATCTATATCAGTAATTTCCGGTTAGGAAATT
>DIXO01000042.1 GCA_002428735.1 Syntrophaceae bacterium UBA6078 | reverse complement strand
ACAGTTCTATTTGCTCTTGACATTTAAAATTGCCCGTCCCGGCTCAAGGCCGTCCGGCATTGCGGAATATGCCCTTTACGTTCTGTTCGGTTTATGACATACTTTTCCCCGGTTTATGCTGGGGGTAGCGCCATGAAAAAGAAAAACCTGTTTTTTACTGTTCCGGCCTGTCTGCTCATCATGTACGCGATTGCGGGCGGCTTCGAGGAGGGAACCGCAATGGAGAATACAAAGGTAACAACCGCGCAGGCGATCTTCGCGGGAGGATGTTTCTGGTGCCTGGAACACGCCTTTGAGGGGCGTGACGGTGTTATTGCCGCAATATCGGGATACGCGGGCGGGACCGAAACGGACGCGACTTACGAAAAAGTCTGTTCCGGACGCACCGGCCACTACGAGGCGGTCCAGGTGACCTATGATCCATCCAGGGTGACATATCGCCAACTCCTCGATATCTACTGGCGGAACATCGATCCCACGGACACCGGGGGCTCCTTTGCCGACAGGGGATCCCAGTACCGGTCCGCCATTTTTTACCATACGGACGAGGAGAGGCTGCTGGCCGAAAAGTCCAAGGAGGAGTTGAACGCCTCGAGGCGGTATGAGAAACCGGTGGCCACCGAGATTCTCCCCCTCTCCGGTTTTTACCGGGCTGAGGAGTATCATCAGGATTACACCCGGAAGAATCCCGACCGGTATGAGGCGTACCGGGTGGGATCAGGGCGCGCGCGGTATCTCGAAAAGATGTGGGGCGATGAGGAACGCACTGTCCCCGCCGCCTTTGAAAAACCGTCTCCCGATCAACTGCGGAAGAAACTGACTCCTCTCCAGTACCACGTCACCCAGGAGAATGGCACGGAACCGCCGTTTCACAATGAGTACTGGGATAACAAAGGGGAGGGGATTTACGTGGATGTGGTGTCAGGGGAACCCCTCTTCAGCTCGCGCGACAAATACGATTCACGCACCGGCTGGCCCAGCTTTACGAAACCGATCAAGCCCGACGCGGTGGTTACGAAAGAGGATCGGTCTTTATTCCATGTGAGAACGGAGGTACGGAGCACCGCAGCCGATTCGCATCTCGGGCATGTCTTTGATGACGGACCCGCTCCCACGGGCCTGCGGTACTGCATGAACTCCGCTGCTCTGCGCTTCATACCCAGCGAAGCGATGGAACGGGAGGGGTATGGAGCATACCTCACACTGTTCAAATAGAGCGGGGTGTCTGGTGATAGCAACCCTCCATTATTCTTTATCCTTGACTGTATGGAGAAGAGGAAATAATCAAACCGGTGCGGATGTGCGCCATACATGAACAGGGAGATAACGACGAATGGAAATCAAGGGGAAAATTATTGTAGTGACAGGTGGCTCCAGCGGTATCGGCCGGGCCCTGTGTCGGCGTTTTGTTCAGGAAGGGGCGAAGGCGGTTGTCGTGGCTGATGTGGACGAAGAGGGGGCGAAGGCAGTAGCGCAGGAGATCAAGGGAATAGCCGTTTCCTGTGACGTGCGCAATGAAGACGATATGATCCACCTGATCGATGCCACGGAAGAGAGGATCGGTCCCATCGATCTTGTCTGTTCGAACGCGGGGATTATCGTCCTTGGCGGTGTGGAGGTTCCCAACGAAAGCTGGCAGCGTATCTGGGAGATCAATGTCATGGCCCATATCTATGTGGCGCGGGCGATCATCCCCCGCATGATCGAACGGGGGGGCGGCGCCCTGCTCATAACCGCCTCGGCGGCGGGTCTGCTCAGCCAGATCGGATCAACCCCGTATTCGGTGACCAAACACGCCGCCATAGGATTGGCGGAAAATATCCAGATCACCTACGGCGATCAGGGGATCAAGGTCTTCGCCCTCTGCCCCCAGGCTGTGCGGACCAAGATGACCAGGGATCACAAAGGGGGAGGCGTTGCCGGCGTCGACGGCCTGATGGAACCAGAACAACTGGCCGACGCGGTGATGGATGGCCTCCGATCCGAGTCTTTTCTGATCCTTCCCCATCCCCAGGTTGAGGCCTATATGCGCAGAAAGACCGCCGACTATGACCGATGGCTCAAGGGAATGCGGAAACTCCAGGCGCGGTACATCGCGGGGGAGCCGCTGAAGAAGTGAGCGGATCAGGGACAGGATGCAGTTTGATTGCCCCCCAACACGAATGAGTGCCGAGAAATGAAGAGGAAAAGGGAGAAATATGACAGGTCCGATCGCCTTTGACAATGAGAAATATCTGAAACAGCAGACGGCGGAGATTTTGGAGCGGGTCGAGCGGTTTGACGACAGGCTGTATCTGGAGTTCGGGGGGAAGCTTTTTCACGACTATCACGCCGCGCGGGTCCTCCCCGGGTACGATCCGAATGTCAAGATCAGGCTTCTGCGCGAATTGCGGGACAAAGCGGCCATTCTCCTGTGCATCTACGCCGGCGATATCGAACGGAAAAAGATGCGGGCCGACTTCGGGATCACCTACGATTCGGACGCCATGAAACTGATCGATGAATTGCGGGAGTGGGAGTTGGATGTCCTGGGTGTGATCATCACCCGTTTCGAAAATCAGCCGTCGGCCGTCCTCTTCAAAAACAAGCTGGAACGGAGAGGGGTCAAGGTGTACACGCACAGCTACACCAAGGGATACCCCACCGACGTGGACACCATCGTGAGCGATGAGGGATACGGCTCGAATTCATACGTCGAGACGGACAAGCCTCTGGTCATCGTGACCGGTCCCGGTCCGGGGAGCGGTAAACTGGCGACCTGCCTGTCCCAGTTGTACCACGACTACCGGAGGGGAATGAAGGCGGGGTACGCGAAATTCGAAACCTTCCCCATATGGAATATTCCCCTGAAGCACCCCGTCAATGTTGCCTACGAGGCGGCGGCGGCGGACCTTGGCGATTTCAACCTCATCGATCCCTTCCACCTCGAGGCCTACGACCGCAAGGCGGTCAATTATAACCGCGATGTTGAGGCCTTCCCGCTTCTCCGGAGGATTCTCGAAAAGATCACCGGGGGGGAATCGTTCTACAAATCCCCCACCGACATGGGGGTGAACTGCTGCGGCTTTGCCATCGTGGACGACGACGCGGCGCGGGAGGCCGCGAAGCAGGAGGTCATCCGGCGCTACTTCCGATACCGGTGCGAGTATGCCGTCGGCCTCGCCGAAAGGGAGACCGTCCAGCGGGTGGAGCTGTTCATCAAGGATTTCGGTCTCGAACCGGAGAGCAGAAAGGTCGTGCAACCGGCGCGCGCGGCCGCCGTCCTGGCGCAGGAGCGAGACAAGGGGAATGAGGGGATCTACTGCGGGGCGGCCATTGAACTGAAGGATGGGACCATCATTACCGGTAACAACTCTCCTCTCATGCACGCGGCGTCCAGCCTTGTCATACACGCGATCAAGCATCTGGCGGGAATCCCGGACAAGATCAAGCTGCTCCCCCCGAACATCACCAATTCCATACGAACGCTGAAGACGGAGCTCCTCGACGAGACGGCGGTCAGTCTTGACCTCAATGAATCGCTTATCGCCCTGGGGATCAGCGCGACGACCAACCCCGCCGCCCAGCTCGCCATCGAGAAGCTCAAGGATCTCAAAGGCTGCGAGGTCCACATGACTCATATCCCCACGCCGGGAGACGAAGTGGGCCTGCGGCGCCTGGGGGTGAATCTGACGAGCGACCCGGATTTTGCCACAAAGAATCTCTTTATTTCCTGACCACAGGGAATCGCAATCAGATATTCGTGAGCGCGGCCTCGCCGAGGGAGCCCAAGGCCTTTTCCGTCGCTCTCGTCAGGGCTTCGTCATTGCGGTGGTCGAGGGAAAAGACCCGGAAGTGCATGACCCGCGCCGGTATGAAACGGTAGATATCGTTGACCGGCTCCAGTGATACCGTCTCCGTGGAGGGATTGTAGATATTGATTTTCTTGTCCCCCTCCGCCATGGGGTTGATCGGCCGTGGGTCCTGCGTCGCGAGATCCACCCGGAAGTCGATCTCCTTCAGTTCTGCCGGAAGGCTGTCCCGTATCTGCCGTTCGTATTCCTCCACGCCGGCGAAACGAATTCCCTTCTGCACCCGCTCGATGAAGAACTCGGCCGAATAGGACATCTTCCACTTGACCTGCCTGCCGTGGAGTCTCTTCCACTCTTTCCCCAGCTCCCGTTTCTTTTCGCTGTGCGCCTCCGGCCACCCTTCCACCTCGTTGAAGAGCGTCCAGTCGTCGCATCGCAGGTACGCGTCCAGGTTCTCGACGGGGTTGCAGGGGAGGATGATATCCATGGTGTCACTGAATATCTCCTGCAGGTGGAGGTCGAGTGCCCGCGTGGTCCGGTGGAAATAGACGTTGGAATAGAGATTCAGCCGGGCGTTCAGGAACCTGCTGAGGGCCGAGATTCCCACCTGATGGAGGGTAAGTCCTTTGGGGGTAAAGAAGGTATAGAAGCGGAGCCGCTGCGTATCCACCATATCCATAGAGAAGCCGGTCATGTAGGCATCACGCTGGACGTAGTCGAGATTGTCCACGGTATAGACGCCGGAGAAAAGCTGCCGGAGGAAATAGAGCCATCCGGGCTGTTCTTTCTCTTCGGCGTCGGGTTTTTTGATGAGGAAGGCGACCTGCTCCGGATCGAGCCCTTCATCGTCCCCGAAGAAGCCTGACGGGCTCCGCCGTATCCGGCGTATCAGCCCCCCCAGCCGCTCCGTAATGATCCGCTGCCCCATGATCTCGTGGGTCAGATGGTACCGGCTCAGAAAGTGGTCGTCGAAGAAGTGGCCGTACGGTCCATGCCCCACATCGTGGAGGAGTCCTCCCACCCGCAGAAGTTCTTCGATAACACAGAGGGAAGGCACATCGGGAAAGGTCTCGCGCAGCCCGGGGTAGAGGTGCCTGCCGAACTCGCCGGCCATGTGCATCGTTCCCAGGGAGTGCTGGAAGCGGGTATGCTCTGCCGAGGGGTACACCCAGCGCGCGCTCTGGAGCTGGTAAATCCTCCTGAGCCGCTGGAGCCAGGGGGAGTCGATCAGATCCTGCTCCGTCGTTTCCGGGGGGAGATCCGGAGAGGGGACGGTGAAGAGGATGTACTGGTATATGGGATCGGCGATGAGCGCCTTCCCCCGGTACATCCGCGCGGTTTCCGTGGTTTCGAGCTTCATGACCGGATAGATACAGGATTTCCGGGGAAAGGGCAAGGGGCGGAAAAGCGGGATCGACCCAGCGTGGACAAACAAGCAGATAAAGATGCAGCGGGGGAATTTATGGGTTGTAAGGTTTTTATGGCGCTTCCGGTTGATATTGCAGCTGAAACAAGTCGGCAATCTGTTCCAGCCTCTTGTCAAGCGTCCAGAGAGAAACTTGCGTTAACAGGGCGGAGGCGAGAAGATGGATGTCAACATACCCCAATCCCCTTCCCATGAGATGGTTGTTCTCGATGAATGTCAGAATTTCTTCGGGCTCCGCGACGACCGTTGACGGCAGCTCTTTCAAAAGGGAGAGAATGACCATCCTGTTGGTAAGGGTGCCGCAGGCAAGCTCGCCGATGATAAAGGGATGGCACGCAACCTCGCCGTTCGTGAGCAGAGCCGCCAGCCCGGCATTCCCCTCCCGGAAATGCGAAACCCAGACGGAGGTATCGACGAGAATCATTCCCTAGGCGCCGCCTCTCCTCGGTATCGGTTCCAACTGTTTTTCCGTCCCCCCGAGCCGCGCAAGCCGTTTCGCGCTCTCCCTCGAAATAAGGGCCTCCAGACCGAGCTTGACCAACGTTGTTTTTTCCTCAATTCCCGTCATGGCAGACGCTTTTTCGATCAGCCTGTCATCAATATTGAGTGTTGTCCGCATATGTGTGCCTCACGCTGTTAATATGCATCAGTATGGCTTATTCATGCATACGTGTCAAGCTGTCTCTGCCCGATGGATATGAGCTGACGCCCCCCTCTGTCCGCTACTTGCCGGCGGGTTTTGCCGTCTCCTCCATGAGCGCCTTCAGTTCGTCTCCATCGATCTTTTCCTTTTCGAGCAGCAGGGCCGCTCCCTTCTCGATGACATCCTTATTGCTCTCGATGATTTGCAGGGCTCGGGTATACTCTCTCCGCATAATCTCCCTGATTTCGGAATCGATGAGTTCGGCCGTCGCTTCGCTGATGTCCAGGCACCCTTCCGGCATCACATTCAGAAACTGAGGGTGCTTTTCACGGGCAATATAAATCTGCCCCAGTTTCTCGCTCATGCCGTATTCCTTGACCATGCTTCGGGCGATATCGGTGGCCCGGGCCAGGTCGTTATGCGCCCCGGTGGATATGTCGCCGATAATGATTTCTTCCGCGGCGCGTCCTCCGAGAAGCGACGCGATCCGGTTGAGCAG
Source organism: Syntrophaceae bacterium UBA6078 (assembly GCA_002428735.1). Classification (GTDB taxonomy): domain Bacteria; phylum Desulfobacterota; class Syntrophia; order Syntrophales; family UBA2210; genus UBA6078. The sequence goes on along the minus strand of DIXO01000042.1, from coordinate 41,171 downwards.
TTCCGTCCGTTTCATCAGAAACCGGTCTTCGGTGGGTACCTGCATGGTGTATCCCAGCGCGGCAATGCCGCGGGGGATGATGGATATCTTCCGGACCGGATCCGTCCCCGGCAGGCTCAGGGCGACGATCGCGTGACCCAGTTCGTGATAGGCCACGATTTTTCGCTCTTCCGGGTTGATGAGCCGGTTTTTCTTTTCAAGACCCGCCATGACACGTTCGACGGCCTCTTCGAAGTCGGCCATTTCCACCAGCTTTTTGTCTCTTCGGACCGCGAGAAGCGCTGCCTCGTTGATCAGGTTTGCCAGGTCTGCCCCCGCCATCCCGACGGTCATGGCGGCGATTTTTTCAACATCCAGATTGTCCACCACCTTGATGTTCTTCAGATGCACCTTTAAAATATCTTCCCGGCCCTGCTTGTCTGGCCGGTCCACCAGCACCTGCCGGTCGAATCGTCCCGGCCGCAGCAGGGCGGGGTCGAGAATTTCCGGCCGGTTGGTGGCCGCCATGAGAATCACGCCGACCTTGGGATCGAAACCGTCCATTTCCACCAGCAGCTGGTTCAGCGTCTGTTCCCGTTCGTCGTGGCCTCCCATGCCGCTGAATCCCCGCGCCTTGCCGAGGGCGTCGAGTTCGTCGATGAAGATGATACAGGGCGCTTTCTGTTTGGCCTGCACGAAAAGGTCTCTGACGCGGGCCGCTCCAAGGCCCACAAACATCTCCACAAATTCCGATCCGCTCAGGCTGAAAAAGGGCACGCCGCTTTCACCGGCCACCGCCTTTGCCAGAAGGGTTTTCCCGGTGCCGGGAGGGCCCACCAGAAGCACCCCTTTGGGCATCTTTCCGCCAAGGGTCGTGAACCGTCCGGGTTCTTTGAGGAACTCCACCACTTCCACCAACTCCTGTTTGGCTTCGTCCACCCCGGCCACATCCTCAAAGGTCACATTCAGGTCTTCCTGCATGTAGATCTTGGCCTTGTTCTTCCCCAGCGTCATGAAACCGGGCTGCTGCCCCGCCATCCGCCGTATGAAAAAGGCCCATATCCCGATAAACAGAAGGACCGGCACGACCCATGACAGAAGATCCCGCACAAAGGTGGACTCGATCTCCCCCTTGAACGTCACGTTGTACTGATCCAGAAGTGTTGATGTTTCAGAATCGACCCGGACGGTACGAAAGTTTTTTCCGCTCTTGTCCAGCAGGCCTTCACCTTTGAGGCTGCCCTCTATCTGGTTTGCCGTGATGGCCACTTCGGCAACCCGGTTGCTCTTGAGCAGATCGAGAAACTGACTGTAGGGGATGACCTGGACGGCGTACATGGACGCGATATAGTTGTGGATGAGCAGCACCACCCACATCCCCAGCAGAACATACCAGATCGAAAATTTATGATGTTTTTCCATGGCACCCTCTTTCTTTTAAGATCAGGTAGTAAGGTACAACGCTTTTCGGTTTTGTCAATTGCTGGTCCCCGGCAGCTTCACTTACTCCCGCAATGTATACCCTTTCTCGTTAAACAACCGCAAACAGGCATCCACGGCCTTGGGGTCATAGAGGATGCCTTTATTCTTCCTGACTTCTTCCAGGGCCGCGTCAATCCCCAGGGCGGATCTGTAGGGACGGTGCGAGGCCATGGCTTCCACGACATCCGCGACAGCCAGGATTCTTGACTCAAGGAGTATTTTATCTCCCTTGAGACCGTTCGGATATCCGGACCCGTCCATCCGTTCATGGTGTTCAAGAACCATTCTCGCAACCGGCCAGGGGAATTCGATGTTCTTCAAAATATCATAGGCTGCCTGGGGGTGATCTTTGATCATGGCGAACTCTATATTGGTCAATATGGCTGGCTTGCTGAGGAGCTCGGCGGGAATGGAAATCTTCCCCAGATCATGAATCGTTGCAGCCATGCGGAGGCCTTCTATCCTGTTTTTGGGCAGTTTCATTTCGGTGGCGATGGATCGGGCCAGATCGGATACCCTGCGCTGATGTCCGGCGGTGTATGGATCTCTCGCTTCAACCATCTCGGCTATCGCACGCACGGTGGCACGTAAACCCTTTCTCACTTGTTCAAAACTCTGTTTGAGATCTTCTTCGGCTTTCTTTCGCTCGGTGATATCACGGATAATCATGCTTGTTTTCTGCCGGCCGTGCGCATCCGTGAAGATGATTGATGTGCCTTCGACGGGAAACTTCTCCCCGTTGGCGCGAATCATGGTGAACTCGGCATTTGTTATTTTGCCCGTTCTGTCCCGTTCCTCCAGGATTTTCCTCAATCGCGGGTCGGATCGATCAACCAGCCCATTACGGCCAGCTCTCCGGATGTCATCCACTGACATGCCGAACATCTCACAGGCTGCCGGATTGGCATCCAGGATTGAACCGTCCGGGGCTGTCAGCATGATGGCGTCAATTGATTTTTCGAAGAGTGAACGATATTTTTGTTCGCTTTCCAGCAGGGCGTTCTCCGCCAGTTTACGGACCGTCACGTCGCGTGCGACAGAGATCAGGCCGACAATCTCTTCATGCCGGGTAATGGGGGCTCCACTGATTTCGATGTATACCGTGGATTCACCCTGTCCGATAAACTCATATGTTGCTGAGGGAATGGATACCCCTTTTTGTAAGATCTGATGGATGTTATCCATGATTCGTTTGAACGATTCCGGCGTGAGAAACTTTTCAAGGATTGTAACAGGCATGCCGATGAAGTAGTGCGGCTTGACACCCATGAGTCTCCCAACGCTCGGAGACATCTCGGTGATTACAAGATCGATTCCGACTGTGCAAAAAATATCCGTAGTATTATCAATGCTCTGTCGATACCGCTCTTGCCATTCCTTCAGTTCCTGATTTGCGGTTTCCAAGTCCAGCATCTTCTTTTCAAGCTTTTTAAAAAGGATCTCATTGTGCTGCCTGAAAAATTCCATTTCGTCGCCGAGGGGTTTCCCCGTTGTCTGCTTTGTATTCCGGGTTTCTTGCATGACCTCTTTAATAATAGTCAGCAAGGCATCAGGTTCCTGGGGCTTAATGACATAGCGATCCGCCCCGAGGCTCAACGCGAAGCGTTCATCCTTGGATTCGGTATAAGTCGAGGTATAAAATATAAAGGGTATGTGTTTCAGGGTGTCATCAGATTTCCATTCCCGGCACAGGGAGAAGCCGTCCATGCCCGGCATCAACATGTCCGAAATAATCAGATCGGGGGGATTTTTGCGAGCCTCATCCAGGGCGTCTTTACCAGTTCGGGCCGCAATGACTTCAAAGCCACGCCCCGTAAGTAAGGTTTGCAGCGGGTACGGGTTGGTGCCTTTATCGTCAACGATCAGAACGCGTGCCATTCCATCTCCTTTCTATGAAATCCTGAAAATGTAAACAACGCTATTTTAACTCACAACTAAAGAAACACCCCTTTTCAACTGAATATTGCATTTGCTTCAATATAACTAATAAGTTGCCCTGATGTCGTTTTCAAGAGAAAATTGTATACATATCAAAGAGATTGGAGGGGATGCTATCGCTCCTCCTCTCAGCGGACGGTCTTTTCGACTATGGCAATCTCTTCGGGGGTGAGGCCGTAGAGTTCGTACACCAGCGCGTCGATCTGCCGGTCCGTGGCCTCGATCCGGCGCCGGATCAGGTTCTGCTCGTGATCGGTCGTGGCCGCCGGCAGTTCCTTGTGCAGGGCAAGCATCTGCTCGACGAGATTCACCATCCGGTCATGACGGGCTGTGTCGGCGGGGTCGTCGAAGTCGATGGTGCGGACGGGGAGCTGTTCGATAAACTGAGTAAAATAACGGAAGAAACCGCCGCGCATAGTGGTGCTGACTCGCTTGAGGTAGCAATCCAACACCTTGCTGTTTAACAATCCCAAGATGTATTTGGGTGATTCAGGCACACTCTCTTTGAGCGTAATGCCGTAACCACTTGTAAAAGCGTATTTTCCGGTTTCATCGAAAGCGAAAGACGCATGGTCTGCAATGTCAGGAACAAGGATTTTAGGCAGCAGCATCAGGTCAATGTTTTGTTGTCGCCCATAAGCGTACCACCCCGAACCACGGAACCTCCCCTTTTCTCTTTTTTCAAGATATGTTTTGTTCTCGTGTAAATAGCCCCATGTTTTCGGAAAATGGTCTTGCATTTCTTTTTCCGGTATCAGCGTTGCTCGCCCGTGTTCAATACGATATGGCAAAATAACAATTTTGTCCGATTGCAAAATTTGATAGGGCTTAATCTCTCGTCCTTGTAAGAACAGCGATACAGCCATTCGCTCTAGTTCTATTTCTCGATCCAGTTGTGGTGAACGCGCAACTATCAAATCACCTTTGGTTAACACAAGATCCAAGACATACACTTCGTTAGCACTGGTCCGGATACCTTGTGCCATCCTTGCTGCTATAGCCCCAAGCTTCACCGGCATTTCTCTCAGCCGTTCAAACAGATCCGCCCCCGGCCCCACGACAAAGTTCCACTCTTCTTGCGTCACCTTATCGGTGCTAATTTCACCCTCTATCGCTGTGCCATCGGTTCGCCAGGCATCCAGATCGTGCGCTTCGACATGGCGGAATGTTTCATTGCCTTGCCTGTCCAGGAAAAGCAGACAGGTATAAGTGGTCGCACCGTGAAAGACCTGCTGGTCGCCGAAATGGACGATGTCGGACAGGTGTTTTCCGGAGGCGATCAATCCCCGGAGCGGCCGGCCGTACTGGGACTGGAAGAATTTGTGCGGCAGGATGTAACCCATCCTCCCGCACTTATTGAGCAGTTGCAGCGCGCGTTCTACAAAGACAACATAGATATCGTAGTTGCCCGTGCTCGCCGCGGAGTACTGTTTCTTGTAGAACTCCACCTCGGTCGGTGCCCATTCTTTCATCGTCTGAATCCGGACATACGGCGGATTCCCAATGACCGCGTCAAAGCCGTCCGCCTTCATGATCTCCGGGAATTCCGCCTGCCAGTCGAAGGGGTTGACCCGGTGCACCTCCTCTTCGTCGGGCAGCAGTTGTCCGTCGAAGAAATCCGGGCCGATGAGGGAGTTGCCGCATTTGATATTGCTGCCGAGGTCGGGGAGGGTCCGTTCGCGCCAGAGCATCAGTTGCTTATTCAGCGTATCCTGGTTTTCGTCCTCGAGGACCCGCAGGAGGAGGGAGAGCTTCGTCACCTCCACGGCCTGCTGGTCGATATCGACGCCGTAGATGTTGTTCAAGAGGATTCGTTTCTTTTCTGCGGTGGTGAGGAGCCAGTCGTCCCCCTGTCCCTGGAAGATGGCGCCCGGATCGCTCTTTCTCTTCCGTGTGCCTCCGGGGGGCGGGACGGTGGGGAGTGTGCCGGTGCGCTCCATCTCTTTTTTATACCAGTCGAGATGCCAGTCCAGAAGATACCGGTACGCCCCCAGGAGGAAGGAACCGGAGCCGCACGCCGGGTCCAGTATCCTGATAGCGGCGGCCTCCTGCGGCGTCTTCCCTTCGAGCAGTCTGCCCACGGTGTTCTTCACGATGTAGGCGACGATATATTCCGGGGTGTAGTAAACGCCCCCGGCCTTGCGGACTTCCGGCTTTTCCTCGATCTTCGCCTGATGTCCCGCGGTGAGGCGGATGGTCTTTCCGAGAAACTGCTCGTAGGCGTTCCCCAGCACCTCCACGGGGAGCAGGCTGAATTCATAGGGGCATTTCGGGTAGTACAGGTTCCGGATAATGTCCTTCACAACCCGGTCGTCGAGATTGAGATCGGGGGTGAGCACATCCGGGGACGAGGCGTCCCCCCGCTGCCGTGTAAAATGGAACAGGCCCGAGTTGTACCGGTCGTCGGCCTTCCGGTAGATTTCCACCAGGCGGGGGTAAATCCCCGCACCGTTGACGAGGGCTTCCAGTTGTCCGTAGGTTTCGATGCCGCGATCCTCGCACATGCGCAGAAAGATGAGCCGGTCGATGGTCATCTGGACCGCGAAGTTGAGTTCCCGCACGGTCAGGCCGGGATTGCGCAGGGCGAAGTTCTGGGCCAGCGCGAGGCGCCACCGGTCCAGATCGGCGAGAAAATCCCGGTCGATTTCCGCCGTTCCCCGTTTCCCTTTCGTGTCTTTGACGTATTTGTCGAAGGACCCGCGCAGGATCGATTCGCGGTGAAATACTGAACTGATCTCGTCCCATTTTTCGGCGTAGTCGCGGAAGGAGATGCACAAAATGCGGTCGGCAGAGGGTTTGTCGGTGATCGACGGTTTGGTGCGGCAGTTGTAGACGATGAATTCCTCGAAATCGGTGAGGATGGAGATGGGGAGGCGGGCGCTGTAGGCGTACCGGCGGAGCTGAAAGGCCGCGGCGGGATCGGTCTTGAGATTCACGGAGGGCTTTTTCGTCTCCACGAAAAACTTCCGCGTCCCGCCGATACGGAAGGAATAGTCGGGGGCCTTGGTGGCGCCGCCGACCTTGACCTCGTCCTCGTGGATCACGTCGCGGTACGCGAGGGCGTATCCTTTTTCGTTATCCACGTCCCATCCGAGGGCCTTGAAAAAGGGGTTGACGAATTCCACCCGGATCAGGGTTTCGTTGTATCGGGGGTTTTTGTATTCGTCGATATTCCGGTCGAATTTTTCGACCAGCTCCAGAACGGATTGCGGGACGTCGGACATCGTCTCTTACACCTTCTCCTTGCGGTTGCACTCGGTATTGATGCCTTTGAGAAATCCGCGCAGGTCCTTTATTCCTCGTTCCGGTATCAACTCAATTCGCCCGTTGCATTCTACGACGTGCATCTTTTGACCGGGGATGATATGCAACGTCTCCCGAAGTGTTTTGGGTATGACGACCTGATATTTCGATGATATGGTTACTGTGTGCATATCAGAGCCTCCATCGATCCATCGCAAATTACCATAATACAATCAATATGATTTGGCAATCGTATTTCGGCCCTACGATAGGGGAACGCGGAGGGAGCGCTTTTGCTTGACATTTTGCATTTGAAATGCATAATATCCACCAAAAGGAGTGGCTATGGGCTCTTCGTACATAAAAAGATCACTGGAGCCGGTCCTCAAGAAGGCCGCCTCTGAGTTCCCGGCAGTGGTGCTGACCGGACCGCGCCAATCCGGCAAAACAACGATTCTGAAACATCTTTTCGCGGGACAATGCCGGTACATTTCCCTGGAGCCTCCGGACGTTCGCGCTTCGGCGATGGAAGATCCCCGCGCCTTTCTCGAGAGGTACCCGCCCCCCGTGATATTCGATGAGGTGCAGTACACTCCAGGTCTGTTTCCTTACATTAAGGAGAAAATCGACGCGGACCGGGACAAGAGCGGGCAGTATCTGTTAACGGGTTCACAAAATCTCTTGCTCATGGAAAAGCTGACCGAGTCATTGGCGGGTCGCGCCGCCATCCTCAGACTATTACCGCTTTCAAGACGGGAGGCGGAGGGAAGACCCCTTTTTCCTCTGCCGTGGGAATCCGGGCGCGGAGAGTCTTCGGAAAAGCATCTTTCGTTTGGGAATCTTTGGGAGAATTTTTTGAGAGGCGGATACCCGGAATTAGCCGCCAAGCCCGATCGAGACGCAAACCTGTGGCATGCCAGCTATGTCCAGACATACCTTGAACGTGACGTTCGCAATCTCAGGCAGATCGGTGACCTGTCACAGTTCCAGAATTTTCTCCGAACTCTGGCGGCCAGAAGCGCCCAACTCTTGAATCTGACAGATGTCGCACGCGACCTCGGTGTCGCCGTGAATACGATCAAGGCATGGGTGTCCGTGCTAGAAGCAACCTACCAGGTGATTGTCCTTCGTCCATATTTCGCTAATGTCGGGAAACGGCTTGTCAAAACACCGAAGGTGTATTTCACGGACGTGGGTACCCTGTGTTATCTCACCGGACTGAAAGACCCGGAGCACGCGGCTTCCGGCCCTATGGGCGGCGCCATTATGGAAACAGCGGTGCTCTCTGAAATCGTCAAAACTCTTGTGCATCGTGGTATCGAACCGCACGTCTACTTCTGGCGGACTATCGCGGGAGCAGAAGTGGATATAGTGGTGGAGGGAGGAGGAAAGGTTGTCCCCATCGAGATAAAACTGTCTGCCACACCGCGTCCAGCCATGGCTTCTGCAATCAAGACATTACAGAAGGACCTGGAAGGCACATCAATGCCGGGATATGTGGTGCATCCGGGCGATGTGAGGCTGCCCATAGCCCCCGGCGTGACGGCCCTGCCGTTCGCGGATCTGTAACGATTGTTCTCAAAAAGACCAGGACGTGGATGCTATTTTACTCAGCGACTGCTTGCTCAGTCCACCCGGAAGAAGGCTTTCTGTTTCGAACCGCAGACCGGGCAGGTATCCGGGGCCTCGTTCTCGTGGGTGTAACCGCACACCGAGCAGACATAGTAGCACTCCACGGAGGGAGGATTATCGAGGCTGTCGAGCGCCTTCTGGTACAGTCCCGCGTGTACCTCTTCCACGGTGTTGGCGAAGGCAAAGGACCGTTCCGCCGCCTTGTTCCCTTCCGCTTTCGCGTCTTCGATCATGCCGGGATACATGGATTTGTATTCGTGGATCTCGCCCGTCACCGCCTCTTGCAGGTTTTCCCGCGTGCTCCGGATGCCGCCGAGGGCTTTCAGATGGGCGTGGGCGTGCACCGTCTCTGCCTCGGCCGCTGCCCTGAAAAGTTTCGCGGCCTGGGGAAATCCCTCCTGGTCGGCCTGTTTCGCGAAGGCCAGATACTTTCGGTTCGCCTGGGATTCCCCCGCGAACGCCTCCTGAAGATTCCGTTCCGTTTTGCTCATGGTTTTTCCTTTCCATCATGAATGTAGAAATGCGCATCGGTGGTAATCTATGCACGCCTTCCGGAAAAGCAAGTCCTGGATCGGCGGCATTTATATGAATATCTTGCCGGGGTTGAGGATATGGCGGGGGTCGAAGATTTCCTTGATCGCCTTCTGGATGCGGATACTTTCCGCTGACAGTTCCAGGGGAAGAAAACGCTTCTTGGCGATGCCGATCCCGTGTTCGCCGGAGATGGTTCCCCCCATGGAGAGGACCCGCCGCAGCAGGATTTCGATCCCCTCCTCGATCCGGGGCCTGCGTCCCGGATCTTCGGCGGCGATGTTCACGTGGATATTTCCGTCCCCCGCGTGGCCGAAGGCGTAGATCGTCATCCCGTGCGCCTCTTCGAGTTCGCGCAGACCGCCCACCAGTTCGGCGATCCTGCCGATGGGAACCACCACGTCCTCGTGGAGGTAAAGGGGATAACTCTCCTCGATCCGCAGAGAGACGGCCCGGCGGATCTCCCACATCCGGGCCCGCTTGAGGGAATCGGGGGCCATGATGACATCGGTCGCCCCGAGTTCCAGGCAGATTGCTCCGATGGCCTCCATCTGCCCCTCTATGATCTCCTGAACACCGTCCGTTTCGATGATGAGCATGGCCTTCGCCGCCCGCGCCTCCTGGAAGGGGAGAAGATCCCCGGTGATCTCCAGACACCGGTCATCGAGGAATTCGACGGCGCAGGGGACGTGCCCGCGGGTGAGCATGGCGGTGACGGTTTCCATGGCGCCGGTGAGGCGAGGGAAAAAGGCGACCATCGTTGTAAGGGCGGGGGGGAGGGGAATCAGTTTGAGAATCAGTTTTGTGATGACCCCCAGCGTCCCTTCCGAGCCGAGGAGCAGGTGGCGCAGGTCGTAGCCGACCACCCCTTTCCGTGTCCGCACGCCGGCCTCGATCATCTCTCCCGAGGGGAGGACGGCATCAAGCCCGAGAACATAGTCCCGGGTGGTTCCGTATTTCACGCAGGCTGGCCCGCCGGCGTTCGTGGCGGCGTTGCCGCCGATGGAGCAGGTGTCCAGACTTGCCGGATCGGGGGGATAAAAGAGCCTTTTCTCTTTCACGGCGTTCTGGAGATCGAGCGTGACGACCCCCGGCTCGGTCACGGCGATCAGGTTGCCCTCTTCGATGGCAAGGATGCGGTTCATCTTCGCGAGTGAGAGAAGGACGCCGCCGCAGAGCGGGACCGAGCCTCCCGCCAGGCCGGTTCCCAGACCCCGCGGGGTGACGGGGAAGGAATGCTCGTTGGCGAGGCGCAACAGAGCCTGAACCTGCCGCGCGGTTGTGGCCTCCACAACCAGTTCGGGGGTGCATGCGTCTTCCGCCGCGTCCTTTCCGAATTCTATCAGTTTGTCAGGGTCCCGGATAACCGCGTCAGGGCCGACGGCCTCTTTGATTTTTATGATGGTATCGGAAGAAAGCGGCGTGTATGCGGGCATGGTTGAACCAATCCTATCTAGCTGTACTGCTCGAAGCCGGGGATATAGAGGCGGTCTTCCAGGCGGCGGAGAATCCAGGCCGCGACCGAGGTCAGGACCAGATAGATGGCCCCGATGACCATGAAGGTTTCGGTGAACCGAAAGCTGTCGGAGGCGATGATCTTTCCCTCGCCGGTCAGTTCAATACAGGTAATCATGTAGGCGAGCGACGAATATTTGATGAGGTAGATGATCTCGTTTCCGCACCCCGGAAGGGCCCGGCGGAATGCCTGGGGGAGGGTGACGAAGAGCACCGTTTTGATCCCTGAAAAACCGAGGGCTCGGGCCGCCATCGTCTGGCCTGTCTTCACGGAGAGGAAGGCGCCGCGCACATACTCCGACTGGTAGGCGCCGCTGCACAGTGAGAACCCGAGCACCGAAGCGCCAAAGGAGGTGAGATAGATCCCGATGTGGGGGAGGCCGAAATACCAGATAAAGAGCTGGACGACCAGGGGAAACCCGCGAAAAACAAGGACGTAGCCATCGGCGATCCTTTTGACGAGAGGATTTCCATACACCCGGAGTGCCCCGACGGTGACCCCGATGATAACGCCGAAGAGAGATGAAGGGATGATGAGCTGCACGCTGACCCACAGACCCCGGGCAAGGGCGGAGATGATATCCGGTTGCAGAAAAAAGAGTTCGTTCATAATCAGGATGAGGAATTCGCGTACAATTCGGTTATTTTGGAGCAGAAATCCCGGGTCCGGGGATATTCGGCATCGTAGAGGATCTTCGCCGGAGGGCCCGTTTCCACGATGGACCCTTTCTCCAGAAAGATCAGTTCATCCGCCACTTCGCCGGCGAAACCGATCTGGTGCGTCGACATGATCATGGTCATGCCGCTCGATCGCAGCGTCCGTATGGCGTCGAGGACCTCCGATATCAATTCGGGGTCGAGGGCGGACGTTGGCTCGTCGAGGAGCATGATCTCCGGGTCCATGGCAAGGGCGCGCGCGATGGAGACGCGCTGCTTCTGTCCGCCGGAGAGTTCCGCGGGGTACTGATGCATGTGGTTTTTGAGCCCGACCCGGTCCAACTCCTGGGTAGCCCGCTCCTTCGCCGCCTTCGCCTGCATTCCCTTGACCCGTACCAGCCCGATCTGGACGTTGTGCAGGGCCGTCAGGTGGTCGAAGAGGTTGAAGTCCTGGAATATCATCCCCACCTTCTGGCGGTAGGCATAGAGTGCTTTTCCCTTGGCGCGGATGATCTCCGTCCCGTCGAGCCATATGCGCCCCCTGTCGGGCTTGATCAGGAAGTTGATGCACTGGAGAAGAGTGCTCTTCCCCCCGCCGGACGGCCCGATCAGGACTTTGAGCTCCCCTTTGTTGATCGAAAGGGAGGCGTCCTTGAGCACCTCCTTGTCTCCATACCGCTTCGTCATGTGCTCGATTCTGAGGATGGGAACTGTGTCAGCCATATCGAATCCTTACGCGGAATACCCCGGAATGCGCACCTTCTCTTCGAGTATGCGGAGCCCCTTTGTTCCCAGATAGGTGAGGATCATGAACAAGAAACCCGCGGCAAAATACAGGGGCAGATGTTCGTAGGTCCGCGACGCGACGAAATGGGCGCGGGCCATCATCTCCATGACCCCCAGGGCGTAGGCGACCGCCGAATCCTTGAGGACGATGGAGTACTCGTTCGACCATCCCGGGATGGAAAGGCGCAGGGTCTGGGGCAGAATAATCAGGGCGATCGCCTTTCCGTCGCTCATGCCGAGGGCGCGTGCGGCTTTTAACTGCCCCTGGGGGAGGGACATGATTGCTCCCCGGAATATCTGAGACTGATAGGCCGAACTGATCAAGCCGAGAACAATGACGGAAACGGTGAAGGCTGACAGATTGATCTGCAGAAGGGAACAGAGGCCGAAATAAAAGAGAAAGAGGAGGACAAGGAGCGGGACACCGCGGAAAAACCACACGTACACCCCTATCACACGGCGCAGCCACCGGCCGCCATAGACCTGACCGACGGCGAGGTGAATGCCCAGCACCAGCCCCAGCATCATGGCTCCGGCCACAACCGCGATGGTGACGAGCGATCCCCGGAGAAGATAGGGCAGGGCTCCGTACAGTACGATCAGGCTTTCCGTCATTTAATCTCCCCGCGCATAAAACAGGGAAGGCACCAGGATACCCCCCGATGCCTTCCCTGAAAGACGGTGCATGCGAGCGTCCATGGACGCCATATACCCGGATATTATGGCTTGTATTTTTCCTTCAGTTCTTCCCAGTAAGGGTCGGCCATGAGCAGTTTCAGCCCTTCGTTCATCATCTTGAGAAGCTCGGTGTCTTCCTTGCGGATGGCGTAGCCGAAGTCCTCGCTGGGCATACCGAACCCTCCGACGATCTTGACCGCTTTCTTCCTCACGGCGTCTTTGGCGGGGGCGTCATCCATCGCCGCCGCAACGATGCGGCCATTCAGGACATCTTCGACAGCGAGAGGGGCCGAGTCGTATTCCACGAGCACAAAGTTTTTCCCCTTGGCGATCAGGTTGTCTTTCATCCACTTCGCTTCGGTGGTGCCTCTCTGAACGCCCACCCTGTTTCCGCCGGAAAGTAACTGATCAACCGTCCGTCCGCATGCCTTCGGGGCCACGATCACCTGGTCGATATTCCAGTAAGGGGTGGTAAAGTTGACCTGCTCTTTTCTTTTATCGGTGATGCTCATGCCGGAGGCGACCATATCGATCTTCTTCGCCCGGAGGCTGGGAATAATGCCGTCCCAGTCCATGGGCTGGTGTTTGACCGTGAACCCCATCTTCTTCGCGATCCAGTCGACCGATTTTACGTCGAACCCGTCAGGGTTTCCGTTTTTATCGACATAGGCAAAGGGTGGAAAGTTGGCATCGATGCCGTTGATATACACCTTCTCCTTCGCGAGACAGGTGGAGCCGCCTGCAATGACAAAGACGACAGCACACAAAAACAGAATCCCGAATAGTCTCTTACCCATGGAAAGTCCTCCTTTGTAGTATCCGCGTTGAAATCACACACTGACCGGCGGGCGTACAGACCCGCCCCGGAAAAAATATGGTGGAGATGAGGGGGATCGAACCCCTGGCCTCGGCATTGCGAACGCCGCGCTCTCCCAGCTGAGCTACATCCCCACGGAAATGCCATAAGGTGGAATTTCATATCCCATCTGAAGAGGATATGTCAAGGAATTGTTGGCTGAAACACAGGCCCGCTTTCATGAAAAAACCCCCAGCGACTGGGCTTTTTCATATGCCAGTCTCGCCTTGTCATGTAATCCTTCCACCTCGCACGATTTGACAAGGCTGAGACAGTAGAAAGGGTTGCAAGGATCGGCCGCGACGGCCTTTTCAAAGGCCCCAACCGCGAGATCGTGACGCCCTTCGCCGGCGAGGCTGTTTCCGAGACGGTTGTAATATCCTCCCGCGGAGGCCGCGTCAAGCCGCGCCGCCTCTTCATAGGCCGTCATACCTTCGTCCGGTTTCCCCTGCCTGATGAGCACGTCCCCGAGCGTGCATCTCACGAGCGGCTGATCGGGGCGGCTTTTCAGCGACCGCTTCAGGGCCGCCTCCGCGCGTTCATATTCTTCTTCCCGGGAGAAGGTGGCCCCGAGGGCGCAGTAAAACCGGTGCGCGTCCGACGGCTCTATGGCGATCGCCCCATCGTAGGCGTCTTCGGCTCCGTCATAATCTCCAGCCACGGCGCGGGCATCGCCGAGCCGGCAGAAGAGGGCCGGCGCGTCCGGTTCCATTTCGGTAAGGGCGGAGAAGACTTCGGCAGCTCTCTCCGGCCTGCCCGCTCCCATATAGGCGTCTCCGAGGGTGGTTATGACGGCGGTGTCGTCGGGCTGAACGGCTGCCGCCCGTTCGCAGATCGCCACCATGCGGCTGTAATTGCCCTCTTCCCGGTAGATCCGCACGAGCTCATCGAAGGCAAAGCCGGTGAAGGTGACCCGCCCCAGTTCCTTCTCCAGGAGCCCTTCCAGACATCGGATCGCATCGGGCACCCTGCCGCTGTCGCGGTATGCCCAGGCCAGAGACATGATGATCGATTCATCTTCCGGGTGCATTTCAGCCAGCTTGAGGTACAGGGCGATCGCCTCCTCGTAGCGCCCCTCGCTCGCGTACTCATCCGCGCGGTCGTAAAATGCGTCGATGTTCGTTGCTTCGCTCATAGTCCGTTCTTCTATTCCCCCGGATGGTCTTTTGCCGGAAAACGCACACACGCTCTGATCTTGAGTATCACCTGTCGATCTCCCCTTTCAGACGGGAGACGCGCCCCATGAACCCCGGGATTCTCCTCCATGTCGTTCAGGATGTCAACCCTTTGTCTAGGGCGCAGCGAGTATTCATGAGGGCACCGGCCGTGGTGCCCCGTCTGAATTTTGGGGATGGTCGTAGTGATCACAGGGAACAATGTGACAGGGTTCCCTGAAAGATGTTTGACGAATAAATGCTTTTTGAGTATAAGCGGTGCAGATACCGTAAAGTCTTCCCGTGGAGAAATAGATGATCCGAGTACTCTTGATTGGAAACGGCGCCAGGGAGCATGTGATAGCGGAAACGGTCAAGCGCTCCCGTCACGAGACGGCCCTTTTTTCCTATATGACGGTCAACAATCCCGGCATCGCATCCCTTTCAGACGAGGTGATGCCGGGAAACTATGGCGACCGGGAGGGGATCGTCCGATTCGCGAAGGGGCGTGAGATCGACTTTGCGATCATCGGTCCGGAAGACCCGCTCAGCAAGGGAGTTGTCGATGCCTTGAAAGAGGCGGGAATTCCCTCCGTCGGACCGACGCAGAGTCTGGCCCGGCTGGAAACGTCAAAGTCCTTCACGCGGAATCTTTTGGAAAAATACGGCATACCCGGGAACCCGCGTTTTCAGACCTTTTCGTCCCGTGCCGGGATCGACGCCTTCATCGAGAAGCTCGACGGTGTCGTCCTGAAACCGGACGGACTCACCGGCGGGAAGGGGGTCATGGTCCAGGGAGACCATTTCCAGACCAAAGAGGAGGCCGTCGAACTCTGCGGAAAAATCCTGGATAAAGACCCGTCGGTGATCGTCGAGGAACGGTTTGACGGAGAAGAGTTTTCGCTTCAGTGCCTGTGCGACGGGACAACGGTTGTTGCGACACCCCCCGTGCAGGATCACAAGAGGAGGTTTGCCGGCGACCGGGGACCGAATACGGGGGGGATGGGGTCGTACTCCTTGGAGAATCATTCCCTCCCTTTCCTGCGCGAGGAGGATATCGCCGAGGGGCTCGCCATTACGCGCCGGGTGGCCGAGGCTATCCGGCGGGAAACGGGCGAAGAGTACAAAGGCGTCATGTACGGCGGATTTATCGTGACGCGGGAGGGAGTCAAACTGCTCGAGTACAACGCGCGGTTCGGCGATCCGGAGGCCATGAATATCCTTCCCCTCCTGAAGACGGATTTTGTGGATATCTGCCGGGCCGTCATCGACGGGACCCTGAAGGATTTGCCGATAGAGTTCGATCGGAAGGCCACCGTCTGCAAATACATTGTTCCCAGGGGATACGGCCTCCCCGCGGATCATCCCGACGCCCGCTCCACCGCGGCGAAGATCGATGTTGCGGACACGGGGAATGCCCGCCTGTATTATTCCTCTGTCGACAAGCGGGATGACGGACTCTATATGACCACATCACGGGCGATCGGAGTGGTGGGAATCGCCGATACCCTGGAGGAAGCCGAGAAGATGGCGGAGGGGGCGATTGGAGCCATACAGGGGCCGATAGACCACCGTCCCGATATCGGGACACAGGCACTGATAGACAAGAGAATTCAGCATATGCAAAGAATACGGAGATAGCGCGCCATGAGAACCAGGATAAAAAAAGCACTGATAAGCGTCACGGACAAGACAGGGGTCGTCGATTTCGCGCGGGGGCTGAAGGCATTTGATGTTGAGCTGCTCTCCACGGGGGGGACAGCGGCACAGCTTCGGCAGGCCGGCATCGAAGTGACCGATGTTTCCGAGTACACGGGGTTTCCCGAAATGATGGATGGGAGATTGAAGACCCTCCATCCGAAGATCCACGGCGGTCTCCTCGCCCTGCGGGACAATGGGGGCCATATGCAGTCAGCCGCAGAGCACGGCATCGACATGATCGACATGGTGGTTATCAATCTCTACCGCTTTGAAGATACGGTGGCGAAGGAAGGGTGCACACTGGAAGAGGCCGTCGAAAATATCGATATCGGCGGGCCCACCATGCTGCGGGCCGCGGCCAAGAACCACCGCTTTGTCTCCGTCGTCACCGACCCGGCTGATTATCCCCGGATCATCGACGAGATGAAGGAGACGGGGGGCCTGATTTCCGAGACGACCAACTTCGCCCTCGCCATTAAGACCTTCCAGCTCACGGCCCGCTATGACGGGGCCATTTCCAACTATCTGGGGACGATGGACACGGGGAAAAAGACAAAAAAATTTCCCGACACCTTCAGCATCCAGTTCGATCGAGCCCAGGACCTCCGGTACGGGGAGAATCCCCACCAGGACGCGGCGTTCTACCGGGAGAAAAACGCGCCCGCTTCTTCCATATCCTCGGCGCGGCAACTGCACGGCAAGGAACTTTCGTACAATAATATCATGGACAGCGACGCGGCGTGGCTGATGGCGTGCGACTTCGATCTCACGGCGGCGGTCATCATGAAGCATTCAAATCCCTGCGGCGCGGCCACATCGGACGGCAGCCTCAGGGACGCCTATGTCAAGGCCATGGCAACCGATCCGGTATCGGCCTTCGGCGGGATCGTCAGCTTCAACCGGCCCGTGGACAGGGAGACGGCCGAGGAACTCGCCAAGACGTTCCTTGAGGTCATTATCGCCCCCGGATTCGACACGGAAGCCCTCGGCATCCTGACCGGCAAGAAGAATGTGCGGCTCCTGGAAATTGCCGCGCCGTCCGCCGGCCAGCCGACCGGTCTGGATTTCAGGCGGGTCGGGGGCGGGCTCCTCGTACAGGAGCGGGACCCCGGGAGGGACGATATCATGCAGGCGAAGGTCGTGACCAGGCGGGCCCCCACGGCGGAGGAATACCAGGCCCTCGATTTTGCCTGGCGCGTGGTCAAGAGCGTCAAATCCAACGCCATCGTCTTTACCACCAAAGATCAACTGGTTGGTGTGGGGGCGGGTCAGATGAGCCGGGTGGATTCCGTGCAGATCGCCACGATGAAGGCGATACTCCCCACGAAGGGAACCGTCCTCGCCTCCGATGCCTTCTTCCCCTTCAGGGACGGCGTCGATATGGCGGCAAAGGCCGGAGCAACGGCCATCATACAGCCCGGGGGATCGATCCGGGATGAAGAGGCGGTCCAGGCGACGGACGAACACGGCATGGCCATGATCTTTACCGGAAGAAGACATTTCCGGCACTAGGCCGAATGAGGGACAGAGCCCCTATTTCCATGGGCAAGACACGGTGCCAGGCAATCAACAGGCCCTGCCCCCAATCATAATTGTTTAGAATTTATATGAAACACATGAATTCAAGCCGTTAAAAGGGCGGGATTGCGTGTAGATCTTTAATTTCGGGAAACTGAAGGCCGGTCATTACGAGGAAAGAACCAGCAATGATCGTTATTCAGGTCTCTCAGGCGGATACGGATCACGCGAGGATATCGATGAGCGATTGCCGCATCTCCTGGTCGGTTTCGATGACTGTGGCGTTGGCTGTCTGTGAGCGTTGTGTGATGATGAGGGAGGCGAACTCCTCCGCGAGGTCAACATTGGACGACTCAACCCCGTCCGGCTGCATCGTGCCGGGGGTGTCCACCCGGTCGATCGTCACCGACACGCCGGGAACATCATTCGTCTGAAAGATGGTCCGGCTCTTCTTGAACTCGTCCGTGTTGACATTCGCGATATTGTTTGCCGCGACATCCAGTTTCCGGCTCAGGGCGGTTATGGCCGATTCGGCTGTGTGTGCGGCGGAAACACGTGGCATAGACGCCCTCCTCAATCCACACACTCACGCGAAGACATCCAGCATCGATCCCGTCATCATCCGCTGCAGCAATCCCGCCGAGGTGCCGTAGATATAATCAGTAAACTCCGTGCTGACATTCTCAGCCTCCTTGGCGTAGTTGAGCGGAGAATCGGTCGCCACTCGCGAAGCGTACCCGGTGATCCGCACGGCCAGGCCGTCGAAATCGTTGAGCACATCCTTGATTGTGTCCATATTCCCGCTCACCGCCGCGGAGAGCAGCGTCTTGTCTATGACAAGCGTTCCGTCTTCATTCTGCGAGATTCCGATCGATGCCAGCCCGGATCTGTTGTCCGTGATAAAGGAGGCGACGGACGCGAAGACCTCGTCCTTAATGTAATCGCTGTTCTTCTCCAGGTTGCCCATGACCGTATTCAGCCCAGAAACGAGCGCGGTGACGGCGTCTTCGATCTTTTCTTCATCGGGAGAAACAGTCAGAACCGAATCGCCGGTCCCCTTCAGGGTCACCGTCACCAGTCCTTCGTTGAGGTATATGGTGTTGGAACTGGACACCGTGCTTGCCCCGTCAACGCTGTATGCGGCATACTGGGCCGCCCGGGACACGGTTCCCACGCCGGTAGCCGAGACGGCATTTCCCGAAACATCCGAGATGGTAAAGGCGCTTGAGGCTCCCGTATCCATGGCGGTAACGGTCAGATTCCGGGTTCCGGCTTCTCCGCCATCCCCAATTCCCGCGTTGATCCCCAGATTCGCCCCGTTGATGGCGAGGGCGATTTTCCGGAGAACCTCTTCATTGGTGTCACCCTCCGATACGATCACCTCCAGTTCATGATCTTGCCCCCCGATCGTGACCGTAAAGGTATTGGTTCCCGTACCGACCACGCTGGCGGCGTCGTGATCCAGGTCAAGGCCGGTATTTACCTGGGTCTGCGCCACCTGCGTGACGGAAATGCTGTACGTGCCCTTTGCCGCTCCCGAATCCGCGGAAAAGGCGTTTACCGCTGTGGCCGTCAGGACGCCCGCATCCGAAGAAGATGCGGTCCGGTCGTTGAAGACCGAATTATAATCGTCGAGGGTCAGTTTCTTCGCCTGAACAGAGAGGGACGACAGATCTCCGTACAGTTGATTAAGGGCCGCCTGCGAGTTTTCGCTGAATATCTGATCGCCGAGTTTATCCTGGAGATTCTGCAATGCCGATGAAAAGACTTGCATGACCAGATCGCCGGACGTGCTTACCCCCAGAGGCTTGAGCAGTTTGGTCACATTCAAGTAATTATTATAAGAACCGGTTATCTGCATGCTATCCTCCTCTGAAAAAAACAAAATCCGCCTTCCAAAGACAGAAAGGCGGACGTGCGAAGTGCAGCCCCGCTGCCCTATCCCCAACCCGGAGACGTAGGCCGGAAGCTTTGCGCCCCTGCCTTTCAGAAGGTTCGCCTTTTACTTCACACCGTTTATCGGCACGGAAGGGGAAAAACTTGAGCGATTTGCGGAAGAAAGTCGTAAAAAGCCGGGGGGCGTCGTATTGGCCTTCCTCCCGTTCGGGAAGAGCCCCACATTTTTCTTGACTCTGCCATGCGTCTCCCATATAAATGCAAATAATTATCATTTAGGAGAAATTATCTTTAATGCACAGCTCCGACGAACGATACAACACAATGGTCGCCAGACTGAAAGAAAGCAACCATCGGCTCACCCCCCAGCGGCTGGCGATTGTGAAGATTCTCGCGGAGAGCGACTGTCACCCCAGCGTCGAGTCTATCTACGCCCAGCTCCGGAAGCCGTTCCCCAGCATCAGCCAGGCAACCGTGTACCGGAATATCATACTGCTCAAATCGCTGGGGGAGGTGTACGAGATCGGATTCGCCGGGGAGAGCAGCCATTATGACGGCCGGAAGCCCTATCCCCATCCCCACGTCGTCTGCCTGCAGTGCGGGAAAATCATCGATCCGGATCTGGAAAGCCTGCACGATATGACAAAAGAGATCACCGACGAAAGCGGGTTTGAAATTGTGAGCTATCGTCTCGATTTCTTCGGGGTGTGCCCGGAGTGTCACAGAAAAGGCTAGTGTTGTATGGGTACGCGAAAAGGATCGTCATTCGCGTTGGATTGATCAACTTGAAATTACTTAAAAAAGGAGAGCCCTATGAAAAAGAAAAAACTGACCACACGGGCCGGCGCCCCTGTCGTTGACAATCAGAATGTCATGACCGCGGGCAGGCGCGGCCCCCAGCTCCTGCAGGATGTCTGGTTTCTGGAAAAACTCGCCCACTTTGACCGCGAGGTCATTCCGGAACGCCGCATGCACGCCAAAGGTTCGGGGGCGTTCGGCAACTTTACCGTTACCCACGACATCACCAAGTACACCAAGGCAAAGATATTTTCCAAGATCGGGGAAAAGACCGACTGCTTCCTGCGCTTTTCCACGGTTGCCGGCGAGCGCGGCGCCGCCGACGCCGAACGGGATATCCGCGGTTTCGCCATGAAGTTCTACACGGAAGAGGGGAACTGGGACCTCGTGGGGAACAACACCCCTGTCTTCTTCCTGCGCGACCCGCTGAAATTCCCCGACCTGAATCACGCCGTCAAACGGGACCCGCGCACCAATCTGCGCAGCGCCCTCAACAACTGGGATTTCTGGTCCTCATTGCCCGAAGCGCTCCACCAGGTCACCGTCGTGATGAGCGACCGCGGCATTCCCGCGAGCTACCGGAACATGCACGGCTTCAGCAGCCACACCTTCAGCTTCCTCAACGCCAAAAACCAGCGCTTCTGGGTCAAGTTTCACCTGAGGACCCATCAGGGTATCAAGAACCTGACCGACCAGGAAGCCGAAGCCGTGATTGGAAAGTGCCGGGAAAGCCATCAGCGGGATCTCTACTACAGCATCGAAAACAAGGACTTCCCCCGCTGGACCATGTACGTCCAGATCATGCCCGAGAAGGACGCCGAAACCTATCACGTTCACCCCTTCGACCTGACCAAGGTCTGGTACAAGAAGGACTATCCCCTGATTGAGGTAGGGGTCCTGGAGTTGAACAAGAACCCGGACAACTATTTTGCCGACGTGGAACAGGCCGCCTTCAACCCGGCCAGCATCGTCCCCGGCATCGGCTTTTCACCCGACAAGATGCTCCAGGGGCGGCTCTTCTCCTACGGCGACGCTCAGCGGTACCGGCTTGGCGTGAATCTCCACCAGATCCCGGTCAACGCTCCCCGCTGCCCCTACCACAGCTTCCACCGCGACGGGCAGATGCGGGTGGACGGCAACTACGGCAGCACCCTCCACTATGAGCCGAACAGCTACGGCGAGTGGCAGGAACAGCCCAAATTCTCCGAACCGCCGCTGAAGATCGATGGAGACGCCTATCACTGGAATTTCCGCGAGGACGATGACGACTACTACACCCAGCCGGGGAAGCTCTTCCGCCTCATGAGCCCCGCCCAGCAGAAAGTCCTCTTCGAGAACACCGCCCGTAACATTGCCGAAGCGACCAAAGAGGTCAAGCTTCGCCATATCGGGAATTGCATGAAAGCCGACCCGGCATACGGGAAGGGAGTGGCCAGGGCCATCGGCATTCCGTTGAAAGAAATACCGAAGAAATAGTTACATCACACAGAGAAGCGCGAGAGAGGAAAACCCGATTGCGGGTTTTCCTCTCTTTCTTTGTGAGGCCGGGTTTCCTCCGATTGGGTGGGCTACAAGATGCAAGGTAAATAAGAAATGCCCGATTGCCGCTGGTCAAACAAGCCCTGGTGAGAAACAGCTCTGATACTCATTGAGTCTTCCTCCTTTGTTTGGTTTGATATGCCCTCGCAGCTTAAATTAATGCTGCAGTAAAGGGAAGGCTCAATGAGTATCAAGGCGTTGGAGGTGGTCGTTTAAAACGGAGGGCGGGGAATGGCCCACAGTTTTACACACCACTCAATTTCAACGTTCTTCAATAAGATAAGCCTTGACATGGCGTACGCAATAACGTACTCTACATAACAAAAAAGCGAGGTGTACCATGCCTACATTATCAGCCACCGAGGCACGGGCGAAACTGTATAACCTTATTGATCAAGCAGCTGCAACCCACGAGCCGGTGCTTATAACAGGCAAACGCGGAAATGCCATATTAATCTCCGAGGATGATTGGCGTTCCATACAAGAAACCCTTTACCTTTTAAACATTCCAGGCATGCGCGAATCCATCCGTGAAGGTTTGGCAACACCGATAGAGGAATGTAGAGAGGGAATAGAATGGTGAATTGGCGACTTGTTTATACTAGGCAAGCCGAGAAAGACGCAAAAAAAATTGCCGCAACGGGCCTTAAATCAAAAGCAGAGGAAATCATCCAAATACTCCGCGAGAATCCTTTTCAAACCCCGCCCCCCTTTGAGAAGCTTGTGGGCGATTTTGCAGGAGCGTATTCTCGGCGCATAAATATTCACCATCGGCTGATTTATCAGATCTTAAACGATAAAAAGGTTGTCAAAATCATACGCATGTGGACTCACTATGAATGACGGCAGGCAGAACTTTTCACACCAGCCGACCACAAACAGCCGCGTCGGCTGATTCGTGGTGTTAGTCGAAGAAAGACATGCCTAACGAAATCATACCATATCTTGAAATGTGTCAGCGTGAAGCGGTCAGCCTTCAGCGGGGCATGAATTTCGAGCTCAGGGACCATCATTCTGTGATTCTTATGTCGGTTCGCCCGAACGCTCCTTATGCGGACCGACTTGAAGATGATGGGACAACATTGATCTACGAGGGACACGATGTTCCCCGTTCTCCGCAAAATCCCAGCCCTAAGGCAGTTGATCAGCAAGCACATACGCCATCCGAAAGCCTAACGCAGAATGGTCTTTTCCATCGCGCGGCGCAATTGTTCAAGTCTGGTGAAAGAGAACCAGAGCGAGTACGAGTGTATGAAAAAATCAAGCAAGGCATTTGGTCATACAACGGCATTTTTCACCTAGTGGACTCTTGGCGGGAGTCAAGTGAAGGACGTCAGGTATTCAAGTTCAAACTTGTTGCTGTCGAAGGGGAGGAAGACTTTTCTTCTCCTTTTCCCTTTCAATCAAAACCACGTCGTATCATACCCACGTGGGTCAAACTTGAGGTATGGAAGCGGGATGGAGGCAAGTGCACAATGTGCGGTTCTGAAAGAGACCTGCATTTCGACCACATTATTCCCTGGTCAAGGGGAGGTTCATCCTCTACGCCTGATAATATTCAACTTCTTTGCGGAAAACACAACCTCCAAAAACATGATAAAATTGAATGAATGGGTAGCAGCGAGCTATATGTGAAGGCAATTTCCAAATAATCCGCTGCTGCTGGCGGCCTTGATCACCATGCATGTTTTAATGGAAAGGAGGTCTATATGAAATTGTCGAAAAAAGGATGGTCCATATTTGGTGCTGTACTCTTTACGTTGATCTGTTGTGTGATGGTCAGCCAAAGCTTTGCGGAAACATGTGAATGCGATTCTCCGTGCAGCGGGAGCAGAACGTGTCCTGACGGATGCTGGGCGTTTTGTGAGGAGAGGGAAAGCGGGCCGTACTGCGCCAAGGGTTGTTCCTACGATATCTCCGCAATGACGATCACTGACAAACTGAGTGAAAAAGGGAAATTACACAGTGTGGATATCAAATTGCCGACAGAACAGGTCAAACCGATGTTAGAGCGGATATTTGGTGTCACCCTGCTTTCCATTCCCACAGCGTCCAAACAAGAGAATGTTGATGTCAAACTGAAGGATACAAACCTGAGGGAATTGTTGCAGGCACTGAAAGAACAGGGTGTTGCTCTCCAGATCAACAATAAATAGGAAGATTTTTCTTCCTGGAGAAAAAGACCATCCATATGGAGTTTTTTGTCTTATGGGATTGACCGAGAAATTTGTGAGGCAGTGCAGGAAGCCGGAAGGTTTTTTTGGCAGGTTCGTCGGAAGAGCCATGAATAAGGGCCATGCCAAGGTCAGGCGCTGGGGACTCGGCCATGTGTCCGGAGAGCCGTGCGCGATTATCCTTGATGTGGGCTGCGGCGGAGGGGCCGCTTTGCGGGACATGGCATCTATATTTCCGGGCGCAAGGCTCCATGGCGTTGATTATTCCCATGACATGGTCTCGCTTGCGCGGAAGGTGAATAAAAGTCTTATCGATAAAGGCCGCTTGGAAATCAGTCACGGGTCTGTTTCCGCTCTCCCGTTTCCCGACATCTCCTTTGACCTGGTGACGGCATTTGAAGCCTGTTACTTCTGGCCCGACCTGGTTCAGGATCTGCGGGAGATCAGGCGTGTATTGCGGCCGGGAGGCACGCTGCTGCTTGTCAATGAGGTTTATGAAAATGACATGTTTCGGGACCGGAATAAGAGATGGGCCGCCTGGGCTGATATGCAAATTCACTCTCCCGCGGGCTACCGGGACTTACTGACTGCCGCCGGTTACGGTGATATTGAGATTCATGAAGTCATTGCCAGGAACTGGGTCGCCGCGGTGGGGAGAAAACTCGAATCGCCATCATGAGGACACCGAGATACAGCAACCATGCAAAACACGGGCAGGACATGGCCCATGCGGAGGGATGATTTATGGAGAGCAGAGACATGCAATCGGTCTCCATGGTGTGACGGCGCACGGGTGCCATTCCCGTTTGAAGCATATGAACAGGGGGTTGCGTGTAACCCGGCCTTAAAATAGCGTTGATTTTTCCGGCGGTTCCTGTAAGTATGACCCAATCTTTTATCTGTGGAGAGGAACGTTACCATGCTGCTCAAGCATTTTTTCATCGGTAAAATCGCTCACAGCTCATACATCCTTGCGGGGAAGAAATCGTGCGCCGTCATCGATCCCCAGCGGGATGTGGATATCTATATCGCCGAAGCGCGCGCCATGGGGGTGGATATCACCCATATTCTGCAGACACATCTTCATGCCGATTTCATTTCGGGCCATATGGATCTCGCGAAGAAAACCGGTGCAAAAATATATGTGGCGCAATCGGCTCATTGCACGTTCGATCATGTGCCTTTGTCGGAAGGTGACACGGTGGAACTGGAGGACATGGTTCTCAAGGTCTTGGAAACACCGGGCCATACGCCGGAACACCTCAGTTATGTGGTAATCGACACATCCCGGTCGGAGAGTCCGGTTGGCGTGTTTGTGGGGGACACCCTGTTCGTTGGGGATGTGGGAAGGCCGGATCTTTTCCCGGACATGGCAGAAGAGCTGGCGGGCAAGCTGTACCACAGCCTCCACGATACATTGTTAAAACTCCCCGATTACACTGAAGTGTATCCGGCGCACGGTGCGGGATCATTGTGTGGACGCTCGGTGGGCGCCAAATGGCGCAGCACCATCGGCTATGAACGCAATTGCAACGAGGCACTTCAGATACATGATAAAGCCGCATTTATCAGATCGCTCACCCATGACATGCCCCCCGCCCCCGATCATTTCAGCCGTTGCAGCGACATCAACCGCCACGGACCTGCCCGCATTGCCGAACTTCCCTCTCTGGAAGAATTAGGCCCCGACCAGTTCAAGAAGTACATGGACGATCCTGAAAAGGTGGTGCTGGATACGCGCAGCTATCACGCCTTTGCTGGCCAGCACATCCCCCGCGCTTGGCATCTCGATCTGAACGGTAACTTCCCCACCTTTGCCGGGTGGGTTTTACCGACGGACAAAGCGATCCTGATGGTTGCCGATGATTATCCGACGGCGCAGGAAGCCAATACATGGGTACGCCGGGTCGGTGTGGACAGGGTGGCGGGGTATCTCGACGGAGGCATGGCATCATGGGCCATGGCGGGGTTCAGGACCGGCCGTATCGAACTCATTTCCGCAGAGGATTTGCATGGCATGATTACCGGAGCGGACGATTTTGTGCTGGTGGATGTTCGTGCGCCGCTTGAATATGAGGAAAATCATATTGAGGGCGCAATCAATATCCCGGTGGCTGATCTTCGCACCCGCCACACCGAACTGAACAGAGAAAAAGAGACCGTTCTCATGTGCAGTTCAGGAAACCGTTCCAGCCTCGGCGCAAGTATTCTCAAGCAGCATGGCTTTGCAGATGTGTGCAATGTAGCCGGCGGT
The DNA here is from genome assembly GCA_002428735.1 of Syntrophaceae bacterium UBA6078. Classification (GTDB taxonomy): domain Bacteria; phylum Desulfobacterota; class Syntrophia; order Syntrophales; family UBA2210; genus UBA6078. The sequence continues at coordinate 14,840 of DIXO01000042.1, read as the reverse complement.
ATGTCCGGCTACAGCGCTGCCGGGTACGTGCGGGAGTGCCGGGCCTGTGTCAATCCGCACGGTTCGAGAGTTTTCACGCTCTTCGGGGACGCGACAAAGCAGAGTGCAGTCCTGTAATCAATGGAGGAAACCCCATGGATTTTTTGACACAAACACGCTGGTCGCCCTATGCGGTCGGTATCGGCATCGGCATCCTGAGCTGGTTGAGCTTCCTTATTTCCAGGCACCCCATCGCCTGTTCGACGACCTTTGCCAAAATCAGCGGAATGATCGAACGGCTGTTTCGAGGTGACAAAGTTGCCGCGAAACCCTACTATCAAAAAATAAAGCTCGTTGTGGACTGGCAATACATGCTGGTTGTAGGGATTGTCATCGGTTCGTTCATTTCAGCCCTCCTGTCCGGCGATTTTCAATGGCAATGGGTTCCTCCGATCTGGGACGCTTCATTCGGCGGTGGAGTTATTCCGCGCGTTGTCGTCGCGCTCATCGGGGGTGTCTTCATCGGGTTCGGCGCGCGCTGGGCTGACGGGTGCACCAGCGGTCACGGCATCAGCGGAACCCTGCAACTGGCCGTCTCAAGCTGGATTTCCGCCCTCTGCTTTTTCATCGGCGGTATTCTCGCGGCACATGTCATCTACCGGGCAATCGGGTAGCGGAAGGAGATCGTGCAATTGAAAACAGCAATGGGTGTACAGAAACAAAACAGAGCCCCACTGCTTCAGGGACTGGCATTCGGCCTTGTCTTCGGGTTTCTGCTTCAGAAAGGCGGAGCGACAAAATATGATGTGATCATCGGGCAGTTCCTCCTCACCGATTTCACCATAGTGAAAATCATGCTTTCCGCCGTCGCGATCGGCATGATAGGCATCCACGCGATGAAAACCCTGGGCTGGGTAAAGTTGTCCCCCAAATCAGGATCGGCCGGTATGAACATCATCGGGGGATTGATTTTCGGCGTGGGCTTCGCCCTGCTGGGTTATTGCCCCGGCACCATCGCGGGCGCCATCGGCAACGGATATCTCGATGCCCTTGTTGGAGGGCTGGCAGGCATTCTCATCGGCAGCGGTATTTTCGCGGCCCTTTACCCGCAACTCAGTCAGGGTATCCTGAAGAAAGGGTATTTCGGCGACCTGACCCTGCCTCGTCTGCTCAAATTGGGTGACTGGGTGGTTGTCATCCCCGTCGCGCTCTGTATCTTTCTGTTGCTGTGCTGGCTGGAGCAGGCCGGTCTGTAACGTGGACCGAGGGTGGTGATGAGGTGATTGCTTTGGTTACAACGGGAACATGTGCAGGCTTTGCTTATTCTCTTTGCATAAAATTTGTAAATTATATAGTGTTAAATACTTACTTTCTTGGCTCGATACTATTTAAGCAGATATGTTATTTTGGAGGCTGCCAAAAAGAGTCTTTCGTAGAGGAAAGAACTATATCGCCGCATATGTTTCAAAGCATCATGATTGGTCTCACATTCCAAAACCAATACTTTAGACCGGCTTTTCTATTCGGAGCCACTGAATGCACCACCATTATTCAGCTTATCAGATTTCTTATGTCCCGGAGCTCCTTTTTGATCTCAACCAATCTTTCATCCATACCCAGAGACCTGCCACCCTCCTTGTTGACATCGGTCAATCGTTTCTTTGCCCCTGCTATGGTAAAGAGATCCTCGTATAAGAGCCTCTTGATTTGCATCAACTGTTCGACATCTTGTCTCCGGTACAAACGCTGGTCAGATCGCGTCCGTATCGGTCGGACTGTCCTGAATTCCGACTCCCAGTATCTGACAACGTATGGTTCTACTCCCAGTATCCGTCCAACCTCGCCGATACGGAAATAATTTTTATCAGGGATAGGCATAATCGGAGACCCGTACAGATCTGAGGCAGGAAAAGCTGAACACGTGAGACATTCAGCTGTTGAGCGCCTTCTTTAAGACCTGACTCGATTTAAAGGTCAACACTTTTCTGGAAGATATTTCGATCTCCTGACCGGTCTGGGGGTTTCTCCCCCTGCGGGCCGTCTTTTCTCTGATACTCAATTTGCCAAACCCTGAGATTTTGACATCTTCGCCTCCGGCGAGGGTATCCTTGATGATATCAAGTACCGACTCGACAAAGCGTGCGGCATCGCTCTTCGAGACACCTATCTTTTCATGCACATCCCTTATGATATCAGCTTTTGTCATCTTCCCCTCCCTCGTTATAATATTAAATATCCAGTCCTCTGATCTTCGCACCCGTGTCTCGTGCTATTGTTTCGACAAGCCTCTCATGGACCTGGTTGACTTGGCTGTCCGTCAGGGTCTTGGTTGCCGATCGATACGTAAACCGTACGGCAAGACTTTTCATCCCTTCGGGGATCCCTTTTCCCGTATATACATCAAATATATCGATACTCTCAAGTAAATTCTCACCTTTTTTCAGAGCGAGATCAAGAAGGTGTATCACCGTCACTTCCTCATCTAAGACAAAGGCAACATCTCTCGAAACGGAAGGGAATCTGGGGATATCCCGGAAGAAGCGGTTTTCTTCCGCAAGAGGTATAAGCGAATGGAGGTCAATCTCGAAAACCACGGCTTTTTTCTTGATATCCATTTTTTCAAGGACATCAGGGTGGATATCGCCCAAAAATCCAATGATTCTGCCATCCGATATGAGATGACACGATCTCCCGGGATGGAGAAAGGGACGGTCACAGGGAGCTGTGAAGCGGATAGTACGAATTCCGAGGGCGTCAAGCAGGTTCTCCACGCACCCTTTCAGGTCGTAGAAATCGGCATGCACATTTTCATCAAAGTGCCAAGACCGGTCATTGCGGGCCCCGCACACCAAGGCTCCCACCCGTTCCTGCTCCCGGGGAAGTTCTTCTCCGCAATCGATGAATATTTTCCCCGTCTCGAATAGTCTGAGATCATGGTTTCCGGCACTGATGTTCTTTTTCATCGTTGCCAAAAGACCATATACCAGGTTCGTTCTCATGACAGACAGGTCTTCAGCCAGTGGATCTTTAAGGTGTATGAACCGCTGTCCCTCATCATTCTCATTCAAGGAGAGTATGTCGGCCGAGTCGGGAGAGACAAAACTGTAGTTGATAACCTCTGAATATCCAAAGCCGTTCAAGATGGTCCGGATCCTGTGTCGCAGTTTTCTCGAATCGCTTGTGCTCACTGCTCCCGGCATCAGTTCAGGCAATGAGGAGGAAATGCCTTCGTAACCATGGATCCGCGCGATTTCCTCGGTCAGGTCTATCTCCCGTGTAATGTCAATCCGGAATGTGGGCGGTGTTACCAGATACACTCCCGGTTCCTGCTCGCTCACCGTCATTTCGAGCCCTTCCAGAGTCTCTTTCATCCTTCCTGCGTCGATCTGAGTGCCCAGAATCCTGTTCACCTGTTCGGAGCGGAGAGGGATATCCTGGACGGCTTCGATCCTCCGGGGATATTCATCAATATATCCTCTGCATATGGAACCACCCGAAAGCTGGGCAATGAGTTGGGCGGCCCTGTCGAGGGCCCGGACGACCCCTCCGGGGTCGATCCCCCGCTCAAAGCGAAAGGCCGCATCCGTTCCCATCCCGAGAGATCTCGATGATTTTCTGATGGAGGAAGGATTGAAGTAGGCGCTCTCGAGGAGAACATCCTTTGTGTCCTCCTCAACCTCGGAATGGAGACCGCCCATAATGCCGGCAACGGCAACCGGTTTAACACCGTCACAGATCATCAGGGTGTCGGCGCTGAGAATCCGTGTTTTTTCGTCAAGAGAAATAAACGCCTCGCCTTCCCGGGCACCCCGCACGACAATCCGCCCCTCTTCGAGAGCGCAAAAATTGAAGGCATGGAGGGGCTGGCCGTATTCCATCATGACAAAGTTTGTCACATCGACAACATTGTTAATCGCCCGCAGACCCACCGCTTCGAGCCTCAGGCGCATCCATGCGGGGGAGGGGCGTATTTCAATATTCTGTATGAGCCGGGCGGTGTAGCGGGGACACAGTTCGGGGGCGAGAATGGTGACGGATGTCAGCCCGTTGATATCCCTTCCCGATTCCTCGAATTCTATGATGGGATGCCGTATCCTTCCCCCCGTCATGGCGGCGATCTCCCTCGCTATTCCTATGATGCTCAGGCAGTCGGCACGATTGGGAGTGACGGATATTTCAAGGGTGACGTCATCCAGATCAAGAACCATGGCCAGGTCTTCGCCGATGGCGAGCTTGTCAGGCAGGATCATAATCCCGGTGGCGTCTTCGCCGATCCCGAGTTCTTCCTCGGAGCAGAGCATTCCCTCTGACGGTTCACCGCGCAGCTTGGAACTCTTTATCGTATAGCCGCCGGGTATGGTCGCTCCTACCGTGGCGAGAGGGACTACATCCCCCGCATGTATGTTGTGGGCGCCGCACACCACGGGAAATGACCGTTCACCCGTGGAGACCTCGCACAGAGAGAGCTTGTCTGCATTCGGATGGGGACGTATGGACAGGATCTTGGCGACAACAACGCCTGAAAAACCGGGTCTTACTCTCTCTATGGCATCAACCTCCAGGCCAGCCATCGTTAGCTTGTCGGCGATCTCCTCCGGAGTCAGATCAACATCCACATAATCCTTCAACCATTTGAAACTGACTAACATATATATTCACCAATCAGCGGGGGGCTAAAACTGTTCCAGGAATCTCAGGTCATTTTCAAAAAACAAACGGATGTCCGATATGCCGTACTTGAGCATGGCGATCCTTTCGACGCCCAGGCCAAAGGCAAATCCCGATATATCTTCAGTGTCATAGTGAACATTCTTGAAGACCTCGGGATCAACCATCCCGCTCCCAAGAATTTCTATCCAGCCGGTGTTGCCGCACACCCGGCACCCGGTACCCTTACACATGACGCACTGTATATCGACTTCCGCGCTCGGTTCCGTAAAGGGGAAAAAACTGGGACGAAACCTGAGCCGGGTACCGCTCCCGAAGATCTCCCGGAGGAAAAAGGTGAGAACCCCCTTCAGATCGCCGAAGGTAATACCTCTGTCAACCAGGAGTCCTTCGACCTGATGAAACATGGGGGTATGCGAAATATCGGAATCAGGGCGGTAGACCTTGCCGGGGGAGAGAATCCTTACGGGAGGAGATTGCTGCTCCATGGTCCTGATCTGGACAGGAGAGGTATGGGTGCGCAGGACGACGGTGTCGGTTACGTAGAATGTGTCATGGATATCCCGAGCAGGGTGGTTTTCGGGGATATTGAGGGCCTCGAAATTGTAGTAGGTCAACTCCACCTCGGGTCCCTCCACAACGGAGAATCCCAGGGTTCTGAAGATCTCGCATATCTCGCTCTCCACGAGAGTAACGGGATGGACCTTTCCATATCGGACGCCTCTCCCGGGAAGGGTGACATCGATCCGTTCTTCGTGCAGGGCCTTGTCTCTGGCGCCGGCTTCTATGTGCGCCAAGAACGCTTCTATCTTTTCCAGCAAGGATTTTTTTATGTCATTGGAAAGCTTGCCGAGGAGTGGTTTCTCTTCAGAGGAAACATCCTTGAGCCCGCGGAGAAGCTCTGTGAGCAGTCCCTTCCTGCCGAGATATCTGGTCTTGATGTCAAGAAACTCTTCCCGGGTCGTGGCTGCCTCTATCTCATGATCAGCCTTTTCCCGCAGATTTTCAAGGGCTTCCTTCACAGCACCTACACGCCTTTCGCCATGCCGGCAATCTTTGAAAAAGCCCCGGGATCAGTGACGGCAAGATCCGCGAGTATCTTTCTATCCAGATCAATCCCCGCATTTTTTATCCCGTTTATCAGCCTGCTGTAGGAGACTCCGTTCATACGGGCGGCCGCATTGATCCTCGCGATCCAGAGTTTTCTGAAATCTCGCTTTCGAGCCCGACGATCCCGGTAGGAATATTTCATCGCCCGCTCAACCGCCTCCGTTGCGGTCCGGTATAACCTGCTTCTCGCCCCGAAATACCCCTTGGCGAGTTTCAGTACTCCCCTTCTCTTTTTCCTCGCATGTATGCTTCTCTTTACCCGTGGCATATATATCTCCCTCGCGTTTCCATTACATGTAGGGAATCAGCTTTTTGATCCCGTTCATATCACTCTTGTTGAGAAGACCTGACTTTCTCAGATTTCTCTTTCGCTTGCTCGTTTTCTTGGTCAGTATGTGGCTTGCATAGGCCTTGTTTCTCTTGACCTTTCCCGTTGCGGTAAGGCCGAACCGCTTCGCCGCCCCTCTCCGTGTTTTTAGCTTTGGCATTTTCTTGCTCCAGTTCTCTTAGTCAAAATGGTCATTTCTTCGGGGGAGCTACGACCATGATCATGTTTCTCCCCTCGCGTTTGGGAAACTGGTCAACGACGCACGCATCGCCCAGTCTTTCCTTTATATTTTCCATCATGCGTCTTCCCTGCTCGGCATATACAATCTCCCGTCCTCTGAACATCATGGTTATCTTGACCTTGTTGTTCTGTTCAAGAAAACGCTGTATGTGGCGAAGCTTGACCTGCAGATCGTGCTCCTCGGTCTTTGGCCTGATGCGGATCTCCTTCAACTGGACCAGGCTCTGGTTCTTTTTGGCTCCGTGAGACTTTTTGCTTTGCTGATACAAGTGTTTCCCGTAATCCATGATGCGGCATACCGGGGGTGAGGAATTCGGTGCCACTTCAACCAGATCGAGATCCATCTTTTCAGCCTCCGCCAAAGCGTCAGCAAGGGAGAGTATCCCCAGCTGCTCCCCACCAGGGCCAACTACCCGCACCTTATCGACCCTGATCTCTTTGTTGGTTCTCAACTGCTTAACTATATGTCACCTCCTGAAATGTCACATGATAAGCCTTAATTTTATTCAAATCCGTCACACTTTTCACGCACGACGGCGATAAAATCATCAATGCTCATGGAACCGAGATTCTTGCCGCCGTCACGCTCCCGGGGTGAGACCGTGCCGGATTCCACCTCCCGGTCGCCGACGACAAGCATATAGGGTACCTTCTGCATCTGCCCCTCACGTATCTTGTATCCAAGCTTCTCGTTTCTGAAATCTCTCTCGCAGCGCACCCCCGCCTCTAGAAGGCGCGAATAGACCTTCTCGCCGTGAGGAATCTGGCTGTCCGTCACGGTCAGGATGCTGGTCTGTACGGGAGAGAGCCAGACGGGAAAGGCGCCAGCATAGTGTTCAATCAGCACTCCCATGAATCGCTCAATCGCTCCCAGGATAACCCGGTGAAGCATGACCGGTCGGTGTTTCTCCCCATCCGCTCCGATGTATGAAAGGTCAAACCGTTCAGGAAGGGCGAAATCGCACTGTATGGTTGCGCACTGCCACTTTCTCCCGAGGGCATCTTTGAGTTTGAAGTCTATCTTGGGACCGTAAAAGGCGCCATCCCCCTCATTGATATCGTAGGTCATGGCGTTATCTTCAAGCGCCAGTTTCAGGGCTTCCGTCGCCAGGTCCCAGTCAGCGTCCGATCCTATTGACCCATTCGGCCGCGTGCTCAGTTCCACCTCGTACGAAAAGCCGAAGACACCCATGGCATAATCCACGAAGTCAGCGATCGCCCTGATCTCGGTGTTCAACTGGTCGGGCCGGCACAGGATGTGGGCATCATCCTGCGTGAACTGGCGAGCCCGCATGAGACCATGCAGAACGCCCGTTTTCTCATGGCGGTGAACGGTGCCCAACTCAAAGTATCTCAGAGGCAGATCACGGTAACTCCGTATCTTCGACTTGTAGATCAGCATGTGGGATAGGCAATTCATGGGCTTGATGCCATAGGCCTGATCATCCACCTCAGTAAAATACATGTTCTCGCGGTAGTGCTCAAAGTGGCCTGATTTTTTCCATAAGTCAACCTTCAGGATCTGGGGACCCATGACTATATCGTACCCGCGCTTCAGGTGCTCTTTCCTCTCCCAGTCTTCGATGATCGTCCTCAAAAGGGTGCCCTTCGGATGAAAGATTATCAACCCCGGGCCTACTTCATCGTTGAGCTGAAAAAGATCCAGTTCCCTCCCCAGCCTGCGGTGGTCCCTTTTCTTGGCCTCCTCCATGAGGGTCAGATAGCTGGCCAGTTCCTCCTGCGTGGCGAATCCGGTGCCGTAGATACGTTGAAGCATCCTGTTTTTTTCATTCCCCCGCCAGTATGCCCCCGCTACATTCAGGAGTTTGAAGGCCGTGATCATACCCGTCGAAGGAATGTGCGGCCCCCGGCAGAGATCGACGAAATCCCCCTGGGTGTAAAGACTTACGTCAGTAACATCATCGGGGAGATCATTAATCAACTCCACCTTGTATGATTCTCCCTTTTTCTCAAAGAAGGCGGCCGCTTCTTTCCGCGACATTTCCAAACGGACAAAGGGATGATCGGCGGAAACGATTTCACGCATCCTCGCTTCTATCTTCTCAAGATCCTCAGGGGTAAAGGTGTTGGCATATTCGAAGTCATAGTAGAACCCTTCTTCAATCGATGGGCCGATGGTCACCTTCACCCCTTTGAAAATATCCTGCACCGCCTGGGCCATGATATGCGATATGCTGTGTCGTAATACGCCCAGCCCCTCGGTTGAGGATATATAGACGAGCTCTACAGATGAGTCCTCAAGCACGGGACGGCTCAGATCCACCATCTGTCCATTGACCCTGGCTGCCACGGCGGACGCGATGGCGTCCCCGCAACGGGAAGAGAGTATCTCCCTGACACTCTCTCCAGCCTGGTGAACTTCGGTAGACCCGTCCGGCAATGTAATGGTAATTTTTTCCACGGTATTATCCAATTCAGCCCCTCCCTCGCATCAGGAGGGAACGCCCATCAACCCTCTAAACAAAGGGCACCATACCCGCAAGATGCCCTCGAACGTGCAATAAAAATGGTAGGCACGCAGGGATTTGAACCCTGGACCCCCACCGTGTCAAGGTGATGCTCTCCCCCTGAGCTACGTGCCTACTCCCTGAAAAGATCAAAACACCTAGCAATAAAACGCCCTCGTGTCAAGGAATATTATATAAAGTCTATGGGTTGTTTATAAATCTTATTCCCTTGAATATATAGTAAAATCCGGAGACCGTGGTAAAAAAAGCGGTGGTCCAAAACAAGGATACGATCATCTGAGCATAGTCATATCCGGGGAGACATCTTGATAAAAGCACCACGAATACCGTCACGAGTTGCAGGACCGTTGTTGCTTTGCTCACATACGTGGGACGTATCTCGAAGGAAACCGACATAAGGAAGAGTACGGAAACGCCTAAGAGAATAACGCAGTCCCGGCTAATAACAACCACCGCGAGCCAACTCGGGATGATGTTGAGGGTAGAGAGGATAACGAAAGAGGTTATGATCAGTGCTTTGTCCGCCAGGGGATCCAGGTATGAGCCGAGGACCGTCTGTTGCCCCAGGACGCGCGCCAGGAATCCATCTAATGCATCGGTAATGCCCGCAACGACAAAAACAGCCAAGGCGTAGGAGAAAAGGCCCTCCATCATAAGAATCACAAAGATCGGGACCAGAGTGATGCGAATGAGAGTAAGCATATTGGGGATGTTCATGGCCTGTGACCCTGCATCTTAACTCTGCCAGAATTTCCAGAACTTCTTTTCAGGGGGAGGGCTCCCCGCAAAATCAGGACCATTGGGGAGGCTGGAAAGGGTTTTATTAATAATCTCTCTGATGGCGGGTTCGTAAGCCTGGTACGACTTCAATTCAAGCCTCTCTCTGGTAAGATCATAATTTCTTTCGACAATGCGGTGCTGTGCACTCCAGACGGTCGTCCCGGTCTGAGTATTTTTCAAAACAAGTGACACGGATACCGTTGTGGGTGCATACATCCCCATAAAGGCGGTCTTCCATTCAATGAGAGTGCAATACATAACGGCATCAACCTCCAGAAGATCCCCGATGGCCTCAGGAGAAATGTTGCCTGTACTGCCATCGCTGCCGCCTGCTTTCAATTTTTCATCTATCATACTGAGCGGTATGCGCGGGTATCCTTTGAAATATAACGCTTCAAGGATCTTCTCTCTTAGAAGGCGTGCCGCTTCCATGTCGTCCGTCTTATTATCAACAGGCGCCAGGGCGATGAGCCGTATCCCTCTTTTGTCATAGTCTGAAACAATAGTATGCGGGTCCCTGAAAGTGCACCCCGCCATGATGCAGGCAGTAACGCACAGGATGATGACAGCCTTACGTATATGAATCAACCTCTTACTCCTTCGCCATGTTGAATTGTATCGTATCCCGGCTCATCTGGGCCACGTAAAGTATAAAGTGCCTGAATTCTTGCAATTGCAGTTCCTTGGCAAGGAGAGCGGCACCCCCCCGCATCTCAACATCCATTACTGCCACACCCGATCCCATTCTCCTCGGATGCACAGTATTCACTCCTCGTATATTTTTCATTAATGCTTCTTTCAAGACATGATAATCCCGGCACCGTTCAATGCCGTGGATGGTAACCGACACAACTGACGACTCTTCATCGTCCGAAGGCAGCCCTTCCTTAAAGATCCCCACGGCCTTCAGATCATTCTTGATGGCGCTCTGGGACAGGGTGGCCCGGATACTGACATGGTAGAGGCCGTCATCGATACCTTCACTGAGTATTCGATAATCCTGTACATACTGTTGATGTTTGGGATAGATGGTATGAATAAGAAGGTCAAGGGTTTCCGCGGCAGGTTCCTGGGTGACCAGCATCCCCACTACGCGTTCCACCGCCTTTTTCATCGAATCGTCTATGGCACTGTCACGCGCTGTCGACCGGTCGTTGCCATACAGGGGGCATGTTCCCTCCGTTTCAATCCCGATTGTATCGAGACTGGCATGGACGTACGAAGAACATGATGAATAAAAAAAAAGCAGTATAAATACAATATAAACCCCTGAGTTTCTCAACGTAATTTCTCTCATCGCTCTAGATCTCGGGACTACGCGCCCGGGTTCTCTTTCAGCCGATCTATCTCTTCCCGTATAACCTTTTCGGCAATGGAGGGGAACATTTCCCTGGCAATCCTTTCAGCGATCCTTGATACGATGGCGGTAATCTCTGATTCCATGGTACCGGCCTCTAGAATTTTTTCGGGCGTTTCCTCAATGACATCGACAAGATCATATACCCTGTCATCCTCGGTCAAAATCCTCACAGTGTCATTCATGCAGCAACCTCCCGACCGTTGATACTCTCTCATCCATAGCATCCAGAACAGGCAACTACTTTTAACAATTTGATATTATTTTAGGCAAAGTATCATAGCTACACGAACACTTCAAGGATTTTACTCTTGGCGGTCGGGAAGACTCCGCATGGATTGGTTCATAAAAAAAGCCGGAAGTGTATGCTCCCGGCTTTTGGGTTTCAATGTGTGAAGGGAATTGCACCCCTGGAAAACAACCCACAGAAACGCTTTGTCCGCTTTATCGATATTCTTCTGTTCCTCTATTAATCCTCATCGTCGTAATAGTGAGGCACTGCGTCCGCCGGAACTTCCGCCTCGATCGACCGGGTAATCCCCTTTGAAAGCAGGGCGGAGATCAGGAAGAGGATGAAAACAGCGATAATAAGAATGAGAATAATTGTTCTCATCCATGCATGAGCCTCTTTTTCTATCTTCTTTGCAGTCGCCAACGCCGCCTCATTAAATTTGTCAACATCAAGACCCATCCCGACCCAGCCGAACCCGCACGGCTCGGGATATGATGTCGAATAATAAGGTATTGGTGCATAGGCAACAAACTTAGTGTGACCACCGAAGGTATACTTTTTGTATCCCGCATTACCCGAAGTTGCATCTTTCACGATCTCTGGAAGAGATGGATCCATAAAACCCAGTTGGAAGAGATTCAGCACACCCTCCCCTTTTGCCTCCATGCTTTTCACGTTTTCACTGGAGAGAGGGGGAACGGGGGTTCCGTCCACGTAGAGTCCCGCAATGTGAAAATCATCCGGATGAGAAATCATCCGCCCTTTGCAGTCAACCATATAGGCATATTCCCCGTTGGAAGAATCAGTTTCGAAGACGAACCCTGTTTTGGTCGGGATAATGCTGTCAGTAAATTGCGCAAGGTGCCGTGCATCGAGGGCGAGAGTGACAAGTCCGGCAAATCCCTCTTTATCAAACAGGGGCGTCGCGAAGCGAAGGATCCCTTCAAATCGCTTTCCTTTTTCAAAATCGGCACGGTTCACATACCAGCCGGTGACAGGTGAAACATAAACATCACCCTTGTCGAGAATTTTAGTCTTTTCAAAATAGTCTTCTGACTTATAGGTTGTGTTTTGCGGATCGCTGACATTAGCAAGATTCGATGCGGGAACAACTTCTCCGCCGGAGATCTTGATGATCTCTTTCCCGGTCTTATCAACCAAAGCCATCTCCACATACAGAGGCACGGAAGATTTGACAATCCCTCCATCCTTCTTAATCCAGAGGGGATGTCTGTTCTTCATCATAAACTCTCTGTAAGGATTGACGTCTGCGTCCAGAATTGTCGCTATCAGTGTATCTTTCTCACGTTCTCGCAGGAAAGAGGCAACAGTATCGGCTACAGAAACAGCGCGGTTCATTATTTCTTCCTGCGCCTTCTGGTCAAGTACAGCCGCCGCCCCTTTCTTTGATGTGTCCCCCAATTGAAAGATGCCATTGGCTATCAAAAAAAGCGTTAGCAATAAGGGGATTACGATAAGCAGAAAAAATACCCTTGATACGGTGAAGAACTGCTTACCCTTTTTAGTTTCTGACATTTCTCTCTCCCCCTGACTTTTGTTAATTTTGAAGTTAGCTGCTCAGCGCCGATTAACCCCAAAGAAAACTTGTGTAAGGGTTTGCATAGAGAAGAACAAGCGAAACAACCAGGGCGTAAATGGCAATGGATTCCGCCATGGCCATACCAACCAGCATGGTCATCATGATCTTGCCCTGGACACCTGGATTTCGACCAACCGCGCTACAGGCACCATTTGCGGCATTACCGATACCCGCGCCCGCGCCGATGGCTCCGAGCCCGATCGCCAGGCCGGACCCAAGCATAGCGCCAACGGCAAAAATAACCTTTATCCACGCGCCACTCTCTTCCGGAAGGGCATCAGCTGCGAAAACAACAGGTGAAGACACCAACAGTGCAGCAGACGCTGTCAGCAGTATCGATACCCACTTTACTGATTTTCTGAACATTTCTTTCTCCTTTCCCGTTTGACTCTTGTTTTAGTCTGTACATAGCGTACAAATGTTTTTCACATAAGGCTCCGAACGAAACCACCCGTGGTTTTGCAACAGACATGCCATTTATGTCTTTGACCAGATTATTTCAGCCAACATTTCGGTATTGTTGGACATAAAAATTTTCTTCCTTGCGGAACTGAATGAAATATCATGGTCTCTGGTTTAACATTTCATGCAACCCACCTGACAAATTGAAAAAAAACTAAAACTTTTTTTCTGTGCAGGCCATTACTATTCTCCGATGAGAAATCCAGTTTTATTTCCAGTAGACGAATAAAAATACATCCGCTCTCTGCACATTTATCAAAATGGACGACACCTCAAGACGATAATTTATGTTAACAATCTTGAACAACCGTTCGAGTAAACTGAGTATATGGAAAAGAAGTTTTGTAACATATAGACTGTGTCTTCCCTATTCAACGTTGAAAATGGCCGGACTCTCCTGTATAGTATTTCTGTCAGATAATTAACTTTTAACGATTGCACAAGGAGGTGAAGAGCCATGAATGTCCTTCGTCAAAAAACCTGGTCACCCTATGTGGCCGGCGCCCTAGGGGGTCTCCTGCTTGTCCTCTCCGTTTTCCTGACGGGGAAATATATGGGCGCGTCCACAACCTTTGTCCGCGCCGCGGGCTTTGTCGAGCAGGCCGTCGCCCCGGAAAAAGTCGCCGGCATGGAATACTTCGTCAAAACAAAAGCAAAGGTTGACTGGCAGTTCATGTTTGTCATCGGGGTGCTGTTCGGCGCCTTGGCGTCCGCCGCTCTCTCGAAGGAAAAGCGGGCTGTGCCGGTACCGCCCATGTGGTCGCGCCGTTTCGGACCGTCCCGGGTGAAGCGCTGGATAGCTGGTTTTCTGGGAGGCATCGTCCTGATGTTCGGAGCGCGCCTCGCCGATGGGTGACCGAGCGGACACGGACTGAGCGGTCTGGCTCAGATAGCTCTCAGCGGCTACGTTTCACTGATATGTTTTTTCCTGGGTGGTGTCATCATAGCCAGAATTCTGTATGGAGGTAATGGTCATGAATGAACTGTTTACCGGCGCCGTCACGGGAATCCTCTTTGGTTTTATCATGCAGAAGGCTCAGGTCATCCGGTACGACCGACAGTTGGGCGCACTTCGTCTCCGGGATATGACCATTGTGAAATTCATGTTGTCCACAATCCTCGTTGCCATGGTGGGGATTTACCTTCTGTTAGATCTGGGTTTGATTAAGTTATCCATAAAATCTCTCATTTTGGGTGGGAATATCCTGGGCGGCCTGATCTTTGGAATCGGTTGGGGGATTGTGGGGTACTGTCCCGCGACAGCCATGGGGGCTCTGGGGGAGGGGCGCTACGACAGCGCCTTCGGCCTTCTGGGGATGATCCTGGGTGCCGCTATCTACGCAGAATTTTATCCTGCCCTGAAAGGCACGGTGCTGACGTGGGGAAACTTCGGAAAGATTACCCTGCCGTCGGTCCTGGGGATCAACCACTGGATTGTTATTGTCATTCTGGTTGTGGCCTTCATCATTCTCTTCCGCTGGTTTGAGAAAAAAGGGATGTAGCGGACTCGAATGAAATGCTTGAACGCTGTTGGAATGCCCCCATCTTAATACATAAGGTGGGGGCATTCTGTTGTTGGGGGGTAAGGTGATGCA
>DIXO01000029.1 GCA_002428735.1 Syntrophaceae bacterium UBA6078 | reverse complement strand
ACTCCTCGGGAACAGGGGAAAGCTGAGTTGGCATGGCCGTGGGGGGAATCAGCTGATACGGAGGCTGGCTCATGGAAAACTTGGCCGGGATCTGGCTGTACGATTCCATCCCGCCGGCGATGACAATGTCGGCATGATTGCACAGAATCTTCCAGGCCGCGTGATTGATGGAATCGATGGCGGATCCGCACTGCATCTCGATGTAGCTTGCCGATGTCTCATAGGGAAGTCCCGCGTAGAGAAGTGCCCACCTAGCCGGGTTCAGGGCGCGGGAGCAGTGCGCCGCCGATCCCAGAAAGACGCAGTCCACATGATCCTTCTCGTGGATCTTCGTCCTTTCAAGCAGCCCCTTGATGCCGATCCCGGCCAGTTCCTCGGCCGAAATGTCCCGCAGGGTCCCCCCCATCCTCCCGAACGCCGTACGCATGCCTTCAACAAATACAACTTCTCGTTCACTCATTTCTTCCCTCCCCTCCTTTTCAGGAAATGATCATATTCTGCTGCATTTTCTTACCATATGTTCAAGATCTTCACCTCCAATCCTTTGAACCGGAAAAAATTCAAAGCCTCCTTGAGCACTGTTAACCATATCAATATGTCGATGGCTATGGACTTGTGCCCTGCGCCTCGGAATTCAAACTTTGCACAAAGTTCCGATAATTGTCCAGAAAAAATGTATCGGAAAATATTCCGAATTTCTGGTAGAGAATAGAAGCTTTTGTAGGAAAGAGAAAAATCGGATATATTTCTCCGAAGCCACAGAAACCTGTAATCTTCTCCGGGAGGGTGTCAATGAACGCTAGTGATCGTATTATGAGGAAGGATCTATTGTCGAAGGTGATGACCCCTCGGAGAGCCGCTCGTTTTATCAGGGACGGGATGAATATCGCATGCAGTGGATTTACTTCGTGCGGATACCCCAAGGTTGTTCCCCTTGCCCTGGCGGAGCGGATAAGGGGAGGCGATTCGGTTCGCATTGGTCTGATTACCGGTGCTTCGGTGGGCGAGGAACTTGACGAGCAGCTTGCGTCCGCAGGGGCAATTGCCCGGCGCTACCCCTATCAGACGGGGAATCTTATCAGCCGGGTGATCAATGACGGAAGCACCATGTACCATGATATCCACCTCAGCAGGGTGGCCGAGCAGGTCCGGTGCGGCTTCCTGGGAAAACTGGATGTCGCCATTATTGAAGCAACGTGCATTATGGAGGACGGCGGCATCGTTCCCACCACTTCGGTGGGGGTCTCGCCTACCTTTGTCAGAGAAGCTGACGGGATCATCGTTGAGATCAATACGGTTCAGCCTATGGAACTGAACGGCATGCACGATATTTACCTGCCGGATAGTCCTCCTCGCCGCATGCACATACCGATAACCGATCCGTCACAGCGCATCGGCTCCCCCGCCATACCCTGTGATCCCGACAAGATTATCGCAATCTGCTGGTCTGACATGCCTGACAAGACCAGGCCTCTGACGGCTGTGGACGATATATCGCAGGGAATCGCTCGCCACCTCGTTGATTTTATCAATCGTTGTGTTCGCGGGCGACTTTACGATGATCTCCCACCGCTTCAATCAGGTGTGGGAGGGATTGCCAATGCCGTGATGAAAGGGATCCTCGCGAGCGACTGGACCGGGATCTCACTGTGGAGCGAGGTTATTCAGGATGCGATTTTCGATCTGATCGATGCGGAAAAACTCACCTTCGCCTCAGCTACTGCGCTGGCTCTGTCCCCCGCGGGGCTCACGCGTTTCTACAATAATATCGATAAGTATAGAGAAAAGGTCATTCTTCGACCCCAGGAAATAAGCAACAGCGGAGAAGTGATAAACAGGCTGGGTGTCGTGGCGATGAATACGGCCCTCGAAGTTGACATATACGGGAACGTGAACTCGACTCACACGTTGGGGAGTACAATCGTCAACGGCATAGGGGGCTCGGGCGACTTTTCGAGAAACGCCTTCCTTTCGATCTTCATGACACCTTCGACGACCCAAGGGGGTGCCATCTCGAGGATCGTGCCGTGCGTGACCCATGTGGACCATACGGAACATGAAGTCCACGTGATTGTGACAGAGCAGGGGGTTGCCGACCTCCGCGGGCTTGATCCCCGTGAACGTGCCGCGGTCATTATCGAAAATTGTGCCCATCCGGACTACCGGGATGGCCTCAGAGATTACTACCGCAAAGCCGTCAAGGAGTCAGGCGGGCACATCCCTGTCCTGCTCGATGAGGCCTTCTCCTGGCACAGGCGATACCGGGACAGGGGGACGATGCTTGCATGACATGGTTACCGATACGAAGGAAGATCGAATCATAGATCAATCAAACACGACCGGTTCTCTGAGGATGGCGGTTCGCGCCGCAGCGGCCCGGGCAGACACCTGCGGGTGAGATTCCTTGAGGGATCCTATCTGATGGAGACTGTCCGCCGTTCTCGAAATCAGCATGGCAAGATCGCCATCCGCCATCTTCGATCGCTGAATGACCCGGTCCCACTCCATTCCAGCGGCCCAGCCGTAGATCGCAGCCGCCACCCAGATCGCGAGGGGCGCTGTCTCGAATCCCGCACCCGCCAGCCTTTGTGAAAGAGGCTCTATAGATCGTAAGACACGGCCATATGCCTTTTTCAGTCGTTTCGGCAGCGAACTCCTGCTGATGGTGACAAGAGAACTCCTGTCATAGGCAAAGGGCGCGATAACGGCTGCAAGGAGGGCCTCGCTGTCGCATGGGAGGGCTTCCTCCCGCAGGCATTGCGCGATCAGGAGGGGCTGATCCAGCCTCAACTGGGAGGCCCAGATCCCATCCTCTGTCAGGCGGTTCTGTCCGTCCACGAACCCTTCCGCTTTCAAAAAGTCCAGGTGACGGATGAAATCCCTCCAGAGCCTTGTCTTGCCCTGCTTCTTCCGGTACTGATAATCGGCCAGCGACCGATCAAAGATATCCCTGATCTCCTCGGGGGTATGGGACAGGAGGAGATTCAATACCATCGAAAAGTCACTTCTGAGGCGGCTGGTTATCCGCTCCGGTTTGGCGAAGAAGGTCTTTCGGATATGATCGAGATCCGTGAATTTTCCAGGGAAGACCATCATGAAGCCGATGTTATCCTGCCCCCTTCGCCCGGCTCTCCCGGTCATCTGGTGAAAAGCGGTCGCATCCAGAGGGATGAATTCATGGCCGTTGAACTGGTCCGAGTTGAAGAGCACCACGGTCCGTGCGGGGAAATTGACCCCGGCGGCCACTGTGGATGTGGCGAAGACCACATCCAGATATCCCTTCTTCATCATGGTCTCTACAGCTGATTTCCACACCGGAAGCTGTCCTCCATGGTGCGCTCCGACCCGCGCATGGCGGAGGGCATGCAGTTGTTTATGGCTTTTCAGGTGGGGATGTCGGTCAAGTATCCCGTCAAGGTCCTTTTCGAAAAATCCATTGTTCCCGCGATCCGAAGAAAGAGTGCAGGACTCTACCGCGGCATCGCATTCCCCTCTCGATTTCAGGAAGAAGATGGCCGGCAGCAGGTTGAAGGTACGCATGACCTTGATAATTCTGTCAAAAGGGGGAATCTTTCCTCTCAATGAACGTCTGTTTATGTTCCGTGCAAGCCAATCGGCAGGGACTTTGTGGAGCTTGTTCCCGTTCAAAAGAGGAGTGATTGTTCCCGGAGGATCGAAGAACAAAGGGTAGAGAGGGACCGGCCGATTGATATCTTCCACAATAACGCATTCCTTCTTTCTCAGCGAACTCAGCCATTCCGCTATCTCCCGATTGTTTCCGATCGTGGCGGAGAGCAGGAGCATGTGCACCCTGACCGGAAGGTAGATCATGATTTCTTCCCATACCACGCCCCGCTCTTCATCCCCCAGAAAGTGGGCCTCGTCAAGGACGACAAGATCATAATCGAGGTCTTCACCCCGATGCATGGCTTCATACAGTTTATTCCGCAGGATCTCCGTGGTCCCGACGATGATAGGCGCGTCAGCGTTTTCCTTTGTATCTCCGGTCAGAATGCCCACCTTGTCATGTCCGAAGATATCTCCAAATTCGACCCGCTTGGCGTTACTCAGGGCCTTGAGGGGTGAGGCATACCAGCAGCGTCCGTTCCGTTCATGGATCAACTGAATGGCCTTCTCGGCAATCCATGTTTTCCCCGCCCCGGTCGGTGCCGTCACGAGACAGTCTGTTTTCTGTATGGCCCTGAGAGCATCGAGTTGAAAGGGGTCGGGAGTGAAGAGTTCGGAATCAGGGTTTCCTATACGCGAAAACACATCCTCCAGTGTCGGATCAGAGCGAGGTTCAAGGGGCTTTGGACTTTCCCGCTGCGTACGCTTGCGCCTTACCCGTAAATGATGGTATGGATCTATTGTTCTTTTGGATCTGCTGTGACTTTTTCGGGTGGACACTGGCATATGGCTAATTTCTGACCCCCTGCAATTGTTCCCTGCGGGAGGGTTGATATCATACTTTTATGGTCTTGTAAAAAAGGAGGTGGTTGCTTGAAGACAATTGGAAGACTGGGTGATATATACTGGGGCTGGTTTGTTGTCGCGGGAGCATTCTGCGTTCTGGCTGCCAATTATGGTGCCCGGTATTGCTTCGGCGTTTTTGTGCGCCCCATGTTTATGGATTATCAGTGGCCCATGTCGACCATCTCTCTCGCATTTTCAATAAACCTGATAATGTATGGGCTTGGCGGCCTCTTAACCGGGCGCATGCTTGACAGAATGGCGCCGAGATGGATCATGACTATTGGATCCTGCATCGTTGCCGCCGGCTTTGTCGCCACGGGTTTTGTCCGTACCCCGGCCCAACTGTACATAACCTTCGGGATTTTATGCGGTATCGGATCCGCCGGCATCGGCAGCGTGGCAAGCGCTGCCTCCGTGGGGAAATGGTTTATACGGCGCAGGGGGGTCGCCATAGGGGTGGCAACGATCGGAATCGGTCTCGGCACCATGCTGCTCACGCCGATGGCGGGCTGGATCGTCAAACACTATGACTGGCGCACTGGTTTCATAACTCTTGGATTTATCATCCTGGTTGTGGGGGTGCTTGTTTCCCAGTTCATAATGAAGAAATCTACCCCGGAGGCATACGGCCTTCTGCCGGATGGAGATCCACCTGAAAAGCATACCATTGAACCAGAAAACACGGTCAACGTGGTTTTCGATGTACCTTCCCCACATATCCTCGGTGATAACCGCTTCTGGATCCTCGTAATCTGCTTCACGGGAGCCATAATGGTTCAGATGATGGTATTTGTCCATCAGGTTCCATATGCCGTTGACAACGGTATAGACAGGATTGCCGCCGCCTCATCCCTTGGAGCCATTGGCGTTGGGAGTATATTCGGGAGGTTCTTCTTCGGATGGCTCAGCGACCATATCCATGATCCCAAGTATTCCGCTCTTCTCGGGTATCTTGTTATGACATGCGGGATGCTTGTTCTGCTCAACGTGAGAACCATTGGGATGCTCTATGTGTACGCCCTGACCCTTGGTTTTGGTTACGGTTCCCTTGCGCCCATGATGCCGATCTTGGTTTCCGATAGATTCGGCAGGGGTGTGCTTGGATCCGCTTACGGTCTCATGACCTTCTTTACATCCGGTATAGCGGGAACGATCGGCCCCGTCCTGGGAGGAGTTATTTATGACATCTCTGGTTCATACAGGTGGGCATGGTGGCTGAATATCGCTGTCCTGATTCTCATCTCTCTGTGTATCCTTGGCTTAAAACCGAAAAAACCAACTCCGACAGAAATAGTGGGGAAGCAGGACAATTAGGTCCTTATGCGGCGAAACGTGACCCCCTTCCGACATGTCGTCCATGAAACGTTTATAACGGTTTGATCAATGTTATAACCGCTTAGAATTAGGAAGCTACTACGCAACCATCTAATATTACTCTATATAAACGAATGCCCATCTTACAGGCAATTCGGTATAAGTCGGAAGGTCTAGACCACTTGCACGTTTTATCAACATGTTTATCAACATCCTTTTCAACAGCTTTGTTGATTGCTCGGTTGTACGCTGTATGCCATCAGGATCATGAGGATTTTCATGAATGTGTTTTGACCGGAAAGGACAGCTGGGGTGGGTACCTGTCAAAAGCGGGGGACCCTTAAAGGACAATCACCGGCAGAAAAGGGGCCGACCTGAACAGGTCGCCCCTCTGATAGTCTTGGTGGGCCGTACCGGATTTGAACCGGTGACCAACTGATTAAAAGTCAAGTGTGTAACAGATAATATCAGGTAGTTGCAAAGGTTGTCCGTAGAGCCTACCCTGTGTTCTCTGCATTTTCCGTAGAGACCTCAATCTTTATCGCGGATACTGCTTCCCGCAAAACCTCCAGATCGACATGCGTATAAATCTCCGTGGTGCTGAGTTGGGCATGTCCCAATAGCTTCTGAATCACCCGGAGATTTGTCCCTTTTGCCAGAAGATGAGTCGCCCATGAATGCCGGAACAGGTGGGGGGTGACTCTTTTTTTTATCCCCGCCTTCTTAACTGCTCTGGCTATTGCCTTTCGGGGATCATACAGGGGAGCCTTTCTCCCTGGGTTCCAGAAGACATAGGGAACGTTCTCATAGTGGGGAAGATTTTTCAAGAGCGTTTTCAGGGCCTCGCCCATTGGCAGTTGCTTGTACCCCCCGCCTTTCTGTTGAACCATGATCGAGTCATTTTCAAAATCGACATGATCCCATGTGAGCAGCCTGGCCTCTTTAAGCCGCAACCCGAGCGAGTACAGGCATAGGAAAAAGGCCTGGTACTTCGGTTCGGTCGCATTTAAGATTTTGATCACTTCATCGAAGGACAGCACAATCGGGATCGGCCTCTTGTATGGCAGCTTCTCCATCTTGAGTTCACGGGGGGAAATATATTCATTGCCCTTTTTGGCCGCCCACTTCATGAACCCTGAAAAGTAAGCCAGTTCCTTATTGATCGATACGTTAGATCCCTTCTGATGTTTGCGGGTAGTTTTGTAGAGAAGGATATGATCCGGCCCGATGTTCTCAGCTATTTCTCTCCCCAGGGTCGGGATGATGTGGCACTTCAAGACAGAGTTGATGTCGTTATAGGTCTTTGGGGATCGTTGGAGCTTGTACCAAATAAGATACTTGTCGAACAGTTCTTTGACGGTCAGATTGGAGGGCTTTGCGATTTTCTGCTTTCCGGATCTTGCCCGTACCGCGGCATCGCGGATCTGCGTGTCCAGGCCCTTTGCTTCTTCTTCCGAAATCCCTTCCGGGAGGGGGAGCATCTTCCGGGGGCCATATCGCCCTTCGGGAAAGTAATCGATGTACCATCTGTCGTTGCGGAATTTGAGGGCCATGGTTTTTTGGATTTGTAATGATCTTTGAGCTTTGGATAGTTGTAAGGACAGGTAACGCAAACCAGCAATTATTTACATTGTTTCAACAGCTCAAAATATCTTTCCCGACTCATGTCAGCCGTTCTCATATTTGAGCGAATGATGTCCTCATCTACTTCAGGATAGGTTGGTATGACGATGGGTCGTAATACCCCGGACTTTGTGTATGTCCGATGAGAACCGACTTGCCGTTTGAATAGGAATCCATCTTTCAAGAAAATGCATTCAAGGATTTTCCAGTGAACCGGCGTTATGCGTGGCATCTATCAGGGTTACCCATGTCGATTATGAAAGGTAGGGGAACGTCAATGTACTCTGAATCATCCGAACCCGGGGGTACTTGTTGGCTTGAATAGTCTGGAACAAATCCGCAATCTTTCAAGACTGCGTCTAACACCCCACGTTCATGACAAGAAATTAGAAAAGCAAATAGTGCCTCAGATAGGTTTTTCCTTGCCTCTTCCTCTGTAACCCCCTGAGAGGCGACATCAAGTACGGGGCAGTATGATGCATACCAATTAGCCTTTTTAGTGATAACTAACGGTAAGCGCATAGTAAATTGAATTGATACGAACTTTGCTTTTTCCCCCATGGCTAAATCTCCTTTCCATGGTTACGTGTTTCTTTCTAGGTGTATTGTATCACCCCTGTCAAGAGGTTCTATCGGGTAAGTTTGAATGTATCTTTAAGCAACCCCTTACTCGTTAATCATTTTAACGCAAGGTTCTTCGTTGCCCGCTCCCTACCTCTCCAACTCCCGGCAAAACCAGAGGAGAATGATTCCCATAAAATAAAGCTTGGTTTATTCTTGATTCTTGGGCACTGCTTCTGACGTTGTTAACGATAGTTCTCCCTGCATCATTTTTTGTGGTATCGGGAGGTCTTCAAGCCTTAGGACTTCAATGTTTGCAGTTTTGGCGTGCACACAAATATCTTCATCGTCAGAATATATCGTTGTGGCGCCATGCACTCTTGCAATTGCGATAATCTGACGATCATATTTTACTTTTGCCCACGTAGAATCAATGCCCCCCCGCTTGTCCCCATTATCAATGGCTTGACGTGTCATAATAGCCACTTCTATCGCTGCAAGGGTGTTAAAAGGTTCTATTCGGAAAACAGGGCTCTTTTGGATTGTACTTACAAGTGAATTGGTGTCACTCCCTGCACGTACAAGGAGCTCGCTTAATGCTGGTGTTGGGAGTATGATTCTCTTCTTTTCTTTTTCTAAGCGATCTATAAAGGCTGCTATTCTTTCCTTCGCGTACTCTACCGGTTTTCCATTTTTTCCTATGGGTGTTCTGACATCAGGGCGCATTAAAAGGAGCATCATTGTAGCATCGAATACTATCACTAATGTGCCTCCTCATCAGCATGACGAGACCTCAGGATCTCATGCAAGGCATCTTCTCCCCATTCGCCCTGTAATCCTCTCAGAGCAATAACGGTTTGGGAAAGAGATATTTCTTTTAATACCTCGAAACGATTAACGTCAAAATGTATAAGAGACCATATCCCTTCATCGCTGCGTTCCCATCGTCCTTCACCGTAAAGGCGAACAGGCTCGAATAAATTCTTAGCCAATTCCTTTGCCAGAGTTCGATTGGCATAGCAATGGCTAATTTCTTTTCCCTCTACCTGAAGTAAGATTGGCACTATGTCCTTGCTGCCACCAACACGGATTACCTCTCCATCTATCTCTCCATGTTGCTGAATAGAGGTAAATCTAGTTCTCTCTTCATCTTTCCCTGGAAATTGTATTATCTCGGCATCATTGTCGCCAGTAAGGACTCCTGTCGCGTTATCTTCTCGCAACAGGTTGTTGAGTTGACGATAAGAGCGCATTTCTGTGACTGTGCCTTGCCCCCGTTTTACTGCTATTGTGCGTTCTCTGATTTTCGGCACAGCTTCTTTATCGACTTTATGTACTATAACAGTGCTCCCAGGTTCCAACCTCACAAAATGGACATAGGAAGACTCTCCAAGCATTAGGGCAAGCTCTCTCAGGTAGCTTGCAAACCTTTCCATGGGTAAGGTATCAGGTGTATATGCTTGGATCTTAAATTTATATTCTTCCCATACTTTCATCATGGTACTTCCTCCCGCACTTCCCTTGTCGGTGAGTCCCCACGTAACAAGTTGTTATCATGATTTACGGTATGATGAAAGATAATTTGCTTGGTTTCCTCTTCCCGCTCCCTACCTCTCCAACTCCCGGCAGAACCATAGGACCTTGCCGTTGATTTTAAGCGCGTCGGCAGTTGTTTCTATAGGATCGTAATGTGGGTTGTCGCTTACGATGCGGATCTTGTTTGTCCCGAGGACATGAAGGCGCTTGATCATGATCATGTCGTCTATCACGATTGCGTAGATGCCACCCTGGGGATCGATGGTGTTCCGGCTATGGTCCACAAGGATCATATCCCCGGAAGATAATGTCGGCTCCATGCTGTCGCCCTTCACTTTAATGAGTGACATCTGTTCAGGCGATCCCTTTTTCTTGATCCAGTCTTTACGGAAAGCCACCTGGACATGGATCTCATTTTCCGGAGCAAGACCGACCCCCGCGCTTATTTTGCCCGATAGGTGGGGGATAAGGACAAAATCATCGTCTGTGCTGGCCTCTTCGGCGAGCTCAAAGACCGAACCCCCTGAAGAATATCTGACTTGACGTGATGTAAACTTTATCCTCTTTATCTCTTCATCGTCATGTTCAGTAATTAGCCAGTCTTTGCTCGGAACCGAAAAATTCTCCTTAATGCCAAGCCAAAATTGATCGCCTATGCTCGCAAGGTCTTTTCTGTAAGCATTTGTAACTCCAAGCAAATTGGAGAATTCTTTCTTTCCCAACCCTGTGAGCTTTCTTAAATGCTCAATATTTCTATGGAAGAGTTCAATATCGACAATACTTCTCGTCATGGCAATTTACCCTTGACATAATGTGAATTATGGTTTATAGATACATTTCAAAAATCACATAATGTGAAAAACGTTTAATGGGGTACTTGTAAACCAATGAAAACCAATAGTCAAAGGAAAAACATCAAAATTGCCCTGATGACATCCGACCTTACCCAGCTTGATATCGCCTGGGAACTGAAAGTTCACCCTCAGTATGTATGCGACGTAATCGCCGGTCGGAAGCGATCCGCGAAGGTTGAGAACCTTATCGCGCTCCGGACCGGCCTGCCGGTTGAGTCGCTGTTTGTATATCGAAATACCGGAGAGTGAAATCAAAATGAAGCAAATAGTTTTGAGCCGCTTTGACTCTGAAACAAATTTCACAGGGGGGCTTCATGCGCTTTACGGAATTGGTCGAAGGGCTGGTCGCTAAACATGGACAGGGGTCCCTGGCGGACATGATCGGAGTGGATGGCTCTATACTCTCGCGTTTCAGGAGTGGACAGGGAACGATTAACATCCTGGCCCTCCAGAAGCTATTTGAGATCGCCGGAGTGGTGATCGTGTCAAAAGAGGATCTGGCCGGGTACGAAGACAGCCTTTCCTTCGTTACGAAGCTCTGGAATCAGGAAAGATCAAAGTCAAATGGGAATGGGAGGGAAGGCAAAGCCCTTTAATCGAATGATGACGGCACAGGAAACAGAACGCCTTCAACAAGTCGAAACCGAACTTGCTCACATAAAGGGAGTCCTTCGGAAGCTCGGGTACGTCTTTCCCGAAGATGACGAAGACCCTTTGACCTGGGAAGAAGTCATACACGATGCCGCAGTACATGGGAATGTGGAGAAATTGAATCGATGGGTCGCGTTAGGACGGCCAATACCGAAGGAGTTGCCGCCCTGATGATCCACCAGCCGCCCGGCGCCGAGGCGGATTGAATATCGGGCCTCGTTCTTTCTTCATCTATTCACCTTTCAGGCTTCGCCGGGGAGCCGCCTTTGGGGAAGGGGTCTTCGGACCCCACCCGGATTTAATCAGAAGGGAGGCGGGATATGTACTCAGGAGTGAATCAGGAATCAGTGGATCGGTCGATTAGATTCCTTCGGGATCATGGAACCGAACGAAGAGCGAGACGAAAGGCCAGGACCCGGGAGATTTTTTTCGCCGTGGTTGGTGGCCTTTTTGTTTATCTGATCATGAGCATTTGAGATCAAGAGAGGAGGGAGATGTGATGACTGACGAGCATTTGGAAGCTATCGGGGTAATCTTTAATGGAATGCAGGAGTGCCCTAATGCTCCTGCGATCCCTTTATACACGGACCTTGTAACGAAAAGCACCTTCAGCCTGGGAGAAGGAGAGAGCCTGACCGGTGCGGTGGCCCGGAAAAGAAGAGAATTCGGCGTCACCCCCACCTCTTCAGACATTGGAGACATGGAAGCGAATCGTATCCGGTATGAGGAGCGATTTGGAATTCGAGTGAGATAACGGAAAGGAGAGGAGAGATGGGAGCGGAGCACAAACTTGAATGGCAGCGACAACACCGGAATGAATTTAAGGCCATTCATGGTTATTCAAGAACAAGCCATTATAGTACCGGCGGCCAGCGTCAGACCGTTCTCCAGCGTGACGGTTATAAGTGCATTGAATGTGGAATGACGGACGCAGAGCACAAGGCTAAATGGGGCAGGCCAATAACGATAGACCATAAAGACAGAAACAAGAAAAACAATTCCCCTGATAATTTAAGGACAATGTGCCTTCGTTGTCATGGCAGAAAAGACATAACCCCCGCGCTGACGTTCACAAAATTAAGCGCAGAGGACCGGATATTTATCATGGCAGATAGGGCCAACGGAGAAACATATCAATCAATAGCTCTAAGATATGGTTGCTGTCAGGCCACGGTTCATAAATGGATGCAAATATGGAAAGGAGAAAATCAAAATGGATGAAGCAATGCAGGTCTATGATGTTGGCGGGGATATCCAAATTGCAAGACCGCCGGAAGTTGTGATTGAAGAAGCGCGACGGGCCGCTAAGGTGCTGACTGATGTTATCTCGAAAAAGCCGAGCCCTGTTATTATGAGTGGCGAGCAATACCTTGAATTTGAGGATTGGCAAACCGTCGCCCGTTTCTATGGGATCACGGCAAAGGTAAAGGAAACAGAGTTTCTTGATTATGGCGGCGTTCAAGGGTTTTTGGCGAAAGCAGTTGCCATTCGTTCCGATGGAATGGAAATTTCCGCAGCTGAAGCCATGTGTATGAACGACGAGGATAAATGGTCTGCCCGGACAAAATATAAATATGTCTATGCTTTGAAGGATGGTACCAAAAGCGACGAAGATCCTCCAAGAGATCAAATCGTATGGGTTGATAATCCAGATAAACCCGGTAAGAAAGTACCAAAAAAAGAAAGAGTAAATGCCGGTGAGGTTTCTGTTCCACTTTTTCAGCTCCGCAGTATGGCACAAACCAGGGCCTGTGCGAAAGCCCTTCGTAATGTTCTAGCATGGGTTGTTGTGCTGGCCGGATACAAGCCGAATGTTGCCGAGGAAATGGCAGGTGACGAACATGCACATGGTGTCGCCGAGCAAAAACCCCCCATCAAACAGCCTCAACGGAAAGAAACCGCTGCAACCAAGAAAACCCCACCCCAAGAACAAGGATTGGAAGCGCCTGCAACCGAGCCGCAACTGAAAGCGATCAATGCGCTTCTCACCAAGAAGGGGATCAGCGATGACTTCGAGCGGCACGAAACGGTATCAAAGATCCTGGGTTACACAGAGACGATTGACTCCCTGGGAAAGCTGACTAAAGGCGAAGCGTCTAAGACCATTGAGGCCCTGGGGAAAGAATAGTGCTGACGATTTTGGATAAGAAAACGGGACACGTCGAACCCTGGGCCGCCCTTCAGTTGGCCGCCTATACCCTCTTGGACGCCCCGGTTGAATTTACAGAGGAAGGACACCTGTATCACCACGAAGGAGTCCGGCTTCCCTCTGTGACCGGGATACTGAAAGACGAGGGATTTGTTGACACGACTTTTTTTAACGACCACGCCAGGGAACGCGGGAGCCTTGTCCACCTTGCAACCCACCTTGACGATATCGGAGAGCTTGACGAATCGAGTATTGACCCTGTCATTGCCCCCTACCTGGAGGCATGGCGCAAGTTCCGGCGGGAATCCGGGTTTGTGATTGAGATATCGGAAAAACCAAAGAGGAGTTCAATCTATGGTTACGCCGGAACTCCTGACAGCATCGGGTACTTCCCCAAAAAACGAACCATGAAGCGGGCCGCGGTAGAGTTGCACGGTGACGGCACATATCGGCTGGTCCCTTTCGGAGACAGAACAGACGAACAGGTCTGGCTGTCTGCGGTGGCATGTCACCAGTGGAAGAAAAACAACTTGAAAGGAGAGAGATGAAGTGGAAGCCGCATTAAAACTTGTTGAACCGGAAGACGTGCAACAGAAGGCTCTTGGCTATGTGGAGGCGGTTAAATCCCTCCCCCCTATCAAGACCCCGGAAGAGTATCTAGCCGTGGGGGAACTCTGGAAACAGGGGAAGGCTCTCTTGGAGGAGATCAAAGAGGGGTACGATGACCTGATCCAAGCCGCCCACAAACTCCACAAGGACACTATCGCCAAAAGAGACAGGTACTATGTTCCCACCGAAGAAGGGGTCAAGGCTGCAAAGCAACTCATGTCGGTTTACGACGAAGAGCAGGAGCGGATCCAGAGAGAGGAAAAGGCCCGTCTTGCTGAGATTGCTCGGAAAGCTGAAGAGGAGCGTCGGTTGCAGGAAGCTCTCGCGGCGGAGAATGCCGGGGAGAAAGAGGAGGCTGAAGAGATCCTACAGGAACCCGTTCATATTGCACCCGTCATTGTTCCTAAGGTGGTCCCGAAGATCAAGGGAGGTCCTTCCTTCCGGAGGGTGTGGGCGGCTGAGGTCAGAGACATCAAGGCTCTGTGTAGGGCGATCGCGGAAGGAAAGGCCAGTCCGAACCTCGTTACCCCGAACATGGCCGCTCTTAACAAACTGGCAACCGCCCTGAAGGAAACCATGAACGTGCCGGGAGTCAGGGCATACAGCAGGAGAGTGTAGAAACGATTGAAAGAGGACGGAAGGCGGTTGCGAGTGGTGGCGGGATACGGTTCAAGTCCGAGACCCGTTTCCGTCCTCTTCCCCCCACGCATATCAAGAGAAAGGAAAATTGATCCATGATCGGAACGAAAACAATCACAGCGATGAAAGGGCTGTCAGGTGAACTCCTTGACAACTACCAGAAGGAATTGAGGGAGGCTTTTTTGAAATCCGATGATGGCCTGAAGGTCTCCCTGAATCTGTCCGTCGTTCCTTCCAAGGTCGCAGCGGGTGGCCTTGACGTGGACGCCACCATCAGCTTCACAGCGGAGCGGATCAAGGAGAAGAGGGAAAAGAACGGGATCGTTGAAGCACAAGGGGAGATGTTTCGCTGATGGACAGGCCGAGCGCGTATATCGGGATCGATCCCGGCGTTACCGGAGCCATTGCCCTGATCCATGATGACGGACTGGAGGTTTTTGACTGGCCGGGTGATGAAGTCGCGGCGTCTGACTTGATCATGTCCCTCCGCGTGAAATACCGGATCAAAGGCGCGGCCCTGGAAGATATGGGCATCGGACCGGCGCTCGGTAAGTTTGGATCCAGCAGGTTAAGCGAGAATAAGGGGATTTGGAGAGGGGTGCTTGCATCCCACGGGATCCCCTTTCGTTTGGTGCGACCACAAACCTGGAAGAAGGGTGTGCTCCCGATGGGTGGAAAGTTTACAGACAAGGAAAAGAAGAAAGCTTCCCTTGCTGTTGCCAGACGGCTTTTCCCGTCGGCTGACCTGGGGAGGGAGAAAGATCATAACCGGGCGGACGCGCTCTTGATCGCCGATTGGGCGAGGCGGGCCTGAATTCATCGGAGAAGTGAACTGTGCTGAAGAAAGAATATCTTGCCATATTGGCCTTCTCATTGCTCCTGATATGCGGCCTCCAGATCCATCTTGCCATGTCTCTGTCAGGCAAAGAGCATGAGCACAGGATCATATATCAAGGCCCGCCACCTGAGCACCTGGAAGCAATAATCACGGCCTATACGAACCGACCGCAAGAGACGAACAGCGATCCGGCACACACGGCCACCATGGAGAAGCCGAAAGCCGGATGGACCTGCGCCGTCTCCCGTGACCTGATCCACTGGCTTGGAGGAAGGGTCTATATCGAAGGCGTGGGGGTCAGGAGGGTAAACGATCTAATGAACAAGAGATTCAGCGAGCGCGTGGACGTTTTCATCGGGACGGTTGCGGAAGCTCGGGCCTTCGGGGTGCAAAACAGGAAGGTTGTATTCCTGGGGAAGTAAGCGAAGATGGGAGGCAAACCACAAAGACTGAGTCCCCGGATCTGGACCCGGGAGGGATGTACGAACGCGGGACGGGACATATACCGGTCTATCCTCGGTAACTACGTTATAGAGCGGGTTCCTGGGCA
Source organism: Syntrophaceae bacterium UBA6078 (assembly GCA_002428735.1). GTDB lineage: Bacteria > Desulfobacterota > Syntrophia > Syntrophales > UBA2210 > UBA6078. The sequence goes on along the minus strand of DIXO01000029.1, from coordinate 11,939 downwards.
TTTTGTAAGTCCAACCGAAGAGGAGAAACTGGAGATCAAAAAGCTGGAATGGTTGATAAGGAAGGAAAAAGCCTCCGAGACGCAGAACATAACCGGCGTGTCTACCGGCGAGAATCGCTCAGATTGAGTTCAAATGAAAAACGAGAAGGAAGATACCAGCCAAAGGGAGAAAAGGCCGGGAAGGTGCCTTTTTTGCGGACGGTTCACCAAGGTGAGGTTTTGTAACGAGACCTGCCGGAATCGGTATTACTGGATTCAGCGGAAGATGAAGGGCGGGAAGAGGTAAGAGAGATGGCGAGAACGAGAACAATAAAGCCTGAGTTTTGGGACGATGAGAAGCTGTCAACAACTTCAAGAGACGCGCGCCTCACGTTCATCGGCATCTGGACAAATTCAGACGATTATGGAGTTGTGAAGGGACATCCTGCATGGCTCAAAAGTGCGATCTTCCCATACGACGATATCAAGCTCTCAGAGTTTGGAAAGTGGCTTGCGGAATTAGAGTCCCTATGTTGCATTGTACCCTTTATCTATAATGGCGAAAGATACTACTACATAAAAAACTTTCTTAAACATCAGACAATTAACAGACCGTCTCAGGCAAAAAATCCTTCCCCTCCTGATGATATCCATGAGCACTCAGTGAGTAATCATGGAGAACTCACAGACGAAACAGAAACAGAAACAGAAACAGAAACAGAAACAGAAAAAGAAAAAGAAAAAGAAAAAGAAAAATCCAAGTCTCTCACTGATGAAGACTGGTTATCAAGCCTTGCAGAGAAACCAGCATACTCCGGGCTTGATGTGAATATACTCTACGAAAAAATGCTTGTTTGGTGTGAAACCAACGGGAAAAGGCCGACGAGACGTAGGTTCGTGAACTGGCTGAATCGGGAGGAAAGACCTCTACAAGCGAAACAGAGAGGAGGAAACAATGGCAACAATAATCGAGCTGGCACAGGCAAGACTGGAAGCCAAGCGCAAAGCGACGGAGAACCTTACCCCGTTGATGGGGTCTTTGGGGGCGGCACTTGAAGAGATTGTGAATCGTTGTGAAGAGCGTATGCGAGAAAAGGGGTGGCCTGATATCGTCGGGGACCCTAAAACTGCCGCCGTTGAACCGGAAAGGCTGGAGAATTGGCAGAGGTCCGGAATACCGAAGGCTTACCGGTTTGCCACCTTTGACACGTTCGAGGGCAATAATTTACTGGTTCAGGCCGTCCATGGTTGTCGATCAAGCATGGTTCTTTTTGGGAAGACCGGCTGCGGGAAAACACATCTCGCATGTTCTTATCTCCAGGCACATGGAGGAAGGTTTGTGAATGTTCTCGAGTTGCTTCTGAAGATACGGGACACGTTCAGGGATAGCTCTCAAGTTACTGAATCGCAGTTGATAGCTCAATACTCCAGCGTCCCTGTGCTTGTCTTGGATGATCTTGGATCAGAAAAAAGTTCGGAGTACAGCATTACGATCCTGTACCTGATTATCGATCGGCGGATCCGGGAAGAGAAGCAGACCATTATCACCACCAACCTGTCGGTTCCTGAGATAGAAAAACATATGTCGGCTCGCATAGCATCAAGACTGGCTGGCATGCAGAACTTTAATATCAATATGCCTGACCGAAGGAAGTTGAGGCCGTGATAGAGGGGCAAGGGGATGTCAGCGTGAAAAGCATACACTCTTTACACCGGAACCATGAACACCGTGTACACCCTTCACCCCAGGGAAAACTTTTTGGGTCCTCTCCAGGCCCCCCCGGCCTATACGGAGCACAGACCCACTTTTTCCATGCAGGAACAGGCCAAAAACTCTACCTTTCATTTCAAAGTCTTAGGTTTTTGGGGTGCATTTTCTGTTCTGCTTGAGGGGTTCAAAAAGGCCTAATTCGTCAAAAACAGTACCTTTTTTTCATGTGAGGAGGCAATGGCGAAAACAACAGCACAAAGCAAAAAAAGTGAAATGGCCAGTGATACCGATTTCCCGAAAATTGAAATGGTCGAGACGGTGAAGATCATTCCCAACGAGCGAAACGAGAAGAAACACACGGAACAGCAGATCCACCGGATCGCCCGGAGCATACGGAAATTCGGCTTCGTACAGCCCTTGCTGATCGACGGAAAGGATGGCCTGATCATCGGCCATGCCCGGCTTGCCGCGGCTAGGAGGCTCGGGATGCAAAAGGTCCCTGTCCTCCGGAAAGAAAACCTCACCGAACGAGAGATTGACGAGCTTCGCATCCTTGACAACAAACTCAATGAAAGCCCCTGGAACGTCGAAGCCCTGAAGCTCCACGACAAGGCCTTCCTGATCGAGACCGGGTTCAACTACAACGAACTGGACAAGCTCTTCAAGAACGTGACCCTGGGCGAGGGTGACGGAGAAGAGGCGTTGTTTGAGGCCATGATGCTTCATGAGTTCGAGAAGTACGACTACCTGGTCTTCGTCTTCCGGAATGAACTGGACTGGTTGAACGCCCTCCAGAAATTCAACCTTCCCCGGATATCCCTGTCCTGGTCCTCAAAGACCAAGAAGATCGGCCAGGGGCGGGTCCTGGACGGAAAGGAACTCTTGAAATGACCCGCAAGAAACAGGTGTCGTCATTTGAGGAAAACCTGCGTATCGTCATTCTCTCCCGCGGGAGGAGTAAAACGATCACAAGCCACCGCCTCTTTCCCGGAGCCACGCTCACCTGTCCGGAATCCGAGATCGGCGAATACGAGAAAACGGGACTGGAGATTATCCCCCACCCGGACAGCGTCAGGGGCCTGGGGAAGCTCCGGACGTGGATACTGAAACGGTTCACGGAAGAGATCCTTGTCATGGCCGATGATGACATTATCGGGGTCTTGTACCTGGGGGACCTGTCGCCCAAGGAAACCCGAGATCCGGATTATGCCTATCAGGTCGCGGTCAATGCCGCGGTCTGTGCGAAGGACCTGGGGGTGGGGGCCTTCGGGTTCAATCAGTACGGGGACGTCAGGAAGTATCTCCTGAATAAACCCTTCGTCTTGAACAAATGGGCCGGGGGGGTGATCGGGGTGATCGGTCGGGACATTCCTTTTTTGGAAAACCACATGTTCCGGGTCGATGTCGATTTTTTTCTGGAGAATCTGCTGCACAAGCGGATCGTCTGGATTGAAAACCGGTTCTGTTTCCGGCAGGCCCGTGACAGGAACCTCGGGGGGAATTCCCTGTTCCGGACGGGGGCCAAGGTCGAAGAGGAGATCGCCTTCCTGAAACACAAGTGGGCCGGACACTTCAACGTAGCCCGGAAGAAAACGACGATTGAGACGAGCATCAAAGTCCCGAGGTAGCTGTTGTGGCGAACATGGTCAAGCTGAACGATATCTGCCCGGCTATCCTGGGGATCACCTCCCGGAGATACCGGCAGCTTGCGGAAGAAGGCCATGTCCCGAAACCGGAGAAGGGGGCCGTGGACCTCATGCCCGCGATCCGGGAGTATATCAGCTACCTCCAGGAGCGGCTTCGGGGGTCCGGGAGCCTGTCCCTGACAGACGAACGAACGAGGCTCACCAAGATACAGGCGGACCGGAAAGAGATCGACCTGCTCAAAGAGCGCGGGGAACTGATCCCCGTCGATGAGGCCATGAAGGCGTGGGGTGCGATCGTTATGGCGATGAAGACCAAGATACAGGCCGCTCCCCGGAAGCTGGCCCCTATCGTGTTCGGCTGTACGAAGGAAACAGAGATTCAAGAGATCCTGGAGCGAAACAGTGATGAAATCTGTAGCGAGCTATCAAAACCCGATCTCAGACACATTGCGGTCAATGCTGGCCTCGCCGGTGGAAGTGCTCAAGGAAGTGCTGCTCCTGCTCAGGCCACGGCCGCGGCTGACCGTCAGCGAGTGGGCCGATCAAAACAGGGTGCTCAGTCCGGAGGCAAGCGCGGAACCCGGAAAGTGGTACACGGAACGGGCTGAGTATTTGCGGGGGATCATGGACGCCTTTTCCGATCCCCTGGTTGAAACGGTTGTCGTTATGAGCAGCGCTCAGATAGGGAAAACCGAATGTCTCAATAATGTCGTCGGGTACTTCGTTGATTATGCCCCGTCTCCGATCCTGGTTGTGGAGCCGACGATCGAAGTCGGAAAAGCCTGGTCGAAGGACCGGCTTTCGACGATGATCCGGGATACGCCGTCCCTGAAGGGCCGTGTCAGAGATGTCCGGTCCCGTGACAGCAACAACAATACCCTGCACAAGCGGTTTGAGGGGGGACATATCACCATTGCCGGGGCGAACTCCGCGGCCTCGCTCCGGGCGAGACCGATCCGGGTGGTCCTCTGCGATGACGTTGACGCCTTTCCCGTGTCGGCGGGGTCCGAAGGGGACCCCATCAATCTGGCGGTCAAGCGCACCACGACCTTCTGGAATCGGAAGATCGGCCTGTTTTCGACCCCCACGATCGATGAGGAAAGCCGGATCGCCGCGGCCTACGCTCTGTCAGATCAGAGAAAATTTTTTGTCCCGTGCGTCCACTGCGGGGAGCGCCAGGTGCTTATCTGGAACAGAGACAACCGGGAAAGACTCTGGTGGCCGAAGGGCGAACCGCTCAAGGCGCGGTATATCTGCCCTTATTGTGACGGGCAAATCACTGATGCCTATAAGGCAAAAATGGTCCGCCATGGACAGTGGCGGGCGGAGGCAGAGTTCAGCGGGACCGCCGGGTTCTGGATCAATGAACTCTGCTCCCCCTGGGTATCCTTCGGCCAGCTTGCCACGAAGTTCCTGGAATCCAAGGACCGGCCAAGCGATTTGCAGGTGTTCATCAATACGTCCCTGGGTGAGACCTGGAAGCAGGTGGTCATGTCGAAGGGGGAAGATGAGATCCTGAAGGCCCGGGTCGATCTGGATCCGCAAACCGTCCCCGAAGGGGCCGTTGCCCTCACCTGCGGGATCGATGTTCAGAAGATCGGCTTCTGGTTCGTGGTCCGGGCGTGGGATCGCAATCTGACCTCCTGGCTCATTCATTACGGTTTTCTGTCCACCTGGGAAGATGTGGAAAACCTGCTCTACCATACGGAGTATCAGGGGGTGGACGGCAGGAGACATTACATCTGGCGGGTGGCGATCGACACCGGCGGTGGAGCAAAAGAGGAAGGCCTGTCCATGACGGAAGAAACCTACTGGTGGATCGTCCGGAATGTGGGCCGCGGGGTTGCCCTGTGGGGGACCAAGGGGGCATCGAACACGATCCCCGGAAAGTTCAGGCCCGGCGAAGAGCTTATGAAGACCCCGTCAGGCAAGAAGCTCCCCCACTGGTTCCGGATCATACGCATTGACACGGATCAAATGAAAGACCTGTATCACTATGGGATTGAACAGGCCGCGCAGCATGGCCCCAACGCAATTTACTTACACAGGGACACGGGGAAAGACTATGCCCTCCAGGTCCTTGCCGAAGAAAAGCGCCGGGATAAAAACGGGGCCATGGAGTGGAAGAAGGTCCGGAAGGATAACCACCTGCTTGACGCTGAGGTCCTGGCATTGTCCGTCGCACAGCCTCAGTGGATCGGCGGCGGAGTCAATCTGATCCCCGGGAAAGAAACGGGACCACAAGCGACTGCTTCCGTTGAGGCTCCCGCTCCCCGGGAGGAGAGACGGGTGGCCTATAATAGGCCATCATGGCTGGAGAGGGAGAGGTAACGCGAATGGGAAAGGCCCCGGGCATACTTAACACCAAAGAGGAGATTATGGAGTATATTGGTTGTGGCGAACGTCTGTTGGCTCAGTATGTTTCCATGGGCCTGCCGATCCTTTCGATTATGGGAAGGTGGGTCGCCCATACCGATAACATTGATCAGTTCTTCCGGGTGATCACCAGGAGGCGACTGACGGACTCCCCGGAACAGGACCCGGAAACCGCCCCGGAATAAGCCTGAAAACGCACACACCCTTCAAAAAAAATTCAAGAAAAAGAGCACGTTCTTCCTTCCTTTCCCCGATAAAGCAAGAATCAAAAGCACATAAGTTGCCGTTATTATTTATCTTTTATGGTTGATTCTGCTTGACTATGCTCGCTGTCATGGTTAAAGTATAGTTAAATCAAATACTTACAAAAAGGGAGCGAGCGATGGAACGAGAAGAGCTGCAAAAGATGAAGACGGACCAATTACGGAAGATGGTTCGGGACATGGGGTACACGGGTGAGCGGGTCAACTATTGGAAAAAGAGGAAGCTGATCGCAATTATCCTGAATGAGGATGTCCCCGGTCCTGACAGTGACGGGGATCTTCATTTAGAGGATATGGACCTCGCCGATATCATGGCCCGGATCATGTCAGGCCGGATCAAGTCCGGCGTGGATCCTGAAGAGGTCAGGGCCATTGCCGAAGCCGTGATCGATCAGAAGTTGCAGTCCTTTAATCCGGCGGTGCGAGAGATCGAGCTGATCGCCCCTGACAGACCGGCGGTAAAGGTCGGGATACAGCATCGGGAGTTTGAGCGGATCCTGAAACTGGTTGCCCTTCGCATCGACACCTTCCTGGTCGGACCTGCGGGGTCCGGGAAAACGACCCTGTGCGAATTTGTCGCGAAAGCCCTGGGCCTTCCCTTCTTTATGCAGCCCGTGGGACTCCAGACCACCAAGAGCGACCTGCTGGGCTACAAGGATGCCACCGGTACCTACGTCCCTTCGCTCCTTCGGGAAGCCTATGAGAACGGAGGGGTCTTCTTAATGGATGAGATCGACGCCGGGAACGCCAACGTCCTCACCGTTATCAATGCCGCGCTTTCAAACGGGTGGGCGGGATTTCCGGACCGGATGGTTCAGCGGCACCAGGATTTCATCTTTATCGCCGCCGGTAACACCTATGGCCGCGGCGCTGACAGACAGTATGTCGGCAGAAATCCCATCGACGCCGCAACGCTTGACCGCTTCGCCGTTGTCGAATTCGACTATGACGAAAAGCTGGAGGTTGCGCTTTCCGGGAATGTCGAGTGGGCCGAAAAAGTCCAGAAGATCAGGGGGATCGTCTTTGACTTAAAGGAGCGGCTGATCATCAGTCCCCGGGCCTCCATCAAGGGGAGCCTGATGCTGGCCAACGGGTTCTCGGAAAAAGAATGCCTCGATATGCTGGTCTTCCGGGGCGTCAATCCTGAAATCCGATCACGCATTGAAAGCAACCTGTAACTGGAGGGGATGCCATGAATATAACGAGAACGAACAAGGGAAAGACGATCGACATGAGCTTTGAGTCGGTGAGTGAAATCCTGGACTACATATCTGACATGCCTGAGTCAAATTATTCCAGGGGGTACAACAAGCCTTCATTCTGTCCCTTTACATGGGAAGAGTCGAACAGGTTGTTCCGTGAAGGCTGGCCTGACGGCGTAAAGGATGTCGCATTCCAGGCCGACCGGATCAATGACCTGATCGACGAGGCCAGCGGATACGGCATCGAGCACGACGTTACCGGTGACTATATCGACATCGGTTCCTATCTGGAGGGGGTCCCGGAATGTTTCGGAAAAATGGTGACCGCAGAGGGACCGAAAGACGAAGTCGAGATCATTGTGTCGGCGACAGTATCATCAGCGGTTGATGAGTCAACGGTCTTTCACCGGGGGGCGGCCATAGCATCCCTGATCGATCAGCTCCGCCGGACGCACTTTGTGAAATTGTCCTTTGTGGTCAAAGTGACCGGCATCATGGGCAGCGATATCACGACGTACTTTCACGTGAACATGCAAAACGAGTACAGCCGGGACCTTATTGCCTTTATGGCCGCCAACGCCGCCTATCTCAGAAGGATCTGGTTTTCCATCGCCGAGAAGGTCCTCGGAGAATCAAGTTGCGAGGGCTATGGACGTGTATCCAATATCCTGCCAGCCCCCGGAGTCATCTACTTTGAGGGACTGACTGAAAACAAAGGCTGGGAGACGCTCGACGAGGCCACCACGAACGTCCAGGCGATCCTTGACGGGATCACCCGGGGCACTGACTGACAGGCTGTCAGAGGCCGAGAAAAGGCCACATCAAGACAGGAAAAAGAGCATGGCATTCATACTTTTTTTCATAACGCAACGATCCAAAGTAGATAAGTGCTTGTTATCATTATTATATTACGTTGATTTTGCTTGACTATGCCCCCTGCTACTGATAAAGTATAGTCAAATCAATGACATAGAAGGGGGACACCATGAGAACAGAAACCATGAAATACGAGTTCACGCATGGACGGAAGCCGAAGGGGTACGGGAACTGGTGGTTGAGATTAACGGGAACCGATGACGATGGAAGCTACACGACTGAGCAGTACAGCATCCTTGGGAAACTGACAGATGCCAAGAAACAGGCCGTCCGGTTGATGAAGTCTGAGATCGGCGGTGTCAAGAGAGTCGTCGAAATCGAAGTGCTTCCGTAGGGAAAGGGGGAAGACTGATGAACAGACAGACCGAAACGAAAGCAGTGAAGAAGGCGTTAAAGGTATTGGGATGTGAGAACGCCAGCGTCAAACATGGAACCGGAACATCGTGGGGGTGGGTGAAGATATATCTGGATATCCCCCACGGTCCCGGTTGTACCTGTGTGATTCATGAAGATGCACCCCGGGAAACCTGCGACGAATGCAAGCGGCTGTTCCGGGAAACCAGGGAACGGATCGAAGCGGCTGTCATCAAGGCAACGGGAAGAAACAGATACCAGTCCGAGCAGATCCTGGTGAGCCTCGGGTTCATCGAATAGGGAAAGGGGGAAGGCAGATGAGGGCCATGACGCAGACAGAACGAAATCATGCCACGATACGCGGCCTGTGCGCCCTGGCAGATGCCGGAGCGGGATGGATAGAGTGGGAGGATGGCCGACTGGCCATAAAGGACCTCCCGCCTCAGTGGGTGCACGAGATCACGCTATGGGCCAACCTTCACCCGAAGCAGGTCGAGTACGTGAACGGGAAAATGTACATATCAGAGGGACCCGGCCAGTCCAAAGACGGGGAAGCCCTCGAACTTATCAGGTTCAGGGTTTTTGAGATGTCGAAGGTGGAAGCTGAAAGCCCGGAACGTCCCTGGAACTATCAGGACCTGCTGAGATTCTTTTATGATGTTCGGTTTCTTCTGACAACGAAAGACGGAGGGCAGAAACGATGAAGATCGAAAAGTACAGCAGATATTGGGCGGTCTTAGACGAGGATGGAACATTGATCTGTCTGTGCGTGTACAAGAAAGGCGCCCAGGAAGTGCTCCGGCGAATGAAACGGGGCGGGAGGCGATAGCAATGAAACCGATGACAGAGAACGAAAATTCTGTCTTACGCCACTGGTCGATGTTCGGTTCCGACGGCTACCCGATCATCAGGAGAGGAAGCAGGTGGTGGGTCGATGGAATCCGGGGATGCGGTGCGTGTCCGTCTGGATTCGGGACCAAGAGGGAAGCCGTCGCGCAGTGGGAGAGATACATTGACATCCTGATTGACAGGGCGGCGGGGAGAATCTAACGAGCGAAAGGAGGCAAGGGCAATGAGACCGATGCTCGCTAAAAATTATGCCGGGGAGAACATCCAGGGATGGCTCCTTAGTGAAAAGCTAGACGGGGTCAGGGCGATCTGGACCGGATCCGTTCTGGTGACTCGGAACGGGAACGATATCATCCCCCCCGCCTGGTTCACGAGTCAGCTTCCCCGTGGCGAGGTCCTTGACGGGGAACTTTATAGTGGAAGGGGGACGTTTCAGAAGACCGTGGCTGTCATACGGAAAAAGACCCCCATTGATTCAGAGTGGGAGCAGATCCGATACCGCGTCTTTGATGCCCCTGCCTGTTCCGGGGGATTTGAGACCCGGATAGCGTATGCGAAGAATGTCCTGTGGGTACGGCAGGCTCAAAAGATCGCCTCGGTGATACCGCACTGGACCTGTCCCGATGCAGACTATCTCAAGGCTCTCGCCCTGCGCCTGGTTTCCAAAGGGGCCGAGGGGGTAGTGCTCCGAAAGCCAGGGTCCCCCTACGTCCCCGGTAGGAGTGGCAATGTCCTGAAATACAAACCCCGGGAGACCGATGAGGCCAGGGTGATCGGCTACCAGGAGGGGAAGGGAAAGTACTCCGATCAGGTGGGGGCGTTGGTGTGTCAGTGGCGAGATGGAATTACGATCAGGCTGGGGACTGGTCTGTCAGATGAAACAAGGCTGACCCCCCCCAAAATCGGATCCATGGTGACGTTCTCCTATCGCGGGTTGACCGATACGGGCGTCCCCCGGGAAGCGGTCTTCGTGACCGTCAGGGATTATGAATGAAATGAAAGGAGGCAAGAAAAATGAAATCACAACTGAAATGGACGTTTTTGCACCCCCAAGAAGTCGATCCGGCAGCGTTCGGCCTGTCTGAAATCCTCGCCTTGAAGGTGGCAAGATACCGGGGAGACCTTGATATCCGCTCGGTGTGCGTGAGGGGTTGGAAATCCTTTGCCGATCTTCTGGACTGGCACCCGGTGACAGGGAAACGGCTAGACACTGCACAGTGGTTTATCTTTACAGCCATAGGGAGGCAAGAAAAATAATGACTGATAGAACGAGAGAAGAGTGGGAAGACTGGCCGGTGGTTGACAGTTATTCACGGGCGGAAGCGATCAAAGACGGGGTGTTGGTGGATCTGACAGCATTGTTTCCCCTGGACACCAGACTCTATAAATACCCGGTGGCCTGTACTCATGCCGTCTGGAGCCTCATCGAATCAGCCTGCAAGAAGACTGGAGAGGACCCGGGGGCGTATGTGTGGGATTTGTGCAATATGGCAATCCATTGTGGCCGGGATATCACTCCTCAGATCAGGTTATTCAAGTGCAGCGTACCCCTCCGGCAAGGATGCGAACGAGAGTTCAAGATTCAGTGCGGACCGGGGGATCCGGACCCTGAAAAAGGGCGTGTAATCCCGGAGCCGGTCCTGACGATTATGTTTCCTGATGAGGATTGAAGGGAGGGAGAAAACCATGGGTAAGATGAAACCAACCGTGAGAGGCTATGACTTTTTTGAAGCCACTTCTGCTATGCAGAAAGCAATCAGACGGAACGACCCCAAACTTGCCGGGTACTTTGCACTGGAGCTTTATCACTCCGGGTATTATCTCTATGTCTGGAAGAGACTGCTCACCATATCGGCTGAAGACTGTTACGGAGTCACGATCACCACGGAGGTCTATAACCTCTACCGGTCATTCATGCTGATTAACGACGGACGCCCGGACGTGGACCGGGGAAGGATTTTCATATCAAAGGCGGTGCTGATTTTGTGCCGGACGCCCAAGTCCCGGGACGCCGATCACCTTCAAAATCTGGTGTATGACAAGGACCGCGTTTTCAGCGGTGAGATTGAGGAGATAATAAGATCGGTCAAAGAGGAAAACCTCCCGATCCCGGATTACGCTTTCGATGTTCACACCCAAAAAGGTCGCTACCTGGGTAAGTCCAAGAAGGCCTTTTTCCTGGAAGAGTGTGAGGCGTTGAAGCCACGGGTGAAGGGGTTGTTTGATGATCTGGTGGAACTAGGGGGTTGAGGGAAAACCGAATAGCTTCCTGTAATTTTTATAACTACCTTCATCTAAGTTAAACAAGATTTCAGGCAGTACGCACTATGAGCTATTGCCATTCTTTCTTTATTTTGCTAGTTTATTTTTGCTCTTTAACGCCCTAAAATACCCGCCAATGGAAGTTCAATTGTGTTGATTTTACGATCTAAGTAAAATAGAGTAAGGTTGTAATAAAGGTCGGAAAATAAAAATTAATCATAAGATTGATGATACGAAGCTTATAGCAATAGGTGCGATGGCCGAAGAAGCAATGGGAGCCGAGAAATGACAGTTCCTGCGCAGCCGAAGATCTATCATATAGTGCACGTGGATCGGTTGCCGTCGATTATCGCGGATGGTTACTTGTGGTGCGATGCGGAAATACTGCGGCGCGCACCCCTAGCAGGCCGTTGAAAAACTG
>DIXO01000060.1 GCA_002428735.1 Syntrophaceae bacterium UBA6078 | reverse complement strand
CGACTTCCGCAGCCTTTCTGACCGATACAAAGCGGACAACTCATATGCTACAAAACCGGCCAGTTCTATTTGCTCTTGACACTACAAAATTTGCATTAAATTCCAGGAGGCGCGAAAAAATAAAAATGTTTGCACGCCTCCTCAAAAGCTCAATTACTGAAAGTGGAAAACTCAATGAATATGAGGATTATTTAAAAATATTAGATGAGCTCAGTTATCGCGAGATTTTGGCGTTGAAAATCTTGGACGAATACAGTTCAACTCCTAGAACGGAAGAGCAAAATGATCTCCAATGGTCAAATCAATTTTGGGATGAATTTGAGCAACGTTTAGCTGGTGAACTGGACATCCCAGGAGAGCAAATTTCTGATTTTATGAATAGAATTGCGCGCACGGGATGTTATGAAATGTTTACGGGCAGCTATGCCTCTTATACAGGTGGAAAAGGTAAGTTGACTTCGTCATACTATAGACTCAAAAAATTTATTGAGGACAGAAGTTAATGGCTAACAAGCATTTTGGACCGGAAATGACGGAACCTCGCTGTTGAGTTCTTCCGTAATACCCCTTCTCACTTTTCATGCCAGCAGGAGGACCCATGACATACAACTTCAGAAATCTGGTGTTCGAAGGGGGCGGCGTCAAAGGGATCGCTTATCTCGGCGCGCTGGAGGTGCTTGAAGAGAAAGGCATCTTGGCGGATATCGAGCGGATTGGCGGAACGTCGGCAGGGGCGATTAACGCGGTCATTCTCGGCCTCGGCTTCTCCGGCGAGGAGACACGGGATATCATATGGTCCCTCGATTTCAAGAATTTCATGGACGATTCCTGGGGCATCGGGAGAGACGCGGCACGGCTCGTTCAGCAGTTCGGCTGGTACAAGGGGGACTATTTCCGTGACTGGATCGGAAATCTGATCAGAGAGAAAACGGGGAACAGCGAATCGACCTTCGCCGATATCGAGGCGTTGAAGGAAAAGAAGGGGTTCCGATCCATGTATTTCATGGGCACGAACCTTTCCACCGCCTTTTCGGAGGTGTTCTCTGCGGAACACACGCCCCGGATGTGCGTGGCCGACGCCGTCCGGATTTCCATGTCCATACCGCTTTTCTTTGCCGCCCGGCGGAGCGCCCGCGGAGATGTCTACGTCGACGGGGGCGTCCTGGATAACTATCCCATCAAGCTCTTCGACCGGAAGAAATACCTGAAACGGGGATCGAAGAACTAGCCGAGCCTGAGTACTACCAAAGAATAAACCGTTCCGCGGCGAAAAGGGAACGGCCCGTATCGAAGTACGTTCTGAACAAGGAGACGCTGGGATTCCGGCTCGATACGCCCAGCGAGATCGCCATGTTCCGCGACCACGCGGAGCCGCCGCATCAAAAGATAGATGATTTCTTCGACTACTCATGGGCGCTCATCCACACCCTTCTGGAAGCCCAGCTCAGCTACCACCTTCACGGCGACGACTGGTCGCGAACCATTTACATCGATTCTCTCGGTGTAAAGACTACGGATTTTGATCTGTCCGACGAGACCAAGATGGCCCTCGTCACGTCAGGCAGGGACTCTACCCTCACGTATTTTAAGTGGTACGACGCGGAACATCCCTGAGAGCAAGAGCAAAGCGCATTCCGACGATCGTCCGCGGAGAGGACGGTCAGGACTCCCGCTCCGGATAATACCGAGATAATCGCCTTTATATCTTCCTGCACAGAAAGGTCCCCGGTCATGTGGCGTGACCGGGGATTTTTTATGTCCACCGTCCCCGTCGCCGGGAAAATCCGGCGTCATCAGCAATTGCCTTTTTCACGGTTCCCCGTGCCCTTTTTCCCCCGGCACACCCGCCGAACGTGAAAAAACCGCTCAAAACCCTCCGAAAACACTGAAAAATCCTACTTTAGTAGTATTTACAATACCCTGCCCCCCTGCCATCCTACGCACCAAGAAAAGAGATTGCCTCACCGCCATCACCGACCGGGCAAAGAAATCACGCCCGGATATGAGGGGGTGAGAATCGTTTTTTTGAAAGGAGCGAAATCATGAGAAACAAAATTTTTGGCGCACGGCAAGGGATTTCCGTCTTATCGATTTTTCTTTGTATCCTTTTTATTCTTTGCGTTCCCCACACGGCATCGGCCACCTACACCCAATTGAAGATTGTGGACTGGGATATCATGAGCGTTAATTATGAACATCCATCCGGCTCATACTTGACGAACTACGCGGGGGAGTTTGCCGTTTCCTTCTTTGATCCCGACATGGGGTGGAGCGAACCGCTTGCGGCCTTCTGCACGGATCTCGATTCGACAATCAACAAGGGGGTCGTTTACAATATGACCCAGGAGAGCGTCGTTGATGCGAGGCTCGCGTGGCTCATGAACGAATACGCCCCCACGGAATCGACAACGGCCGGCGCCGCCCTCCAGGCGAGCCTATGGGAAACCATCTATGGAAATGATTTTCAACTCTTCGGCCCCAGCACGGTGCTGAATCTCTCCAACCAGTATCTTGCCGCGCTGAGCGGAGTATCGGAGTTCTCTCCGTTGCTGCTGGACCGTTTTTCCATCGCGTCCATCGACGGACATCAGAATCTTATCTTTCAAAACCAGGGCGGGGGCGCTCCCGTGCCGGAACCGGGAACCATGCTCCTCCTCGGCGCTGGTCTTCTCGGACTGGCGGGAGTGGGAAGAAAGAGGCGCGGGAAATAAGCAACCGCACAGTGCATGAAGCGGCCCCGGCCATCCTCTCTAACAGGAAGACCGGGGCCTTTGTCGTGAAGCCGGGGCAGGCATCCCCTGAGGAATCTCCTGCATGTTCTTACTGATGCGTCGGCCATGTTAGACAATGGCACGTAACCGCGGTCACGGCATTTATACACCGACAAGAATGCTGGGCAACCATGTTGCCAATGCCGGGAAAATCATTACTAAAATGAGCCCTATGATCGAGACAATCGTAAAGGGAAACGATGCCTGGTAGATATCCCCCATAGTAATATCCTTTGGGACAATCCCCTTCATGTAGAAAAGATTGAACCCGAATGGAGGTGTCATGTACCCTATTTCCATGTTGATGGTAAAAAGGATCCCGAACCAGAGAGTATCAAATCCATAAGCCGTTACGATCGGCAAGAAAACGGGAACGCAGATCATCATTATGCCCATGGGATCCAGAACCATCGCTAAAAGGAATATAACGACCTGGACAAAAATGATGAAACCCCAGGGTCCTCCGGGAACGTACTCCACCAAATTGCTGATAAGGGCAGGAGCGCCCATTCCATGATAGGCTGCACTGAAGCAGTAGGCTCCGAAAAGGATCCACATGATCATACCGGTGAGAGCGAATGTCTGAACTGCCCCGTCGTAAATCATGCGCAAGGTAAGGGTACGATAAACAAAAGCGGAAATAAGGGCGCCCAAAACACCCATGGCAGCCGCTTCCGTGGCTGTCGCTACGCCCAATATAATCGATCCGAGAACCATGAAAACAATCATGATCGGAAGGATCACGGCCTTCAGAGACATTAACTTCGTACTCCAGTCTGCCTGTTCTTCCGGTGGAAGGGCAGGACCATAACTGGGTTGAAAATAGCACCGAACAGCAATATATGTAGATACGAGCACGAGGAGCAAGAGTCCGGGCAATACGCCGCCGGCAAAAAGTTTTCCCACTGATTCACCGGTAATGAGGGCATAGAGAATCATGATCACGCTCGGCGGAATGAGGATACCCCACCCTCCACCGGCAAGAATGCACCCGACGGCCAGCTTTTTGTCATAGTTTCTCTCGAGCATCGCCGGCAGGGCGATTGCGCCCATACTTGCCACGGCAGCTCCACTAATTCCACACATTGCCGCGAAGATGGCACAAATTACGCACGTGCCTACCGCAAGGCCTCCCCTTATGCGGCCGAACCAGTAATGCATCATGGTATAGAGACTGTTAGCGGCCCCCGATTTTTCCAGGATCATCGCCATAAAAATGAAGAGGGGAACAGCCACAAGAGTGAATTTGTTCATCGCTCCCCACGTCTGGGATGTCACCATGAAGAAGGAATTGGCCCCCCAGGTAAAATAGAGGAAGACTACCGATACGCCACCCAACACAAAGGAGAGGGGAAGCCCGATGATCAGAAAAAAGATAAGCGAACCAAAAAAAAGGAGGGTCAATAACTCAATGCTCATGATGCACCTCCTTTGCCTGAGGCATAGTTGACGAGTTCCTCACCTGTCACGGCTATGATTATGTCTTTAAAAAGCTTAGCGATTCCCTCGAGAAGAATTAAAACCGCACCAAGGGGGATCATAAGCTTAACCGGATACAGGGGAGGATCCCACGCAGAGTGAGAGCGTTCAAGGACCGAGATCGATTCCCATGCCAACATCCATCCATACCAGAGCATCATGCCGACGAAGAGAAAGAACATGACGGAACTGAATACGTCTAATACTGCCCTGGTTCGAAGGGGAAATCGTGAGTAGATAATGTCTACATTCACGTGTCCTCCCCTGTTAAGCACAAATCCTCCTGACAGGATAACATATACCCCGAAGGTCATCTGAGTAAGCTCATTCCCCCAAGAGGTGGGATGATTGAAAAAGTACCTCCCGATGACCTCCTTTAAGACAACTAAAAAGATGATAATCACCCCACAAGCGAGTATTTTGCCTATCCATTGATTCATGTTACCAATAAAATTGATTATTGCGATGACAACTTTCATACAACTACCTCCAGGATAATTGTGTAAGTTTTCTTATGGCTCTCCTGCACACCATGTGTATATTCTGGCCACTAGACCAGAAGCTCGCGCTTGATTTTCGCTGTAAGGATTCCCCAGCCAGCTTTACAAGTCACGGCACGGTTTCCCCAACAACTGCCATAGGTGTTTTTTTTCTCACCATTCTCTTCCTTACGTCATATAATCACTTTTTCTCATGCCCCCAGTAGCAACCCGGAGTCTATTTCAATACTGATGCGATCAAACCACTGTTGTGCCTGTGCACTATCCACTCCACGTCTAGACGGTGTATGCGCCTGTACGAGGCTTTTTGTGATTTCCGGCAAGCGCATCTATCTTTGTTTACAATGCTCTGAGGGAACTTTCACCCCTGGATTGACCCTGTAACCCTGTACCGGATGACCACCTGACCCCCTCAAGGGGTCAGGTGGCATAATGGAGTAAAAGATCAACCGTATTCAAAAACGTTCTCAGTAACGGTTCACGCAAAATCGCAGAAAAACTATTTAAGCCTTCCCATTGAGCTGTTAAAATCCTTGATTATTTTGATTGCTTCCGCATTCAAGGGATCCTTGGCGGCAATTTTATCCCAGATAGGCACAGCGGCTTTCTGCATTGCGTTGTACTCAGCGTCGGAGAACTGGGTCATTTTAACACCCGTTGCTTCAAGTTCATTAATCTTCTTCATCGCCATGTATTCGTACTGGTTGGTTTTCAACCAGAATTCCTCGTTCAGAGTGGTAATGATGATCTCCTGGATGTCTTTAGGCAGCTTCTCCATTGTCTTCACATTGAGAATCCAGCCGGCAACCCCGGAATAGCGCAATGGTGTTCTGAGATGGAACTTGCCTATTTCATAGAGCTTCATGCTCGCGTTTCCAAGAGCATTACCCCAGTGAGCTCCGTTGATTACACCCGAAGAGAGAGCGGAATACACTTCACCTCCGGGGATGTAGTTGGCAGCAGCCCCAATGGAATCGAAATACGCCTGCATCGAACCGGCCGACCGTAATTTTAACCCCTTAAAATCATCCATTTTTACAAGAGGCTTGGTGGTGACAAGCTCCGTTGAAAAGATGGAGTCCGTGGCGTAATAAACTCCATTCTTTACACAAGCTTTCCGCAACATTTCTTCAAAACCGAGCCACCTGTAAAAGTAGACACATTCCCAGGTTTCCTTAAAATTAAAGGGAATCCCTGAGCCAATTTCCCCCAAAGGAACTTGGGTTATAAAGTATTCCGGAGCTACTGCACCCATTTCAAGCATACCCATTTGAACTGCCTTAAAAATATCACTGGACGGCATCAGTGAACCAGCGGGAAACATTTCAACCTGGAGTCTTCCCCCTGTTCGCGCCTCAAGTTTTTTCGAAAGTGTAAGCGCGCTGGTTGCGAAAGAAGGACTCGCCATGGGCCAGAGAGTCTGGCATCTCCATTTGATGGGTTTCTCAGCAGCAAGGGAAACACTATTTACCATAACTGTTACTGCGAAAAAAACAAACACCGTCACCATTGAAAACAACAACTTCTTTTTCATCGCCATGACCTCCTATTTTTTTGTGTCTTCCGACACTTTGTATAAAAGTTTTGCATTCACCACCCAGGCTACCTGCTAACTTTTAATACTTCCAATTACTTGATCACCCATTCATCGAGTAACAACGAAGAGCACCACAAGAGACAATATAAACAAGGGATATCATTTACTCATACGTAACGTTTTACTTTACAGTTAATCAGAATGGTTCTCGTGGGACCGAAAATGCTGTTCACGCGCCAGATAAGCGGCGCCAAAGGCAGCCGTGAGGCGAGGCTTATCCGGCACCAGTATCTTGAGGGACAGAGCGTCACCAATAGCAAGGGCCAATCCCTCGTCTTCGCCGCCACCTCCGGTAAGGACCACATCCGGTTCCATTTTAACTCTCTTGAGCAGCATGGCCACCTTGGCGGCCATCGCATGATGAACTCCAGCAAGAATGTCCGCCGCCTTTGCCCCTTCTGCGATGCGAGAGACCGTTTCCGATTCGGCAAATACGGCGCAGTTTGTTGAGAATTCAACAGGGTGCTTCGAGGTCATTGACAGAGGACCAATATCCTCCAGTTTCACCTGCAGAATACGCGCGATGACTTGCAGAAAACGCCCCGATCCCGTGGCGCATTTCTCGCTCATCAGAAAATCGGCTATCCGACCCTGGGGAGTAATCCGCGCAACCTTGGTGAATTGCCCGCCGATATCGATTACCGTTCGAGTGGAAGGAAAGAGGCAGTGGCACCCCATGGCGTGGCAGGAGATATCGGAAACCTGAGGGGCGTCAAAGGGCGCGCTCTCGGCGCCCAGGCCTGTGATTATCATACCATCAAGCCTATCTTCGCTGATGCCTGCCTTTGCCAGTACTCCGCCCATAATCTTTCGGGCGGTATCGCTGTATTTGCCTCCGGATGCTACAATCTCAGAGGCAATCAAGCGGTGTCCGCTGAGCACGGCCGCCTTTATGGATGCGGATCCCATGTCGAGACCAGCATAATATCGATGTGTGCCGCTCATGAAAAAAAGGTCACTCCCTCGAGTCGTCGCTCATGATCACGGGTAACGCCGCGATCCACAAAGTCTTTGCCTAACAGCGCCGCCCCCAAGGCGCCGGTAATCAAGGGCTCCGGGGGCACCAATACGGGAAACCCTACCCTACCCTCTACGGCCTTGACTAAACCTATATTCTTGGCTCCGCCGCCTGTGAATACCACTTCTTTTTCAATCCTCAGGTGGCGCACCATGTTGATCACCCGTTCAGCAATCGCTTCATGGAGTCCAGCCACTATCTCAGGGACCCCCGCCCCTTCCGCAAGCCGGGAGGTTACTTCATGCTCGGCGAAGACGGTGCACATATTCGAGATTTTTACATATCCGGCGGCTGACAGAGATATTGGCCCCATCTCCGTCAGTTCGACCCCCAGGGTCTCGGCGATGACTTCCAGAAATCGTCCCGTTCCGGCGGCGCATTTGTCGTTCATTGTAAAATTAGCCACCTTCCCCGCACCATCCAGCTTGATCCCCTTGGAATCCTGACCGCCGATATCGATAATAAGACGCGCTCCAGGGAAAATAGATCTGATACCCCGGGCATGACAGGTAATTTCCGTGATCTGCTTGTCCGCAAAGGGAACATTGATCCGCCCGTAACCGGTCGCAACAATAAAATCGAGTGCATCAAAGGAGAGGCTGGTTTTGTGGAGGGCTTCATCCATTACCGTGAGGGCAAGATGTCGATGCTCGGCGCCGGTGGGGCCAATTAACGAAGTAATTACCTCTTCCCTTTCCGTTACCATGACTACCTTAGTCATGGTTGAACCGATATCAATACCGGCAAAAAGCATGATTGTTGTCTCCCCGTTCAAACGTTAGTTGGCCTGTCTCCCAGCCAAAGCCTCAATGAACGCCGCAATCTGGGCCTTCCACTGCGCCTCCGAATAGTCCCGCAGGTCAACCATATCCGATACAAGCTGCATCATCGGAATATCTGTATGCTGTCCCAGCAGATTCTTCATATGGATCTGTCCCACTGTCATGGCGCGGCAGGAACGACAGGCATGGAAAACAACACCATCTGTCTGGTAATCATCAATCATCTCCAGAAGCTTCTCCACTTTGGGATTACCGCTATTGGCCTTCGCCTTTTCATATCGTTGGGTATAGCGCAGGAACGTCCGCCAAGCCAGATATTCCACCGGATCCTTAACGTGGGACGGCACCTCTACCGGATCACTCCCGCGATAGACGTTCTCGATTGCGAACACGGCCCCGAAACTCTCAAAATAGTTGAATATCCACAATGTATGCCATGGAGGGAGACCGCCGCCGTAGAGGATGCGGTACTTCTCGTCAGGAATAACGCCCATTTTCTTCTCTACCCGGTCCTTCACTTCATCGTGCAGTTCCTGATAGAAATCCACCGCCGTCTGGGTTCCCGCATAGTAGAGACCGGCCACCATGATACTGAAATGATCCTGGGCCGGCATGGGACTGGGAACAGCGACGCGCAGGCGATCGATTTCGTACCAGAGGCGCCAGGCCTTTTCACTCAGTCGGATTGCTTCCCACAGCCGCTCCCTGTCCATTTTCTTTCCCATCTGCTTTTCGAGAAAGGCTATCAGACCTTCGAACTGCTCTTTCTGGTAGCGGATATAGTAATCGCGCACCTCATTCAAGTCTGCGTGGACTGAGGGGGCTACGCAATCAATGCTGTAAGTAGGCACATGGTGGAAACGCCCTACAGCCTGATACCATTTGAACCGTGGATCGCACACGGCACTGCTTCCCAGCATCATGTCCGGCATCGGCATTCCGCCGTCGGGAGAGTTTTCAGGTATACGACCCATTTCTCTTCTCAAGCTGTCAAAACCCAAACCGATCCGCGTATAACTGCAGAGCACCTGGGAGTACCCGTCTTCTTCCGCCTTCAGAAGAAACCGATCCATATCCCGTTTGGCCCCACACAAACCGGCAAAATTCTCAGTTGGCATGGGCACGATATCCATAGCCCTGACAATTTCATCGTATTGGGATGTTACCATGAAATACGCAACCTTCTTTCCCTGGGCCTTCGCTTCATGCGCGGATTGAAAGATCTGTTTTACCAAGCCCCGCACCTTCCGCGCGGTATTGGTACCTTTTACTGCTGTTGTTTTGGTTTGTTCTTTTGCTTCCATGGTTTTCCCCTTATCCTAACATTTCCAAAAAGGCCTGGACCCGCGTCCGTAGTTGCCCGATCGTCGATGTCGAGTAATCATCTTCAACCATCAGCACCGGGATGTTCATACTGTTCAAATACTCGCGTAGATCCGGTCCTTCCAGCTCGCAGGTGTCGCAGTAACGTACAATATAAAAGATCGCCCCGTCAGCGCCCCAGTCTTTGACAAACTGACCGATATACCCATAACGGTTCCCCAGATCCTTTTCCCGCGTTTCCATCTGAGGAACATTGCTGCGGGGACAGTGGATGTTCAGATAACGGGCCGCGATCCCATCCAGAGGGTCTTTCGTCTCTGGAACATCGTCCCAGAAAAAACGGGTGCCCGTACACAAATCATCCATCACCACCTGGGCGCCGCTTTCCTCTACAAGGTTGATAAAAGCAATGTCATCAATTTCGTTACCCCAAATGAAGATACGAGGCAATTTATCGGCCTTCGGTACCGGACGGACCTTGATCTCCTTCATATAACGCTCAAGGAGAGCAATGTGTTCTTCAGCGGGAATACCCATCCCCGCCACAAGGACCCTGGTAATCTCCGTCCCAGAAACCTGCGGCGGGTCGGTCTTTCTCAGTTCATATAACTCACGGAGAAGGGCACGCCGCCGGTTGTAAAGCCTGACCGCGTCTTTCAACCTGTCCGGATCGAGCTTTCGCCCCGACCAATCCTCCAGACTCTTGATAAAGTAGGCAAGTTCACTCCGATAAAACGAGGTTGAACCCGACCCAAGCATGTGAGGCACATTGATCAGATGATTAAAGGAAGACGGTTTATTGTGGAGCCAGATGTGATACATCCGCTCTATTGTGTCGCAACTATGAGGCGCCACGAAACCGTCGAGAAAATCGTACCGCCCTTTCAAAGCAAGGTTGAAAGAACTCCGAGCAAAGGGGCATGCCATCGGCTCGATATAGGCATCAGCCTGATCGATAGGTTCACTCTGGCTTCCCTGAATACGGTACGGCACCATATCAAAGGCGGTAATAATCTCATCAGGTACAAAGCAACAAAAGTAACCGATTATCTTCTTTCCCTTTTTACGCAGTTCCCTGGCACGTTTTCCCCTTTCCACGTACAGCTTCTCCACTTGCTCACTGGCTGTCATCATTCGAATCTCCCTGTGATAAAAGTCAAATCCTGGTCATTTAAACAAACGCCTTCGCTTCTTTCGATCTATTTTCCACCGGTATATTTGCCCTCGGCTTTGAGTTTGGCAACCTCTTCCTGTTCAAGAACGGTATAGGCTGTTTTACCCACCCGGGTAAGAGGAAAGCGTTCCCGGAATTCCACATCCCGGGGGCAGGACCATTTGATCAGATGCTCTCGGCAATGTGCGATTAACGACTGGGCCATCTCCGGACTCTCTTTCGACCTGTTCTTGAGGATGACAAAGGCCTTAACCCGTTCAACCTGTGCTTGATCGGGAACCCCGATTACACAGGCGTCGAGAACATCGGGGTGCTTCCGCATAATATCTTCTACCTGTGCCGGATAAACATTCATGCCCGAAGACTTGATCATCCTTTTTAAGCGCAGTTTAAAATAAAAATAGCCGTCCTCATCCATCGTAAAAATATCACCGGTATGGAGCCAGATTCGTCCGTCTTCGTGTTTACGCAATGCTTCGGCGGTTTCCTCAGGTTGCCCCAAATACCCCAGCATGACAGCGGGACCGCTGACGCACAGTTCGCCCTCTTCGCCGACGGCCGCCTCTTCCGTAGTGCCGATCTTGACAACCTTCGCCAGCATATCCGGATAGGGTATCCCGACACTTCCCTCTCGATACCCGTCAAAGGGTGTGGACATAATACCCGTTACCGCTTCTGTTAAACCATACCCTTCCAGCAATCTTACATCCCCCCCCTGACGCCGCACAATTTCCTCAAACCGCTCTTTGACTGTCCGCGGAAGAGTATCGGCTCCGCATCGGGCGGTTTTCAAGCAACTGAGATCGGCAGTCTGGAATACAGGATTGCGGCTGAGAGCATCGTAAAGGGTGGGAACCCCTGTAATATAAGAAGGCCGCTTGCTCTTGATGAGTTGGGCAAAAGTTTCCGGGGTAAAATGAGGAACAAGGATGGCCTTACCACCACACATAAAAGTGGCGTTACAGGCAATCCCCAAGCCGAAACCATGAAAGATTGGGAGAATTACCAAAACAGAAAGATCCTGAATCGCTTTCATTCCCCAGGCCCCAGCCATCATACCCTCACTGATAAAGTTGTAATTGGAAAGCATGATCCCCTTGGGGAAACCAGTTGTTCCTCCACTATAAAGAATGACGGCCATCTCATCCGTATCCATGCGTGCCCTCGGCGCTTCGGGATATGAAGCCGCCATGATATCAGTCCAAAAATGAACTCTCGGATCCGGATGCCGGTTTGTTGACTCTTTTTTCTGCACGTCAGGAGGAAAATCAGACGCCCGCGCCAAGATGAGAGCCTCCAGAGGCACCGCATCCCCAACCTCTTTTAATTTACCGTAATGCTCTTCCATGACAAGAACATGTCGACTGTTCGCCACATTGAGATAGTACGTTATCTCCTTGACTGTTGAGAGAGGATGAATCATGCTGGCGATCACCCCCAGCTTATTGGCGGCATAAAAACATATGATCCCCTGAGGGCAGGTGGGCATGGCAATGGTGACTGTATCTCCCTTTTTCATCCCGATACCGGCCAATGCGTTGGCACACAAATCGATTTCACTGCCAAACTTCCGGTATGTTGAGGTGTAATTCAAGTAATCATAAGCGATTTTTTCGGGAGATCCTTCAACGCTCCGCATCAGGGCTTCGTACATTGTTACTCTGGGATAATCGATCGTTTCCGGTATATTATTATAGAATTTCAGCCATGGTTTCTTTTCGTACATGAATCAGCGATGCCTCCTTTACAAGATATTCAAAAGGACAACTTTTAAAGTTCAAAAGATTTTCTTGACAAAACATATTTCAAGCGAGTAAACGTGCCATTTTTGAAATGCACTTTCAGGGATAGATTTTTTAAAACCATGTTTCCCCGAAACACCTTTCTGAGATACGGTTTTTCAGGAAACTGGTCAAGCTTTTTCTGTGTTTCATTATAAATAGTATTTCATACCGAAATATCACCGTTTCATATAAAGGATGTTTCTATTGCAATAGAATGTGAGTACCTGAAACGACAGGTGAGCATCCGATCAAAGGAAAATAAAAACATGAACCACCGCAATAAATTTATGGCATCACTTCTTGCCGTGTTTCCAACTGAAGAATCGCTCTCAAAATTTGCCGCAGACAGTAGTAACATGCCCGCCCTTCAATCGTTTGTTGATTTTGCAAAGAGAAACAATCTCATTAAAAAAAACGATTTCAACAGTCTCGCCTCCTTCATTGCCCAACATACCCAAAAAGAAGAAGACTGCACGCCACCCGATCATCTCACCTTTTCGAAGGTGATTGAAAAAAAGGAAGAGTTGTTAAAATTTAATCTCTCTGTCCGGTCACTCATCGATCGAATTAACTCTTTGATGGAAGATAACAAGATAGCTCTGCCCCGGGTCAGCAACCCCATGCTGACACGATTGAAAACAAAACCGGCGGATACGGTCTCCAAACAGAACGCTCTTCGAAGTATCGCCTTTTGGCTGGGGCACGAAAGGACTGAACTTGGGCCAAAATGGAACTTTGAAACCTTGATGAAACTGTGCCCAAAGGATAAACCGATTGAACAATATAGGGAAGGGGTAAGAATCGGGTTTGCCTTATACAGTCGCGGTGATGTGATCGATCATTCAGTAATGAACTGGCTTAAGAAAGCTATCCGCGACTATCTTGACCATATGACGGGAGGTCCTTTGAATGGCCAGTGGGGAAAGATCTATTCTCATGATTTTACTACTCTGTATATCAACATTCCCAAAGAATCTATTTCAAGTGACCCTGCATCGTATCGCCCGTGCCTCAAGAACGCCGTCTCCCTGACCCATCAGGTTGCTATTCGCTGGATCTTATCAAAGCACTTCAGTCAGAAAAGATTCTTATCTATCGGCATCGTTGCCGGAGAATTTAACACCCTCGACAGTTATCTCTTCCCAATCCTCAGCGCTAAATTATCCGGCGACCCCACTATTCGAGTTTCAGATTATGTCCGTCAATGCTTGCTCATTAACGATATCCGCGTCATCCTCTGCCAGCATCCCAGTGAAACGACTTTGTTCAATGGTGAGGTGTTGCGCATCTGGTGGCTTACAGCCTTCTGGAGCGTACTATACTTTGATTTTATTCAGGACCTGCTGGATGACACGCTTCTAAAGAACAACCTGTCGGATAGAGAGACGCTCCCCCCCCTTTTAGGGCTTCCGCAGGAATCCGGTTTCGAGAACCTCGAGAATGATAAAACTAATGCAATTAAAACATTCTTGAGGTTCCCGCATAATTCCATACTCGGCACTGAAATTGCGAAAACTTTATATTACAGGAGGCGGTTTCAGGAAGCGATTGAGGTTCTTCGCATCATCCTCAGCATCGATCCGACAGATACCACAGCAAGAACTTTACGAATGAATCTTCTTCGCGAACTTGCCCTCGACGCTCCGTCGTATTCTGTAGCGGACATTTTTTTCCATCAAGCGGAGCACGAAGCATTATATATCATTGAAAATTGTGCATCGAAGTCAGAATATTTCTTCTGCGAATACGCTCTGCTCTTTCTAACGAAAGCAATCATGACCCTGCGGCATCTTCGCAGCTCAGACAAAGAATCAGAACCGCTTTACTCGATGACAGACCTCAAAAAGACTGTTTACAATTGCATTGATGCGGCAGAATACCGACTTCAAGAGGCGGTGGCAGTATCGCCGTTCGCCATTCGATCTTCCTTTTATCTCAACGTCGTAAGAGTGCTGAGAACCATTCTGAAAAATGACGAAGAAATCTTTACCAATGCTGAAAAGCCCATCGACGGAAGATCGGATATCATGGCACGCCCATCCGCAGAAAGGTTATGGCAACTTATGCCGACAAGAGGAACTTTTGCGAAAGAAGACAGCATCGATTTTATAGAGAAACTCTTTGTGAAACGTTTCAAAATACATGAGGAATCGATTTCGCTTCGTTCATATCGCCCCAATGCGCATTTTTCTCACGCGATTGCCTTATGGGATTTTTCTCTCCAACGAACGCTCAGCATCGCAACAAGGGTTTTGAATATCTTGAATGAAGCCATCCGGCTTGCAGAAACTGCCGCAAAAGATGACATATGTATTTGCTCTACAACCAGAATTAATATTGAGATCATGCCCGCCGAAGAATTTATCCGCCACATAAGAAAATCTATCAGAGTGGTCAAGAGTATCGCCGGAGAAAATACAACGGAAAAAGATGGCAGAAAAATTCTCCATACACCGACCAATGTGCCATCAAGCCTCATGACCTTGAACTTTTAAGGACGCTCCTCAAAACGAAATAGCAGGATTCGAGATGCAACCGGCAAACGAATGATTGTCGTCCCAACGCCACGCGAAGCGCATAAGGCTGCATCTTGTTTTGTAAAACCACGTGTGGGTCTTCCTTCATCCGTGGTGTGTATTTAGAAAGGCGGGTGAACGGTCATGAAGGTAAAGACCCCCATCCCGTTCGCCTCCGGTTTCGTCGGTTCGCCGTTGATCACCCGGATCATCAGATCGATCATCTCGTCTCTCAGCGCGTTGAGCGGCTTTCCTTCCACTAGATCCCCGGCGTTGATATCCATGTCGTCTTGCATGGCTCCGTACAGGCGGCTGTTGCTCGCCACCTTGATGACGGGAATCGTGGGGAATCCGGCCGGCGTGCCTCTGCCCGTCGAGAAGAGCATCAACTGGGACCCGCTCGCCGCAAACCCCGCCATGGAATCGGCGTCGTACCCCGGCCCATCCTGAAGAATCAGCCCCTTTTCCGCGGGGACGGCACCGTAATCCACCACCTCGTTGATCGCTCTCGTTCCTCCCTTGGCGATGCATCCCATGGATTTTTCAGCAATGGTGCTCATTCCTCCGTCCATGTTCCCCGGCGTAATCACCATGGCCGCCAACTCCCCCATGGTTTCGCGGTTCAGCTCGTCGGCCCGGTCCACCATTTCCGAGATCCGCTCTGCCACCTCCCGATTCTTCGCCCGGCGCGCCAGGATGTGGGCCGTCCCGATCATCTCCGTGTTCTCGCCGAACATGACCGTCGCTCCCTGGTCCACCAGCCAGTCCGATACGGCCCCGATGGCGACGTTGGCGGTCACGCCAGACATGGCATCGGATCCGCCGCACTCGATGGAAACAAGGAGATCCACCCAGGAAAGGGGCTCCCGATGCTGCTTCTTCAGCTCTTCCCGGTAGCGGCGCGCGGCTTCGCTCCCTTTGTCCGCGGTCCGGAGGGATCCGCCATCATCCTGGACATTGAGTATGGTCAGGGGTTTTCCGATTCTTTCAAGATGCGGCTCCAGGGCCCGAAAATTTGACACCTCGCATCCCAGGCCGATCAGAACGGCGGCCCCGACGTTGGGGTTCCGTATCATGCCCGAAAGGACCCGAAAGAGGATTTCCATATCGCGCGGATTTCCCCGGCCGCACCCGTGGCCGTGGGTAACGCAGACCGCCTCGGGAACCTCGCGCGCAACGCGGTTGACGACGCCGTTGACGCAGGCAACGGCGGGGATCACCAGGACGTGATTCCGAATCCCCGTCCGGCCGTCGCTCCGGCGGTATCCGGTTATTTCCCTTATTTTTTCCATCGATCCCGTTCCAGGTTATGGGTATGCACCCAGGCGCCGCGGGCGATATCCCGCGAGCTGACCCCGACCGTCTCGCCGTATTTGATAATCTCCTCCCCGGCCGCTATGTCGCACAGCGCGATCTTGTGGCTCGCCGGGATCGCCTCTCCGGCGATCAGCCCTTCTACACCGGCGCACAGGATCTTCTCCCCCGCAGCAAGGTCGCGCAGTGCCACGGCCACGTTGTCCCGCTCATTGATAATCAGCACATTATCCCGCATGATATGCGTCATTCTCCCGGTCTTTTCATGTACTGCATGGTGCCGTCCTGGATTACGGCCACCCGGGCGTCTCCGGGATAATCCTCCTCAAGGAGGGCGAGCGCCTCCGGCCAGGTCTTTACAATGGTCGCGTCGTCGATGTGGCAGATCAGATCGAGCATCGTCGGATCGGGATGGGGGGCCATGACGAGAAGCCGTTTCATGGTCTTCTGTATCATCCCTTTCCCTCGGATTTTGGGTTGGAAGTGACGGCCACCGTAGTCGGTCCCCCAGCTTCGCATGACGTAGTGGGGAACCTGCCCTTCCGGCGCATCGGCAATGAGAACTGACGTACCCGTACCATCAGGTTTCAGTGCTATCAACGACATGAACCGCGCAATGGCCGATTCATTGGCCTTCCCGTAGGCATTGGAGACAGCGATATCGTACCCCGTAGCGTGGGGGATGCCGTAATGATCCTTTCCCTCCTCCCCTCCGGCCTGGTGGGTCGCCCTGAATGGTCCGGCGTAGAGACTGGCGATCTCTCCCCGGCGGTTGATGAGACAGTCTATCTTGAAGTCCAGTCCCGCCATGTCTCCGGCGGCGTCGCATTCTGCGCGCATGATGTTTCCGTCAAAGTTCCCCAGTCCTACCCGGCTCCGGTCGCGGTACATCTGATTGTGAAACTGGTTGATCGACTCGATGCCGGCGATGCCGGGGAGAACGATCTTCGCGCCTCCGCCGAATCCCACGTGGACGTGGGCGGTGATGCACCCGATGCCGATCCTGAGATCGCAGTTCATGAATTCACGGTTGAGCCAGACCTCCACCCCCGTGGGGGTGCGCCCCACCCGAACGGTGTTCTGAAAAGGGTCGTGGTTGTAAACCGCATAGTTCTCCACAATATGCTCCCCCAGTTTCTTCCGGGCATTGATCATGTCGTAGGCGCCGTGGGTCCCCAGTGCCCAGATGAATCTGATTTGATCTTTCTGCATCCCGGCTCTATGAAGGGCCGCAATGACATAGGGCGCCACATCCCGAACCGGCGTGGGGCGGGTCATATCGTCAAAAACGATCACCGCCTGCTTTTTTCCCCGGGCCAGCTCTTCGAGGGAAAGACCTTCAATCGGATGGTCCACCCTGTCCTTGATCTCATTGGGAGAAAGACCGGGTTTGTCGAAACCGGGAGAGGTGAGATTGTCCACCTCCCACCTGTCAGGGAAGGTAAGCTCCCATTCCTTGTTCTCGTACCAGAGACGTGACGGAATCGATATCTTTTTCACTGCCTCATCCTTTCGTGCCGAATGTGCGTTCTTATCCAATAAGAGGGACTATCGACTGTGACGTGTATATGATGGGATGACAAATGGGTGAGACGATCCAATCGCCAGGGTCCGGAAGGAGTAGCCCGTCCCGTAGCGGCCCGGCAGAAATGCCGTCCCATCAGGGAAATGAAGGGGGTACATGATGCACTCAGAGAGAGCTCTACTCTTCCAGATCACGCAGGGAACATATCAGCCCTGACCGTTTGCCGATGCGGTTCCGGAACAAATCATCCGCTCGATCTGGCGATCCTTTTCCTCCCACAACTCGTTCACCCATGCCTGGAATCTCTCCCGATACTCTGAATCATTGAAGTAATCGCCCAGCAGTTCGCGGCTGAGGGGGTAGGTTCTGATACTGACCTTGATCTCATCCACCTTCCCGCAGAGGAATTCCCAGAAGCTTTTCTCTCCCCCGGGATACGCAATTGTCACGTCCACAATCCGGTGCAGTTGTTCTCCCATGGCCTGGAACACGAAGGCCATGCCGCCGGCTTTAGGCCGGAGAAGATTCTTATACGGTGACTGCTGCCGTTTGTGCTTTGTTTCCTTGAATCGGGTCCCCTCCACAAAGTTCATGACAGAAACCGGGATGGTCTTGAATTTTTCGCACGCCTTCCGGGTCGTCTCAAGATCCCTGCCCTTGAGGTGGGGATGTTTTTCGAGAAAGGCCTGGGAGTAGCGTTTCATAAAGGGAAAATCGAGGGCCCACCACGCGAGGCCGAGGATCGGCACCCATATCAATTCCTTCTTGAGAAAAAACTTGAGAAACGGGATCTTCCGGTGAAAGATCCGCTGCAGGACAAGGATATCGACCCAGGATTGGTGATTCGACAGGACCAGGTACCACTCGTTACGGTTCAGGCCATCCAGGCCTTCAACGTCCCAGCGGATCCGTGCGGTACATCGCTGATTGAAATTATTGACGGCGATCCAGTTGTTCGCGATGCCGTTCAGGAGGATATTACAGAACTTCCGCCAGCCCTTCAGCGGAACCACGAACTTCAGGAAGGCGACCAAAAAGATCTGCGTCCCCCAGAAGAGCGTATTCACAAAATACAGCAGGAGGGATACCACCCCCCGTATCACTCCAACAAAAGAACGAATCATGTTCCACTCCCCCTCAGCCAATCAGTTCTTCACCCATACCATATCGCGCGCCCCTTTTCCATAGCGCAAATCAGGATGAAAAGCGGTTACCCTTGTCACGCGGAAACGGGCTGCAGTACCAGAGCGGTTCGGGTGGGAAGATAGAGACTCAGGAGATGGCGGGTCCACCCGCGTGAGGTATCCGCGAGAGTCAGGTGAGACTGGCCCGGCTGCAAGCGGCCGCGACCGCCATAGGCAGGGCCATCGCTGTCAAAGATCATCGTGTATTTGCCCGGTTCCACTTCGAAACGGTAATCGACATGGGACATGGTGGGGTGCAGGTTGAAAACGAACAGGATGCCAGCCCGCTCGAAGGCAATGACCTTGTCCGCCTCATGCTCGTGCTTCACCCTGATGTCCGGTGACTCCAGGATACGGAACTGCTTCGCGAGGGCGATCATGTCGCGGTCAAAGCGGGCAAGGAGGCCATATTTCAAATCCGGATCGTCCGCCAGATGCCACTGGCGTCTGGCGTAATGATACGACCACCCGTTTCCCTCCCGCGGAAAATCCACCCATTCGGGGTGGCCGAATTCATTGCCCATGAAATTGAGATAGCCGTTGCCGGCTGTTGCCAGGGTGATGAATCGTATCAGTTTGTGAAGCGCGACACCGCGGTCAACCCGCAGGTTCTCATCGTCCATACGCATATGATGATACATCTCAGAACCGATGAGGCGGAAAATGAGGGTCTGGTCTCCCACGAGGGCCTGATCATGAGATTCTGCGTAGCCGATGGTTTTCTCGTCCCGTCTCCGGTTCGTCAGCTCATGCCGGAGGGTCCCTATGGGCCAGCCTTCGTCAGGCATTTCCTTTATGAGCCGTATCCAGTAGTCGGGAACTCCCATGGCCATCCGATAGTCGAATCCGAAACCGCCGTCCCTCTGCGGAACCGCCAGTCCCGGCATGCCGCTGATGTCTTCGGCGATGGTGACCGCATCCGGGCGCAGTTCATGGATAAGCTGATTGGCCAGCCCGAGGTAGATGAGGGCGTCTTCGTCCACCGTATCATCATAATAGTACTCGTAGGAGGTGAAGGCCCGTCCCAGACCGTGATGGCGGTAGAGCATGCTGGTGACGCCGTCGAAGCGAAACCCGTCGAACCGGTATTCATCGAGCCAGAATCGGCAGTTGGAAAGGAGGAAATGCAGAACAGGGATCTTTCCGTAATCGAAACACCGCGAGTCCCACGCTTCGTGGTATCCGCGCGGTCCATCGTGGAAATACTGATGCATTGTTCCGTCGAAACGGCTCAGCCCTTCCACTTCATTGTTCACGGCATGGGAATGAACCAGATCCATGATAACCCGGAGACCGGCGGAGTGGGCCGTGTCGATCAGTTCCTTGAGATCTTCGGGTGTTCCGAACCGGGACGAAGCCGCGAAAAAGCTTGAAACGTGGTATCCGAAGGACGCGTAGTAGGGGTGTTCCGGTATGGCCATGAGCTGAATGGTGTCATAGCCGCCCGCGATGATCCGGGGAAGGATGTTTCTGGTGAACTCCCGGTAGGAGCCGACCTTCTCTTCTTCCTGGGCCATCCCCACGTGGGCTTCATAGATAAAAGGGGGGGACTGAGGGGGACGGAACGCGCCGCACTGCCATTCGTACGGGGAGGGTGGAGCCCACACCTGGGCATTGAAAATCAGGGTCCGGGGGTCCTGCACCACTCGTCTGGCATAGGCGGGGATTCGATCCCCCGCGCCGCCGTTCCAGTGGACCCGGAGCCGGTACAGGTCACCATGCCCCAGCGCCTGTAGGGGAAGGCGGATCTCCCACACCCCCTCATCATCGATTCGCTCCAGAGCGAACCCGGCCTTCTCCTCCCACGCGGTCATGGTCCCTGTGAGGAAGATGGCCGTGGCGTTGGGGGCCCATTCCCGGAAAATCCACTGATCCCCTCTCAGATGGAGACCGAAATACTCGTGCCCCGAGGCGAAATCCGCAAGACCGGTTTTACCCCCGGCGAGTGTCTTCTCCATTGCCAGAAACCGGGCAAACCGTCTTCGTATGACAGGCTCGTAGGGGCGCAGGTACGGATCACTCTCCAGAAGGAGGTGACAGGGATCGGCGTCATGGTCAGTCTGTTTCCGTGTGGTCCGGGGAGAGGACATCAGGCAGGCCCTTCCGTGTTCACCAGGGGGCGCTCCAGCATCTTTTCATAGAGATCGATATAATGCCGTGCCGTAACGGAATGATTGAAGGTGGTGGCGCTTTCCGTCATGATCCGTTTCAGCTGGCGCTCCCTGACCTTCCGGGGGAGATTGTAAAACCGCATGGCTTCCCCGATAGCCCAGAACAGGCCGTTGGAGTCGTATACCTCGAACAGGAATCCGTTCCCCCGGTCGTGATCGACATCCATGTGCACCACCGTGTCGTGGATTCCGCCCGTGTCGTGCGCCACGGGGAGCGATCCGTATATAGGGCCTATCATCTGCGGGAGGCCGCAGGGTTCGAACAGGGAGGGCATGAGCACGAAATCGGAAGCCCCGTAGGCCAGACGGGACAGGGACTCATCGAAGTTGCATATGGCGACCCGGTCATAGATGTTGTGGAGTTGGACGATCTGCTTGAAATACGACTTGAACCCGCCATTCGCAACGAAAACAATCTGCAGGTTCTGCTCCCAGTAACGGGAAATCACCGCATACAGGATGTCCGCGAGCAGCTGGCACCCTTTCTGAAGCGCGTCGAGCCGGGACGGCCAGAAGAAGATCGGCGCCCTGTCATCCGGGATAAGCCCCAGCCGTTCCTGGAGGTGGCGTTTGTTTTTTCTCTTTCCCGCAGCATGGTCTTCAGGGCCGTATCGGCGGACCAGATCTTCATCCCGCGCCGGGTTGAACGAGGGGTCCGGCGAATTCAGGATTCCGATGGCGCAACCGGCGTTCCATTTGTTGGTCAGTTCCCTCCGCAGGGGTTCCTCAACAAAGGCATGCTGTCCGCGGATCAGCTCCAGCAGAAAGGTATTGCTCACCGTATTGACGAAGTGGGCGGCGAAGACCCCGCTCGTGAGAAAATCCACGGGGACGGACTCGCGGGTTTCTTCATAGCTGGAGGGCATGTGATTGAAGAAAAGGTTCGTCCAGAAGGAAGCGGCGTCGATCCCCCGGTCCTCGATGTAGGACAGGAGGCACATGACGGTATGGATGTTATGGATGGTAAAAAGACAGGGAACGTTGATTTTCCGCGACCACGCGGGGATCAATCCCGTCATCCAGTCATTGCAATGAATGAGGTCCGGCCTGACGCGGGGGATGATATGATTGATCACCTCCCGTTGAAAGGCGAGGGCAACCTTGATGTTCTTGTCGCTGTAATTGGAATAGACCTGATGCTTATAGTAGAACGCCCGGTCTTCGGCGAGATGAATCCTGTCTTCGGGCATCTTGTCCATGATGGCGGTCATCTCGTCGCGCAGGACCGGGTCGATATTGTCGTTGAAGATGGCGCGGTAATCGGGGAGGGCCACGTGCACATCGGCGCCTTCATCGAACAGGGCTCTCACAAGGGCGGCGGAGACATCGGCCAATCCCCCCGCCTTGGCGGCAAGGCTATTGGCAAGATTGCCCATGCCGTTGGGAAGATAGGTGACTTCCGGGGTTACGATAAGGACGCGCGGGTTTTTTCGAAGGGCCTCCATGTTCTCCTCCTCCTTATGGCGGGCCGCTGCCACTCAATTGCCTTAGTTCCCTGTGACCGAACAAGAGTATCTCCTGACGATCTATACCGAGACGCTTTCAAAAAAATCCGTAACGCGGGGATGCGGGAAATGCGACTATCATTCGTTGTGTTTTTCCGCACCCTATGCCCAGGTGATAAACCCGGGCATAATCTTGATCAGGTCATCCCCCTTTGGCCTTACACGCGCAGTGAAACCATAACTTGTGGCATCAGCGCAGGATATGCTGCAGCCATAGAGGTAGACTCCCTCTCCCAGCTCTTTCAGGACGGTCATTTCCTGTGTTGTGCTTTCGTTCAGGGCCTCAGGGGATTTCATGTGCCCATAATACAGCTGCACCTCGATTTCGTCAGGGCGCAGTTCCCCCAGGGTAACCTCGACTGTTACCTCGAAGGTTTGTCCCACATGATACGATCCGTTTCCCTCTCTGACAGGTGTTTTTATCCGAATGCCGTTCCAGAGTCTTCGGAGACGTTCACGCTGAATGACGAGCACTTTGGCCTCGGCGGCTTCGTTTTCGATCAGGGAACTGAACCGTTGTGAAACAGGTTTATAAAATCTGTTCGTGTACTCCTCGACCATCCTCTCGGCGGAAAAACTCTGCATGGCCATCTTTATGGATTCCTTCATCATCCTGACCCACTTTGTGGGGATATTCTTGCCATTTCTGTTATAGAAGGCTGGAATCACCTCATTCTCCAGAACGTTGTACAGCGCCTGGCTGTCAACGGCATCCTGGTACTGAGGATCGTCGTACTCCTCGCCGTTGCCTATCCGCCATCCCCGCGTTTCGGAGTAGCCTTCGCACCACCACCCGTCGAGGATGCTTACATTGAGCGCACCATTGATGGCCGCCTTCATCCCGGAGGTGCCGGATGCCTCAAGGGGGCGCCTGGGGGTGTTGAGCCATACATCAGCCCCCCGCAGCAGGTATCGCGCCATGCTGACATCGTAGTCTTCCAGAAATATCACGCGCTGCCGAATACTCGGCCTGTAGGCGAACTGGATCAGGCGCTTTATCCCCTCTTTTCCCTCATTATCCCGGGGATGGGCCTTCCCCGCGAAGATGAACTGGACCGGATATTCCTTGGACGTAATCATGGCCTCCAGACGCTTCGGATCCTGAAGAAGGAGGTTTGCCCGTTTATAGGTGGCGAAGCGCCGCGCGAAGACGATTGTCAGTACGTCATTATCGAGCACGGATTCAAGGTCCTGCATTATCGCCGCGGGGGCGTTCCGGCGCTGGTACTGCGCGATCATATAATTCCGGCAGGCACGTATCAGGCGGCTTTTGCCCATGTCATGGGCGCGGAGGAGCTCCTCGTCATAGATCTCGTCGACTTTATCAACCACGTCCGGATTCGAGAGACGGGCGCACCAGTCGGAGCCGAGCGCATTTTCGAAAAGCTGGATGTTTTCGAAGGAAACCCATGAAAGAAGATGGACCCCGTTCGTTACATGAGTAATGGGCACTTCCTCTTCGGGCCTCTGCGGCCAGAGGAATGACCACATGCGGCGTGCCACCCTCCCGTGTAACTTGCTGACTCCGTTAAAGTACTGGGACATGCGAAGACCCAGCGCGAACATGGAGAACGGCTCATGGGTATCCCCCCCAGGCACAGTGCCCCATCTCAGAATTTTTTCCACGCTGATGCCCAGTTTTTCTTCGAACGGCGCCAGGCACGGTTTGACAAGATCGTTGGAGAACTTATCGTACCCGGCCCGCACGGGGGTATGGGTGGTAAAGACGGTAGACCGCGGCACGATCTCCAGGGCGGTTTTCAAATCCACATGATGTCGCGCCATGATCTGTGCGAGCCTTTCTATACTGAGAAACGCGCAATGTCCCTCATTCATGTGGTACACAACGGGCAAGATATCGAGGGCTTCAAGGGCGCGCATCCCTCCTATTCCCAGAAGCACCTCCTGGCTGAGGCGGATCGACTGATCACCCCCATATAACCGGGCGGTAACATCCCGGATATGGGGAGAATTTTCAGTCAGATTCGTATCGAGAAGATAGAGAGGAACCCGCCCTACCCGCACCACCCAGACCTTCGCCCTGATATCCCCCGCTGGTCCGGTAACGGTAACGAACACCTCATTGCCTTCTTTATCTCGGGCCCCTTTCACCGGCAGATTGTAGATGTCGATTGTCCGGTACTCTTCCTGCTGCCACCCGTCGTGCGTGAGAAACTGATGAAAGTACCCCTCCCGGTAGAAAAGCCCCACCCCGATCAAGGGGAGCGACATGTCGGAAGCAGCTTTCAGATAATCTCCCGCGAGGACGCCCAGCCCTCCCGCAAAAAAGGGGAGGCTTTCGTGGATCCCGAACTCCATGGAAAAATAGGCAATTGTGTTATTCCCCAGTTGAGAGAATCCTCCGTTGCTGACATCGAGTTTTCCAAAGCTCTCCTGCACCCTCCTCAGGTGATTGAGAAACCCTTCGTCTCTGGCCAGTTCTTCGTACCGTTCCTGTGAAACGTGTGCCAGGAAAACAATAGGATTTCGTTCAGTCTCTTTCCATAAATCCGGGTCAATGCGGCGGAAGAGCTCCAGGGCGTCTTTCTGCCAGGACCACCACAGATTAAGAGACAGCGCCTCAAGGAACGAGAGGGCCTTGGGAATACTGGGTAGAACCCGGAACATCTGGAGATTTATCATATTTTCGGATTCCTCACTGTTCAGACAACGGCGATTTTTTACACAATTGCGAATGACTGCCCCGGCGGTTTCGACTGAAGGGTAAGAATGTCTCTATACTTTCATACAACAACAACCGAATTTTCACAGTTGCCGTAATGGGACGGCACATATCTATCCGCGTTCCAATCATTTTCCCATACGGTTTCGTCGATGAGGTACCGGAATTGATATTCCGCGCCCCGGTCAAGGGTGACGGTTGCCGTAAAGGATCCGTTTTTCAGGCGTTTCATGGGTGTTGCGTACACATCCCAGTTGTTGAACTCACCAACGACATGCACGGTCCGCGCTTCTCCGACCGCTTCTTGGGGAAGGTTGAATGTTACCTTGCATACGGACCTGCCTTTCAAAAACTGTTTTTTCAGACTCATCGCAGCCTCCTTTCTGTTGACGCCGAGGTTGTTTAATTCTATCAGAGCCCCCCCGAATAGTCAATT
Organism: Syntrophaceae bacterium UBA6078; assembly: GCA_002428735.1. Taxonomy (GTDB): domain Bacteria; phylum Desulfobacterota; class Syntrophia; order Syntrophales; family UBA2210; genus UBA6078. The sequence goes on along the minus strand of DIXO01000060.1, from coordinate 8,829 downwards.
TCTATCTCTCCGGCCGTCAATTGCCGATACACGCGCAGCAGTTCGCTCGCCCCCCAGGCCTGGGCGTCGCAGCCTCGCTCCCGGTGGGGATAATCCCCGTCCAGGATCTCCGGCACATGCCCCACGCATCCCCGGTTGATGTGGGCAACGCTGCTTGCGAGCCACGACAGGGCGGTGTCTCTTCCGGCGCTTCCGTACACTCGCGCCCATGCCTCACAAAAGGTCGGGAAGAGCCAGGTCCAGGCCGTGCCGTTGTGATAGGCCGGTTTCCGCTGCGTGTCTTCGTCCCCCTCGTATTTTCCCCGGTAGGGGTGGTGGGGATCGTTCATCGCCCGTCCCTGATGCACAATAGGGAGGGGGCGGCGAAGAGGCCGGTCAGCCAGGCTGCGGATGGCGCCGGGAACGAGAAGTTCCTCGCACGCCGCCACAATGCCGCGCCCTGTGGCAGAGTCGGTAACCACTCCCAGCGTGACGGCGAAAAGCTGATTCGGCCGGAGGGCGTCGTCCCGCTCCGCCCTGCATGCCGGTACCCCGGGGCCCGCGTGGAGGCAGTCCGACAGATACCCCTCTTCTTCAAGGGGGAAGAGCTGCATGATGGACGATCGCACGCGCGATGCCTTCTCTCCCCAGGTGTTTCGCTTGCCGTCGGGATCGATGCGGGCCAGAACCGAGAGGGCCGCGTACCAGAGGACCTGGATTTCGATGGGGTATCCTTCGCGCGGCGTCCCCGCCGGGTGATTGGTGTCCATCCAGGTGAAATGGGAGGGACTGAAAATCAAACTCGATTGGTCATCCATACGGATGCCGTTGGGAGTGCCTTTTACATAGGCGTTCCCGATGGAAAGGAGGGCCTCCCGTATGGTCCGGTTGCCGCAGGGGGAGTCGAGCAGGGTTTCGCGCCCCTCCGCGCGCATAATATGGGCGCACGCCAGGACAAACCACAGCGGCGCGTCGGATGTATCCCGGTTGTGGGTATCCCCGCCGCTGATCATATTGGGGATGGTTCCGTCCCGCTCGTACTGGCCGAACTGCCGCACAATGGCCCGGGCGTCATCGGTTTTCCCCGTCGCCGCCAGTCCTCGAGCGAATATGAGCGCGTCGCGCCCCCAGTCGAGAAACCAGGGATACCCCGCGATCACCGTCTTCCCCTTTTCCCGGTTCACCACGTAGTGAACCACAGCCTGCTCCATGGCTTCATCCAGTTTCCAGGAGGCCTGTTCATTGGAGGGTGCCACAGTTTCACCCGCGGGGACGGAGGCGGCCTCCTTTGTCTTTATTATCTTGCCAATCCGTGCTGTCAGTTCGACGGTTCCTCCACCCCGCAGGCGGGCGACCAAATAACCGGGGCTGAAGAGATCGGAATCGGGATCGAGCCCCCGCTCCGCCTCCCTGGGGTGGTGTACCATGTAGCGCCACTCCGGTTCCCACACAAAGCTCCCTTCCGAAACGCGGACATGGAGTTTGTGTCCCCCGCGAGGAGCAAAGGTAAAACCCCGGGGATGTTTCTCCACAGCCCCCGGCCATTGATGCTCCGGGCCGGTGTACGCCTTGGTGTGTTCGTGAAAGTTCCGGTCTTCAATATCGGGGCGGAGAATAAGCCGGACTTCCTCCCGGTCCGCCAGCATCCCTTCCTGTCCGTCTGCTGCCCTGCGATGGAAAAGTATTCGTACCGTATTCTCGCCGGGCATCATCCGGATGTCGATATCCAGAAGCACATGCGCTCCCTGGCCGGCGGGAACGCGGTATCGCCAGAGACCGTGCGAATCGAAGTCAAAAGAGAAAGAATCGAAACAGTCGTTTGAGATCTCCTGTGAGAACCCCTGGAATACGAGCCAGGCACGGCACCGGGTGAACATGGTTCGGCGATCGGCGGGATAGGAAGGGTTGAGATTCGCGGACAGGAGGGCGTCGTACATGCTGGGGAGATCGCCCCAGGAGACGGCGGCCCGAAGCGCGCTTCCGCGTCCGTTGGTTCCCAGAAAGAGAAGCGGCCCCTTGGCAAGATCCGATCTTCCGAACATTTTCTGTACCCCGGCGTCTTCCGCTTGGGAAAGGAACAGGAGAGGCGCTTCGACATGCCCGCACTGTCCGCTCCCGTAAACGGACAACCGCAGCGTAGAGGAACGGTGCGCTGGGGGGGTGGACAGGGGAGAAAAAAGGGCGAAGAACGAGCCGTCTGAAGAGGGAAGGCTCTCTTCCTGGGCGGAAACTCTTTCCCCGTCCATGATCCGTGCCCGGAAGGGCATTTCGGCGCGGACCAGCAGAAAGTGCCCCGGCGGCACCATGACCTCGCGCCGTGCGTCAATGGGCCAGCGCCACCTGATCACCCGTGATTCCCGGCTCATGGGATTGAGGCTGCGGCAGTATTCCACCGGATCTTCGGCAAGGCGCATCGCGGACTGATCGGGATCAAAATCACCTAGATCCCGGACCCCGCCATAAAAGCAGAACACATCGAGGGCCCTGGCGCGGAGACGCTGCCTTTCTATGCGCTCCGGGGCCGCAAAACCGAGAGGAGGGGCGTTCCGGATGCGGTCCATATCCTCCCTGTCCGGCGTCAGGCAGAGCACCTGCGCCGGTTCGAGACGGCAGGCCCGCAGTCCGGCGGTTTCGGTGACGGTGACCTCCTCACCCGACAGAAGGTCCGTGAAAACGAAGCCGTCCATGCCTGCCTGCCGCGGGTCCCAGAAGGCTGTGGTTTCGTGCTTGTCATCGAGATTTGCCGCCACAAGGAGCCTCTTGCCGGAAGGAACATGATGGCGCGCGAGAACAACATGGTTCCCGTCACCCTGTTGCATCAGCCGCAGGTCGGTTTTGTCGTGAAATGCCTGATGGATCTTCAGTATGGCGCTGAGCCGATGAATATGCCCGACCTGGTTGGACGCAGCTCCCCAGTTGAGAGAGGGGGATTCGTGAACATTGATTTTTTCCGCGGCGAACCATTCGACCCCGTTGGCAAACCCGAAACCGCCATTCTGAGAACAGAGGGCGCACAGGGCGGTGCGCATCCTTGCGTACCCCTCGGAGCGGGCCGCCAGGCGCTGATTGTCATGGGTTTCGGCAAAATGGATCATGGTCCCCTCCCCCCGGGAAATCTCCAGGGCCTCCGGAAGGTAGTGTTCGATCTGGCTTCGGTCATAGTTCTGGAATAATTCGGAATAGGCCCAGTTGAAATTGGCCGTGTTCAAAAGGTCCCGCGTCACCGATATCTTGCCGCCAAGTCCTTCAAGCAAAAAGATCGTATCGGGATACTGATCGCGGACCACGGCAATGATATATCGCCAGGCAGGCACGGGAATCATGTATGCCGCGTCGCAGCGGAACCCGTCCACGCCCCGCCGGCACCAGGTAAGAAAAACATTCGCCATATACTGCCACAGGCCTCGGTGGGTGTAATCGAGGGCCGTCAGGTCCTCCCATAACACCCCCCACGCGCCGGGGACTTGTATCCGTCCATCCTTGGCCCGGACCAGCCATTCGGGATGCGTTCCGTGAAGGCTGGCGGCCCATCCGGTATGGTTGATCGCAATGTCTATGATGATCTTCGCGTTCCGTTCATGAACGGCGTCAACCAGTTCCGTGAACTGTTCGAGCGGGGTCGCCCGGGGATCAAATTCAGCCAGCGCGGAATCGACCGCGGTAAAGCTGAGCGACGCGTAGGGGCTTCCGAACCCTCCCATACGGGGGTAAGTGGTCGGCGTGGGATGGATGGGAAGCAGTTGCAGTATTCGGCATCCCAGTTCCCCCACGATGAAATCCAGCTCACGGATCAGGTCGCGGAACGTCCCCGATGGCGCGATCACGGCATAACCCGCCGCAGCGAGTGCCTCAATGCACCCCGTCTCCGAAGGATCAGAGGCGCGTCCTCCCTGTTTGTTCGGGCCAAACTGCCGCACGAACGCGTTATAGATGATGTTGGAGCAACAGGTGTCCGCGGGCTCAACGTTGATCACCATATTCGGCCCGTCCGGCCAGAGGGGTATCGCCCCGCCTTTTCTCATGAACAGGCACTTCGCCTGGAAATGCCCCACTTCGTTCAGGGGAATGGTGATGCGAAAGCGCCGGTTATCGATCCGTTTCATGGGAATATCGAACCAGTCCCTCCCCAGCGGAGGATCATCGTGGTCGACCTCCCGGATTATTTCGTTCCGTGCCACACGAGCGTGTCCGATAGTGGTGCGAAGCCACGCGCTCCCCTTTTCGGAGGCGGAAAGGGTCAGAGTGAAGGTGATGGTATCACCTCGAAACATGAGGACCCTGGCTCCAGGGGCCGGTTCCTGTATGATCTGCTGTGATTGATTCATGGTCCGTTGCCTGTCATTCACCTATCACATACCGCGGCGTCGTGCCAGCATCCCTCCCTCATGAGCGGAACAACAGCTCAAGGCCAGCGCTCGGCCCCTGCAGCGCCGATACAGAGACCGCGCCGCATCGATGAAACAAAGGGCCCGAAAGAAATGTATCAAAGGATTATGGATGTTCCGGAACCCGCATACCATAGGGTCCCACAGACGGGGAAGAGCTGCCTGCATCTCCCGGCGTTCATTCATCCGATCTCAGGATATCCCGCAGGACAATCTCGGGGTGGTGGTAGCGCTCGTATCGAAGAGTCCGCGTGCCGTACTGAATCGCTTCCGCCGGGCACCACTGGAGGCAGGCGAAACACTGCTCGCACCGATGGTGCCAGAGGGGTTTCCCCTCACTCAGCGTGATATTCGACGCGGGGCACACCCTGAGGCAGATCCCGCAATCGTTGCACCGGTCATCGGCCCGGAACTTTTTATCCATGCCGGGCACGTGAGAAAAACTCAGATGATAGAAGGCGGTCAATATGATTCTCTGCCAGAGCGGACCCCTCTCGACCGGCAGAACGGCCCGCTGCCGTATCATATCGGAAATGCGGGAGACTTTATCCCGCGCGTGGGCGAAGAGTGCGCGCTGCTTTTCCTGCGGGCCGGGACCTCCCCAAGGGATGTAATTTGACGGCATCCGTACTTCGAATCCCAAGGAGAGGGGAACCCCCCGCCTGGACAGAATCTTTTTGAGCTGGACCAGGGTATTTGAGACCTGGCCGGCATGAACCGCGACTCCGAAGAAATAGACCGGGTGCGAGGACTTGAGGGATTCAACAAACCGCACAACGGGGGCGGGAACTCCCCAGATATGGACGGGGAATACCACACCGGCAACTTTCGTATCGATGATCCTCTCCCCTTCCCCTTGATTCGACACCGGGATCAGGCTGGCACCCCCCAACTCCTCGGCGATCAGGCGCGCCACCCACAGCGAGTTCCCCGTGCCTGTATAGTAAAAAATCGTCGCGTCCATCGCGCCCTCCCTCAGAAAAAGCCTGTTGCGAATACTACCGGGACAATCCTTCTACCCTCCAAACCTCTGAAGAAGGGTATGGATGGCCTCAGCTCCGAAACCGAGACCTTCCACCGGGATTCGTTCATCCGCCCCGTGAATTGTCCGTATGAAGTTCAACCCTTCCGGCAACTGGACGGGGAGAAAACCGTAGGTCTGTATCCCCAGCTGTGAAAAATGGCGTCCGTCCGTGGTGGCCGAGAGAAGAAGCGGGATGGGAATACCCTCCGGGTCGGCCTCCCGCAGGATGTCGGAGAGGGTGCCGAACAGGCCCATGTCCGGCGCGGCCGGGCCGGGAGAATAACTGAGGACTTCGAGCTCGGCTTCATCGCCGACGATCCCGCGGATCTCGGCGATCAGGTCATCGGGGGAGAAACCGGGGAGCAGGCGCCCGTCCAGATCGACGGATACCTCGCTGGGGATCACGTTGATCGTTGTGCTCCCGCGCAGGATGGTCGGACTGACCGTATTGTGCAGCAGGGGATCGAACAGGGTCCCGCGCTCTCCGAGGATGCTGAGAACGGCATTCGTCAGTGCGGGATTTTTCAGCTGACCGAGGACGAGACCGGCCGTCCCGCCGAGCGTCGAGGAGATCGCGTCGATCATGACACGGGCGGTGGGCGTCACGTGGACGGGCAGACGGCGGGTGTCCAGACGGCGAAGGACTTCCGAAAGCCGCGCCATGGCGCCGCCGCGGACGGGCATCGAACCGTGCCCTCCCTGGCCGCGGACGGTTACCCGTACTGCACAGCGCTGCTTCTCGGCAAACATGATCGGGTAAAATCGTTTTGAGCCGCTGTAAAAGGAAAATCCCCCGCACTCGCCGATGGCGTACCTGACCCCCTCGAAAAGGTCCGGATGATTCTCCACCAGAAAACGGGCGCCGAAGTCACCCGTCGTTTCCTCGTCGCTCACCACGGCGAGGATCACATCCCCCGGCAATGCCGTATTCTCAGCCTTCGCGCGCAGAAAGGCGGCCAGCATCATCGCCACGCCTCCCTTCATATCGAGGGCGCCGCGCCCCCAGACAAATCCGTCCGCGATAGTTCCCTCAAAGGGAGGATACCGCCACTCCTGATTCGCCGTTGTCACCACATCCACGTGGCCATAGAGAAGAAGCGGGGGGGCGTTTCCCCGGCTACGCAGCCGGGCCACCAGGTTCGGGCGATCCGGGGTTCGGGCGCGGATGGCAGTCTCAATCCCCGCGTTCTCAAGCAGTTCATGAATAAAAGCGATGCAGGGACCTTCGTTTCCGGGGGGATTGGTCGTATCGAACCGGAGCAGGCGCTGAAGCAGCTCCACAGGACGCTGATATACAGGAGCTCCGTCTTTCAATGTTTCCATCTGCTATGCCCTTCGCTCATCAACAGGAGACATGCAGCCCTTCAGGCGACGCGATCGATACGACACTGAGCCCTTCGCCTTTTCCGCTACACATTTCGGAGAACTCTCAGGGAGACGTCTTCCACCATATCCTTGACCTTTTTCCGATAGGCCAGCATATGGGGTGCTCCGGCATGTCTTCGCAGATCTTCAAGACTTTTCCATTTTTCGATGACCGTGACCATATTCGGATCGAAGCTCTGCCCAGGGAGTCCGGCGTCGACATCCACAGCCGGAAAATATTCGACACACCCTTCTTCTCCCCTCACGTTGGAGATATTGTCCGTAAAGATTTCCAGGAAAGCTGAGATCTTCCCCGCCTTCACCCGTATCGACGCATGTACCGTGATCATAGTAACCCTCCCGATTATGATTGGTTCTCCTTCGCATTCCCCATATCGTGCTCCCCGTGATCAAGATCACGAAGGGGAATACATGCCCAAAGCGTCATCGCAAAAACGCCGGCACTGCGCCGGTACCCGTAGGTGGATGCCGGCGTCCGGCCTTCGAGGGCAGGCGATCTCCCGGGTGATCCGTAACTCCCGCCGTGAAACACATAATGACAGGATACCGGCTGTGGACAAATCCCGGTCTTTTTCTCACCTTACTTCTGCTTCAACAGATCCCGAATCTCCGTAAGAAGAACTTCCTCACGCGGAGGAGGGGGGGGCTCAGAGGGGGCTTCGATTTCCTTCTTCTTGAATGCGTTCATGGCTTTAATAACCATAAATATTGAAAAGGCAACAATAACAAAGTCCACAACCGTCTGAATGAATTTGCCGTAATTCAGGGTGACGGCGGCGGCACCGTCCACGGCGCCTTTGATGGTGATGGCCAGATTCGAGAAATCAACGCCGCCGAGCACGACTCCAATGGGCGGCATGATAACATCGGCAACCAACGATGATACGATTTTACCGAATGCGGCACCGATAATGATACCCACAGCCATGTCTACCACATTGCCCCTCATTGCAAATGTCTTGAACTCCTTCAGTATTCCCATATCAGTACCTCCTTCATATTATTTTAGTATGCAAAGCAATGATCACTCAAGACACCGGTCCTCTTTTCCAAACTCCCGCTGCAGCAATAGCCCGGCCAATATCTGATGCCACGGCCAACGCTCCCCCACATTCTTTTTCATGCAAACCCGCTCCTTTCCTCACGGATGATCTTCGGGTTATCGCGACGGGAGCGCTGTCGCGGGATGAAGGTCTTACTCCTTACTACCTGACAACTGTATTCACAGTCGCACCCTGGAGTGGGAGCGTCTCCGAGCCGAGCGTAAGAGGCGTGAGAGGACAAGCATCACCAGTTCGATCAACACCAGCAGGACAGCCGCCGATACCGCACCCGACAACACAGCCTCACGGTTCAGGGGAATCGTGAACGAATAGTTTTTACAGGTCTCGCGAATCAATTCCCTGTCCCCCTGCATGCCGATGAAGAGGATCTTATGCGCCAGGTCTGTTTCCAGGGATTGCTTATCCGCCTCGAATCTCTGATGGCGTTCCACCATCCGTTTGATGGGCCTGGCCTCCTCCCTGGTCGCCTTATCCTCGCTTTCCTCATGCTTTTTTATCAGCGCCGGTATCGAACCACCATAATGCCGGTCGGCTATTTCCTGATACCCGCGGAGGTTTTCCTTTACTTCGATGAAATGGGCATCGAGTCTCTTCTCATACTGATCCACAAAGTTGGGTATCTGTACTCCCAATAAGATGGCCGTACAGGCAACCAGTATCAGAAAATAGCGATACAGGATTTTCATACCCTCCTCCTGGCCGTTTCCTGGCCGAACTATGGACACATTCCGTCCAAAGGCTTCTCTTTGCTCAAGACAGATACCCCCATTTCCGTGTGAGAAACGGAGGTCTCATACGATCCACCCACCGTTTGCCCCTGCCGGGAGTCGAAAAAACGGATCAGATTGTAACGTAATGTAACGATAGGATAATACTCTGCCTATGGTAATTGTCAAGGAATTTCAGTGGAAGGTGTCAGGAGCACGTAATATGTCGGGGTTTGTAGCACGCAATCTGTCCGGTTTACAATAGCCGCTGTAAGGAGGTGGTT